>NZ_JAMDGW010000015.1:0-293009 GCF_028656995.1 Pseudomonas sp. TNT2022 ID642 | reverse complement strand
GGTCACGGGCGGCGGGGAGTAGTTTTTCGAACGAACTTCTGTGTTCGGAATAGTCGCTTTGTTGGCCGAATGCGAAGCGATAGATTCGGTCGTCACGCCACAAGAGCACGATGAGTTTGTCGGGATAGCGAGCGCCGTAGGCGTCTGGCATGCCGAAGTCGAAGGCGGACTGCTCGGCGTAGAGTTCATCTGTTGGGTAGGTATCGAATTCTTTTTTGTAGGCTTCCAATTCAACTTCAAAATGTTTGTAGGGACGGTTTTCTCTTTTGAATTGACTTATAAAGTCCGCCAGCACAACGAGTTCGGTGCTTACTTTTCTGATTCTGGTTAATGTTTTGCGGAGATCGAGTCGTTGCTTTTGCAGTGATTTATATTTTGCGGGGTCCGAGCGAGATAAGTCACCTGTCATTATTTCTGAAATTTTGTCGATTTTGTTTTTTACTACACGTTCTTTTGCCACGGTTATGTCTGGGCGATGGCTGCTGACCAATTCGTTAAAGGTTTCTAAATCGGTTTTAGGTGAGACTTCAATGGTGACTAGACCGTATGCATCATTTGTTGGATCACTCCCGTAACTGAGCTGCTTGTCCGCCAAGCGTATATCCGGTGAATAAGTGGTGAAATCAGTGCCGGCAGTATAGGTCCATTGGTCGTTAAGCAGGTGCCACGTTAATTCTGGTTTTATGTCGAATACCGATCGCCCCAAGCACTCTGTTTGTGATTTAGACTCTCCAGTGCCGGCTTGCGCTACCAGTGAACTTATCAGCGCTGACGTAAATAAGGCATATAAGAAGTGAGTGGCATGCATCAGGGGCTTCCGTATCCAGTTGCTGATCGCTATTAACGGGACGTGTATAGCGTATTCGTTCGACGGCTAATTGCTGCGGTGCTGAGCAGATTATCCAAGTCGGACATTGAACAGATCTGCTCTATTGCGCACCGCAAGATTGCTTTCACTTACCGGTCAGCTTGTCCATGCCAGGTTGCAGGCGGAAGCTCTTTAGGATGTTGAGGAAGTCTTGCTTGCTCTGCTCAAAGGTTCTGACTTGTTTTGAAGCATAATTCTCGGCTTTCAATACTAGGCTAGGCTCCCAGCCTTTATTGGCCGTTCCGGCGGTTATGACAAAGCGTTCTGTGGAAGAGTTTTCATCGCCTTGTGGATCAGTGGGTCTGTAATACTTGCCACCCATAAGTCCTTCGCGCGAACCGATCTGCACCTTTGAAGGCCCGAAGGTTTGAATGACGCCGGCGCTTGGGAACGGGTTGGCCATGATCGGTGTGGTCAATATGGGCAGCAAGTCAAAAGCTTTGCCGATGTCATCACTCAAACTAAGGCTGTACAGCAAGTTCGGGTTGTCAGTGGGATGCCAGGCCATGGTAATTGAGTAGTGGGCTTTGCCATCATCGGCGATGAAGCCGAAAGGTAAGCAGAAGCCAGGCTCTTTGGGTATCTCAAATTCGGCGCGTGTGCGGAACCGTGCTAGCAGATCACGGGCGGCAGGAAGCAGTTTTTCGAACGAGCTTCTGTGTCTGGAATAGGCGCTCTGCTGGCCGAAGGCAAAACGATAGACGCGCTCGTCGCGCCATAGCAGGACGATGAGCTTGTGGGGGTGACGAGCGCCGTAGGCGTTTGGCATGCCGAATTCGAAAGAGGACTGTTCGGCATAGAGTTCGTCTGTTGGATAGCTGTCGAACTCTTTCTGGTAGGTTTCAAGTTCAAGTTCGAGTTTTTCAGTAGGTTTTTTTTGTTCTTTGAATTCAGCGATTAGGCCCGGTAATAAAACTCGCTCTATGGTTGCTCTACCCAACTTGTCAAATTTCTCCCTAAGCTCGTCTCTTTCATCCTCTAAGGATTTGTATTGATCAGGATCCGAGCGCGACAAGTCACCGGTCATGGCTACTGAAATTTCTTCTATTTTATTTTTTATAACTCGTTCTTTAGCCTCAACCACGCTTGGGCTATGTCTGTCGACCAATTTTTTAAATGTTTCGAAAGTAGTTTTTGGACTGACATCTATAGTGACGAGACTGTAAGCATCATTTGTTGGATCGCTGCCGTAATTAAGTTCTTTGTCCTCCAGTCTTATGTCCGGAGTGTAGGTGGCAAAATCGAGGCGATCGGTATAGTCCCACTGGTCGTTCAGTAAGTGCCATGATGTATCTTGATTGATATCAAATAGCGAGCGCCCTAGGCATTCTGTTTGTGATTTAGAGTCTACAGTGCCAGCTTGCGCTACCAGTGAGCTGATCAGCGCTGACGTAAATAAGGCATATGAGAAGTGAGTGGCGTACATCAGGGGCTTCCGTATCCAGTTGCTGATCGCCGTTAGCGTGGCTTGTAGAGTGTATTGGTAGATCATTCGCAAAACGTTCGACTACTAAGTTCCTGCAGAGCAGAGCAGATTATCCAAGTTAGGCATTGAAAAAATCTGCTCTATTCACGCACCGCCAGATTGCTTTCACTTACCGGTCAGCTTGTCCATACCCGGTTGCAGGCGGAAGCTCTTCAGGATGTTGAGGAAGTCTTCCTTGCTCTGCTCAAAGGACCTGACTTGTGTCGAAGCGTAATTCTGGGCCTTTAACACCATGCTTGGCTCATAACCCTTGTTGGCCAGACCCGCGGTCATGACGAATCGTTCTGTGACCTCAGTTTCTCCGCCTTGCGGGTCCGTGGGCTTGTAATACTTGCCGCCCATGATTCCTGTGCGCGATCCGATCTGCACTTTTGAAGGACCGAAGGTTTGAATCTCGCCGGCACTTGGGAACGGGCTGCCCATTATCGGCGTGGTCAATACTGGGAGCAGATTAAGGGCTTTGCCGATGTCGTCACTCAAACTCAGGCTGTAGAGCAGGTTCGGATTGTCAGTGGGATGCCAGGCCATGGTGATCGAGTAGTGGGCTTTGCCATCATCGGCGATGAAGCCGAAGGGCAGGCAAAAGCCAGTCTCTTTGGGTATCTCAAATTCTGCGCGTGTACGGAACCGCGCGAGCAGGTCACGGGCGGCGGGGAGTAGTTTTTCGAACGAGCTTCTGTGTTCGGAATAGTCGCTTTGTTGGCCGAATGCGAAGCGGTAGATGTGCTCGTCACGCCACAGCAGCACGATGAGTTTGTCGGGGTGACGAACGCCAAAGGCATCTGGCATGCCGAAGTCGAAAGAGGACTGCTCGGCGTAGAGTTCGTCTGTAGGGTAGCTGTCGAATTCTTTTTGGTAGGCTTTCAGTTCTGCGACTAATTTATCAGTGGGACGACCCTGCTCTTCAAACTGATCTATTAGCGCTGGTAGTAGAACGAGCTCTGAACTTACTTTGTCGAGTCTCTCAAGTGACGCATTAAGGTCTTTATTTTTTTTGGAGAGCACTTGGTGTTTGGCCTGATTTGATTTCGATAATTCTTCAGTTATCTCTGAAGAAATTTCGTTGATCTCACCCTGTATTACTCGCTTTTTTGCTTCAAGTGAACCATGGCTGTGTCTACGAACAAGTTTATTGAACGTATCGATGGTGGTTTTTGGAGTGACATCTATAGTGACTAAATGAAATGCGTTGTCGGAAGGGTCGCTTCCATAGCTCAACTGCTTGTCTGCAAGATTAATGTCGGGAGAGTAACTGCCAAGGCCGGTGCCATCGGAGTAGTCCCATCGCTCATCAAGCAGGTGCCATGTAATATCTTCTCGAGTTTCAAATACGGTACGCCCGAGACATTCTGTTTTGCTCGAGTCAGATGAAGCCTTAGAAGCAGCTTGGGTGTTTTGAAAGCCCGTCATTAGGATTGTTAGAAATATGGGCCAAAAGTGACAGTTGCGCATCAGGAGTTTTCCATCGTTTGTGTTTTGGCTGCAGATGCGATCAAGATTTTTCCGTGATTTTCACTTTGGATACTTGGCGTTATCTTGGCAAGAATAGTCATATTGAACCCAGAGTCATTATTTTCGTTTTTTGTCCAGTTGACCGGAAGAGCTGTGATAAAGCCAAGTATTTCTTCGGGCGCTTTGTCGGCGACTGGTTTTTTCCAGAATTCGCTTTCAAATGGCATAAACTCTCTTGCCCTGGCCATCGGGTTGGTAGTTTGTTTTGCGGTATTTTCTTTTTGTTTTATCCAGGTTGGCCAAATGGAATCGTAATTATTAGGGATGAAAGAGAAAGCTTTTTTGTACCGGGTTAAGTTTAGCAATGCCTGTTCTTGTATGCTCTCCCAAGTTTTTGGGGCGGCGGGTTCGTCAATCATTTTGCCTAAGAGTGTAGCTGGTTTGATTTTTACGTCCTGACCCTTCACGTCCAGAGCAAACAGCTTTCGCCATAATTTTTCTCGTAACTTTTTTACTTCAGGGCAAACAGGATGCTGTTTCTTGCCATCGACTGCTGCTGTGGCTGAGATATTGCCAGACACGATTACAGCTAATTCTGAATCTCGATCTCCCACTTGGCTGCGGTCATTGATGTTTGCGCTGCCAATAATAGCCACGCGGTCGTCAGCAATGAGTAATTTACTGTGGATATAAATCTGTTCAGTAACTGGCCGATCTAAATTTTCCCATGTGCGAAGGTTCAACAGCGTCAGATACTTCGACCACTTCATGGTTTCGTATACTTTAAGTTCGTTTGATTGCGCCTTGACAAACTCGATTGCTTTTTTCGCATGTTCTTCAGTGAACCCTCTATCCATCTGCTCCTTAATCGCCATCGCCCGCTGTACTCGTTTTATCAGGCTCTGCTCGCCCAGCGAAATGCTTTGCATCGTCAGGTGAACTTGGGTCATCAAGTTGATCGCGTTGAGCGGTCCTTCGGGGTGTACGGGAAGAACCATGTAGACATGGAAGTTCTCGCCCATTTCGATCGCGCGTTCAATTCGATCGGCCAGCGCTTCGCACAGCGGGTTTATCAGGGCGGTTTGTGGTGTTTGCAGGAGATTCAAGCTCTCGACGGTCGCCTGATTGGTCAAAACCTGCATGACGCCCTGAGTAAACGCCTCGGCCTCTTTGTTTCGTATCATCTCCGCCAATGCGAAATAATTGATTTTGTGAAGTTTCTTAGGGTCCTTTTCCACTTCGTCCAGTCGTAGCCGTTTCTTATAGGTTTCGTACCCTGGTAACCCTGAGATGCTCATCAAGCTTTGCATTGGTCCATCGACTACAGAAGGTGACTCCTTGGTCCCCTCGCCATACGCACTCTGAAAAAACTGGTTCTCAATGTAAATGAAATGCTGCGCCCCCGAGATCGCTTGCAGCATGGCCTGCATGCAATTTGCCTGAACGCCTGTCGGGGCGGAGGCTGGAGCTTTGGCGCCTGACTTGCTGGCGCCCTGGCGTTCTTCGGTTTGCATGCGCAGCGGAGCGCTTCGCAGTACTTGCATGCTCATTTTGCCCTTTGGTGCGACACGTTCGGGTTGCGCGAGGTAGTGCGGTTTGAACGGGACGGGCTCAAGGTTCTTGTCAGCGAACTTCAGCAGGCCGGTCAGCACGCTTGGCATCTTCTGCACTTTGCCGTCGAAGCGCGCCTGCAGACTGTTCCAGCGATCAATGAAATTGCGCGACAGGTCATAAACCGAGCTGCCTTCCAGACGCATATGCACGTCATGCCAAGGCATGCGCGGTTGTTTGATGCTGTCGAGCATCATGCCGCCGGGTGGCAGCAGGCGGGTCGCGGGGTCGGCCAGGTACGAATAGGGCTGGCCCGTTTGAGCATCGCTCAATCGGTCGAGAACCGAGTGCAGGTAGAGGACAAAAGGGGTGGAGATCTGTTCGAATTCCGTCATCGCCTTGGCGGTGATAATCGGCGTTGGCGTGTTGTTGAGCCAGGCATAAAACGCGCCCAGCCCTGTTTGCTGGATCCACAGGCTGGTGAGTTCGCTGCCTTCGTTCAATAGCTGCTCGCTGATTTGACCGCCGGACTTAATGACTTGGCCAGCCCAGGCGGACAAGTCTTGTTGAAACTTGTCCGCCTGCGGAGCAGCGCGCTCTACCCAGGTCTGCACTTCACCCTTGAGGCGGGTGACCTGAGTTTGCAACTTGGCGCGACCCGGCTGAGTGACCGCGGTCACCGCAGGAATTTTCTGTTGCGCGCGCACCAGCCAGTTCTCGACACGCTGCTGAATGGCCGAGGCTTGTTCCGGCTTATTCAGCGCCACACCGATAGCCTCGCTGATGGATTTGGCTTCCTGGCGCAGTTCAGTCAGGCTGCTGTCGGTTTTTTGCAGCGTCTGGACTTCATGATCAATGGTGCCGACGGCGCCATCGAGCGAGGTTTTCCATTGGCGCAAGCTTTTCTTCCAGCCTTCCAGATTGTCTCCGGTCAACTGTTGCTGGATGAACTCGGCAATGTAGATCACACCGCCGGTAGAGTACGCAGCACCCGCACCGAGCAAGCGCAGGCCGTCCTTGCCCTTTTCGGCGAACCATTCGCCGGCGTCTTTCTTGGCTTCCCGCAGCACGTTGAACATCTTGTTATCTTTTGCCCATGCCAGCTTGCGCTGGGCCTTGCTCAATACATCACCCTCCATCAAGGCTGCGCCGATCAACTCGACGGTGGTCATGTACGGGTATTGCTTGTGGGCTTCGATTTCCTTGATCGGCGGGATGCACGGGTTGTAAAACTCGTTGGCGGTTCGGCCTTCGGCGGCCAGACGAAAGTTGTTGTCATCGCGGCGCCCGTAGGCGAGGTCGATCCCACCGACGTAGGCGATTTCGTTGTCGATCACCACCATCTTCTGGTGATGGGAAAAGAACAGACCAAGGGTGCCCATGTCACTTTGCTGGATCGCCGGCAGGCACCAGACTTTCTTCTTCGCGAGACCGGCATTCAGAACAAACGCGGCCACCATGGTTTCCAGATCACCGGTATCAACGGCGGCCTTCGGCGACAGCCAAGGCATGAGGTAGATGTCCGGCGCCGCGCCTTTGTGCAACGCATGGTGCAAGCAGTCCCACAGCCGGGTTTCGCCCTCCAGCCGCACTTCGTAGTTGATCTGCCAGCCGGAAATGAAGATGGATTTCTTAGCGTTTTTTATCGCATTGGCGACATCTTTGAAGTAGTCGCTACCGGTGGTGAAAAACTTCACTTCGTTGCCCGGGCGCTCAGGTGAGAACGCTTCGCCGTATTTGGCATTGCCTTTGATGAACCAGCCAGGAGCGGAAGTAGCGGTGTAGGCATCGCCTTCTTTTGAGTTCAGTTGGTTCAGTTGCTTGGGCTGAACGCCGTTCAAGTTGCTCATGCCTTAAATCCCTTTAATTTGTCGAAGAGTGCAATGCCGTCGGTCAGTGACAAGTTTTCGAAGGCGCTGAGTTTGTCTGTGCCGGCTTGTTCGTGACGGGCGTCGGAGTGGGGCTCGCTGCTGAAGTCCATACTTGCCAGTGCCAGCAGTTCACGCTGTTCTTCAGACCAGCCGGTGTCGGTATGTGCCTTGAGCGCAACGCATTGACCTGGATATACCAGCCAGAACATTTCCGGATTTTGTGGGTATTCGAGGGACAGCTTCTTCTGAACAGCATCGGTAAGGGTGACTTTGCCTTCGTCATCGGTTTCGCCTTTGGCGATGACGTCGCTTTCCGGCACGCGACCGATTTTTTTCCAGGTCGGCTCACTCATTTTGATGATGCGCCACGGTGTGTTCGCCAATGCAAAGGCGCCTTCCCCCGGGCGGTCAGCCAGACGAATGTCAAAGCGCAGGTTCTTCACCGGGGCGGGTGGGACTGGCGATCGTGTGTTGCCCTGAGCGCGATCCATCAGGCTGCCGGCCTTATCCTTGTCCGCCGCGACCGGCAGCACTGGCGGCTTGATGCCAATGCCGGAGCCGGATCCCGCCGAGCCACCCGCATTGATCTTGATCACCGGCCCAACCACCGTAACCCCACCGCCATCGAGCTTGATAAAGCTCCCACCCCCAAGAATGGTCAGCTCCGTCCCCGCCTCGATAACGATCTTGTCCCCTGCCTTAAGGTGAATCTCTTTCCCCACGCTGGTGAGCTGCGCAGTCCCCAGCTTCATATGCTGGTTCTGCCCAATCGTCAGGTGATCATCCAGCTTCGCTTCAACCTTGCGATCGGAGATCGTGGTGCGGTGTTCTTCAGCCTTCAGCTCTGTGTAGGTGTTCTTAACTACCGTGTCGTGACGTTCATTACCGACCCGAATCTTCTGGTCATGCTCAACGTTTTCATCCCAATCACGCTGCGCATGAATGTAGATCTGCTCCGCACCTTTCTTGTCTTCGATGCGCAGCTCGTTGTAGCCACCGCCCCCCGGAGAGCTAAGGGTTTTGAACACGCTGCGGGTCTTGTTCGCCGGCAAGGCGTACGGCACCGGGTTTTCCTTGTGGTACAGGCAGCCGGTCACCAGCGGTTGGTCGGGGTCGCCTTCGAGGAAGGTGACGAGGACTTCCATGCCGATGCGCGGGATGCTGATCGCACCGTAGCGGTCGCCGGCCCAGGAGCTGGAGACGCGCAGCCAGCAGCTGGTTTTGTCGTCGGCCTGGCCTTCGCGGTCCCAGTGGAATTGCACTTTGATACGGCCGTACTGGTCGCAGTGGATTTCTTCGCCTTTGGGGCCGGTGACGTGGGCGGTCTGGCTGCCGAGCACGCGCGGTTTCGGGTGTTCCAGCGCGGGGCGGTAGAACACGTCCCACGGGGTGGCGAGGAAGGTGTTGCGGTAGCCTTGGTGAAAGTCGTCCTTGTTGTCGGTGGTGTCGCTGGTCACGCCTTCTTCGAGCACTTGCGGCTGTTTGCCTTCGTGGACGATTTCGGTGAGCAGCCACAGGTCGTTCCACTCGCTACGCGGGTGGTCGGACATCGCCATGAAGTGGCCGCTGACCAGTTTGGTCTGGTCGCCGCGACCTTCGGCCTGGCGGTAGTCGGCGCGATGGCGTTCGAGGGCGCGTTGGCTGAGGAACTTGCCGCGCGCGCGGTCGATGAAGCGGCCGGGGTAGTCGTAGTCTTCGAGATCCGGCTCGGCGTCTTTGCTATCGAGAGCGCCTTCGGGTTTGTACGCGGCTTCCATTTGCAGGCGTGGCTTTTCGAAGTCGTAGTCGCGGCGCGTGGTGCGGCTGGTGCGGGCTTCCAGGCGCAGTTTGAAGCCTTTGATCACCGGTTCTTCGGCGACCATGCCGCTACCTTGCACATAAGCGGTCGGCTGGCCGAGCTTCTGGAACACGGTCTGGTCATCGCCGAACACCAGCAGGTGGCCTTTTTCGCTGTGCTGGAAGTGGTAGTGAATGCCTTCCTCTTCGCACAGGCGCTGGACGAAATGCAGGTCGGTTTCGTCGTACTGCACGCAGTAGTCGCGATCCGGGCACGGCTGGCTGAGCTGGAAGCTGTAGGCGTTGCCTTTGATGCCGTGTTCTTCGAGGATCAGCGCGATGATTTTCGGCGCTGACATCTGCTGGTAGATGCGCTGGTTGGTGCGGTGATGCAGGTATTGCAGTTGCGGCACCATCGACACTTTGTAGCGGGTCAGGCGCTTGCCGGCATCGCCTTGGGCAACGCGGTAGATCTGGCCGTGGATGCCCGAGCCTTGTGGATCGAATGCGAGAAACGCCTGCTTGTGCAGCAGTTGTTCGAGGTCCAGATCAGGGTTTTCGCTGACCAGTTCGAGGTCGAAACGATACGGCTGGCTGATGCCTTCGGTGCCGGTGAACGACAGCACTTGCAGGTCGCCGACGTAGTCTTCGACCTTGAGGCTGAAGTGGGTTTCGTTAGCTGGGTTGAACATAAAGTGCTCCCTGTTCGAATGTCATCCGTTACGCCCGAAGTCGCAGACGTTGCAGCCAGGACGAAGTGGCGCCCAAGGCGTCACGCAATTGTTGGGCAGTGACGGTGCGCTCTGCCGGGTTGAAGCTCAGCGCGGTTCGCAGCGCTGGCCAGCCGTGTTTCGGTAAGTTCGCCGGTGCTTGCAGTTCGCGCTCCAGGTGCTCGTCGCGGGCCTGGGTCGAGGGCAAGCGGCGGAACGGGTGTTTGCCGCCCGCCAGTTCATAGATCACGCAGGCCACGCCGTATACGTCCGCGCTGGCCGACAACGGTTGGCCCTCAAGCAGTTCGGGGGCGGCGTAGCCTGGGGTCCAGGCGTTGAAGCGTTCGCGGCTCAGGTGCGGCAGGCCGGGCATCACGCCCTCCTCTGCCTGACCGAGGCCGAAGTCGAAGAGGCGCAAGCCGTCTTCGCTGAGCATGACGTTGCTCGGTTTCATGTCACCGTGCAGCACGCCGCGACCGTGGGCGTAGGCCAACGTGTCGAGCAGCGGCAGGACGATGTCGCGCAGTTCGTTCCATGGCAGGCCGAGGGGCCGCTCGCAGAGCAATTTGTCCAGGGTCAGGCCACGCATGTATTCCATGGTGATGAAGGCCCGCTGGCAGTCGGTGTCGACTTCAAAGGTGTGCGCACGCACGACGTTGTCGTGGCGCAGGCGTCGGGTCAGGGCGAACTCGCTGTAGAGCAAGGCACTGGCGTCCGGCGATTCGGCAAATTCTTCGCTGAGGATTTTCAGCGCAATGTAAGGGTCGGGATCACCGAACTGTTCGTGCAGCAGATCCCGCGCCCGGTAAACGGCGCCCATGCCACCGGCCCCGAGCAGACGCTCGAGGTGGTAGCGACCGGCGAGTACGTCCGGCAGTGCACCGATGCTGGCCTTGGTCGGCGCCAGCAAAGGTTCTGCCTTGTTCTCCTTGGCGAAGGCGAAGTAGGTCAGGTTGTTGGCCTGTTCTTCGCTCATCAGCAAGTCATCGACTGAGGATTCGATTTCAGTCATTGGCGGATCACCACGGCTGTCAGGTTGTCGCGCGCGGCGCCACGCAGGGCGCCGTCGAACAAACGTTCCAGCGCCACGTGCGGCGCGCTGAGGCTGAGGGCGTTGCCGAGGGCATCGCTGCTCAGGCCCTGATACAAACCATCGCTGCAGAGCAAAAACGCATCGCCCGGATAGACCTCGAGTTCCAGGACATCCAGGGTCAGTTGTTCGGCGGCGCCAACAGCTCGGGTCAACGCCTGAGCCGCCGGGTGCGCTGCCGCTTGTTCGACGCTCATTTGCTGTTCGTCGATCAATTGCTGTTGCAGCGAATGGTCCTTGGACAGCTGATACAGCCGCTGCCCACGCCACATGTAACAACGGCTGTCGCCGGCCCAGATGCAGGCCGCGCGATTGCCTTCCACCAGCAGCGCCACGACGGTGCTGCCCATGATGCTGTCGTGACGTCCGGCGGTGACCGTCAACTCCTGCCCCAAACGCCGGTTCAGCCAGTGCAGGCACTGGCGGATGGCTTTGAGGCGTTCGTCGAAGTCCTCGTGTTGCGGCAGTTCAGCCAGGCTGGCGACGATCAACTGGCTGGCGATGTCGCCACCCTGATGACCGCCCATGCCGTCCGCGACCACCCACAGCCCCTGCTGTGGCGAGTCGAGGAAAGCATCTTCGTTGCGCGCCCGCACCTTGCCCGGGTCGGTACGCGCCGCGCTGCGCCAGGCACTGGCCACCAGCATCAGAGCTGCACCGGCATACGGAAGGTGCGCAGTACGCCCATGTCGAACGGGTTCGGCGTGCGCTGGCTGGTCAGCAGGTAGTTGGCGCGCAGGCCACCTACGTCGGCTTTCAGCACCAGCACGTCGCGACCGCTCAGGTACTCGGTCTGCATCAGGTCGAACAGACGGAACAGCGACCATGGGCCGGAGTTCTTCTCGATGCCGATCGGGCGCCCGGCCATTTTGTCCATGACCAGACTGGTGCGACCGTCTTCAGCATCGGTCGGCCATTTGAACGACATTGGCAGGATCGGACCGTGGCGGTATTCCATGGTCTTGTCGCCGAACTTGAACTCGGAACGGCTGACCGCCGGGTCGAGGGTGTACGGCTCCAGTTTGAACTGCACGGTCGGCTCGGCCGGGTTGATCGAGAAGAAGCTCTGACGAATCGTCAGCGCCGCTGCCATCTGGTCCAGATACATTTTCGACACCGGCAGGCTGTGGCCGTCGACGCTGCGCATGCGGTAGTTGCCCGGATCGCCGCTGACGAATGGACGCATGTAGCTGTCGAAGAAGCGGTCGACGGTGCCTTGCGCTCGGAAGAACTCGCGGAAATCGCTGATCGCCACGTCGCTGGTGCTGCTGGCGCTGAACGGATAACGCTTGCTGATGGTTTTGCCATACACGCTGTACAGCTCGTTCTGATAACGGCCGTTCAGGTATTGGTAAGCATCGTTCAGCACCAGACGCCACGAGTCTTCGGCCAGCACGTTGAACCACACGCTGAGCGGACGCGGCAGACGGCTGGACGCATTGCGCAGGTTGGTCAGCGCATCACGCTGGCCGCTCATGCGGGTTTTTGCCATTTCGAACGCGGCTTGTTCCGGCGTGCTGGAACGGGCCAGACCGGCCAGTTGCAGTTGCAGGTCATTGAGCGCGCTCAGCGCTGGCGTCAGGTCCGCCGCCGGGCCGTTGTTGTCATCAAGCAAACGATGCAGCGGTTCGAAGCGGCGTTGCAGCGACTTCTTCGCGGTGTCCGGCAGGGTCTTCGCCACGTTCAGCGCCGAAGCCTTGTCCGCTGCGGCGGCGGCAAGTTTGCCAACCTTACCCAGTTTGCCTTTCTGCCCGGCCAGCGCATCAGCAGCGTCGCCAGCTTCTTCGACAGGGTCTGCAGCCGCCTGGAAGCGGGTGTTCTCACGCACTTCAGTGAGCAATGCCAGCACCGGCGAGTTGGCCGAGGTCAGGCCCGCCAGTTGCTCGGCGCCCTCACCCGCATCGCTGATCGGCGGCAGGGCCACCTGGCCAACCGCTTCGCTCCAATAGTTGGCGTAGTCGCGGAAGTACAGTTGCTCCAGCTCGACCATCAGGCGACGCAAGTCCATGTCGCTGATGCCCGCGCCTTCACCCAGTACCCAGTTGTCACGCAGGATGTCTGTGACCAGCGCCGAACCCTGTACCGAGAAATACTGCTGATAACCGGTTTGCGTGTAGAACCCCGGGATCACGTATTCGGTGCCGATAAACAGCGAGCCTTGTGGGCCGAGGTGTTGGCTGAAACGATAGTCCGGCAGGTTACGCGCCTGCTCGCGGAGCATGCGGTAAACCACCGTGGCCAGCGATTCGCTGCGCAAGACCTGACGCGCCTGGGTAACCAACTGATCGTTCAGCGGGTAGATAAACGGCTGCTTCAGCAAACGCTCAAGATGCGCGCTCAAACCGTTTTGCACAGCGGTGTTGCCGGTGTAGCGCGTCGACCAGTCAGTAGCGACCCAGTCCTTGAGCCACGCCGCATCGCGACGGTCCTTCATGTTCAACATCAGGTACGCACGCAGGCTGTTGAGCAGGCGGTCGCGGTCCTTCATGTTGGCGCGGATCTGCCCTTCGAGCATGGTTGCAACCCGTGGCAGCAGTTGCTTTTCAAGCTCGCGCTCGTAAGCCTCTTTGACCACTGGATTGACGTCTTCACCCTGATACAGACCACCACGTTCGTGGTACGAAACGTCGCCCTTCTTCGGGAACACCTGCGTCGCGGCGTAGCTGCTGTCGAGGGTTTTCAGTACGCCCATGGCGTCATCACGCGGCGACAATGCCGTGCGTTGTTGCGTCCAGTTCTGCGCCAGATTGCGCAGGTTTTCCAGACGCTCGTAGTTGGCCGAGAAACCGCCCGCCCAAAGCATACCGAACAGTGCCAGTGCCGCCAGTGCGCCGACGTATAGCGCACGCTGGCCCCAATGAATACGGCTGCGTTCGCGCTTGTCCAGACCAGCCAAATCGGATTCGGGGAAAATCACTTGGCTGAACAAGTGATGGATAAACCGCGAACGGCCGCTGCGCAGGGTCGGCAGCACGCCGGCGCTCATGCCGAGGCTGGCACCGATGCCGGCGGTGGTCGCATCCATCTCTTGGGTCAGGTGCGGTGCGCTGGTCAGGTAGAAACCACGCAGTTGCGTGGCACGCTGATAACGGTTGCCGGTGAACGCCATGTCGACGAACAGGCACAGGCGCTCGCCGATCTGCCCCAGTTGATGCGGGAAGTCGAGGATGCGGCCACGGCGCTGAGTGTCGCGCTCGGAGTGCATGCGCATGATCACTTGGCTGTTGAGGCGCCGCAGCAGTTCTTCGAACTCGTTGCGCAGCACAGCGACGTCGGTGCCGACCTGATCCTTGCGGAAACTGGTGCCGAGCACTTGATCGCTTTCTTCGCGGGTCAGTTGATCGAAGAACTCGTCGAAGCCGAGCAGCTTGTCAGCCTTGCTCAGGACCAGATAGACCGGCACGTCGACGTGCAGTTTCTGATGCACGTCTTGCAGACGGCCCCGAATCTGGCGCGCGAGGGTGTCGATGTCCTGCTCACTGCCACCGAGCAGGGTTTCCACCGGAATGGTCACCAGCACGCCGTTCAACGGACGCCCGCGACGACGCTTGCGCAGTAGCTCCAGCAGCGTTGTCCAGGCACCGCCGTCGACTTCCACATCCGGTTGCGTGGTGTAACGCCCGGCGGTGTCGATCAGCACACCGTGGTCGGCGAAGTACCAGTCGCAATGACGGGTGCCGAGGGTGTCGCGGGTCAGCTTGCGGTCGATCTTGTTGATCGGGAATTCCAGACCGGAAAAGTCCAGCAGACTGGTTTTGCCCGAGGCCTGCGGACCGATCAGCAGATACCACGGCAAGTCACTGCGCCAGCGTTCGCTGCGGCCGCGATACAGACTCGACGTCTTCAGGGTTTTCAGCGCGTCTTTGAAGCGCGCCTTCAACTCCTTCTGTTCTTCGTCGATCAGCTCTTCGCGGCGAATGCGGTCCTGGCCGTCCTCGCTTTCTTCCTCGGCTTTCTTGCGGATACCGCTGCGCCAGCTGACGAAGACCATGGTCAGGCCCCAGATCAGGAACAGCACAGCGATGGTCAGCAAGCGCGAGGTCGGACTCTCCCAGAACTTGTAATCATCAACCGCCAACAACGGGCCGACGAACCACACCAGCAGCGCCACGAACAGCACCAGCAGCAAGGTCCAGACCCAGGTCTGGCGCAGGAAGGCGCCGACTTTCTTGAAAAACTTTTTCATCACACGTCCCTGTTTACGGCTGCGACTGCGGTTGCACCGCGGCCGGATCAAGCGGCTGATAAGGTTGCAGAACGGTGTCGCGCTGCTCGCCCAAGACCCAGGCGAAGCCCGAATACATCACCACCAGACAGACGAAAGTGAACAACACCACCATCCACGCCGGCACGATGCGCACCAGGTTGCGACGCTGATCGTTCAAGCCTTCCCAGTGTGGCGACAACTCGCGCGGCACGTCGCCACGCAACTGACGGATCTGCCGGTACAAGGCGTCACGGATGCCTTCAAGCTCGAGCATGCCGCGTGCCTGTACGCGGTACTTGCCCTCGAAACCGAGGGACAGACACAGGTACATCAGCTCGAGCATCGGCAGATGCTTGACCGGGTTCTTCGACAGTCGATCGAGCAACTGGAAGAACTTCTCGCCACCAAAGGTCTCGTTGTGGAAGCTGCTCAGCAGGCTCATCTGTGACCATTCGCTTTCGTTGCCCCACGGCGTGGTCACGACAGCTTCGTCGACCACGGTGCAGAGCACGTAACGCGCGGCCATCACCTGGCTGCTTTCGGCGCCGTTGTGCAGGGCGCGTACTTCAAACAGTTTGAGCCCGGCAGTCAGACGCTCGTTGAGTGCGTACAAGTCTTCGCGGGTTTCGCTGTGCTTGAGACGCACCACTTCCGAGAGCAGCTCGGACGAGGCGGCGACCAGCGAATTGAGGCTGATGTTGAACGCTTCCGCCGGGCGCAGGCGCGCGGCGTAGATCATGCGTTCTTCCAGTTGCTCGAAACGCGGCGGCGCGGCGAAGTCGGTCAGCGGACTCGATGCCGGTCCGTGGCCCTGACGATCGAGCAGGACGGTTTTGTCGTCCTGGTTGTAATCCGTTTCCTTGATCATGTCGGTCAGTTCCTGATGGCCCAGAATTTCAGTTCAAGCTCGGCGAATTCGCCGGACACATGGAACGCGAAACCGCCGGAGCGCTCGAGTTGTGCCAGGTCTTCGGAACTGAGTTCGAGGATGAAATAGGTTTTGTTCGAGTGGAACGCGATCTGCCGTGGGGCCACCGGCAACGGTTTGACCTTGATCCCCGGCAAGTGCAGGTTGACCAGTTGGCGGATACGCTCCACCGGGCCGACCTTGAGGTGCGCCGGCAAGCGATGGCGCAGTTCTTCGGAGTCGCAGTTGGCACTGGCTGCCAGCACGAACGAGGCCGAGCCGAGCAGTTTGTGGTCGTGCAACGGCGAGACGATGATGCCGTACTGACGCGCTTGCAGGATCAGTTCGATGGCGTGCTGTTCGAGCACCATCGACAGCACCTGACGAATCGCTTCCATCAGTTTGCGGAAGCTCCCGCCCTGATCGGCGTGGGAGTAGCGGCTGTCCAGACGCGGACGTTTGCTCTCACCGGAGAAGGTCGCCAGATCGCCGAGCATGGTCAGCAGCGTGCGGTACAACTCTTCCGGGTGTACCTGCTCCAGGCCGAGGTAGTGGCGCAGCAGCAATTCGGTGCGGTTGATCAGTTGCAGCATCATGAAGTCACCGACCTCAGCACCGCCGACCTTGCCGTTGGAGCGAATCCGCTCGGCAATCGTGTCGCCACGGTGGTTGAGCATACTGATGACTTCTTTCAGGCACGACAGCAAGTAGCTGGAGGCGTGGGCCTGAATGTAGGTCGGCACGAAGTCCGGATCGAGGCTGATCACGCCGTCGGGCGTGGTATCGAGCACGTCGCAGATCTTCAGCTTGACGTAGGCCTGATCGCTCTGCTGCTCGCCGAGCAACAGTTTGAAGTCCGGGCGACCGCAGCTCACCTGGCTGGCGGAATCGTCGCCGGCGTTGGAGTCGGCCACTTCGGCGTCGTACGCGGTGTAACGCGCAAGCACGTCGGATTGCTCCGGACGGCGCGACTCGATGTGGTTACCGGTGACCAGCGGCAGCGCCAGGTAGATCGGCGTGTTACCAGTGTTCGGCGGCACGTCCAGCGCCAGCGGCTCAGTGTTGCCACCGAGTTCGAACAGGCTGCCGTCCGGCAGAATCCCCGAGGCTTCACTGATCACCAGTTTGCCCATGTTGAGGAACTGCAAGTCGATCTCCAGATTGAGGAAACCCCAGGTGTAGCCACCGAGCAATTGGGTGCGAGTTTTCATCTGGTGATCGTAATAACGATCGTTGTGCTGGAAGTGCTGCGGACGCAGCAGCATGCCTTCCTGCCAAATGACTTTATGGGTATTCATGATCAGTCATCCGCCTTGGCGAGCACTTGATTGGTGTTGCGGATGCCGGTCTGATCCAGAGTCAAATCGACTTCGGTAACTTCCAGCGGAGTGATCTGAATGGTGTGGCGCCATTGGGTGTCCGGCAAGTCGCGGTAAGCGGCGAGAACGCCCACATAAAGGCTGCCCTCTTCCACCTTGAGCTTCATCTCCACGGTTTCACCCGGGCGCAGCTCGAGTTCTTCGCTGGCCACCAGATCCGGGTTGAGGGATTCCTTGGCGCGTTCGTAGAGGCTGAAGAAATCAGCGTTCTCGAAGGTCACCGGGTGCTTGAGTTCGAACAAGCGCACGACGATCGGCGACGGCCGACCGTTGAGGTCCGGGTTGAGCTGATCGCTGCCGGTCAGCTTGAGGTTGATCTTGGTCACTTTCGAGTACGGCGACAGCGACGAGCAACCGGCGAGCAGCACCAGCACGGTGAGCGCAGTCAGCGTCTTGAAAAAAGTGGTCGAGCGGCGAGACATGCGCATCATCCTTGGTGGTCGGTGTGGAGGGTGGAGATCAGGCGGATCTGTTCTTCGTAAGCCTGGGCGAAGTCGCGGGCCAGCAGACGCTCGCTCCAGTCATCGTCCTGACGCAGCGCCTGGTGATAACGGCCGAACGCTCTCCAGCGCCCGCCCGAGGTGGCGATCAACGGCTTGCTGTCACGCTCGAAACGCAGGGTCAGCTGCTCCGGCGAGAAGTGCTCCAGCGTGCCGCGTACGGCGGCGCGGCTGGCGGTCAGCAAGGCCACTTGATGCGCCTGTAGATCGCGGAACGCGCGGGAGATGGCTTGCTCGGCCGGCAGATGACCGGGCTTGCTTGGCTGCAACAGAATCTGCAGGGCTTCGCTCGGATCGACAGCGAATTTCAGCGGGTTCTTGTTGGTGCCTTGCACGGTGGTCTGGGCCAGACGCAGTTCGTTTTTCAGCTCCGAGCGGGTACGCAGGCTCTGCTGCAGACCGCCGATGCTTTGGCGCAGCAAACGCGCAGCGTTCACCGCCAGGGCTTCGCGTTCGTCGTGGCTGAGGCCTTTGACGTCGACACCCAGCGCCGCACCGAAGTGCTCCCAGAAACCTTCGCTTTGACGCTCAACGGCTTTCGGCGCCGGAGCGGGCTCAGGTTCGACGGGGGCTGCAATCAGCTCCGGCACCATCAGGCTTTCCATGTCGATGCGCGCGTAGTCGGCACGCTGACGGGAATCCTCAGGCTTGGTGTTCGGCGCCAGCAGTTCGTCGATTTCCGAGTACACACGCTCTTGCTGTTCGAGGGCATTGAGCGGGTCGAGATCGAGGAACGCGTCGTCGGGAATGATGCTGCCAGCGGCGCGTGGACGACCGACTTCACCGTCGAAGGTCGCCGGGTCACGGACCAGGCGCGCGCGAATTTCGAAGTCGCCCAGCACGTAGGTGCTGCCGTGCTCGATGCGTACCGGTTCGCCTTTGTGCAGACGCGCACCGCTCTCGCCGTCCTGGACACCGTTGCTGCTGGTATCAGTCAGGAAGAACGTGCCTTCGCGGTAGCTGACAATCGCGTGGTGATTGGACAGGTGACGCTTGCGGTCAGGGATGATCCAGTCGCAGTCCTCGCCCCGCCCGATCACGCCGCCGGCCTGTTTAAAGGTCTTCTGGCACAACTCGGTGGGCACGAACTGCTTGGTGTTCAGCATTTCGAAAACCAATTCCATGTTTGATGCTCCTTGCGGTCACTTGCCGCGATTGACCGCTTGCGGATCACCCAACGGGCGATAGTCGTTGTCGTTGAATTTGTAATTACCGCTACAGCCGCCAAGGCCGCATAGAACGACGAGGGTCAGCAGGACAGCTTGCCAGTGACGAACAGACATCAGAGGGTCTCCAGGTGTAGACAAAGCACAAAGCGCCGACCCTTGCGGGCGGCGCTGAAATTGGTTTTTGCGAGGATTTCGATGACGTTTTGCCTACCCATCGAAATCTCCCAGATTGATGTTCAAACGGCCGAGCCGATACAGCAGCGTGCGTCGCGGCAGGCCCAGTTCGCGGGCGGCGAGGGTCTGGTTGCCGTCGTTCTTGCGCAGACAATCGAGCAATAAAGTGCGTTCGACCTGCTCCAGACGTTCGCGCAAATTCAGGTGGCTGTTGTCTTCCGGCATCGGCTCCATGCGCAGGGAGAAGTGCTCGGCCAGCAACTCGCCGCCTTCGCACAACAGCACCGCACGCTCGACCAAGGCCTTGAGTTCACGCACGTTGCCGGGGAAGTTGTAGCCGGACAGGTGTTCCAGCGCGGCACCCGACCAGCGCACCGGATCGCGCTGCAAATACGTACAGGTCTTCTCGGCGAAGTGCTGGGCCAGTTCGAGGATGTCGCCTTCGCGCTGACGCAGCGCCGGCAGCTCGATCGGGAACTGCGCGAGGCGGTAGTACAAGTCCTCGCGGAATTTGCCCTCGCTGACCAGCGTCGACAGATCGCGGTGCGTCGCGGCGATGATGCGCACGTCAATTTTGTGGGTGTCGTTGGAACCCAGCGGACGAATCTCGCCTTCCTGCAACACACGCAAAATCTTCGCCTGCAACGACAGCGGCATATCGCCGATTTCGTCGAGCAACAGCGTGCCGCCATTGGCCGCATCGAACAGGCCGGCGCGGTCGCGGTCGGCACCGGTGAAGGCGCCTTTGCGATAGCCGAACAGCTCGCTTTCCAGAAGATTTTCCGGAACCGCCGCGCAGTTCTGCACGATGAATGCCTGAGACCGACGCGGGCCGCAATCGTGAATCGCCCGCGCCACGACTTCCTTGCCGGTGCCGGTTTCGCCACGCAACAACACGGTGTACGGGCTGTGCAGGACTTTGCTGATCAGCGAATGAGTCTGGCGCATCGCCGCGCTTTTGCCGATCAGCCCGTAGCCACTGATGCTCGGCACGCTGCGCACAACCGATGCCGACTCTGCCAACGGCTGACGCAAGCGTTGCAACAAATGCAACTGGCCAAGCACGAACGAGCCAAGTTGGCCGAGGGAATCAGCGAAGCCTTGCAGGTGGGTACGACGACGGCTGGCGCACAGCAGCAAGCCTTCGACCGCCTTGTGCTGATTGACCAGTGGCACGCACAACAGCGACTGCCACGGCGAGGTCGCCGCCGGCAGAAAACTGGTTTCGTGCAGGCTGCCGCTCAAGTCGTCGAGGCACACCACGCGGTTCTGGCACAGGGCGAATTGCAGCAGTTGCTCACCGTTGTAATCCGCCGGCAGGCTCGCCGCTTCACGCGGTTGCAGGGCGCCGTCGAGGCATTCGGCGTTCATCCCCAGGCACGTGTGGGTAGCGTCGAGCAGATACAGCTGCGTCAATTCGCACCCGCTCAGCTCGGCCAGACCGCGCACGAAGTCACCCAGCAACGCAGCACCGTCCGCCGCCCGCGACAGACTGGCGAACTGCGCCAGCAACGCTTCGGCATAGACCAGTGGCTGCGGCACCTGAGTGAACATCACACCCACCTCAGGCGAACTCGCAGGTCACGCTGGCATCGCCGTCGATCGTGGCGTGCACGCGCTTGAGGCTTTCACCGGTGGCCATGGCGTCGAGCAGACGATCCGCCACCAGCGGCAGCACGTGCTGATCGAGCAGATGGTCGATCAGGCGCGCGCCGCTGTCGCTTTGCGTGCAACGCTCGGACAGGTGATCGACGAGGTTCTGGCACCAGCTGAAGTCCAGTTGACGACGATTGAGGCGCTCGCCGAGACGACCGAGTTTGATCTCGATCAGCTCGCGCAGCACCGGGCCGCCGACCGGGTAGTACGGCACCACTTTCATCCGCGCCAGCAGCGCCGGTTTGAAGTGTTTGCTCAGCACCGGGCGAATGGTTTCTTCGAGGACTTCAGCGGTCGGGCGTGCGCCGTTTTCGCAGAGGTCGCTGATCTTGTCGCTACCGAGGTTCGAGGTCATCAGGATCAACGTATTGCGGAAGTCAATCTCACGACCCTCGCCGTCGTTGGCCACGCCTTTGTCGAAGATTTGGTAGAACAGGTTGAGCACGTCCGGGTCAGCCTTTTCGACTTCATCGAGCAACACCACCGAGTACGGTTTCTGGCGTACGGCTTCGGTGAGCATGCCGCCCTCGCCGTAACCGACGTAGCCTGGTGGTGCGCCGATCAGACGGGAGACGGTGTGCTTCTCCTGGAACTCGGACATGTTGATGGTGGTGATGAAACGATCACCGCCGTACAGCAAGTCAGCCAGGGCCAGCGCGGTTTCGGTTTTACCAACGCCGCTCGGGCCGACCAGCAGGAACACACCGACCGGCGCGTCAGGCTTGTTCAGACCGGCAGCGGTGGCGCGCATCGAGCGATCCAGTGCGTGCACGGCTTGTTCCTGACCACGGATGCGCGTGCGCAGGTCGGTGGCAAAGCTGGCGACTTTGGCGTTGTGTTCGCGGGCCAGTTGCGCCAATGGCACGCCGGTCCAGGCGCTGATCACTTCGGCAACCAGACGCGGGCACACTTCGAAACTGACCAGACGCTCTTTGACTTGGGCGGCGGTCAGGGCGCTGTGGGTTTCGTTGAGCTGGGCTTCCAGCGCTTCGACGCTTTGGCCTTCTTCGACTTCGGCGGCAACGGTTTCGATAACAGTGCCTTCGGCGTCTTCTTCAACGGTCACCACTGGCTCAACGGCTGCCGCTTCACGAGCCTTGGCCAGTTGCTGACGCAGTTCCAGCAGGCGCTCGGCCAGTTGTTTCTGTTCAGTCCACAGGGTTTCCAGCGCGACCATTTCGTCTTCGGCTTCGTCGAGACGTGCTTCCAGTGCCTCCAGCGCTTCGTGGTCGATCAGCAGACCGGCTTCGGCATCGCGGCGCAGGGCTTGGCGCTGACGGCCACCTTCAGCCAGTTCGCCACGCAGGCGCTCAAGACTTTCCGGGGCGGCGGCGAGGCTGATGCGTACGCGGGCGCAAGCGGTGTCGAGCACATCGACGGCTTTGTCCGGCAGTTGCCGACCGGCCAGATAACGTGCGGACAATTCCGCCGCCGAGACCACCGCGTCATCACGCAGATAGATGCCGTGGCTCTTCTCGTAAACCTGGGCCAGACCACGGAGGATGGTCACCGCTTCACTGACGGTCGGTTCGTGCAGTTGCACCGGTTGGAAACGACGGGCCAGCGCCGGGTCTTTCTCGAAGTATTTCTTGTACTCGGCCCACGTGGTCGCAGCGATGGTGCGCAGTTCGCCACGGGCCAGCGCTGGCTTCAGCAGGTTGGCCGCGTCGGAACCGCCCGCGTTGCCGCCCGCGCCGATCAGGGTGTGAGCTTCGTCGATGAACAGAATGATCGGCTTTGGCGAGGCTTTGACTTCGTCGATCACGCCTTTGAGGCGACGTTCGAACTCACCTTTGACGCTGGCGCCAGCCTGCAGCAAGCCCATGTCCAGCGACAGCAGCTCAACGCCTTTGAGCACTTGCGGCACTTCACCGGCGGCGATGCGCGAAGCCAGGCCTTCGACGATGGCGGTCTTGCCAACACCGGCTTCACCGACAACGATCGGATTGTTTTTGCGGCGACGGGCGAGGATGTCGACCATCTGCCGGATCGCGCCGTCACGGCACAGCACCGGATCGAGTTTGCCGTCGCGGGCCTGTTGGGTCAGGTTGTGGGTGAAACGCTGCAACAGCGATTCGCCCTGTGCCACTGGTTTGCCGTTGGCCGCCGGTTGCTCCTGTTGCGACAGGGCAAATTCCTTCAGGCGGTCGATGTTCAGCTTGGCGAGCAGCGGCTGATAACGGCTGCCGGCATAGCGCATCGGATTGCGCAGCAGGGCGAGAATCAGTGCCGCATCTTCAACTTGGGTCTGGCCCAGTTCGAGGTTGGCCACCAGCAGCGCGTCTTGCAGCCACTGCACCAGTTCCGGGGCGAACACCGGATTACGCGAAGCGCTGTGTTCGACGCGCGATTGCAGCGCGGCGCTGAGCTCACCGGCGTCGACGTCGGCATCCTGCAGTGCGCGCGACAGCAAACCGTTCGGACGCTCGAGCAGGCCGAGCATCAAATCTTCGACGAGGATCTTGCTGCCACCACGGGCCACGCAACGCTCGGCAGAACGTTCCAGATCACGACGGGTTTCGGCGTCCAGCGCCTGGATGAGTTGTTGCAGGTCTACGTTGATCATGGCTCACGTCCTTAATGAATTTTGCTGCCCAGGGTCACCACGCCGTCCGCTTTCTCGCGGCCCAGCCAACTGGTCCAACCGAGGCGACAGGCGTTCTGCTCACCGATGCGCAGTTCGCGGATTTCTTCCTGGCGCAAGACCAGGCGGATGTCGTAATCGAGCGGGTCACGCAGGGTGAACCGCACCAGCGCGCAGAGCGGCTGGTAACCGAAACCGATCGGCAGGAATTCATGGAATCGCTGCCAGTCGAGCTCGGTGATGTGAATGCGGAATTTGCCGCTGCGGTCGCGCACATGCTCGCCGAGCACCAGGTCTTCACCGAGCAGGCTGTTGGCGCGGCCCAAACGATTGCGCTGCTCTTCGAGAATTTCTACGCGGCGCTCGATGCACTGCTCGATGACCAGGTCTTCGTGCTTGAAGTAGTAACGCAGCACGGCTTCGATCAACGCCGCCGAGTGCGCCCGCAAGCTGAGCAGACCGAGGTACGGCAGCAGACGTTTCCAGTTGAGTTCCTTGGCCTTGCGGATCTCTTCGCCACCCAGACCGATCAGGGCGAACAGCTGCGAGGAGAACGGGTCAATCGCGCCACTCTGGAAGCTTGCGCGGTAGCGATACTTGCGCCAGATCGGCAGCATCAGCCGTTGCAGGCGATGGTGGAACAGGTCGAGGAAGTTGCGTGTCGGGTTGCCGTCCTCGCTGTCGCCCAAGGCTTGTTCGCCGTAGAACGCCGGCAAAGGCGAACCCGAGCCGACCAGGCCGATCAGGTTGAAACGCATGCGCGCGCGCATCTGCCCGTGTTCTTCGAAAAACTCCACGCGATCAACGTCGCTGCGCGGAAAGCCCAGGCTCGGGTTGGCCTGAAACTCCACGTGGTCGTACAGATCGTCTTCGCTCAGGTACGGGTGTGCCTCGCGCAGCCGGTCGATCACCAGCAGCACGGCCTGAAACAGCGAGTACTCGCGTATTACCTTGGTCAGCCCGCTTAAAGCAGGGGCTGCAGGCCCATACGTGGTGTCCATTGGTACACCTCTCCCTGTGTGCTTTTTACGCGCAGTTCATGGAATGAATTGAGACTGGCGTAAAGCGCGAAAAACTCGTTAAGAACCGAAGCGAAAACGAACAGGTCGCCTTCGCCGATGTACCCTTCCGGGTCGATGGTCAGCTCGGTGCGCAAACCACGCACCGGCAGCCCACGGTGCAAGCGGTCAACGTGGTGATGCTTGATGTGCTTGAGGCCGCCGAGCAGGCGTTTGCTGACCTTCTCCGCGTGCTGGTCGTAGTAGCGCGGCAGGTCGTAGGTTTCGAGAATCACCTTCAACGCATTGACGTCGGCCAGCGACAGATAGTTAAGCGACATGTTGCTGATGAGCTTCCACAGGAAGTCACGGTTCAGCGGTGGCGCGAAACTGGAAGTCGCCGGGGTGATGTTGCGGAAACTGAGGAACTCCGGCGTCTCTTCGCAGGCCATGCAGATGTCGCCGAGCTTGAGCTTGCGCGGCAGGTTCTGGTTGGTGCAGATCAGCTCGATCGACAGGGTTTCATGGGCTTCGGTATGGCGGATGCCGAAGCTCAGGTAAGTGTCGAGGCCGTCGTGCAGCAAGGACGAGCGCTGGCGGATGCTGTAATGCGGACGGCTGTTGGGCACGTCGAAACTCGGGTCGTGCTCGAAGGATTCGAACGGCACGTATTCCTGATAACCGAGGCCGCCGGGCTTCCAGCCGGTGACGGTTTCGACCGAAAACACACCGCAGTTTTCCAGATCGTATTCCGCTGGCAGCAGCAGGTATTCGTCCTGCTTGCCGTCGAGGCGGATCGGCAGCGCGTCGTGGGCGAACAGGTTGGCAATCGGCGTGCAGAACAGCTTCACGTTATCCAGGGTCGGCCGCATGCGCATGATGCCGCTCTTGCGAATATCGAAGCGCAATTCGAGGCCGCGCATCTGCTTGAGGGTGTCTTCCGGCAGCGCGTTGATGATGTCCAGACCGTTGACGTCGACGAACAGGAATTTGTCCTGGAAGGCGAAGTATTCCTGCAGGTAGCGATAGCCACGGAAAGTGTTCAGCGGATACGGGATCAACGCTTCTTCTTCGGCAAAGCCCACCGGTTTGACCCGATCACCGGGAATCTTGAACGCCATCGGCTTGCCGCTGACGCCGTCGATGGGTTTGCCGGCACCGTCGAGCGGGATCAGTTCGATGCCTTCGAGGTTGCGCAGCAGGCTCAGGTAGAGCATCTGGCTGATATAGCGCTCACCGGCAAAGTGCAGACGCAGTTTGCTCAGTTCCAGCTCACCGAGGTGGCCGTCAGCGCTCATTTCCAGACGCAGGCTGAGCAGCGAACCGTCGCCCTTCACCGAGTAGTTCAGCGCGGCCAGATCCAGTGGCAACACGTCGGTCGGGTAGCAGGTGCGGAAGCGGCAGCGCACGTCTTCGATCGGTTTGCTTTCAATCGGCGTATCACGCTCGACGCGCAACGCCGGCCCGGATCGCTTGAGCGGGTCGAACTGCAAAATACTGAACGCCGGCAGCGGGCGCATGTAGTTCGGCCACAGCAATTGCATCAACGAATGGCTGAGTTCCGGCAGCTCGTCATCGAGCTTCTGGCGCAGACGCCCAGTCAGAAACGCAAAGCCTTCGAGCAACCGCTCCACGTCCGGATCCCGCCCGGCCTGGCCCAGATACGGCGCCAACGCCGGACTACGCTCGGCGAAACGGCGACCGAGTTGGCGCAGTGCGGTGAGTTCGCTTTGGTAGTAGTGGTTAAAGGACACGGGTTACCTGCCTGGTAGTGGAACTCATCAAAAAAATATCCTGTAGAGCGCGACCGTTACGCCGGCGCAGAAATAACCGGCGATTAGCACGTACGGTATAAGCATGATCCAGGCGAAGGACATGTAAGCATCCGAAAACGGCCCGGCGATCAGACTGCACAGGCCATAAATCACCCATGGCACGCCGTAAAAAAGCACGAATTTCAAAGGTGCCATCCAAACCATCCGCACTGCTTGTTGCTCGGTTCGACGCTTGGCGCCACGCGACATCCACAGCGAAAACCCCAACAGCCCGGGAATGCCCCACCACAAAGGGTACTGCCAATAGGTCAGGGCTGAGTCGTGCGTCGAATAAGCGCCAGTCCACAGGTCATAGGAAGAAATCGCCAGCACTGCCAACGTTGGCCACCACAAGGCCCCCATGAAAAAACCCAATTGCGCGCGACTGAGCACGTTCTGTGGCGCCGTCATGCTGGAGGCAACGAGGCGTAGTAACCGCCGCTAATTTCGATGGCAACCAGCGAAATCAGGACCATGAACATCAACGCCCGATGCAGCCATGACTGACGCAGGCGCTTGCTGATCGCCGTGACAATCAGCAGAAAACTCAAGATCGCGATGCCGCCGAACAGATCGCTGTCGGCGATGAAGGCCAGGTACATGCGCATCTCGTCAGACACAGCAATCATGGGCAAAACACTCCGTCCTTGAGGGTCCAGCTGCGCTGCAAGCCATCGCTCTCACGTTTGACGGAGTGCAAGGCCTGGCGCATTTCATCGGCAGTGACCAGACGCGTGCGCTCAGGCCCTTTGATGCTGAGCGAATAGCGGGAGCTGACTTGCCCATCGCCGTCTTCACCGTACGACCGGTAGCTGGCCACGCTGACGCGCTCGCCCGGTGCAACCATTTGCGGCTCGATCGGCGGCAGCCAGTTGGTCGAATTCTGTGATTGCACTTGCAGCGGTACGCCGCAGCTGTTGACCAGATAAATGTCGTTCATATAAACCAGCTGCGTCGTGCAGCCCGTCAACAACAGGCCGGCCAGGGCCGCCAGCGACATCATGCAAGCGAGAAACTTCATTGGACGAGCCCTCCTTTGCTCGGGGTAATCGGCACGTACGAATCGATGAAGAGGTATTCGCTGTCCGCACCGCCGACACGATTCATCGTCAACGGCTTGCCGTCAGGGGTAGCGAAGCGCGTCCAGCCTTCGGTGACCAGATTGCCGCCCTCTGCACGCACCTGGACGAAATAGTCCGGCGGTGTCGAGCGGGTGATCTCGATGAAGTAGCCACCGTCCTCCGCACCGCGCCATACCGCATCGGGGTACGCGGGCAATACCGGCTTCGCATTATCACGACTCGACCCGACCCAGAACATCACGGCGGCGATGACGGCCAACGCACCGATCAGGCTCAGCAGATGATTGAGCCATTTCCATACCCGCAGCCACGCGATCATGGTGTGCACCATGTGCGCACGTCGCGCTTGTCGAAGCCCGCACACTGATTGTTTTTGGCGATCAGGCGGTAAGCGGTTTCAGGGGTGTAGGTGAAGGAGTAGTAATTTACCCGATCCTCACCGTAGAGCCAGTAAGACGAGGAACCTTGGTTGATTTCGTAAGGTTCAAAGGTCCAGATCGACGACTGCGCCGGGATGAAGTTGCTCCGCTCCATCAGCAACATCACGGCGTTGGAAACCAACGGAGTGGCAAACATCGCCAGCGCCAATAGCAGCGCCGTCAGCCCGAGAAAAAGTCGGCGCTTGGCGAAGGCGAGCAACATGTTCAAACGGGTCATCAGGCGCATTGCTGTACCCCGCCGTCGTCGTGACCTTGAGTGTCGCGATACAACACGGCCGAATCATTGGCCTTTGTGGCATTCGCGTAAATCCCCAGCGCCAGCAAAACGGTGCATACGCACACGCCGATCAACGCCGTGATCAGCAGCAGAAGCGGCGTTGCCCGACGGCTGTGGATCGCTGGCGATTTCACCTGCGCCTGCCCGCGCAAGCGCGCGTAGGCCTTGTCGATGGCACCGGTCAGCAAAATGGCGGCAATCGTCAGGCCACCCGTGAGTGCGCAATACGCCAGGCCGCGGACGGGATACTGCGGCAGCATGTAAAACAAAATCGCCAGCATCATGAAAATCACCAGGCCAAACTGGAGGGCCTGGCGCCGGATGAAGACCAGAATCAAATTCACAGCAACGAAAAAGTAGAAAATCAGGTACATCGCCATGCCGATGGCGACGCCGCGCGAAGTCAGCCCGCCGACCAGCTGTTTGTAGGCAGCCACGGCATAGCCGTTCATGAGGATATAAATCACGCAGGCCAACGCATGCACGGCCGTACCGATGACTCGACGGCTATTCATGCGCAACCCCGGCCATGGCTTTATCGGCACGCAGAATCTGCGTTTGCTGAAGGTGTGCGAGGCGACCGGATCGGGTCATGCCACCCCCTCCTGCACAGGACTGGCAGGCAACGTGCGCCGCGTCAGCAAGCGGTTTTGCCAACGCAGTTCAATGACCTGCGTGAGCAAAATCGCCAGCAACGTGACGCCACCTTGGGCCACGGTGTAGAACAGCGCACGCAACGGGTTGTGGGGCACCATCATGAACAAAATCCAGGTAACCATCAGCGCGAGCAAACCGAGCTTGGCCCACAGGCTGGGGAGAACGGCGGCCAATACATTCACCCCGAAAAAAATATAAATGAACGTGTAATGCGCGATACCGATGCCCACGCCACGCGTGGTAAAGCCGCCATTGAAGGCTTTATAGGCATCGACCACAGCGTCGTTCAGGAACGTGTATGCAACACATCCTGCGACGTGGAAAACCAGGCACATGGCAACGCGGACGTAGGTGTTCATGCTGGTTTCATATCCCCGACCCAAGTACCCCTGCATAACTGAGATCTCGCTATCGGCACTCTGGAATAATCCAGCCGTCATAACCTGATACAGTCGGGTAAATTGCGCGACCACCCACCCATCGAGATTGCTCGTCCGTCGTAAATTCATTCTTCCAAAGTAGCCATTCCGACGACCTCAAAAGTTTTCCATCCTTACTGTAAACCCTGAAGAAGGCTTCGCTTGTGAAGATCTTTGCGATTGCACCCGGGGTACCCAACTTCGAATATTGGGGAATATATGAGTTGATATAACAAGTTTCTGGCTCATTCCATGTCGTGGAATAAAGTTTCGCCAGAGCGGCAGCTTCAGTTTTCAGATAGAGCCAAGCAGCTATCACTCCCCCAAACAATGCAAGCAGCACCCATAACGACAATGATTTCTTACTCACGATCACATTGACCCCGAGCGAAATTTGTACTCTTCAAAATCAAGAGGCCCCAAATGCACAATAAACGACGTCTCATACAACTTAACCGTTGTAAAACTGATCATGTCCCCGCCTTTTTTATACTTGTTGCGAAACTCATTGAAGTGGTCGTTGGTGATCCGGCAATAATCGACACCTTCGTTTTTGATCACCGCAGGCTTTCCTACAAAGTAGTCGTAAACGTTTGGACGCAGGACACCCTCATCAGCCCAATAACCTAACAGCTGATCACCGTCATCATTCAGAAAGTCGTAGGTATCTCTTCCATAAAAACCTAGCTCCATGATTTCGATCGCTTGAAACCCATTGTCATCGACAATAGTTCTGAACCTGGTGGCGGCCACCTTTACCAAAAAATTCCCAAACGCACCGTAGACGTCATCCAATGCATCGAGTGCTTTTTCTTGAGTCGTGGAACCGACACGAATCAAATTGAATTGGGACAATTCCTCTAGTTCTATCGCTGTCTTATCACCGAAGTCGCAAAATGCATCTTTTAGTTTCCCAGCTTTAACGTCCAGTAGCCCAAGGCGTCTAAGCCGCGTCATCATGACGACCAAGCCATTCGATAGTTGATCAAGCAAGCCCTTGGACTTCCCAACGCTACTATTAAACTCAGTCGATGCCGCCAATTCACTTAAAAACTGATCAACTTTTGGTTTTACGCGATCCGATGCCGTGAACAACCAGTCAAACGGAATATCCGTGATGAGATTTTTTTTATCGAGTGTGCTGGCAGGTAGTTTACCTTGCTTGTGTTGCTGAGACAGCTCGAAAGCCTCGCCGTCAAACCACTGGCGCATCACACGTGCCGCAACTTTCCATCCCATTCTATTCATGACATCAGGAATAGATGATATCGGGAAAGTTTTGGCCGATGCCTTTTTGCCTTCTTTGTCTTTCGCTTGAGTCAACAGTTCTGCTGAAGGATTTGTCATAAATACCTCAGGAAATTGACACGGAGATTTCATCATCGAACAACAGCTCGACACTTTCGGCAATGGCCGAGCCGATCACTGCGGTTTTCCCCGATGCATCAGTAACGCCGGTTATTTCTTTTCCTGATTGAGTTCTAAGGGTATAGGCGCGCCCCACTACGGGCGCCCCCGTCTTAGTGTCTTGCACAACATAGTGCTGGGTGAACGGCCACTGAATCTCCACCGGCAACGGCGGCACAAACGGCGCGGGCGAATGCGAATTCCCGATAATCACCGTCGAAGACCCAGCCGTAACCTTGTTGCCGTGGGAGCCCACGGAATCAACAGTGACAGCAGACTTGCCGTTGATTTTCACCGTTGTGGCCAAACCGCCGACCATCGCACCACCACACGCAGAGGCATCACCTTCACGGGCGGCCGCGAGGCCGTCGAAGAACACGTCGCCGGAACCGGCGGCGATCGGGTTTGTACCGTGGCCAGGAAGTGGGCAAGCGGTGGGGTCGGATACGCGTGCTGCTGGTTTGCCAGACATCGGGGATCTCCTTAGGTGACCTTCACTTGTCCGCTGCCATCCAGGCGCGCGGAAAAACTGACCTGACGCTTGAACCCTTCAACTTCCAGCAGGCCTTCGATGCTGAAGGCCAGGCGAAGCTGATCGTGGTCACGCGGCAGGGAAATGACACGCACATTGCTCAGGCGCGGCTCGTAGGCTTCGATGAAGTTTTCGATGGCCAGACGGGCCTGACTCAGGGAGTCGTGCAGGCTCAGGCGCATGTCATTGAGATCGGGCAACCCGTAGTCGGCCAGCGTTTGCACGCTGCCGGCCCGGGTGCTGAGCATTTTGGCCAGATGGGCAGCCACTGACGCCATGGCACAAGCCTCAAGGCTGTTGCCCTTGCGTAGTTGCGCTTCGCCGTTGAGGCGTTCGAACAGGCTGCCGTATCCGTCCATGAGTCGCTCTTACTCTTTGTCCAGCTTGCCAACCAGCGACAGGGTGAAATCGGCACCCATGTACTTGAAGTGCGGACGCACGTTCAAGCTCACGCGGTACCAGCCCGGCTCGCCTTCAACGTCGCTGACGATCACTTGCGCAGCGCGCAGCGGACGACGGCCACGGACTTCGGCGCTCGGGTTTTCCTGGTCGGCAACGTACTGACGGATCCACTTGTTCAGTTCCAGCTCGAGATCGGTACGCTCTTTCCACGAACCGAGTTGCTCGCGCTGCAGCACTTTCAAGTAGTGAGCCAGGCGGTTGACGATCATCATGTACGGCAGTTGGGTGCCGAGCTTGTAGTTCAGCTCTGCCGCCTTGCCTTCTGCGCTGATGCCGAAGAACTTCGGCTTCTGCACCGAGCTTGCGGAGAAGAACGCCGCGTTGTCGGAGCCTTTACGCATAGTCAGGGAGATGAAGCCTTCCTCGGCCAGTTCGTATTCACGACGGTCGGAAACCAGAACCTCGGTAGGAATCTTGGTTTCGATTTCGCCCATGCTTTCGAAATGGTGCAACGGCAGGTCTTCAACCGCGCCACCGCTCTGCGGGCCGATGATGTTCGGGCACCAGCGGAATTTGGCGAAGCTGTCGGTCAGCTTGGTGCCGAACGCGTAAGCAGTGTTGCCCCACAGGTAGTGCTCGTGGCTGTTGGCAACGGTTTCCTTGTACACGAACGATTTGACCGGGTTTTCTTCCGGATCGTACGGGTTACGCAGCAGGAAACGCGGCACGGTCAGGCCAACATAGCGGGAGTCTTCCGAAGTACGGAAGCTCTGCCATTTGGCGAATTGCGGGCCTTCGAAGTGGTCTTTCAGATCTTTCAGATCCGGCAGGCCAGTGAAGCTTTCCAGACCGAAGAATTTCGGGCCGGCAGCAGCGATGAACGGCGCGTGGGACATGCACGAAACGCTGGCCACGTACTGCATCAGCTTCACGTCTGGCGAACTTGGCGACATGTAGTAGTTAGCGATGATCGCGCCCACAGGCTGACCACCGAACTGGCCGTATTCAGCGGTGTAGATGTGCTTGTACAGGCCCGACTGCATGACTTCCGGCGAATCTTCGAAATCGTCCAGCAGGTCTTCTTTGGAGACGTTGAGGATTTCGATCTTGATGTTTTCGCGGAAGTTGGTGCGATCGACCAGCAACTGCAGACCACGCCACGACGATTCCAGCGCCTGGAAGTCCGGGTGGTGCAGGATTTCGTCCATCTGACGGCTGAGCTTGGCATCGATCTCGGCGATCATGCGGTCAACCATGGCCTTCTTGACCGGCTCACCGTTGTTCTGCGGCTTGAGCAGTTCTTCGATGAACGCCGACACACCGCGCTTGGCGATGTCGTAGGCTTCGTCGTCCGGAGTCAGACGGGTTTCGGCGATGATGCTGTCGAGAATGCTGTACTCGCCGTTGCCGGCGCTCTTCTCTTGTGCTGCGCTAGTGCTCATTGTGTTGGCTTCCTTGGCTGGAGTCTCAGGCGTCCGGGGCTGCGGCGTTCAGGCCCAGCTCACCGAGTACGCGACCGCGGGATTCGTCGTCGGCGAGCACGCCTTCGATCGCTTTACGGAACGCAGGTGCGTTACCCAGCGGGCCTTTGAGGGCCACCAGCGCATCGCGCAGTTCCATCAGTTTTTTCAGCTCAGGCACTTGCTCGACCAGGCTGGCCGGGTTGAAGTCCTTCATCGAATTGACGCGCAGTTGCACAGCCAGCTCGTCGGCCTCGCCATCTTCCTGCAGACGGTTCGGCACGCTCAGCGTCAGACCCAGTTCTTGCTTGGCCAACACTTCGTCGAAGGTCATCTTGTCGATGCTGATCGGCTTGCGATCTTCGATTTTGCGATCGTCCTTGCGGTGGGTGTAGTCACCGATTGCCAGCAGCTTCAGCGGCAGTTCAATCTCTTCCTGAGCACCGCCGGTGGCGGGTTTGAAGGTGACGTTGATGCGTTCCTTGGGGGCTACCGAGCCTTCTTTGGCCATGGCTTTTCTCCTTGCGGTTGTGGCCCTGGGGCCTATTCGAGTACCACTTCGAGGTCGAGGTGGCACAGCCTGCGATAAATCTCTTCCTTGCGTTCACGTACGGCATGGTTCTGCGGCAACAACTCGCAGCAGCTATGCAGTAGATGCAGCACTTCCAATGCAAGATCGGGCTCCCAGGCGTGCAGGCCTGAGTCCTGTAATGTCTGATCGAGGGTTTCCAGCTGGTTCTTGGCCAGTTCGTATTTCTTGGCCATGAAGCACAGTCGCGCGAGGGCGAACTGCCAGAAGAAGCGTTCGCGACCGCCGTGGGCCGACTGCAAGCCTTGCTTGAGCGTCTGCACGGCAGGCTTCAGGCCTTCCTTGCGCAGCAGCGGCAGAACTTCTTCGAGGGCCTTTTCCCAAGCCGGCTGGGTTTCGACGTTTTCGCTTTCGACCTTACGCGGCGCGCTGGCGCTTTGCAGGTGCGGCATGACGTTGGCGGCGATCCACGCCCGGGTGGACGGATCGGCAAACGGCGCGCCGTCATGGAAACGCAACTCGACAATACCGGGCAGCCGTTGAACCAAAAGCGCGAAGTGGATTTCCACTTCGCGCATTGCCAACTCGGCGTTGAGGTTCTGGAGACATTCCCAGACCATCCTCTGGCCATCGAACCAGAACGGCGCCTTCGCCAGGCTCGCCTCCAGTTCCACCAGCAGGTCGGCGTATTTGCCCTGATCGAAACGGTCCTGGTAGAGCTTGAGCTTTTCCAGCGGCAGGCCGCGCAACACGGTGATTTGCTCGGCGTTGCGCTCAGGCACCGCGTCGATGGTCATCCACAGCAGCGTGCGGTTCAGGCGCAGGGCGCGCAGGTCGGTGGCTTTCTGCTTGAGCCACCAGGCGCACAATGGACGGGCGCTTTCCTGCTGGGCACGCAGGGCTTTGTGCGCCTCGCGCTCGTTGTCGATCGGCGCGCCGGGGGTGAGCAACTGGCTGGCGGCCTGCTTGACCTGCGCCACCGCCGCGCCCACCACACCGGGGGCCGGCTGGTTGTCGGCCGCGCGCTGGATCATGGTTTTCAGGCGACGGGAGATCGGCAGCAACAGCGGCGAATCATCGCCCAAGTGCTCGGCACACGCGGCTTCAAGGCCGGACAGGTGCTCGGAGAGCTGCCGGAACATCGGCAACTGCTCTTTGATCGCAATGTTTTCGGTGATGACCTGCTCGAGACGCGGCACCAGCCAGCCAATGGCGGCGGCACGGGTGCGGGCTTTGAGCGGATGAACGTCGGCCCAGTTGTTTTCCGACAGATGGTGCAGCAGACCGAGACCGGCCAGCAGCCCGGGGAAAGATTCGCGCTGGTACAGCGACCACGTCAGCCAGGCGCCGACACGCAGATCCTTGGATTGGGTACGCAGCAGATTTTCGCTGTTTTCGCGAATTTTCAGCCAGTCGATCTGCCCGCTTTCATGCATCGACGAGGCTTTGGCCAGCTCACTTTCCAGCGCCTCGAATTCGCTCGAAAAACGAACGTCTTCGCCCGCGAAATTCTCTTTGGAAACAGAGACTTTAGCGAGTTCGAGGTAATGGGCGGAAAGTTTGCTTGAGTAGGACATCCATGGCCTTTATTAAGGATTACAGTCAGGCGCCTATTGGAGTTACCGCGGCGCGGGACAGTATCGAAGAGCGGTGAAGCGACTCATCCAATTGAGATGTGCTCTTTCAAGTGGGCGCATCGTAATCACTATGATGGCCACTAGCAAGCATCTGATTAAACAACAAGACGAACTGTTCTTTGTTTGTTGTAGGAGGTTTCCCTATATTCAGTCAGGGAATCCCCGATGCTCTGTTTATATTCGCATACCCTTACAAACTACCGGGAAAGCTTGATTTAGAGCGATCGTTCCAACTGCCGTCGATCACCGGAAGCCGGGGCTGGCGAGATTGGCGCGGAGCATGACGGGTTTTGAAAAAATCGGATGTAGGATGATTCCGAAATACTTTGGTGTTGTTTCAACAAATCACAGCGAGACAACCAACAAGACAGAAAGTGCCATCAATATGATGGCTTTTATATATAGAGTAATGCTTTAACTGTGAGGCTGATCGATAGCCAACAAATGCAATCAGTTACTCGGCCTTTATTAAGGCTGCACACCAGAATAAAACGGCAGGCATAAAAAATGGGCACCCGACCGCAATCGGTGTGCCCATTTTTCTACACGGTTCTCCCCGTTATTCGAGGAGTTCGCCGCAATTAAGGATTAACGCTGTCTTTCAACGATTTGCCTGGCTTGAACGCAACGGTGTTGCTGGCCTTGATTTTGACCGGTTCGCCGGTTTGCGGGTTTTTGCCGGTGCGGGCGCCGCGGTGGCGTTGCAGGAAGGTGCCGAAGCCGACCAGCGTCACGCTGTCCTTGCGGTGCAGAGCGCCGGTGATTTCTTCGAGAACGGCGTTGAGTACGCGATTGGCCTGCTCTTTGGTCAGATCTGCTTTTTCAGCGATTGCAGCGGCGAGTTCTGGTTTACGCATTAGTGAAGCCCCTTTGACGGTTTTTTGTTGTTATGTCCGTGCTGTCCTCGTTGGAACAGCGCCCAAGGCGCCGCAGGCTCTACTCTGCGGCAGACGGGAGTGAGAATGGCACGCGGATACCGGCGGCGCCAGTCTCCCCGCGACCTTTGTAGGGGCAAAAGCGGGGTGATTCCGACAGAACGACCGGTATTTACGCCAGCAGGGCCGGAAGCTGTTTGTTCAGGGCGAGTTTTTCCATCACGGCTGCACCGGTCAGCGCATAACCGAGCAATTGGCCGTCGGCGCTGTGACACAGGGCTTTGATGTCGGCGCCCTGCCCTTCGACCGTCCAGACGCCTTCGCTGCCCCGTGGCGGTGGCGATACGACCAGCGGACACACCGGGGTTTTCACAGTGATCGGCATCGGGCCGTAGCTGACGGCGGTCGGGTTACCGGCGAGGGTTTGTGCCAGTGCTCGCGCACAGCTCATGAGGGGCATTACGTACAACAGATTCAGCCCGTCGACCTCGGCGCAGTCGCCCAAGGCGTAGATATTGGCGTGGGAGGTTTTCAGGTGCCGGTCGACCACGACGCCGCGATTGACCTGTACGCCAGCGGCCGCCGCCAGATCGATGCGCGGACGCAGGCCAATGGCCGAGACCACCACATCGCATGGGATGACCTGGCCGTCGGACAGATGCGCTTCGAGACCGTCGGCGACTGTCTGCAATCGGGTCAGTACCGGGCCGAGATGAAATTTCGCACCGAGGCTTTCCAGCCCGGCCTGCACGGCTGCCGCAGCCGCCGGGTGCAGCAGCATCGGCATGACTTGTTCACAGGGTGCAACCAGTTGCACTTCGTAGCCGCCGAGGATCAGGTCGTTGGCGAATTCGCAGCCAATCAGACCGGCGCCCAGCAGCAAGACGCGGCGCTTACCGGCCGCTGCCGCACGGAAACGTGCATAGTCTTCGAGATCATTGATCGGGAACACCAGATCCGCGCCATCGCCTTCGATAGGCACACGCACGGTTTCTGCGCCCCAGGCAAGGATCAGATCGCGGTAATAAACCGCTTCTTCGCCGATCCACAGGCGTTTGTGGCCGGCATCGATGCCGCTGATGCGCGTATGAGTGCGCACCTCGGCCTTCAACTGCTCGGCCATCGCGCCCGGTTCAGCCATGCTCAGGCCGTCGGCGTCCTTGTTCTTGCCGAACCCGGTGGAGAGCATCGGTTTGGAGTAAGAGCGGCCGTCATCAGCCGTAATCAACAGCAACGGGGTTTCGCTATCGAGTTTGCGAAACTCGCGGGCCAGGTTGTAGCCCGCAAGGCCAGTGCCAATGATGACGACAGGTGCGCTCATGCCTTACTCCTTTGATTTGCTTAGTTGATTTCGATCATTTCGAAGTCCATTTTGCCGACGCCGCAGTCCGGGCACAGCCAGTCTGCCGGTACGTCTTCCCAACGGGTGCCCGGCGCAATGCCGTCATCCGGCCAGCCATCGGCTTCGTTGTAGATCAGGCCACAGACGATGCATTGCCACTTTTTCATTCAGATACTTCCTCAGGGTTCAGGCTGGGTGCTGGCGCGGACGGTCGATGGGTGTTGCGCTGCCATCCGGCTCAGGGCGTTTTGTACTGATGGTGCCGGGCAGATGCAAGCCTGTTCGGCGCAACGGCGACCCGGATCAATCAATATCGCAGTTCGCCATGGTAAGCTCGCCGCCTCATTTGCGGCCAATAATGACTCATTGTGCAACATTCAAATGCCTGCCCGACCCCGCTCTGGCTGACCCAAAGCCGACTGACGCCCCTCCCCGATTCGTTGACCCTCGACTGGTTGTTCGACGAAGGCTCCCTCACCCGCCGACTGACCCGGTTGTCCAATGACGGCTTCAGCGTCACGCCGCTGTTTGAAGGCTGGGACACCTTGCGCGCTGACGAATGTGCGGCGCTGGATCTGGCTGAGGGCAGCGAAGGCTGGGTACGCGAGGTGTATTTGCGCGGTCACGGCGAGGCTTGGGTGTTCGCCCGTAGCGTCGCATCGCGCGCCGCTTTGCAGGGTGACGGCTTGCACATGGACGAACTGGGCAGCCGCTCGCTGGGCGAATTGCTGTTTTGCGATCAGGCGTTCCAGCGCCGCGCCCTCGAAGTTTGCCACTACCCTGAACAATGGCTGCCGCCAGCCGCCAAAGCGCCAGAATTGTGGGGCCGGCGTTCGCGCTTCGACCGTGGCGCGCTGAGCGTCCTGGTTGCGGAAATCTTCCTGCCGAGTCTGTGGAACGCCGCCCGCGCCCATCCGGAGAACTGCTGATGTATCAGAGCCTGCTCAAGTCGCTGAATCGCTTGAACCCGCGTGCCTGGGATTTCATTCAGTTGACGCGGATGGACAAGCCGATCGGCATTTACCTGCTGTTGTGGCCGACCCTGTGGGCGCTGTGGATTGCCGGCAAAGGCTCGCCGTCGCTGGCCAATATCGTGATTTTTGTCCTCGGCGTGGTGCTGACCCGCGCCGGCGGTTGCGTGATCAACGACTGGGCGGATCGCAAGGTCGACGGCCACGTCAAACGCACCGCGCAACGGCCATTGGCTGCGGGCAGAATCAGTTCGAAAGAAGCGCTGGTGTTCTTTGCGCTGTTGATGGGTGTGAGTTTTCTGCTGGTGCTGTGCACCAACGCACCGACCATTTGGTTGTCGCTGGGCGGTTTGGCGCTGGCGTTCACTTATCCGTTCATGAAGCGCTACACCTATTACCCGCAAGTGGTGCTGGGCGCGGCGTTCTCGTGGGGCATGCCGATGGCGTTCACCGCCGAGACCGGCGAGCTGCCGGCAGCGGCGTGGCTGCTGTGGATTGCCAATCTGCTGTGGACGGTGGGTTACGACACCTATTACGCGATGACCGACCGCGATGACGACTTGAAGATTGGCGTGAAGTCGACGGCGATTCTGTTTGGTGAGGCGGATCGGGTGATCATCCTGAGTTTGCAGGCACTGTCGCTGGGCTGCCTGTTGCTGGCGGGGTCGAAATTCGAGTTGGGGGTATGGTTCCATCTCGGCTTGCTGGCGGCTGCGGGCTGTTATGCGTGGGAGTTCTGGTACACCCGTGATCGCGACCGCATGCGTTGTTTCAAGGCGTTTTTGCACAACCACTGGGCCGGGTTGGCGATTTTCGTCGGGATCGTGCTGGATTACGCATTGCGCTGAAAACTCACAACTGTGGGAGCGAGCCTGCTCGCGAAGGCGTCGTGTCAGTCAACCATTGCGTTAACTGACACACCGCTTTCGCGAGCAGGCTCGCTCCCACAGGGGATTTGCGTTTACTTGGCCTTGGCAACTTTCCAGGCGCCGTCCATTTTGCCGTCACCGGTCATGTCACCGGCCTTCTTGTCCATCACGAAGGTGTAGAGCGGCATGCCTTGATAGGCCCATTGCATTGAGCCGTCGTCGCGTTTGATGACAGTCCAGTCACCCATCGACTTGTCACCCGCGGTCGCCATCAACGGCGGCCAGTTGGTTGCGCATTTGTCGTTGCACATCGACTTGCCGCCCGAGTCCTTGGCGAAGGTATACAGGGTCATGCCCTTGTGATCGGTGTACATGCCGTCCTTCTCCATCGCTGGCTCGGCAGCCATGGCAAATCCAGGCAGAGTCAGGGCGGCAGCCATCAGCAGTGCTTTGAAAGAAACAGTCATTTGAGTCATGGAAACCTTCTTTTGTGGTTGTCAGGATTCGGACTTAGAGCTTAGTTGAGGATTTGCACAATCGCTGCCGGACTAAAATACTGTCACACGACTGCAATAATTCCGTTATCTAATGCGGCGCAAGACAGTTAAATGACAAGAGGATTAAGGCATGGTTGGCAGGAGCATTCTGATCGTCGACGACGAAGCGCCCATTCGCGAAATGATCGCCGTTGCGTTGGAAATGGCCGGCTATGACTGCCTCGAGGCAGAGAACTCGCAGCAGGCGCACGCCATCATCGTCGACCGCAAGCCGGACCTGATCCTGCTCGACTGGATGCTGCCCGGCACCTCCGGTATCGAACTGGCCCGTCGTCTGAAGCGTGACGAGCTGACCGGGGACATCCCGATCATCATGCTCACCGCCAAGGGCGAAGAGGACAACAAGATCCAGGGTCTGGAAGTCGGCGCCGACGACTACATCACCAAACCGTTTTCCCCGCGCGAACTGGTCGCCCGCCTGAAAGCCGTGCTGCGCCGCGCCGGCCCGACCGACGGTGAAGCGCCGATCGAAGTCGGTGGCTTGCTGCTCGACCCGATCAGCCACCGCGTGACCATCGACGGCAAACCGGCCGAGATGGGCCCGACCGAATACCGTTTGCTGCAATTCTTCATGACCCACCAGGAACGCGCCTACACCCGTGGCCAGTTGCTGGATCAGGTCTGGGGCGGCAACGTCTATGTTGAAGAGCGTACCGTCGACGTGCACATCCGCCGCCTGCGCAAGGCCCTCGGCGACGCCTACGAAAATCTGGTACAAACCGTGCGCGGCACCGGCTACCGGTTTTCCACCAAGGCATAAAAAAGCAGCTGCAAGCTTCTAGCTATAAGCGGCAAGTAAAAGCCGATCCGCTTTAGCTTGAAGCTTGTGGCTTGAAACTCGAAGCTGCGTTAAGGACGCTCCGTGAATCAAAACTGGCATGGCACCCTGATTCGCCACATGCTGCTGCTGGTCACCGCCTGCCTGGTGATCGGTCTGATCACCGGCTATTACGGCTGGAGCCTCGCGGCGGGTCTGGGGATTTATCTGGGCTGGACGCTCAAGCAATTGCTGCGGCTGCACGAGTGGCTGCGCCAGCATCAACCCGATGAAGCACCGCCCGATGGCTATGGCCTGTGGGGTGAAGTGTTCGACAGCATCTACCACCTGCAGCGCCGCGACCAACGTGTGCGCGGACGCCTGCAAGCGGTGATCGACCGGGTTCAGGAATCCACCGCTGCACTGAAAGACGCGGTGATCATGCTCGACAGCGACGGCAACCTGGAATGGTGGAACCGTGCTGCCGAAACCCTGCTCGGTCTCAAGACCCCGCAAGACAGTGGCCAACCGGTGACCAACCTGGTGCGCCATCCGCGCTTCAAGGAATACTTCGAGCAGGACAGCTACGCCGAGCCGCTGGAAATCCCCTCGCCGACCAATGATCGCGTGCGCATTCAGCTGTACCTGACCCGCTATGGCAACAACGAACACCTGATGCTGGTGCGCGACGTCACGCGCATCCATCAGTTGGAACAGATGCGCAAAGACTTCATCGCCAACGTCTCTCACGAGTTGCGCACACCACTGACAGTGATCTGCGGCTATCTGGAAACCCTGCTCGACAACGTCGAAGAAGTGAATCCGCGCTGGAGCCGCGCCCTGCAGCAGATGCAGCAACAGGGCGGACGCATGCAGACCCTGCTCAACGATTTGTTGCTGCTGGCGAAACTGGAAGCCACCGATTACCCGTCGGACAACCAGCCAGTGCAGATCGACACCCTGCTGCAATCGATCAAGAGTGATGCGCAGCAATTGTCCGGATCGAAAAACCAGCGCATAACGCTGGAAGCCGACGCCGGCCTGTTGCTCAAGGGCAGCGAGGCGGAATTGCGCAGCGCGTTTTCCAATCTGGTGTTCAACGCAGTCAAGTACACCCCGGCCGAGGGCAACATCCGCATTCGCTGGTGGGGCGACGATCAGGGCGCACACCTGAGCGTGCAGGATTCCGGGATCGGCATCGACAGCAAACACCTGCCGCGCCTGACTGAACGTTTCTACCGCGTCGACTCCAGCCGCAACTCCAACACCGGCGGCACCGGGCTCGGCCTGGCCATCGTCAAACACGTGTTGCTGCGCCACCGCGCACGCATGGAGATCAGCAGCGTGCCCGGTCACGGCAGCACGTTCACCTGCCATTTCGCCCCGGCTCAGGTGGCTCAGGCGCGGGCGATCAGCGCCGCCGAGTAAGACCGACCGGCACTCGCCACTAGGCAATCGCCAAGTCAGCCGCTACATTGGCTGACTTGTGCCTGCCTTTCAGGCGCGACTTTTCTCTCTCTTGAATCAAACGGAACCCGCAAAACTCCATCATGGACCCTTCCCCTGGCTTGTCCCTCGCAACGATATTCGCCGATTTCGGCATGATCCTTTTTGCTCTGATCCTGGTTTTGCTCAACGGCTTTTTCGTTGCGGCCGAATTCGCCATGGTCAAACTGCGCTCGACCCGGGTCGAGGCCATCGCTGATCAGAACGGCTGGCGCGGGCACATCCTGCGCACCGTACACAGCCAGCTCGATGCGTACCTCTCGGCCTGTCAGCTCGGTATCACTCTCGCCTCGCTTGGCCTCGGCTGGGTCGGTGAGCCGGCGTTCGCACACATCCTCGAACCGCTGCTGAGCGCGGTCGGCGTGCAGTCGCCGGAAATCGTCAAAGGTGTGTCGTTCTTCACAGCGTTCTTCATCATTTCGTACCTGCACATCGTGGTCGGCGAACTGGCTCCGAAGTCGTGGGCGATCCGCAAACCCGAGCTGCTGTCGCTGTGGACGGCCGTGCCGCTGTACCTGTTCTACTGGGCGATGTACCCGGCGATCTACCTGCTCAACGCCAGCGCCAACGCGATTCTGCGTATCGCAGGGCAAGGCGAACCCGGCCCGCACCACGAACACCATTACAGCCGCGAAGAACTGAAACTGATCCTGCACTCCAGCCGTGGTCAGGATCCGAGCGATCAGGGCATGCGTGTTCTGGCGTCTGCGGTGGAAATGGGCGAACTGGAAGTGGTCGACTGGGCCAACTCCCGCGAAGACCTGATCACGCTGGAATTCAACGCGCCGCTGAAAGAAATTCTGGCGATGTTCCGTCGCCACAAGTTCAGCCGTTATCCGGTGTACGACAGCGAACGCCAGGAGTTCGTCGGCCTGCTGCACATCAAGGATCTGCTGCTGGAACTGGCGGCGCTGGACCACATTCCCGAGTCGTTCAACCTGGCTGAGCTGACCCGTCCGCTGGAGCGCGTGTCGCGCCATATGCCGCTGTCGCAGTTGCTGGAGCAGTTCCGCAAGGGCGGCTCGCACTTCGCCGTGGTCGAGGAGGCTGACGGCAACATCATCGGCTACCTGACCATGGAAGACGTGCTTGAGGTGCTGGTCGGCGACATTCAGGACGAACATCGCAAGGCTGAGCGCGGGATTCTCGCCTATCAGCCGGGCAAGTTGCTGGTGCGTGGCGACACGCCGCTGTTCAAGGTGGAACGCCTGCTGGGCATCGACCTCGATCACATCGAAGCGGAAACCCTCGCCGGGCTGGTCTACGAAACCCTGAAACGGGTGCCGGAAGAGGAAGAAGTGCTGGAAGTCGAAGGCCTGCGGATCATCATCAAGAAGATGAAAGGGCCGAAGATTGTGCTGGCGAAGGTGTTGATGCTGGATTGATGGCTGTGCGGGCGGCCGCATGACCCGTTAAAAGATCGCAGCCTGCGGCAGCTCCTACAGGGATTGCATTCCCATGTAGGAGCTGCCGCAGGCTGCGATCTTTTGCTTTTAGAAGCTTACTGCTTGCCCAACGCAAAATTGGGCAACGCCCCCAGCGGCTGGTTGAACTGATACGGAATCGACACCAACCCTGCCCCGGTATTGCGCTGCACCACAAAGTGCAAATGCGGGCCGCTGCTGTTGCCAGTGTTGCCTGACAGCGCCAGCGGACTGCCCACCGTCACCCGCTGCCCTTCGCGCACGCTCACCGAACCTTGTTTGAGGTGCAGGTACACGCCCATCGTGCCGTCATCGTGCAACACCCGCACGAAATTGCCGGACGCATCGTTGCCGCGTCCGCTCTGTGAATTCTCGGTTTTCACCACCACCCCGGCCCGCGCGGCAATGATCGGCGTGCCGACTGGCATGGCGATGTCCATCGCATAGCGGTTCTTCGGGCCGTAGTGGCTGTACTGGCCGTTGGCACCCTGGCTCAAACGAAACGGTCCGCCACGCCATGGCAGTGGATAGCGATAGCCCTGCGCGGTGCCTGTGGGGTCGCCGAGGGAGTAATGGAACTGCGGCGTATACACCAACGGTTTGCCACCGCTAATCGCCGTCAGCAGGGCCAGACGCGTATTGCTGCGCGCGGGCAGCACCCGGCGGATGGTTTGTGCCGGCGCGCCACGCACATTGCTCATCCCGGTAAACGCCAGCGCCACCTCGACCGGCGCATACAGATCATTGCGCACGAACACCACGTCAGTACCTTTCTGTTTTTTGATGTCGAGATAGACCTGCCGCTCGAGGCGCTCGACCATGCGGTCCTGAAAGACGAACACCTGCGAGCCTTTGCTCGGCCGATCGCTGTAGGAGACCACGCCGTTGGCATCGGTGGATTTGTAAATGGTCATGGCCACAGCCGAAGTGGAGGCCATGAAGAGACCACAGAAAAACAGCAGGCGCGCGAGCATGGGCAAGAGTCTGTCGAAAGGAAGGCCTGGAAAAGAGCCTAGCAGGTGAAGCAGACCAGGCTAGTCGACAGATGTTTCAATTTGCCCAGCGCACAAAGCAAAAGATCGCAGCCTTCGGCAGCTCCTACAGGGAAAATGCATTCCAATGTAGGAGCTGCCGAAGGCTGCGATCTTTTCACAGACGCCGATTACGCGCCCGGAACGAAGTGCTTCTGCGCCGTGCCGCGCGCGATCAGGCGGGAGATGTAGTCGAGCTTCTGCGCGTCCTGGTCGACGAAGCGGAAGGTCAGTTGCAGCCATTCGCTGTCCGGTTTCGGCTCAAACGCGACGACGGCGTGCAGATAGCCATTGAGGCGGGCGATTTCGGCGTTGTCGCCCTGCTCCAGATCGAGCACGGCGCTGTCGAGGATCTGCGGCAGGGTGTCGGTGCGCTTCACCACCAACAATGCTTCCTTGATGCTCAAAGCCTTGATCACGCATTGCTGAGTGCCGCTTGGCAGGCGCAATTGGCCCTGGCCACGACCGCTGGCCGGAGCCGACGCGGCGACTGGCGCCTTGACCGGTGGGCTGTTAAGCAAACCACGCGATGGCGCAGCGGCGGGCGCTGGCGCGGCAGCAGCCGGTTTGGCGAACGGATTGACCGCAGCAGCTGCCGGCGCGCCGCCGACCACGGCAGGCTTGCCACCGGTCAAGGCGCTCAGGGAATCGTTGCCGAACGCCGAGTTCATTTTGGTCGGCGCGCTGTTCATCAGGGTGTCGAGCTTGCCGACCTTGTTCAGCGCCTGTTTGACCTTGGTCAGCAGTTGCTCGTTGGTGAACGGCTTGCTGACGTAGCCGGAAACACCGGCCTGAATCGCCTGCACGACGTTTTCCTTGTCGCCACGGCTGGTGACCATGACGAACGGCATCGTCTTGAGGTTGTCTTGCTCGCGGCACCAGGTCAGCAGCTCGAGACCGGACATTTCCGGCATTTCCCAGTCGCACAGAACCAGATCGAACGCTTCCCTGGCCAGCATGGCCTGAGCCTTTTTACCGTTGACGGCATCCTCGGTGCGGATCCCCGGGAAGTAATTACGCAGGCACTTTTTCACCAGGTCACGAATGAACGAAGCATCGTCCACGACCAACACACTGATCTTGCTCATCCAACACCCCTATTAAAATCCCGGCAAGCATAACGCTGGCTGATGGCACATTGCCAAAACTCTTCAGTCACGCCGGGACTTTTCGTTCGCGGGTGCTGCTTTTTAATCGAATCCGCCTATGAAAAGCACAAACAAAAACGCCCGGCCAAAGGGCCGGGCGCTTTTCTCAGGCAATCTTACTTATCGTCAGCATCGCCCGGAACATTAGCGGTTTCGCCGCTTGTCCCTTCAACTTCTTCCTTCATGCGCTTGAGGCCCATGTGGCGCACGTCGGTGCCGCGCACCAGGTAGATGACCAGTTCGGAGATGTTGCGCGCGTGATCGCCGATGCGTTCCAGCGAACGTAGTACCCAAATGATGCTCAAGACCCGCGAGATAGAGCGCGGGTCTTCCATCATGTAGGTGGCCAGCTCGCGCAGTGCAGTCTTGTATTCGCGGTCGATGATCTTGTCGTACTGCGCCACCGACAACGCCAGATCGGCGTCGAAACGGGCGAACGCGTCCAGTGCATCGCGAACCATGTTGCGCACCTGGTCGCCGATGTGGCGAACCTCGACGTAACCGCGCGGCGCTTCGCCTTCTTCGCACAACTGAATCGCGCGGCGGGCGATCTTGGTCGCTTCGTCACCGATGCGCTCCAAGTCGATCACCGACTTGGAGATGCTGATGATCAAACGCAGGTCGGACGCCGCAGGCTGACGACGGGCGAGAATGCGCAGGCATTCTTCGTCGATGTTGCGTTCCATCTGGTTGATCTGGTCGTCGATCTCGCGCACCTGCTGAGCCAGACCTGAGTCGGCCTCGATCAGTGCAGTCACCGCGTCGTTGACCTGCTTCTCGACCAGCCCGCCCATGGCCAGGAGGTGGCTGCGCACTTCCTCAAGCTCAGCGTTGAACTGCGCGGAGATGTGATGGGTAAGGCCTTCTTTACTAATCATGTTGGCGTCCTTGGAGCGTCCGGTAAGGTGCGGTGGGCCGCAGCGTCAATTCTGTGAATAACCCGCAACTGTCAGCCATAACGACCGGTGATGTAGTCTTCGGTCTGCTTCTTCGCCGGATTGGTGAACAGGGTATCGGTGTCGCCGAATTCCACCAGTTTGCCCATGTACATGAACGCCGTGTAGTCGGACACCCTCGCCGCCTGCTGCATGTTGTGGGTCACGATGACGATGGTGAACTTGGACTTCAGCTCGTAGATCAGCTCTTCAACCTTCAGGGTCGAGATCGGGTCGAGGGCCGAGCACGGTTCGTCGAGCAGCAGCACTTCCGGCTCAACCGCGATGGTCCGGGCGATCACCAGACGCTGCTGCTGACCACCGGACAGACCGAGGGCTGACTCGTGCAGACGGTCTTTGACTTCGTCCCACAGTGCCGCGCCTTTCAATGCCCACTCGACCGCTTCGTCGAGGACGCGCTTCTTGTTGATGCCCTGGATACGCAAGCCGTAGACCACGTTTTCGTAAATGGTTTTCGGGAACGGGTTGGGCTTCTGGAACACCATGCCGACGCGGCGACGCAACTCGGCAACGTCTTCGCCTTTGCGATAGATGTTGTTGCCGTACAGGTTGATCGCGCCTTCGACGCGGCAGCCGTCAACCAGATCGTTCATGCGGTTGAAGGTACGCAGCAACGTCGATTTACCGCAACCGGACGGGCCGATGAACGCGGTCACGCGCTGCTTCGGGATGTTCATGCTGACGTCGAACAGTGCTTGTTTCTCGCCGTAGTACAGGCTCAGGCCCGGTACTTCGATGGCCACGGTTTCCTGCGCCAGATTCAGGCTCTGCTTGTCGCGACCCAGGGCAGACATGTTGATGCCGTGGCTATGTGTTTCGTGCTGCATGGGAGGCTCCCTGTGCTAACAAATTCGGTTCGTTGAACCACTGGCCTTGCCAATGGGTTACTGAAAATCTGTGGCTTGCGCCGATCCTTGTGGGAGCTGGCTTGCCAGCGATGGCATCACCGCGGTGTTACTGGCTGACCGAGTCGCTTGCATCGCTGGCAAGCCAGCTCCCACAGGATTTTTGTTAACTGTCCAAAGCTTTGTATTTTTCGCGCAGGTGGTTACGGATATACACCGCCGACAGGTTCAACGTGGCGATGACCAACACCAGCAACAGCGCCGTGGCGTACACCAGCGGACGCGCCGCTTCGACGTTCGGGCTCTGGAAGCCGACGTCATAGATGTGGAAGCCCAAGTGCATGATCTTCTGATCCAGGTGCAGGTACGGGTAGTTGCCGTCCACCGGCAGCGACGGCGCCAGTTTCACCACACCCACCAACATCAGCGGCGCCACTTCACCAGCAGCACGGGCCACGGCGAGAATCATGCCGGTCATCATCGCCGGGCTGGCCATCGGGATCACAATCTTCCACAAGGTTTCAGCCTTGGTCGCGCCGAGGGCCAACGAGCCTTCACGCACAGTACGTGGAATACGCGCCAGACCTTCCTCGGTCGCCACAATCACCACCGGCACCGCCAGCAGCGCCAGCGTCAGCGAGGCCCAGAGCAGGCCCGGTGTACCAAAAGTCGGTGCCGGCAAAGCTTCCGGGAAGAACAAGCGGTCGACCGAACCACCCAGCACGTAAACGAAGAAGCCCAGACCGAATACGCCGTAAACGATCGCAGGTACACCCGCCAGGTTGTTCACCGCAATACGGATGATCCGTGTCAGGGTGTTCTGCTTGGCATATTCACGCAGGTACACCGCCGCCAGTACGCCGAACGGAGTGACGATCATCGCCATGATCAACGTCATCATCACGGTGCCGAAGATCGCCGGGAAAATCCCGCCTTCGGTGTTCGCTTCACGCGGGTCGTCCGAGAGGAATTCCCAGATCTTGCTGAAGTAGAAACCGACTTTGGTGAAGGTGCTCATCGCGTTCGGCTGGTAGGCGTGAACCACTTTGCCCAGACCGATTTCGATCTCTTTGCCGTTGGCATCGCGAGCAGTCAGGGCATCGCGGTTGAACTGCGCATGCAGATCAGCCAGACGCGCTTCGATGTCCTGATAACGCGCATTCAGTTCGGCGCGCTCGGACTCCATGTCTGCTTGCGCGGTGGCGTCGAGCTTGCCTTCCAGCTCCAGTTTGCGACCGTGCAGACGGATGCGCTCCAGACCTGCGTTGATTGCACCGATGTCCGTCTTTTCCAACGACTTGAGCTGTGCAGCGAGACCGTTCACACGGTTGATTCGCGCCTGCAGCTCAGGCCATGCAGCCTCGCCCTCGGCGATGACCTTGCCGTCCTGTTTGACGTTGACCAGGTAGCCGTAGAAGTTGCCCCATTCGCGACGCTCGATCGCCATCAACTCGGGCGGCGTAGTCTGGTTGGTCAGCCACTCGCCGACGATCCAGGTGAAGTCGTTGCCGTTCAGGTCACGGTTGCCGACCTTGATCAGCTCGCGGGTCATGAATTCCGGGCCTTCATCGGGCACCGGCAAACCGGCACTCTTCAGACGGGCGCGGGGCACTTCTTCTTTCTGTACCACTTCGCCGATGACCAGGTGATTGGCCTGGCCCGGTACGTCGTAGTTGGCGTGGACCAGGTCCGCCGGCCAGAAGTGACCCAGACCGCGCACGGCAATCACCGCCAGCAGGCCAATGGTCATGATGACCGCGATGGACACCGCGCCACCGCTGATCCAGACGCCCGGGGCGCCGCTCTTGAACCATCCTTTCAGGGAGTTCTGTTTCACAGACTTCTACCTTTGCTTAAAGCGACGAGTATTTCTTGCGCAGACGCTGACGAATCAGTTCTGCCAGGGTGTTCATGACGAAGGTGAACAACAGCAGCACCAGCGCCGAGAGGAACAGCACGCGGTAGTGGCTGCCGCCGACTTCCGACTCGGGCATTTCCACCGCGACGTTGGCAGCCAGGGTGCGCAGGCCTTCGAACAGGTTCATTTCCATGACCGGGGTGTTACCGGTGGCCATCAGCACGATCATGGTTTCGCCGACCGCGCGACCCATGCCGATCATCAGCGCCGAGAAGATCCCCGGGCTGGCGGTCAGGATCACCACGCGAGTCATGGTCTGCCACGGCGTGGCACCGAGGGCCAGCGAGCCAAGCGTCAGGCCGCGCGGCACACTGAACACGGCGTCTTCAGCGATCGAGTAGATGTTCGGGATCACCGCGAAGCCCATGGCCAGACCGACCACCAGAGCGTTGCGCTGGTCGTAGGTGATGCCGAGGTCGTGGGAGATCCACATGCGCATGTCGCCGCCGAAGAACCAGTTCTCCATGAACGGGCTCATGTACAGCGACAGCCAGCCCACAAACAGAATCACCGGGATCAACAGCGCACTTTCCCAGCCATCCGGGACTCTCAGGCGGATCGATTCAGGCAGGCGGCTGAAGGTGAAACCGGCCACCAGAATGCCGATCGGCAGCAACATCAGCAGGCTGAAGATGCCCGGCAGATGCCCTTCGACATATGGCGCGAGGAACAGGCCGGCGAAGAAACCGAGGATCACCGTCGGCATCGCTTCCATCAGCTCGATCACCGGTTTGACCTTGCGGCGCATGCCCGGGGCCATGAAGTACGCGGTGTAGATCGCAGCGGCGACGGCCAGTGGCGCGGCCAGCAGCATCGCGTAGAACGCGGCTTTCAGGGTGCCGAAAGTCAGTGGCGAGAGGCTCAGTTTCGGTTCGAAATCGGTGTTGGCCGCGGTCGATTGCCAGACGTATTTAGGCTCGTCGTAGTTCTCGTACCAGACCTTGCTCCACAGCGCGCTCCAGGAAACTTCCGGGTGCGGGTTATCGAGCAGCAACGGTTGCAACTTGCCGCCGGCTTCGACGATCACCCGGTTGGCGCGTGGCGACAGGCCGAATACGCCTTGGCCATCGACCACCTGATCGACCAGCAAGGTGCGGTGCGCAGTGCTGTGGAACACGCCGAGCTTGCCGCTGGCATCCAGGGCGAGGAAGCCTTTGCGACGCTCTTCGGCGGTGATTTCAACGATCGGCGTGGTGCCCATCTGGAAAGTGCGGATCTGCTTCAGGCGCAACTCACCATCGGTGTCACGGGCCATAAACCACTGGGCCAGACCACCCTTGGAGTCGCCGACGATCAGCGAGATGCCACCGACCAGTTGCGTGGTCGCGGTGACTTCGGCGTCAGCGTTTTCCAGCAGTTTGTAGCGACCGTTGAGGCTCTTGTCGCGCAGGCTGAAGACGTCGGCCTGGGCACGACCGTTGACCACATACAGCCATTGCTGGCGCGGGTCGACGAAGATGTTTTTCACCGGCTCAGTCATCTGCGGCAGATCGATACGCTTCTGCTCGTTGGTGACTTCACCAGTCATCATGTTTTCTTCGCTGGTCAGCGACAGAACGTTGAGTTGCGAACCGGTCGAACCGACCAGCATCAGGGTCGTGTCGGTGGCATTCAGGCTGACATGCTCCAGCGCACCGCCGGCTTCGTTCAACGCGATTGGCGCCTCGCCGTACGGGTATTCGATGGCCGGGGTGATGGTTTTCTTGCCATCGGGGTAGCTGACTTTATAGGTGTGACGGAACACCAGCGCCTGACCGTTGGACAGGCCCACGGCTACCAGCGGATGGCCCGGCTGGTCTTCACCAATGGAGGTCACGGTGGCGCCGGCAGGCACCGGCAGATCGACGCGCTTCAGTTCAGCGCCACTGTCGATATCAAAGAACAATGCCTGGCCCTTGTCGGAAACGCGCATGGCCACCTGATTCTGCTCTTCGAGCGAAATCATCAGCGGCTTGCCGGCGTCCTGCATCCAGGCCGGGGTGATCGAGTCTTTCGCGGTCAGGTCGGCACCCTGGAACAGCGGCGCAACCACGTAGGCGAGGAAGAAAAAGATCAGGGTAATGGCTGCCAGCACCGCGAGACCGCCAACGAGGACGTACCAGCGGGTGAAGCGATCCTTGAGCGCACGAATGCGGCGCTTGCGTTGCAGCTCAGGCGTATTGAAGTCAATGCGCTTGGGAGGATTAGTAGTCATTTGGGAATTGGCCAGATCATTCATGCGCTCACCCTAGCGATCCTGTATGACAGAAAGATGACAATGCAGTGACGCAGCAAATCCACCGCCAGTGGGACTGGCAGAGGATCAAAAATTTGAGGTGTGGAAAAGGCCGGCCTGCGAGCAGATCCGGCCTTTTACCTGAGTCCGGTGGGGTTCACCCTGGACTCAATTTGTTACTTCTTTGCGACAGCGCCGCCTTCCTGCAGACCCAGGTCAGCCAGTGCTTTTGCAGCAACCTTGGCTGGCAGCGGGATGTAGCCGTCTTTCACCACAACTTCCTGGCCCTGCTTCGACAGCACCAGTTTCACGAACTCAGCTTCCAGCGGAGCCAGAGGCTTGTTCGGGGCTTTGTTGACGTAAACGTAGAGGAAACGCGACAGCGGGTACTTGCCGTTCAGGGCGTTTTCTTCGGTGTCCTCGATGAAGTCAGTGCCGCCCTTCTTGGCCAGAGCAACAGTCTTCACGCTGGCGGTCTTGTAGCCGATGCCCGAGTAACCGATGCCGTTCAGCGAGGAGCTGATCGACTGCACAACCGACGCCGAACCTGGTTGTTCGTTGACGTTCGGTTTGTAGTCGCCTTTGCACAGGGCTTCTTCCTTGAAGTAGCCGTAGGTGCCGGATACCGAGTTACGGCCGAACAGTTGCACTGGTTTGTTGGCCAGGTCGCCGGTCACGCCCAGGTCGCCCCAGGTTTTCACGTCGGCTTTGGCGCCGCACAGACGGGTCGACGAGAAGATCGCATCAACCTGTTCCATGGTCAGGTGCTGGATCGGGTTGTCCTTGTGCACGAATACCGCCAGGGCATCCACAGCCACCGGGATAGCGGTTGGCTTGTAGCCGTACTTCTGCTCGAAGGCCGCCAGTTCGGTGTCCTTCATCTTGCGGCTCATCGGGCCCAGGTTGGAGGTGCCTTCAGTCAGCGCAGGTGGCGCAGTGGCGGAGCCAGCGGCCTGAATCTGGATGTTGACGTTCGGGTATTCTTTTTTGTAGTTCTCAGCCCAGAGGGTCATGAGGTTGGCCAGGGTATCGGAGCCGACGCTGGACAGGTTGCCCGACACACCAGTGGTCTTGGTGTAGCTCGGGATAGCAGGGTCAACAGCGGCAACCGCGTTGGCAGTCGCAACGCCAGCAGCGACAAAAGTCATTGCCGCCATCAAACGCTTCAGTTTCATGCCTTACTCCTAGCAGATAGGGTGTGTTAAGTCGGGGCCAAGTATCAGCAGGCCGTGTGAACACTCTATGGCTGAAATATGACAATTGGATGAAAGGCCAGCATGTTGCGACAGATCGTTCCCACGCTCTGCGTGGGAACGCCGCCATGGACGCTCTGCGTCCGCATTTGAGAGGTGACGCGGAGCGTCACAGGATGCATTCCCACGCGGAGCGTGGGAACGATCAGGCGGGAGGGGAAATCAGCGCCCCTTCTTCCAGAGCCACGCCCCGACCAGAATCCCCATCGCACACAGCACCGCCACATAGTAGGCAGGCCCCATCGCGCTTTCTTTCAACAGCAGACTCACCACCATCGGCGTCAGGCCACCAAAGATCGCGTAAGCCACGTTGTACGAGAATGACAAACCGCTGAAGCGCACCACCGGCGGGAACGCCTTGACCATCACATACGGCACTGCACCAATGGTGCCGACCAGAAAACCGGTCAACGCGTACAGCGGGAACAGCCAGTTCGGGTGATCGGCGAGGCTGTGATAGAAGGTCCACGAGCTGATCAGCAGGCCCAGGCAACCGAACACAAACACGCGCCCGGCACCAAAGCGATCCGCCAGTGCGCCGGAAATGATGCAGCCGATGCTCAGGAACACGATCGCCAGACTGTTCGACTGCAGCGACTCCGTCGGCGTGAAGTGATAGACCGTTTGCAGCACGGTCGGGGTCATCAGAATGACCACAACGATCCCGGCCGACAGCAACCAGGTCAGCAGCATCGAGATTGCAATCGCGCCGCGATGGTCACGCAGCACCGCGCGCAGCGGCACTTCTTCAGCCAAGGCTTTGCGCAGTTGCAGCTCAGCGAACACCGGGGTCTCGTGCAGCCAGCGGCGCAGGTAGACCGAGAACAGACCGAACACGCCACCGAGCAGGAACGGGATCCGCCAGGCGTAATCGGCAACCTCGGCAGGGGTATAAATGCTGTTGATCGCCGTGGCGACCAGCGAGCCGAGCAAAATGCCGGCGGTCAGGCCGCTGGTAAGCGTACCGCAGGCGTAACCCATGTGTTTTTGCGGCACGTGTTCGGAAACGAAGACCCATGCCCCCGGTACTTCGCCACCAATCGCCGCGCCCTGAATTACGCGCATCAATAGAAGCAGAATAGGCGCCCACATGCCGATCTGCGCATAGGTTGGCAGCAGACCCATGATCAGGGTCGGCACGGCCATCATGAAAATGCTCAGGGTGAACATCTTCTTGCGCCCCAGCAGGTCGCCGAAGTGCGCCATGACGATGCCGCCCAGCGGCCGCGCGAGGTAGCCAGCGGCGAAGATGCCGAAGGTCTGCATCAGGCGCAGCCACTCGGGCATGTCGGCCGGGAAGAACAGCTTGCCGACCACGGTGGCGAAGAAGACGAAGATGATGAAGTCGTAGAATTCCAGCGCGCCGCCGAGAGCGGACAGCGACAGAGTCTTGTAGTCATTGCGGGTCAACGGTCGTGCGGGTTGCTCGGGCTGCGCGAGGCTCGAAGGCGCTGTGGTCATGGCAAGGGCTTCTCTTATAGTCGGATCTGCCGCCACAACAACGCTGGCGGTGGCTTGGGCAGGTTCGGCACCATAGCAAATTGTTCGAAAAAGCACATAGAGGCGCGTAATTGACGGTCGAAATGAGAACCGGATGGTCGTCGCGGAGTCTACCGACCGATATACTCGCAACCTGCTCCGGTTTGTAAGGGGTTGCTGTGCGAAAACGTCGTTGGCCCGGCCTTTGCTCGGGATTAGCCGGTTTCGCAGAGTTTCTCCTTAGGCGCCTGATGGAAAACGTGACGAACGTAGTAGGTTCGGTGCTGAATCGTTTTTCCCGAAGACGGCTACCACCAGCAATACCAACAAGAGTCACGGGTCAGAGGCACCCCCGGCATGATAGAGCTCGAACAAGAAGATCCGATCCCGCAAGGCGACCTGGCCTTGCAAATCACTGCACTTCCACGCGAAACCAATGGCTTTGGCGATATTTTCGGCGGCTGGCTGGTGGCGCAGATGGATTTGGCCGGCACCGCAATGGCCAGCCGTGTCGCTGGCGGGCGCGTCGCCACGGTGGCCATTGATCGCATGGCGTTCCTTGTGCCAGTAGCTGTCGGCGCACAATTGTCCTTCTATACCCAGACCCTGGAAATCGGCCGCAGCTCGATCCAGATGATGGTCGAAGTGTGGAGCGACGACCCGCTGTCCAGCGAGTGGCGTAAAGTCACCGAAGCGGTATTCGTCTTCGTCGCCATCGACGGCAGCGGCCGCACTCGCTCGGTTCCACCACGCGCGCGCTAAACATCGTGGCCGTTTTACGGTCGATAGTTGTCCTTGTTACTGATCGAGAGCTGTCCCATGAACACGCCCAACGTTGAAACGGTGAAACTGGATGAACTGAACTGCTGGCGCATCCGCCACGGTCAGGCCGAAGTGCTGGTGGCCCAGCAAGGCGCGCACATCCTCAGTTATCAGATCGATGGCCAGCCGCCGATCATCTGGCTCAACGACAAGGCCGAGTTCAAGACAGGCAAAAGCATCCGCGCCGGTGTACCGGTGTGCTGGCCGTGGTTCGGCAAGTTCGAACGCAACCCGCAGAGCGTGCAGGCCATGTACACCGGTGAGCAACCGGCACCCGCGCACGGTCTGGTGCGGGCGATGGATTGGGAGCTGGGCGGCATCGAATCAGAGGCTGACGGCGTCAAGGTAGAATTCAAGCTGCCCTACCCCGAAGGTGGCCTGCCGGGCTGGCCGCATCAGGTCGATCTGACCCTGACCCTGCATTTGTCCGAGCAACTGAGTTTCAGCCTGACCAGCCACAACCGTGGCAGTGGCACCGTCAGCCTGAGCCAGGCGCTGCACACCTATTTCGCGGTCAGTGATGTGCGCAATGTGCACGTCGACGGCGTCGATGGCTTGAGTTACATCGAGACGCTGGATGACTGGAAGACCCTCAGCCAGCAAGGCGACCTGCAATTTGCCGGTGAGACCGACCGCATCTACCTTGATGCTCCGCCACAGCTGAGCATTGTCGATCCGGCCTGGGAGCGGCGCATTGTGCTGACGGCTACCGGTTCACGCACGGCGGTGATCTGGAACCCTTGGATCGATCGCGCGGCGGCATTGGCGGATATGGATAACGATGGCTGGCAGCGCATGCTGTGCATCGAGACGGCGAATGTGATGGATGATTTGGTTACGCTGGCACCGGGTGCGAGCCATACCATGGGTGTTAGCGTCGGCAGCAAACCGCTTTAAGATCAAAAGATCGCAGCCTTCGGCAGCTCCTACATTGGAATGCATTTCCCTGTAGGAGCTGCCGAAGGCTGCGATCTTTTGCTTTAGAGATCAGACTCCTGCACCACCCGCACTTTGTCCGCTTCCAGCGCATACGCCGCATCAGCCAGATCATTGCTGACCTTCTCGACCTTCAGCGTGCCGGTCACCCACAGCGGCGTGTAGATATCGTCCAGTTTCAAACCCTTCGGATAACGCACCAGCACCAGTTGATTCGGCGGCGGTGGCGGCACATGGATGCACGCGCCCGGATACGGCACGAGGAAGAACAGCGTGCTGCGGCCCTTGGCGTCGGACTCCAGCGGCACCGGATAACCACCGATGCGGATGTGCTTGTCGTTCATCGACGCTACGGTTTTGGTCGAATACATCACTGCCGGCAGACCTTTGGCCTGCTTCATCCCGCCCTTCTCGGTGAAGGTGCCGGTGGCTTCCGGGGAGTTGTGGTCGATTTCAGGCATGGCCTCGAGGGCCTTTTGGTCCGACTTGGGCATCAGTTCGAGCCAGTCGGTTTCCGGCAGTTCGCCGGCGTGGGCCAAACCGCTGCCCAGGAAAAGGAGAGTCAACAGAAGACGGCGCATGAAGGTGCTCGGTATAGAAAGGAAGGAACAGTGAATCGCCGAGCATTCTAGCCCTCCCGGCCGCTTTGGCAGAGAGGGCTTTGTCGCTTTGGATCAGTTCTTTTTGATCAGGCCGTAGATCACCAGCAACACGATGGCGCCGACCAGTGCGCCGATGAAACCTGCGCCCTCGCCTGCGTGATAGATGCCCAGAGCCTGGCCGCCGTAAGTGGCTGCCAGCGAACCGCCGATACCGAGCAGGATGGTCATGATCCAGCCCATACTGTCATCGCCCGGTTTCAGGAACCGTGCCAGCAGGCCGACGATCAAGCCGATAAAGATGGTTCCGATAATTCCCATGGCATTTCCCTCTGAATAGTAGATATGCGAAGCCTAGTCAGACTTTGGCATCCTGCCATGAGAGAACGGCGGCCCCTGAATGGTTCCGCCGCTGCCACATGAAACTGTCGTTACTCGGCGATCAGCGCTTCGACCTTGACGATCTGCGCTTGCAGCGTGGCCATGTCGGCGCAGCGCAGGTTGGCGTGACCGACCTTGCGCCCGGCCTTGAAGGCCTTGCCATAGTGATGCAGATGGCAGTCTTCGATAGCGATGACTTTCTCAACCGGCGGTACAACACCGATGAAGTTAAGCATCGCGCTCTCGCCGACTTTGGCGGTCGAACCCAGCGGCAGGCCGGCAACGGCGCGCAGGTGGTTTTCGAACTGGCTGCACTCGGCGCCTTCGGTGGTCCAGTGCCCGGAGTTGTGCACGCGCGGGGCGATTTCGTTGGCCTTGAGGCCACCGTCGACTTCAAAGAACTCAAACGCCATGACGCCGACGTAGTCGAGTTGCTTGAGCACGCGGCTCGAGTAGTCTTCGGCCAGTGCCTGCAACGGGTGATCGGTACTGGCAACGGACAACTTGAGGATGCCGCTGTCGTGGGTGTTGTGCACCAGCGGATAGAACTTGGTTTCACCATCGCGAGCACGTACGGCGATCAGCGAGACTTCACCGGTGAACGGCACGAAGCCTTCCAGCAGGCAGGACACGCTGCCCAACTCGGCAAAGGTGCCGACCACGTCTTCCGGCTTGCGCAGGACTTTCTGGCCCTTGCCGTCATAACCCAGAGTGCGGGTTTTCAGCACGGCCGGCAGGCCGATCGAAGCAACAGCAGCATCCAGATCGGCTTGCGACTGAATGTCGACGAAGGCCGGGGTCGGGATGCCCAGGTCCTTGAACATGCTCTTTTCGAACCAGCGATCGCGAGCGATGCGCAGGGCTTCGGCGCTCGGATAAACCGGGACGAATTGCGAAAGGAATGCCACGGTTTCGGCCGGGACGCTTTCGAATTCGAAGGTCACCAGATCAACTTCATCGGCGAGTTGGCGCAGATGATCCTGATCGCCGTAATCGGCCCGCAGGTGTTCGCCCAGCGCGGCCGCACAAGCGTCCGGCGCAGGGTCGAGGAAAGCGAAGTTCATGCCCAGCGGGGTACCCGCCAGGGCCAACATGCGACCCAACTGGCCGCCACCAATTACACCGATCTTCATCTCAACAACCTCAGGCAATACGTGGGTCTGGATTGTCCAGGACGCTGTCTGTCTGCTCGGCACGGAAGGTTTTCAGCACCGCGTGGAACTGTGGATGCTTGGCGCCGAGGATGCTCGCCGAGAGCAGCGCGGCGTTGATGGCGCCAGCCTTGCCGATGGCCAGGGTGGCGACCGGAATGCCGGCTGGCATCTGCACGATCGACAGCAGCGAGTCGACGCCCGAGAGCATGGCCGACTGCACTGGCACGCCCAGCACCGGCAGGTGGGTCTTGGCCGCACACATGCCTGGCAAGTGCGCTGCGCCACCGGCACCGGCGATAATCACCTCGATGCCGCGGCTTTCAGCCTCTTCGGCGTACTGGAACAGCAGATCCGGGGTACGGTGGGCAGAGACCACTTTGACCTCGTACGGGATGCCGAGCTTTTCCAGCATATCGGCGGTGTGGCTAAGGGTGGACCAATCGGACTTGGAGCCCATGATCACGCCAACCAGTGCACTCATCGTCGCGCCTCTTCTCTCTGGAGCGCCCGCAGGCGCGTCATAAAACAACAAGCCACGCAGGTTGCGTGGCTTGATTGTACGAAAAATGGCCGGACGTGCCGGCCGAAGGCCGCGCAGTATACCGCAAAGAAAGCAATAAACAGCCCCCCGCACGACCATCTGTCATCTGCCGCAAATGCCCGGTTTTATTGACCTGAAGGTCAGCCAAAAAGATCAAAAGATCGCAGCCTTCGGCAGCTCCTGCAGGGATATGCATTGCAATGTAGGAGCTGCCGAAGGCTGCGATCTTTTCAGGAGGCTTGCGCAGCGCCGCCTTCGAGCTTGCGCCACAGCAGGCGCACGTTGGCTTTGCGCACCAGTGCGCAGCGATACAGGCGAATCTCCAGCGGCACATGCCATTGCGGGCCGCCGCAGACCACCAGTTCGCCACGGGCCAATTCCGCGCGCACGCTCAGCTGTGGCACCCAGGCAATCCCGAGCCCTTCCAGCGCCATGCTCTTCAGACTGTCAGCCATCGCGGTTTCGTAAATAGTGGTGAAGCGCAGCTGACGCTGACGCAACAAACCATTCACCGAGCGACCAAGAAACGCCCCGGCGCTGTACGCCAGCAACGGCACGCTGGCGTCCCCTTCCAGATCGAACAACGGCTTGCCATCAGCATCCGCCGCGCACACCGGCAACATCTCGGTCTGGCCCAAATGCAGCGACGGGAAGATCTCCGGGTCCATCTGCATCGCCGCATCCGGGTCATAGAACGCCAGCATCAGATCGCAGCCACCTTCACGCAACGCATGCACCGCGTCGCCGACGTTGGTCGCGACCAATCGCGTGGCGATGTTCAAACCTTCATTACGCAGTTGTGCGATCCAGCGCGGAAAGAAACCCAGCGCCAGCGAGTGAGCGGCAGCGACCTGCATCACTTCGCCCTGCCCGCCTTCCAGATGATGCAGATGGCGCAGCACTTCACCGAGCTGTTCGACCACCGTGCGCGCGGTCACCAGAAACAATTGTCCGGCGGCGGTCAGCTCGACCGGCGTGCGCGAGCGATTGACCAAGGTCAGCCCCAGTGCAGCCTCGAGACTGCGGATCCGCCGACTGAACGCTGGCTGGGTCACGAAGCGCCGTTCGGCCGCCTGCGAAAAGCTGCGGGTGGCGGCCAGAGCACTGAAGTCCTCGAGCCATTTGCTTTCCAGATTCATCACGTCCTCCCGGACACGCACCAAAACGGGTCACACGTCTGCCGCGCACGCGGCGTCACACGGGCATTATGCCGAATGTGCATAGGGCAGTGCTGAACAGCATTGGCCCAAAATTTCCCACAAGCCTAGCATTCGCAGCGTTCCGGCACAGACCGGGTCCATATCGAGATGATTTCTATCATGTCCTCCGCTGCATCTTTCCGCACAGAAAACGACCTGCTTGGCGCCCTCGAAGTACCGGCTCAAGCGTATTACGGCATCCAGACCCTGCGAGCGGTGAACAACTTCCGTCTCTCCGGCGTTCCGATTTCGCATTACCCGAAACTAGTTGTCGGCCTGGCAATGGTCAAACAGGCCGCTGCTGACGCCAACCGCGAGTTGGGTCACCTGAGCGAAGCCAAGCACGCTGCCATCAGCGAAGCCTGTGCCCGATTGATCCGCGGTGATTACCACGAAGAGTTCGTGGTCGACATGATTCAAGGTGGCGCCGGTACTTCCACCAACATGAACGCCAACGAAGTGATCGCCAACATTGCTCTGGAAGCAATGGGCCATCAGAAAGGCGAGTACCAGTACCTGCACCCGAACGACGACGTCAACATGGCGCAGTCGACCAACGACGCTTACCCAACGGCGATCCGCCTGGGCCTGCTGCTCGGTCACGACACCCTGCTGGCCAGCCTCGACAGCCTGATTCAGGCGTTCGCGGCCAAGGGCAAAGAATTCGATCACGTCCTGAAAATGGGCCGTACCCAGCTGCAAGACGCCGTGCCGATGACCCTCGGCCAGGAATTCCGTGCCTTCGCCACCACCATGGGCGAAGACCTGGCCCGTCTGAAGACGCTGGCCCCGGAGCTGCTGACTGAAGTGAACCTGGGCGGCACCGCGATCGGTACCGGCATCAACGCCGACCCGCGTTATCAAGCGCTGGCGGTACAGCGTCTGGCACTGATCAGCGGCCAACCGCTGGTTCCAGCGGCCGACCTGATCGAAGCGACTTCCGACATGGGCGCCTTCGTGTTGTTCTCCGGCATGCTCAAGCGCACCGCGGTCAAGCTGTCGAAGATCTGCAACGACCTGCGCCTGCTGTCCAGCGGCCCACGCACCGGCATCAACGAAATCAACCTGCCAGCGCGTCAGCCAGGCAGCTCGATCATGCCCGGCAAGGTCAACCCGGTCATCCCGGAAGCGGTTAACCAGGTTGCATTCCAGGTGATCGGTAACGACCTGGCGCTGACCATGGCAGCCGAAGGCGGCCAACTGCAACTGAACGTGATGGAGCCGCTGATCGCTTTCAAGATCTTCGACTCGATCCGCCTGCTGCAACGCGCCATGGACATGCTGCGCGAGCACTGCATTGTCGGCATCACCGCCAACGAAGCGCGCTGCCGTGAACTGGTCGAGCACTCGATCGGTCTGGTTACCGCACTGAACCCGTACATCGGCTACAAAAACGCCACCCGCATCGCCGGTCTCGCTCTTGAAAGCGGCCGCGGCGTGCTGGAACTGGTGCGCGAAGAAGGTCTGCTCGACGAAGCCATGCTCGCCGACATCCTGCGCCCGGAAAACATGATTGCTCCGCGTCTGGTTCCGCTCAAAGCCTGAACCGACACGTTACTTGTAGCACCGCTCACCAGGTCGAGGGACTAGACACCTCTCACCTTTTGAGGGCTTGGGGATTCAGTCCCCAAGCCCTTTTTTTTAACTTCTTTGCGGGCAGGACGTTAAATGTTTTGTGTATTTGATACCGCCAAGATCGCAGCCTTCGGCAGCTCCTACATTGATTGACGTACACCTGTAGGAGCTGCCGAAGGCTGCGATCTTTTGATCTTGCAGCACCCTCGTTTCGTCGCTTGCACCACTACCGTGCAGACGGGCGCGTCACTGATCGGTATAGTGCCGCCCCTCTTCGCGTGAGCGGTCGTCGGTAACGAGGCCATAACCCATGCGAAACCCGAACTAATAACAAACCCGCGAAATGGATCCGGGACGAAACCTTCGCCTCACCTGTCGTGCCGTGCGCACACCGGTGTAACACGATATTTCTTCCATCCAGCATTTGCTTACACAATAAACAGCGAGGAAAAATCCATGCTCGAAGTCATTAACGACTTCCTCTCAGGGAAAGTACTGATCGTGCTCATTGTCGGGCTCGGTAGCTACTTCACGATTCGCTCGCGTTTCGTTCAATTGCGCCACTTCTTCCACATGTTCGCGGTGTTCCGCGACAGCCTCAAAGGCAGCGCCGGGCAACTCAGCTCGTTCCAGGCCCTGATGCTCAGCCTTGCCGGCCGAGTGGGTGCAGGCAACATCGCCGGTGTCGGCATCGCCGTGACCCTCGGTGGTCCGGGTGCAGTGTTCTGGATGTGGGTCACCGCGCTGGTCGGCATGTCCAGCAGCTTCTTCGAGTGCACCCTGGCCCAGGTCTACAAGCGCGCCGATGGCGACGGTCTGTACCGTGGTGGCCCGGCCTACTACATCCAGCACGGCCTCAAGCTCAAAGGCATGGCGGTGGTGTTCTCCGTCCTGCTGCTGGTCACCTACGGCTTCGCCTTCATTGGTCTGCAGTCCTACACCGTGACCCACTCGCTGCAGAACGCGTTTGAATTCAACCCACAACACACCGGTATCGTCTTGGCGGTGCTGCTGGCGATCACTTTCATTGGTGGCATCAAGCGCATCGCCTCGGTGTCCGACCTGCTGGTACCGATCAAGACCCTCGCCTATATCGGCGTGACCCTGTACGTGATCGGTACCCAGATCGAACACGTGCCAGCCATGCTGGAAACCATCTTCAAGAGCGCCTTCGGCCTCGACCCGGCCTTTGGCGGCCTGCTCGGCAGCGCCATCGTCATGGGCGTGAAGCGTGGCGTGTTCGCCAACGAAGCGGGCCTGGGCAGTGCGCCGAACGTCGCCGCCGTGGCCGCCGTGAAGCACCCGGGCGCGCAAGGCGTGGTTCAGGCTTTCAGCGTGTTCCTCGACACCTTCGTGATCTGCACCTGCACCGCGCTGCTGATCCTGCTGTCGGGCTTCTACACCCCGGGCTTCGAAGGTGACGGCATCGTCCTGACCCAGAACTCGCTGGCCGCTGTGGTCGGTGACTGGGGCCGCATGTTCGTCAGCGTCGCGCTGTCGCTGTTCGTCTTCACCTGCATCCTCTACAACTACTACCTGGGCGAAAACAGCCTGCAGTTCCTCACCCGCAACCGCGCCGCGCTGATGGTTTTCCGCGGCCTGGTGCTGGCGCTGGTGGTATGGGGTTCGATGCAGGACCTGTCGACCGTGTTCGCCTTCGCCGACATCACCATGACCTGCCTGGCATTCGTCAACCTGATCGCCCTGGCCATGCTGTTCAAGGTCGGCATGCGCGTGATGCGCGACTACGACGGGCAGCGCCGCGCCGGCGTCAAGCAGCCAGTGTTCGACTCCAGCAAATTTGCTGATCTGGACCTGGACCTGAAAGCCTGGCCGAACAACCCGTCTGCCGCTGCCGGCCAGACCGAAGCCGAGCCGCAAGGCGTGCCTGCAGCGCAACGCTGACAGGTGAATGACGGGCGCATCCCCTGCGCCCGTCAGTTATTGTGATGCAATACCTGTAGGCGCGAGCCTGCTCGCGATAGCGGTCTTTCAACCAACATCAATGTTGAATGATGAACCGCCATCGCGAGGAGGCTCGCTCCCACAAGGACCTCATCCTTTCGGAGAATCCCCATGAGTTCGTCGACCTACCCCGCCGCCCAACACGTCATGGTGCTCTATACCGGTGGCACCATCGGTATGCAGGCCAGTGCCAATGGCCTGGCCCCGGCGTCCGGTTTCGAAGCGCGGATGCGCGACTACCTGCACAGCCAGCCTGAACTCGTTGTGCCGCAGTGGCGCTTCCGTGAAATGTCGCCGCTGATCGACAGCGCCAACATGACCCCGGCCTATTGGCAGCAACTGCGTGAAGCGGTGGTCGATGCCGTGGATGTGCAAGGCTGCGACAGCGTGCTGATCCTGCACGGCACCGACACCTTGGCCTACAGCGCCGCAGCGATGAGCTTCCAGTTGCTGGGGCTGAATGCTCGCGTGTGCTTCACCGGTTCAATGCTGCCGGCCGGCGTTACCGACAGCGATGCCTGGGAAAACCTCGGCGGCGCACTGGTTGCTCTCGGCCAAGGCCTGGCGCCGGGCGTGCATCTGTACTTCCACGGCGAACTGCTGGCGCCGACCCGTTGCGCGAAAGTGCGCAGTTTTGGCCGGCATCCGTTCAAACGGCTGGAGCGTCAGGGCGGCGGTGTCAAAGCGCCTTCAATTCCAACGTCGTTGAACTACAACCAGCCGAAGCAACTGGCGAAGGTCGCCGTGCTCCCGTTATTCCCGGGTATCAGTGCCCAAGTGCTCGACGGCCTCCTCGACAGCGGCATTCAAGGTCTGGTGCTGGAGTGCTACGGCAGCGGCACAGGACCGAGCGACAACCCTGAGTTTCTGGCAAGCCTTGGCCGCGCGCGGGATAACGGCGTGGTGGTGGTTGCGGTCACGCAATGCCATGAAGGTGGCGTCGAGCTGGATGTGTATGAGGCCGGCAGTCGTTTGCGTGGTGTTGGCGTGTTGTCCGGTGGTGGCATGACTCGCGAGGCGGCTTTCGGCAAGTTGCATGGGGTGCTGGGGGCAGGCCTTGAAACTCAAGAAGTGCGCCGGCTGATCGAACTGGATTTGTGTGGTGAGTTGCTCTGAGCAAGGCTCTGGATCGCCCCTCACCCTAGCCCTCTCCCGGAGTGAGAGGGGACTGACCTTAGTGTCTCGCGCTATACGCCGACCTGAAAAAAACAGTCGATTATGGATTCGCCAGCGTTTTTTCAGGTCGGCGTATCTGGCCAATATCCCCCAATCGGCCCCCTCTCCCTTTGGGAGAGGGCTGGGGTGAGGGGCTGCTGCGGCATGCAACTTGCTGCATTGCAGCCATCCTCAGGCTGGAAGATCTTATGCTCCACTCCCACCTCACCACCCTCAACGCCGTCTCGCTGATCCTCAACACCTTCAAGGCCGAAGGCCTGTCGAGCGAAGCGTTGCTGGCCGGCAGCGGCATCAGTGCGGCGGATCTCAGCCGTGCCGACACGCGCATCACCACCAATCAGGAGATGCAGGTCTGCGCCAACGCGGTCGCGCTCAAGCACGATATCGGTCTGGAATTGGGCCGGCGCATGCATGTTTCCTGCTACGGCATCCTCGGTTACGCACTGTTGACCTGTGCCACCTTCGGTGACGCTTTACGCCTGGCGATCCGTTATCCGGCGCTGTTGGGAACACTATTTGAACTGAGTCTGGAAGATGATGGCGAGCACGTCTGGTTCGTCGCCGCCGATTATCGCGAGAGTCCGGCGATGGCGGTGTTCAATGCCGAGTTCTGCCTGGTGTCTTTGAAAGTCATTTGCGATGACTTGCTCGGGCATCCGCTGCCCTTGCGCGCGACGCGGTTCGAGCACGCCGCGCCAGACTATCGCAACAGCTATGCCGAACACTTCAACGCACCGTTGCACTTCGCTGCGAAGGACAACGCCTTCGCCTTCGACCGTCACTGGCTCGATCAACCGCTGCCGCTGGCCGATGCCATCACCCATCAAGCGATGGCCGAGCGATGCCGCAAGCAGAACCTTGAGTTCACTGGACGTCAGGCATGGCTGGGGCGCATCCGCCAATTGCTCAGCGCCCAACTCAACGCCGCGCCAGGGCTGGAGGGTTTGGCACAACAGATGAAGTGCTCGCCGCGCACCCTGCGCCGCCATCTCAAGGACATGGGCAGCAGCTATCAGGAACTGCTCGACGAACTGCGCTTCGAGCGAGCCAAGCAGATGTTGTGTGAGGATCAATTGCCGATCTATCGCATTGCCGAAACGCTCGGGTTCAGCGAGACCGCCAGTTTCCGCCATGCCTTCGTGCGCTGGAGCGGCGTGGCGCCGAGCCAGTTCAGGGCCTGAAGCAGGGGCGAATTGCGGTCAGTTTTTTTGGCCATATCAGTCCCCTTTTGGCCTTTCCTGCCGTTCTCCGATTCGCCTCGCGCCGCAACACTGAGAGCAACCGAATCAGCCCTGCGGAGAACAACAAATGCTGACGATCTACTCGGACGATCACCACCTGCACCACGGCCGCTGCGAACTCATCGATGGCCAGCTCAAGCCGTGCTTCGAGATGCCGTCGCGCGCCGACCACGTCCTGCAACGCGTTAAAAACCAGAACCTCGGCCCGGTCGAAGCGCCGAAGGACTTCGGCCTGGAACCTATCGCCCGGATCCACAGCCGCGACTACCTCGACTTCTTCAAAGGCGCGTGGGATCGCTGGACTGAATTCAATACCGATGGCGACTTGCTGCCCTACACCTGGCCGGCGCGCACCCTGCGTGCAATCAAACCGACCAGCCTGCACGGCCAGCTCGGCTATTACAGCTTCGACGGCGGCGCACCGATCACCGCCGGCACCTGGCAAGCGGCGTACAGCGCGGCGCAGGTTGCCCTGACTGCGCAAGCAGAAATCCAGCGTGGCGCGCGCGCTGCCTTCGCCTTGTGCCGGCCACCGGGACACCACGCTGCCAGCGATTTGATGGGCGGTTATTGCTACCTCAACAACGCCGCCATCGCCGCACAAGCCTTTCTCGATCAGGGCCACAGGAAAGTCGCGATCCTCGACGTCGATTACCACCACGGCAACGGTACGCAGTGGATTTTCTATGAGCGCAGCGACGTGCTGTTCACCTCGATCCACGGCCACCCGGAAGCGGAGTTCCCGTTCTTCCTCGGCTACGACGATGAGCGTGGCGAAGGCGCGGGGGAAGGTTTCAACTTCAACTATCCGCTAGCCGCCGGCTCCGGCTGGGACGTGTGGAGTGCGGCGCTGGATCAGGCTTGCGATGAAATCGACCGTTACGGCGCCGACGTCGTTGTCGTATCGCTGGGCGTCGACACCTTCAAGGACGACCCGATCTCGCAGTTCAAGCTCGACAGCCCGGATTATCTGGCGATGGGCAAGCGCATCGCTGCCCTTGGCAAACCGACGTTATTCGTCATGGAGGGCGGTTACGCCGTGGAAGAAATCGGCATCAACGCAGTGAACGTGCTGGAAGGATTCGAGCAGTAGCCAGAAGCAAGTCGCCCACATAAAACCAGACCCGCCCATGCGGGTCTTTTTTTGCCCGCAATACGTATGTACCGCACGCATCCCGCTGCCCGCCTCTACCTTGCCCGGAACTGCCGCCTTAGCGGCGCGCCCATCAGAGCAGGAGTTGCCCATGCCAGAAATCCCCTCGCCCAGTGCCGTCGACATCGTGACGCAAATGGTGACCGGCCCTTCGTTGCAAGAAGTCGCTTCGAAAACGCTGCGCCCGGCCCTCAAGACACTGTATCCGGACCTCGATCTCGACCCGCAGTTGGCTATGGTCGTGAGGCCGACCTGGGTCATCGAAGGTGATGAAGTCGTCCCCGGCCGTCATTTGATCGAATCGCTGACCGACACACTGGTACGTCTGGGCCTCTCCGGCACCGCCGTGGCGTATCTCGATGGTGAACATTATCTGACCTTGCAGCCCGACCTGCCCTCAGCCATCCAGCTACCGGTGAAAATCAGCGCGATCGGCAAGCTGCTCAATGAGCTGGCACCGTTGCTGTTTGTCGCCTACAAGGAACACCAGGTCAATTACTGGGACGATTTCACCTACCCGGGACAACCGCGCTGGCAACAGATGTCGCAGGCCCTGAACAACTTGTGGAAGGTCGACGCGACTACTGACTGGGATGCCGACCAGCGCGCCATGGTCGAGGCGGTCTATAAGCATCCGGACAAAAACCAGCGGCTGACCACCGACAAATACAAGACACGCGCCTGCCTGATCGATCTGGACCGCGGCGATGGAGATGACCAGAACCACGTGACCCTGCTCGATACCGCGGTCCTGATCGGCACCAGCGGCGAGCGCACGCTGATCATGACCCACTCGGTGATCAAGGGTTTCGAGAACTTCGAGTCGCTGGAAAAACTCGGTGAAGCCCTGCCCGATCGTTATTGGAAAGGCGCCTCCGGTGCCGGACTGAAATGGCGTCTGGTCGAACCGCAAGGCAATTTCTTCGACTATCAGGCCTGCACGCTGATCGCCCTGGAAGCCGAGGCGCTGGGTGCGATCAATTTTTTCCAGGGCACGAACGCCAGCGAGCTTTACCCGCACACCGGGACGGTTGGCAATCCTCGAGAACCGACACCGCGCCTTAAACCCCATATCGATCGTCTGCGTCCGATGCTGCCAGCCTGGCTCGACAGCGCCGTCCCCGCCGATCAAACCCGTTACAGCCGACATCTGCTGGACCTGACCATGGTGCAGCATACGAACAAGGGAAAATCCTTCCAGAGCGAAGTCATCAGCCTGCAAGCCTTCACCCGTGACGCCTTGAAAAAACAGATACTCAAGGATCATCCACTGGCCGGCGAGGTGAAGATCGATGACATCGAAATCAGCATCACCAGTCTGGTGGTCTGGGGCACGTTCGTCTTGCCGGGCAACACACAGACCCAGACGCTGTCGCTCATGGAACTCGCCCTGCAGAACCTCGCGGGGCAGCCAACTGGCAATAAAACCGTGCGCTACAAGGATGGCAGCGTGTTGCCTGCGTGGATGACCGTGAGCTACCTGGAACAACTGGTGAGCAGCGTCGATATCGGCAAGACCTACCCGGCGCACCTGCAAAACCTGCTGGTCGACGACAGCGAGAAGGCGGCGGCGTTGCAGGCGCTCTACACCAGCCAGTTACCCATCGAGCTGCCGCTGCTGGCGTTGCAACACAAGATACAAGGCAAGGCCGGCATCACCGAGCAGGGTTACCGCTATGTCGTTGCCGCGCTGGCCAACACCGGCGATGAACGTCATGTCGATCGCGATGAAATCGTCATTCGCCCACTGGCGTTCATGGCCCACCGCAGCCGTTCACAGGCTGACACCGTCAACAACATGTTCGTCATCGGCCCGCGCGAAGTGGATAAAGGGCCCTGCGTGCTTTACCGGCCACTGTTCGAAATGGCGCTGATGCAGTTCCCCTCCCACGCCAATCTGCTGTACGAGATCCAGCATTCGCAACATCTGCGCGAGTCGGTGCTGGCCTGGTTGCCGGACGATGTGCGCTTCAACTACAGCCAGTTCGTCTTCACCGCCCGACTGCCTTCGGTCTGGACGATCCCGCAATCGCTGGTGAACCCCTTCACCGCCCTCGACATGTCCGGCCCTGTCACCCTGGCGACTGCGACGATTGAATACGATGTACTGGCGACGCTGCATGACAGCAACGTGCAGGCGGTCATTACCCAGGCTGACCGCCAGTCGGTCTCCGATGCAGAAGCACGTTGGGCGACACTCAAGCACGGCGGCTGGATGCTGTTCAATGCAGCATTGCCATTCCTGGGACGCAGCGTCGGTACAGCGGCGTGGATCTGGCAGATCATGGACGACCTGGAAGAGATCAGCGACGTCGCCAATGAGCAGTCCGGCAAGATCGCCTGGACCGCACTGGCCGACATTCTTCTGGCGTTGGGCATGGTACTCGCCCATCGCGCAGCGGTTGGCGACCAGCCAATCAGCGAGTCGATCCCGCAGAAAGAATCCACACCGACGGTCACACCCGACATAGCCGTCAGCAAACCGGTGCAGTTGGCGGACATCTCCAGCACCGAACTGCCCATCACGCATGAGATGGTGGTCAACCCTTTTACTGCACTGAAACGATCGCCCGTCGCGCTGGCCGCGCTGCTCGACAGTTTCCAGATCGCCAAACCCAGAGGCATCGGCGATGTCGCCACGGAGGGCACGCACAGACACTTGTATCCGCGTCAGAAGCAATGGTTCACCTCCGTGGGCAAGCGCTGGTTCGAAGTCATGCTCAATGAACATGCCGAGGTCCAGATCATCGACTCACGCCAGCAACCGCCGCGTAAGGGACCAACGCTGGCCCGCACCGCCAACGGTCAATGGGTGATCGACCTTCGATTGCGCTTGCGAGGCGGCGGACTCGACAGCGCCCATCAGGAGATTCAGGACACCAATAAACTGAGCGCGACACAACTGATCACCGAAATCAGCGCCTTTGACGCCACGATGGAAGCCAAACGGCTGCAAATTGACGCCGAACACGACGCGTTCAAAAAGGCGCTTCCGTCAGCACGAGCACAAGCGCGCCAGCAGTATCTGGCTACGCTCGAATCCCAGCGCAAGGCGTACAGTACGACCGTCGAACAGATCAAGGCGCTGCATCAGAAACAACCCGTTTCCAACTACCGCAAAGCCATGATTCAGCGCCTGGAGATGCAGTTGTTTTTTGGGCATGAATGGCTTGAGATTCACTCCACAGAGTTCGACGCCAACTTGAAAACCATGCGGACGATGCTTGCCGACGAGGCCGGTTTCGAACAGCGATCATTTGTTCGGATTTTTGAAGAAATGACGGATCAGACTCAGGCCATCATTGAAAAAATGGAGTTGGCCGAAACCCACTTTGCTGAACTGAAGTTGCTGGGAAAAAAAGCTGTCGAGGTTGTTCGCACCTATACCAAGGAACTGCCCAACTATGAATTGAACGATCTCAAACTTTTGCAGATCAGTCTCGGCCAGGAGATCTGCATCAAGCGCCTTGAAACGGCGACTGGTGCCAACGCCTATCAGGCGCTTGCCAGTCTCATCGAAGACGCGACGCTGAGCATCCAGAGCACGTTGAATCTGACCGCAGATGAAAGTCTGGACAACCTGCGCGAACGCACGGATGTCTTGAGCAATGTGGCCGAACAGTTTTCCTCCATTGATCAACGCTTGGGCGATTTGCTCATCGACTACCCCGAGCACGTCAACACCGAGCGACTGGAAAATGTGCGCAAACGAGTGATCGCGTTCAAGACACGCACGGATGTAAAACTGGCCGAATTGCTGCGCTACAAGCACCTGCTGGGACCGACATCGAAACCTTCGAAGCCGAGATCATCGACGCGCCAGATCATAAAAACCAAATCCAGAGGCACGGTGGTCGGTGATCGGAAAAAGCGCATCGAAGGTCAAAACTCCGACGTGGTGGAAGTACGGAGCACCCTGAAAGGGGTCATCGCAACATTCGAGGAAGAGTCACCCGGTGTCTGGGTCGAACAACGCACGGCAAAACTCAAACCGCCCAAGGCCAGTGCCACTCTCAATGCCAGCATTCGTGAAGGCCAGGCCCTGATCGACGGGTTGGCCGCATTCCACCGCCGTATCGAGGCCCAACTCAAGCGGGGGCGGCGCATTCCTGTCGAGGTCGAGGAGGAATACCACAAGCATGCCGCTGTCTTGCGCAAAGCCAACGCGGCACTCGATGAAGCATTGACCGTCAACAACGAGACCGCCGACTTCGAGAAGCCAACCGAGGCCCTCGGGCACAAGCTTGACGACGCCGCCAGATCCCTTGACGAAAAAGGCACCAGCACCCGTATCAAAATGGTCAAGCAACAGCCACCGACTGGGGCTGGGGTCCAGTGGTTGAAAGAAAAAGGCGAAGTGAAGATCTCACAAACCGTGACTCGACGCCGGCTCAAAGGTCAGGATCTGGGTTTCCTCGACGAGTACGAAATACGCGACGCTCACACCAACAAGGTATTGTGCTACGCACATTTCCACTACAGCAGCGCGCAAGCCCCCGTGACACCGTTTCCCGACGGGCATATGAAAACCGTGGCTCAGCGACGTATGGGCGGGGCCTATGAGCCCCGTTTTCTGAGCAACCAGGCGCTGATCGAAATACATCGCAGCGGCATTTCCGACAAGTCTGCACGAGCGCTGTTTCTCACACCTGCCACGCCTGTCGCAACCGACTCAGCGCCGCTTTGATCGCCGGTTCAGGGACTGCAGCAAAACCCAGCACCAGCCCGGCACGCTGGTCCAGAGGTGTCGTGGAATCAGGCAGCCAGTAGCGGCTCAAGCCGTTTATCTCTACATCGACGCGAGCAGCCTGCGCAATCAACTGCTGCTCGCGTTCGATGTTGTCAACGGCCACGGTCAGATGCAGCCCGGCCGATACCGCGGGTAAATCGCCCACACCGGCAATGGCTGCCGGCCAACCGTCGAGCAAGGTGTTGCGACGGCTCAGGGCGGCGCGGCGCATGCGCCGGATATGCCGCTGGAAATGCCCGGCCGCCATGAACTCGGCCATTACGGCTTGGGTACTCACCTCGGAATGCCGGACATCCACCGCCCGGCGTTGCGAGAACGCATCGACCAGCGCTGGGGGCAGCACCAGATAACCGAGGCGCAACGCCGGGAACGCGACCTTGCCGAAAGTACCGACATACAGCACCCGCCCCTGGCGATCGAGTGCTGCCAAGGGTGCCAGCGGCGCACCGGTGTAGCGGTACTCGCCATCGTAGTCATCCTCGACGATCCAGCCTTGGCTGCGCTCGGCCCAAGCCAGCAGCTCAAGGCGTCGCGCAAGACTCATCACCACGCCAGTCGGGTACTGATGAGAGGGTGTCACATACGCCACCCGACAATTCCCGGTGGCCGACAACGCCGAGCAATCCATGCCCTCTTCGTCCACGGCAATGCCGTGCAAACGACCTCCCGCCACAGCGAACGCATGACCGGCCGCGCGGTAGCCCGGATTCTCGATCGCCACACCTTCGCCCGGCTCCACCAGCAACTGTGCACAAAGGCTAATACCTTGTTGTGCGCCGCTGGTGATCACAATTTGCTCAGGCGAGCACTGCATGCCGCGCGAACTGCGCAGATAGGCGGCGATCATTGCACGCAGACGCGCATCGCCGGACGGATCGCCGTAGCACAGTTGCTCCAGATCCGGTTTACGCCAAAAAGCCGCATTCAGCTTGGCCCACACCTCAAAAGGGAACAGATCAAACGCCGGAACCCCGACCCGAAAGGCACGCGGTGGGCCACTCGGTGGTCTGGGCAAATGGTTCTTTTCGATGCGCGAAAAAGTCTCGCTGTGGATAACTTTACTGGATGGAATCACAGGCAAATCCAGCCAATTTGTGGATAAGGCTGTGGGTAAGCCTGTTGAAAACCCTGTGGATACTTTTGTGGATAGTTTTTTCGACGAGGCCGCTACCGGCATCAATTGCGCGACGTAGGTGCCGTCCCCTACTCGCCCTTCGATAAACCCTTCGGCATAGAGCTGATCGTAGGCACGCACGACACTGTTGCGCGAAATCCCCAACGCCGTTGCCAGATCGCGACTGGCCGGCAAACGCGTGCCACTCGCCAGTCGTCCATCCAGAACCCGCAGGCGCAACGCCTGATAGAGCTGACGACTCAAACCCTGACGGCGATCAAGCTCGATACCTGCAGGGTTGAAGGGCATGGATAACGTCGGCGAATCGGTCATGACAATGGACCTATGAAATTGGTCATCAATGGCTCTTACAACAGACCAATAGCCTGCCTACGATGCTGGCATTCGCCAAGGAAAATCTGTCCATGTACACGCCACGCGCCTTTGCCATCGAAGACCTGTCCCAACTGCACGAACTGATTCTCGCCACCCGCCTCGCCATTCTGGTGACCCATGGCGAAAGTGGCTTGCAGGCCAGCCATGTGCCGGTGCTGCTGCATTGCGAACAAGGCGAGTACGGCACGCTGTACGGGCACCTGGCCCGCGCCAACCCGCAGTGGAAAGACTTGCGCGACGGTGCCGAAGCCATGCTGATCTTCGCCGGCGCCGATGCCTACATCAGCCCGGGTTTTTATCCGAGCAAGGCCGAGCACGGCAAAGTCGTGCCGACCTGGAACTACATCGCCGTGCATGCCTATGGCCACGCCGAAACTTTCAGCGACGGCGGACGCCTGCTCGACATCGTCAGCACCCTCACCGACCGTCATGAAGCCGGCCGCGCGCAACCGTGGTCCGTCGCCGATGCGCCCGCCGATTACATCGACGGCATGCTCAAAGCGATTGTCGGTTTCGCCATTCCCATCGACCGCCTCGAAGGCAAACGCAAGCTCAGCCAGAACCGCAGCGCCGAAGACATTGCCGGCGTGCGCGAAGGCCTGACGGCCAGCCCGGAAATCAATGATCAAACCCTCGCCCGATTGATGCGCTAAGGAAATCACCATGAGTCAGATCGACATTCGCCAGGTCAGCGCCGACGACCACGCCGCGTGGCTACCGCTGTGGCAGGCTTATCTGCGTTTCTACAACACCGAACTGCCGGAAGCTGTGACGCAAAGTACCTGGCAGCGTTTTCTCGACCCGAGCGAGCCAACCCACGCAGCATTGGCGTGGGCCGACGGTAAAGCCGTGGGCATGGTCCATTACATCTACCATCGCTCGAACTGGAGCATTGAAAACTCCTGCTACCTGCAAGATTTGCTGGTTGCGCCAGAAACTCGCGGCACTGGCGTCGGCCGTCTGCTGATCGAACACGTTTACGCCACGGCCAAGGCTGACGGCTGCTGCAAAGTGCACTGGCTGACCCACGAAACCAACGCCACCGCGATCCAGCTCTACGAGCGCATCGCTGAACGCCCGGGCTTCATCCAGTTTCGCAAAGCCCTTTAAGGAGACGCACGCATGACCGCATCACTCGCAGACTGGAAAGGCGTCCCCGCCCCCACCGCCACATTGCTTGAAGGGCGTTTCATTCGCCTGGAAAGACTCGACCCGGCGCGTCACGGTGACCCGCTGTTCGCCGCACTCGAAGGCCCCGGTGCCGATCCGAAACTCTGGGATTATCTGCCCTATGGCCCATTCCCGGAGCGCACGGCGTTCGACGCTTGGCTGAACAACCACGCGGCCGCCAGCGACCCGTATTTCTTCAGCGTCGTTGATCGCGCCAGCGGTCAGGTGCAAGGCATCCTCAGCCTGATGTCGATTGTCCCGGCCCAGGGCCGCATCGAAATCGGTCACGTCACCTTCGGCGCGCCGATGCAACGCTCGCCGAGAAGCACCGAAGCGGTGTACCTGTTGGCCAAATATTCCTTCGACCTCGGCTACCGTCGCCTCGAATGGAAATGCAACAACGGCAACGCCCGCTCCAAGTACGCCGCCGAGCGTTTGGGTTTCAGCTTCGAAGGCGTGTTCCGCCAGCACATGGTGGTCAAGGGACAGAACCGCGACACTGCGTGGTACTCGATTCTGGATGGAGAGTGGCCGGCGATTGCGGCAGGTTTCGAAAGGTGGCTGTCGGATGAAAATCAGACGCCCGACGGGCAGGTGAAAGGCTTGGTTGAATGCCGATCGTGATTACCTGAAAAGCAAAAGATCGCAGCCTGCGGCAGCTCCTACACGGGATTGACGTTCACCCTGTAGGAGATGCCGCAGGCTGCGATCTTTTGATCTATTTTCAGCCCAATTTTTGCGCCAGCACCGCAATGTGTTCCGGCCCGATCCCGCAGCAACCACCCAAATGGCTCGCACCGCGCTGCTGCCAGTCAATCGCCCAGTGCAAGTAACCCGGCGGATCCAGGTCATCGCGCAACGGATCGAGTCCGTCATTGGCCGTAGCCTCTTTTGGCTGCGGCGGAAACGCATTGGCGTAAGCACCAATGTTTATCTTCACCCCCAGACGCTCGAAGGTTTCACGCGCGGCATCAATCGCGGCACCGATCACTTCTGGCTGACTGCAATTGAACAACAACGTCTCGACGCCCAATTCAGCCGCCACTGCAGCGGCTTCGGCGACTGGCTCACCAGAGCGCAGGCGCGGCACTTCATCAGTGTCTTCGTCCTTCAAGGTGAACGACAACCAGAACGGTTTGCCATCCTTCGGCAATCCCGCGTGAATGGCTCGCGCCTCGATGATCGAGCTTTGGGTTTCCGCCAGCCACAGATCAACGTGCGGTGTCAGGCCATTGACCAAGGGCGTCAGCAACTCGGTTACTCGTGCGGCCTCGAACAGATCCGGACGATAGGAGCCGAACAGCGGCGGCAATGAGCCGGCCACCCGCACGGATTTCCCCGAGGCCTGCACCGCACGCCGCGCCAGCTCACCGGCCAACGCAGCCAGCGCCTGCCCTTCGGCGGCGAAACGTTCTTCGCCAATATGGAACGGCACCACGGCGTAACTGTTGGTGGTGATCACATTGGCGCCACTGGCGATATAAGCGGCATGCACCGCCTCGACCGCTTGCGGCGCCTCGCTCAAGGCCAGCGCCGACCACTCCGGCTGGCGAAATGGCGCACCGGCGCGCTGCAATTCACGGCCCATGCCGCCATCGAGAATAATCGTGCTGCCTGCGCCCATATGCTTTTCACTCATATGCTTATGAAAATAACTCACTATCAGAGTCGTTCTTATAACTATTTAATACGCACCATTCCGTTAAAAACAACCTCTTTTTTACCCAGGGATCGACTGTGAAATTTAAACCGCTACTGGCCCTGGGCCTGACCATTCTGGCCGCCTCCACTCAAGCCTTTGGTGGCACGACGCTGGATCGTATCGAGCAGAAAAAAGAGCTGGTCGGCGTGCTGATGGAAAGCTATCCACCGTTCTCGTTTCTCAACGACCAGAACCAACTAGACGGCTTCGACGTGGATGTCGCCAAGGCCGTGGCTGAAAAACTGGGCGTCAAGTTACGACTGGAAACGCCGTCCTGGGACGTCATTGCCGCCGGCCGCTGGAGCGGGCGCTACGATATCTGCATCTGCTCGATGACGCCGAGCAAGGCCCGCGCCGAGGTGTTCGATTTCCCGGTCGAGTACTACGCTTCGCCGGCAGTGATCGTGGTCAACGCCAAGGATGAGCGGATCCACGACGCCAAGGATCTGAGTGGCAAAAAAGTCGGCCTCACCAGCGCTTCCAGTTACGAAAGTTATCTGAACAAGAACCTGGTCATTGAAGGCGCCGAAGACACGCAGCTGCAGTACCCGTTCGACGATGTGCAGATCGCGCCGTACGACACCGACAACGTCGCCTTCCAGGACTTGGGCCTGGGCGCCGGCGTGCGCCTGGATGCAATCCTCACCAACCTCGTCACCGCACAGCCACGTCTGAACCAGGACAAACGCTTCAAACTGGCCGGCGCACCGCTGTACTCGGAGCCGAACTCGGTGGCCATCGAAAAGGGTGATGCGCAATGGGACGCCAAGGTGCGTGAAGTCTTCGCGCAACTGAAGCAGGACGGCACCCTGAGCAAGCTGTCGCAAAAATGGATCGGCGCTGATATCAGCCAATGACTTCTTTCCCGACACCGCCACAGCCACCGCAACCGGTGGCTGAATCACGCCTGCAACGGATGTTCGGGTTTTGTACGCGGCTGTACCTGACCTGGGCAACGCTGTTCTGCCTGTTCGCCGGGTTCTTCCTGAGCTTCGACCTGAAGTTCTCGATCATCCTCGACAAACTGCCCAATCTGGTCGGCCTGCACCTGGCGCCCAACGGCTTCTTGCAGGGTGCAGCGCTGACTCTGTTCCTCTGCGTGTGCTCGATTGTCGCTTCGTCCCTGCTGGGCTTTATCACGGCATTGGCACGCCTGTCGAAAAGCGCCGTGGCGTTCGGCATCGCCAGTTTTTACACCTCGTTCTTTCGCGGCACGCCACTGCTTATCCAGATCCTGCTGATCTACCTCGGCTTGCCGCAACTGGGCATCGTGCCTGGCGCCATCGTCGCGGGCATCATTGCCTTGTCGTTGAACTACGGCGCCTATCTCAGCGAGATCTTCCGCGCCGGCATCCTCGGTGTCGACCACGGCCAGCGCGAAGCTTCGCTGGCCTTGGGGATGCGCGAGACAGTGATTTTCTGGCGTATCACCCTGCCGCAAGCCATGCGCACGATCATCCCGCCCACGACCAACCAGTTCATCTCGATGCTCAAGGACTCGTCGCTGATTTCGGTAATGGGCGTCTGGGAAGTGATGTTTCTCGCCCAGTCATACGGGCGCTCAAGCTACCGCTACATCGAAATGCTGACGACGGCGGCGATCATTTACTGGTTGATGTCGATTGGGCTGGAGTTGATTCAGGCGAAAATGGAACGCCATTATGGAAAGGCATATGTGCGGCGTAGCTAGGGCGATCAGCACATTGCGGGCTGCGTCGGGTTTTAATGGGGCTCTCGGCGTATCCGCACGACGCCCATTTTCAGGCCAAACAATCGGAATATTGAGTCCAACGACCTCAACGTCTGATTACCCTCAGCGTGCTCTATGTGTATCAACGTGCGGACCGAAATTTTGCACATCTTAGCGAATTGGATTTGATGCAGCCCTGTCACCTCCACTCGTAAACGGCGGACGGCTTCGCTGATGTCCAATGTCCCGTCGGCCAGCGCTTCTTGGATGCTTTCGATGAGCGCCATGCGCTCAGCTACCGTCAGGCTCATTGCAGATCCCACGCTTTCATTTCCTCTACTTTTAAATACATTTCAACAGAGCCTTCATTGATGCCGGATGCAATGTAGTGCATTCAAAGCCTGATAGAACGCCAAAATCTGCAACAAAATGCAGATTTACTCCTGGCAAGCGAAATCTGAATGCAAAATAATGCAGATCAGCCACCGACATCATTCTGTAAAAACCCTTCGCTATACAGGACGGCCCGCTTATAACAAAAAGGCCGTCCGACCATGCCGTTCCCGCCCCAGCGTCTGTCTCTTGCCATTGCCCTGTTGATCGCTGCCACGGCAGCCCACGGCAAAACCGTGCAGATCGACACCGCCACCACGGCAGCACAAACGCTGGGTGGCAGCGACACGTTAACGATTTCCGCGCCGGGCAGCATCACCAACAGCGGCAAGGCCGTGAGCCTGAAAGACAAGACCAGTGGTGCCGGTGTGGTGATCGATAACGCCGGCAAAATCGTTTCCAGCGGTGGCCGGGCCATCGACAGCAGTGGCGACCTGACCCAGGCGCGCAACTACACGATTTACAACCGCAGCGGCGGTCAGATTCTCGGCGCCAACGACGCCTTGCGCATCGACAGCAATTTCGTCAGCGGCAGTTTGGTGATCGATAACAGCGGCGTGATTCGCTCCACCACCGGCCAGGGTTTGGACCTCGACGCGCTACGCAGTGACGGCGTGAAGACCACCATTATCAACCGCGTCGGCGGGCTGATTCGCGGCGACGCCAGCGACGGCATGAAGACCGGCGCCAACGCGACGATCAGCAACTATGGCGAGATTTCGACCGGCGATTCGCACAATGCCGACGAGAAATTCGACGGCATCGATATCGATTCCGCGAGCGGCGTCAGTGTGACCAACTACGGGGTGATTTCCGGTGGCCGGCACGGCATCACCACCGATCTTGGCGCGACGCTGATCAACTACGGGCAGATCACCGGCCGTAATGGTTCCGGCTTCGGTTCCGACGGCGATGGCACGGTGATTAACCACGGCACCATCACCGGGGCTTACTCAGGCTTGCAAGCGAACGGTGATGGCGACGGCGTGGACATCGACAAGATCGCCCACATCGAAAACTACGGGACTATTCAGGGCGTCGGCGCGGGCGGTGTGGACAAGGGTGGTTTCGCCAACGGCAGCGAGGGTATCGCGCTGGGTGGCGGTTACATCCTCAACGCCAGCAACGCTTTGATCAGCGGTGCCGACAGCGCCATTCTGGTCGACGATGGCAGCGGCGGCTCGGGACTGGCGGCGACCACGCTGGAAAACTTCGGCACCATTCAAGGCCTCAACGGTTTCGGTGTGAAGCTCGTCGGCGAGTTCGCCGACAACGTCATCAACGGCGGCACGATCAGTGGCAGCAATGGCCTGGCGCTGGATCTGGGTGGCGGCAACGACAGTCTGACCCTGCGCAACGGCAGTCGCTTTGTCGGCGTGGTGGATGGCGGCAGCGGTTACGACCGGGTGGTGATGGATGACGCGGCCGGTGGCAGCTTCGGCGCCAGTCGCAACTTCGAATGGCTGGAGGTCAAGCAAGGCGCGTGGACACTCACCGGCAGCGGCGACTTCAGCGACGGCGGTGCAGTGCGCAACGGCGCAACACTGGTCAACCAGGGCAATATTGCTGGCAACCTGATCGTCGACGCCGGCGGTGTGTATGCCGGTGGCGGTTCGGTGGGCAATCTGAACGTCAACGGCACATTGCGCACCGACACCCGCCTCGGTCGCGCAGCCATCGTTCGTGATTTGAACATGGCCAGCACCGCCACCCTCGCCTACGGTGTCAACGCCGACGGCAGCAGCGCGCCGGTACAGGTCGGCGGCATCGCCAATCTCAACGGCGCAACCCTCGCGGTGAATCCCGGCAGCGGCACGTATCCGTGGCAGAGCCACTACACCGTGCTGCAAGCGGCACAGGTCAACGGCACTTTCGGCAAGGTCAGCAGCGACTATGCGTTCCTGACGCCGACCCTCGCCTACACGCCAACCCAGGTCGACCTGACCTACACCCGCAATGACGTGGCTTTCAATGAGTTCGCCGCTACTGCCAACGGCAGCAACGCCGCCAACAGCCTCGCCTCGATCGGCAAAGACAACGCGTTGTACAACGCCTTGCTCAATACCAGCCAAAGCAGCGCTGGCGCGGCGATTGAGCAACTGGCCGGTGCCAGCAACGCCAACCTGACCAGCGCCACCCTCGGCGCCAGCAGTCAGGTCGGCAGCAGCATGCTCTCGGCCATGCAGCAAATGGGCGGCAGCCCGGGACTGCTGGTCGGCCTTGATCAACGCGACACCCCCGTGCTGGCGGCCAACGGCGTGCCGTCCGAGGCGCGCAATCTGAATGATCCGAACGCTCGCGGCCGCCTCTGGCTGCAAGGCATTGGCGGCTACGGCAAGCTCGATGGTGAACACGGCAGCAGTGGTCTGGAGCAACGCACCAAAGGCAGCGTGCTGGGCGCCGACTGGTCACTGAATCCAGCATGGCGCCTGGGCGTACTGGGCGGTTATTCGAAAACCGATCTGGACGCGACCGGCGTCGACGGCAACGTCGAGAGCTGGCACGCCGGTGTCTACGCGTTACATCAAAACGGCCCGATCTCGCTGCGTCTCGGCGCGGCGTACAGCGGCCATCAGGGCGAAAGCAAACGCACCATCGCCTTCAATGGTTTCAGCGACCGCCCGAAAGGCGACTACGACGCCGATAGCCAGCAAGCCTTCGCCGAACTCGGCTATGCCATGGGCAGCGGCCGCCTCAGCGCCGAACCGTTCGCCAGCCTCGGTTATCAGCGTTACCACCGCGATAGCTATCAGGAAAAAGGTGGCGCCGCCGCGCTGCAAGTCGACAGCCAGACCCAGGACAACTTCAGCAGCACCTTCGGCCTGCGCCTGGCACACCTGAGCAGCCTGGACAACGGCATCAGCGTAACGCCGCGCTTGGCCGCTGGCTGGAAGCACACTTACGGCGATGTCGGCAGCTCGACGCGGCAGGCGTTTGTGACTGGCGGCACGGCGTTCAGTGTCGATGGCAGCTCGCTGGATCGCGACAGCCTCGTGCTGGAGGCCGGGCTGGATGTAGGGGTCTCGGCACGGCATACCTTGGGTGTGGGGTACAGCGGCGAGATCGGCAACAACAGCCGCAATCACGGGCTGATTGGGCAGTGGCAGATGAGCTTTTGAGGGTTGAACAGCCGGCGGGGTCTTGATTGGTTGTAGGAAAAAGGACCGCTACAACCGAGTAAAAATCCTGGTTGCGGATCTCTCGGACATTTTCTACAAAATGATCCGATGTCGCCTGCAAGCCTGCGGGAAGCAGCCGACATCGGATTTTTTTGGGCATCAATAGAGTTGGGTCTCTTACTAAAAGAGATCCAATTGAATGTCTGTTCAAAACAACTGCAAACCAAAACATCTGGCTCTGGCGATTGCACTGGCAATCGGCTGTGTAGAGACCTCGATAGCACAACAACCCGAAATACCCGCTGTCGCAGAAGTAGAAGACAGCAAGCCGAAAAAAAAGACGCGTGTCCCCAAAGCAGCAACACCCGCTGTTACAGAAGACGTGATGGAACCGATAGAGGACCTCTTCGCAATCGAGGAATTTATCGGACCGCTCGAACACACAGCACCGTTCCTCAGAGATATGAGAAAGCCCGTCGCAACGGTTCAGTTTGACGATGCCTTTTACGCAGACCTGGAGTTCCCTGAGATCGTCATGGAAGAACAGGCTGATGGCGAATTTGACCTGCTCGATCCTTTTGATCGGGACATGTATGCCTACACAACGGCAGTTTCGTTTCTTTCCCATCCGGTTGAGAGCGTCGATGGTGTGTCCCTGCAACTGGGCGAAGGAGACGATTTACTGGTGATCAATAACGGTGCCCGCTGGAGTGGGCGCCTGGACGGTGGCACCGGCATCAATGGCTTGCAACTCAACGGAACCGAGGGCGGCGAGATCGGTGAGACGCGCAATTTTTCGAATCTGCGTGTCGCCCGCGGCCTATGGACGCTCAGCCAAGAGTTTGCCGGTGATGCAGACGTCAAGTCGGGCGCAGGACTGATCAACTACGGCTCGATTGGCGGGGTTACCGTAAACAAAGGTGCGGTGTTCGGTGGTTCCGGCGATGTTGCCAACTTGTATGTCGGCGGATCGCTGGTGGCGACCAGGCCGCATGGAGCGCCCCAAATTCAGGGCGATCTGGAGTTCGCTGAAGGCGCAATATTTTCCTATGGCGTCTCTACCGATGGTGGATCAGACCCCGTGGTCGTCAAAGGTACCGCAATTTTGGGAGGCGCTCAGGTCCAGGTTCACGGTGTGCCCGGTAACTACGCGGACAACACCCAACACTTGATTCTGACCGCCGACGCCATTGAAGGAGAATTCGGCAAGGTCAGTACCAACCTCGCCTATATGACTCCGACGCTGTCCTATGAAGAACAAAGGGTGAACCTGAACTACACCCGCAGTGCAGTTGCGCTCGCAGACCTTGCAAAGACCCGCAATGGACGTTCAGTCGCCAACAGTATTGTCGAACCGACGGTGCGCGCAACCACAGAGGTGAAACGCACTAACGCTGCCGCCCAGCCGACATCACCTCAAGCAACAAAGCCCTCGAACATCGCCGTCGCGGCGTTGTTGGCCAGCGACAAAACCACCGCACCTGTCGCCCTCGAACAACTCGCCGCCGGCAGCAACGCCAACCTCGCCAAAGCCACGCTGAGCAGCATCACCCCCGTCAGTGCGAGCATGCTTTCGGCCATGCAACAACTGAATAGCCGTTACGGCTCTGCCTACGGTTCCGGCAACTCGCCGCGTCAGGCCGCCGGCGGCGCCGATTCCGGGCGAGTGTGGATTCAGGCGCTCGGCCATGGCGGCAAGGTCGATCGCAATTTCGACAGCACCCTGAAACACGCCACCCAAGGTTTGGTCATGGGCGCCGACTGGCGGCTCGATGAGCAATGGCATATCGGCCTGGTCGGCGGTAAATCGCAGACCAGACTCGACGCCCGGCAATACGATGGCGACCTCGACAGCTGGCACCTCGGCGCCTACGCCGTGCGCCAGGATGGACCGTTCTCACTGCGGCTCGGGGCAACCTATGCCAGTCATGACGGCGACAGCAAACGTCGCGTGGCCTTCAACGGCTTCAGCGATCGCCTCAAGGGCAATTACGACGCCAACACCCAGCAAGCCTTTGCCGAACTGGCGGTCAATGTTGGCCGGCACAACGCGACGCTCGAACCGTTCGCCAGCCTCGGTTATCAGCGCTACCAGCGCGACAGCTACAGCGAAAAAGGAGGGGATGCGGCGCTGAAAGTCTTTGGGCAAACCCGCGACAACCTCAGCAGCACCTTCGGCCTGCGTACGGCAAAAATCAATCGACTGGATAATGGCATGACGCTGACGCCGCGATTCAGTGCGGGCTGGAAACACACCTTTGGCGAGATCGAAAACGACACCCGCCAGCAAATGGTCAAGGGTGGAAAACGCTTTGAAATTGCCGGCGCAGCAATGGATCGCAATAGCCTGTCCGTGGATGCCGGCCTCGACCTCGGGCTGTCTGCCAATCATACGATCGGTGTGGGTCTCACCGGAGAAATGGCCACTGACAGCCGCACTCATGGCGTGATGGGTCAATGGCGCATGGCGTTTTAACTGACACAACATTTTCTGTAGGAGCTGCCGAAGGCTGCGATCTTTTGATCTTTGTTTTTATTAACCCAAAACAACATCAAAAGATCGCAACCTTCGGCAGCTCCTACAGGTGAAAAATTCAGGCAAAAAAAAGGGGAGCACATGCCCCCCCCGAGGTTTAAAGCGTTGGATCGCGGCCGTTATCTCAGCCTTCGATCTCGATCAGGATTTCACCCGGATTGACCCGATCACCCTTGGCCACATGAATCGCGGTGACCTTGCCGGCAATCGCAGCCTGGACTTCGGTTTCCATCTTCATTGCTTCGGTGATCAGCACCGCCTGGCCGGCCTTGACGGTATCGCCCTCCTTGACCAGCACATCGACGATGTTGCCCGGCATGGTGGTGCTGACGTGGCCCGGCGCCGAGGCCTGCTTGCGTTTGCTGCTGCCTCCGCTGACAAATTCGTTGAGCGGTTCGAACACCACTTCTTCCGGCATGCCGTCGATGGACAGGTAGAAGTGACGCTTGCCTTCCGCCTTCACACCGACACCGGTGATGTCGACGCGGTAGGTTTCGCCGTGGACGTCGATGACGAATTCGGTCGGCACGCCTTCGCCACCCGCCTTGGTCACACCGCCCGCTTCCGGAATCGGCAACAGCACTTCCGGCGTCAGGGTGCCGGCAGCACGCTCTTCGAGGAATTTGCGACCGATGTCCGGGAACATGGCGAAGGTCAGCACGTCTTCTTCGGACTTGGCCAGTGCGCCGATGTCGGCACGCAGCTTGGTCATTTCCGGCTTGAGCAGATCGGCCGGACGCACATCGATAACCTCTTCACTGCCGATCGCCTGACGACGCAGTTTTTCGTTAACCACGCCCGGCGCTTTGCCGTAGCCGCCCTGCAGATACAGCTTCACTTCGTTGGTGATGGTCTTGTAGCGCTCACCGGCCAATACGTTGAAGAACGCCTGGGTACCGACAATCTGCGATGTCGGGGTCACCAGCGGCGGGAAGCCGAGGTCTTCACGTACACGCGGGATTTCCGCCAGTACTTCGCCCATGCGATTGAGTGCGCCCTGCTCTTTCAACTGGTTGGCGAGGTTGGAGATCATCCCGCCCGGCACCTGGTTGACTTGCACCCGGGTGTCGACGGCAGTGAATTCGCTTTCGAACTGGTGGTACTTCTTGCGCACGGCGTAGAAGTACAGACCGATCTCTTGCAGCAGCTCGAGGTTCAGGCCGGTGTCGTACTCGGTGCCCTTGAGTGCAGCAACCATCGACTCGGTGCCCGGGTGACTGGTGCCCGACGCGAAGCTGGAGATCGCGGTGTCGATGTGGTCGGCGCCGTTTTCGATAGCCTTGAGCTGGCACATGGTCGCCAGACCGGCAGTGTCGTGGGAGTGGATGAACACCGGCAGCGACTGCTCGGCCTTCAACGCACGAACCAGTTCTCCGGTGGCGTACGGGGTCAACAAGCCAGCCATGTCCTTGATCGCCACCGAGTCGCAACCCATGGCTTCCATCTGCTTGGCCTGAGTGACGAACGCATCGATGGTGTGCACCGGGCTGGTGGTGTAAGCGATGGTGCCCTGTGCATGTTTGCCGGCAGCCTTCACCGCTTCGATGGCCACACGCAGGTTCCGCACGTCGTTCATCGCGTCGAAGATACGAAACACATCGATGCCGTTTACCGCAGCTTTAGCAACGAAGGCTTTGACTACGTCGTCGCTGTAGTGGCGATAGCCGAGCAGGTTCTGCCCGCGCAGGAGCATTTGCAGACGAGTGTTAGGCAGCGCCGCGCGCAGTTGGCGCAGACGCTCCCACGGGTCTTCTTTCAGAAAGCGTACGCAGGCGTCGAACGTCGCACCGCCCCAGCATTCCAGCGACCAGTAGCCGACTTTGTCGAGCTTGTCGCAGATCGGCAGCATGTCTTCGGTGCGCATGCGGGTGGCGAGCAGCGATTGGTGAGCGTCGCGCAGGATGGTATCGGTGACAAAGATCTTCTTGGACATTGTTGTATTCCTCACAGGCCTGCGTGGGCGGCGATGGCGGCGGCGATGGCCAGGGCCAGCTCTTCGGGTTTGCGCTTGATCGAGTAGTTGGTCAGTTCAGGATGGCTTTCAACGAAGCTGGTATTGAACTGGCCGCTACGGAATTCCGGGTTGCGCAGGATTTCCTGGTAGTACGCGGCGGTGGTCTTCACCCCCTGCAGACGCATGTCGTCGAGGGCGCGCAGGCCACGGTCCATTGCCTCTTCCCAAGTCAGTGCCCAGACCACCAGTTTCAGGCACATCGAGTCGTAGAACGGCGGAATGGTGTAGCCGGTGTAGATCGCTGTGTCGGTGCGCACACCCGGACCGCCGGGGGCGTAGTAACGGGTGATCTTGCCGAAGCTCGGCAGGAAGTTGTTCTTCGGGTCTTCCGCGTTGATGCGGAACTGCAACGCGAAACCACGGTGCTGGATGTCTTCCTGCTTCACCGACAGCGGCAGGCCGGAAGCGATGCGAATCTGTTCGCGGACGATGTCGATCCCGGTGATCTCTTCGGTGATGGTGTGTTCCACCTGCACCCGGGTGTTCATCTCCATGAAGTACACCTCGCCCTCGGCGAGCAGGAACTCCACGGTACCGGCGTTCTCGTAACCTACAGCCTTGGCCGCACGCACCGACAGGTCGCCGATATAGGCGCGCTGTTCCGGAGTCAGTTGCGGACTCGGGGCGATTTCGATGAGTTTCTGGTTGCGACGCTGGATCGAGCAATCACGCTCGAACAGGTGCACGACGTTGCCGAAGCTGTCGCCGAGAATCTGCGCTTCGATGTGCTTGGGATTGACGATGCATTTTTCCAGGAACACTTCGGCAGAACCGAAAGCCTTGGTCGCTTCGGAAATCACCCGAGGGAAATTCTGTTCGAGTTCTTCGCGGCTGTTGCAGCGACGGATACCGCGACCGCCACCACCGGAAGTGGCTTTAAGCATGACCGGGTAACCGATCCGGTCGCCCTCGGCCAAGGCTTCTTCGATGTCGGCAACGTTGCCTTCGGTGCCCGGCGTCACCGGCACACCCGCCTTGATCATGCTGCGGCGCGCTTCGGTCTTGTCGCCCATGCGGCGAATGACTTCCGCCGACGGGCCAATGAATTTGATGCCGCGCTCGGCGCAGATATCTGCCAGTTCGGCATTTTCCGAAAGGAAACCGTAACCGGGGTGCAACGCATCGCAGCCGGTTTCAACCGCCAGGTTCACCAGCTTACGCGGGTTCAGGTAACCGGCCAGTGGCTCGGCACCGATGCTGTGGGCCTCGTCCGCACGCTTCACATGCAGCGCATGGCGGTCGGCGTCGGAAAAAATCGCAACCGAGCGAATGCCCATTTCGGCGCAAGCTCGCACGATTCGTACGGCAATCTCACCACGGTTGGCGATCAGGATCTTTGTTATCACTTGGAGGTTCCCTTGAGCCGGTGGCACCACGACCTGCTAGACCCAGGTCGACGCGTGACCAAATGTTTCAATTTAGTCGCAGGTCCACACTAGCGCTCATGAGGGATTAACAAAAATGAATAAAAATTGGGTCAGGCATAAGCAAAGACTTATAGTTGAAACATCAGCCCGCCGTCAGAGCCAATAACAAATGCGTAAGTCCTTGATGCGTATGACATTACGTCAATTGCAGATCTTCAATGAAGTCTGTGATTTACGCTCCTACAGCCGCGCAGCCGAGGAAATGTCCCTCACTCAACCGGCCGTCAGCCTACAGATTCGTCAGCTGGAGGAGCTGATCGGCCAGCCATTATTCGATTATGTCGGTAAAAAACTCTACATGACCGAGGCCGCTGAAGCCTTGCAGCGTGCCAGTCGGGACATTTTCGGGCGCCTGGAAAACCTCGATATGCAGCTGTCGGACATGCAGGGATCGTTGCAAGGTCAGCTGAAACTGGCGGTGGAATCCAGCGCCAAATACTTCGTGCCGCACCTGTTCGCCGCGTTCAAGCGCCAGCACCCGGAAGTAAATCTGCAACTGACCGTGGTCAACCGTGGCCAGGTGATTCGCAGGCTGTCGGACAACCGCGATGACCTGGTGATCATGTCGATGGTGCCGCAGGACATGGGCCTGGAGTTCTTGCCATTCCTCAATAACCCGATTGTAGCGGTGGCGCGCCCGGATCATCCTTTGGCGCACATGGGGCCGCTACGCCTGCAAGATCTTGAGCCTTACACGCTGTTGATCCGCGAACCCGGCTCAGGAACGCGGTTGGCGTGCGAGGAATATTTCAAAGAGAAGCGCGTGCACTTCACCCAGACCCAGGAAGTGGCCTCGGCCGAAGCTCAGCGTGAATGCGTGCAGGCGGGTCTGGGCCTGGCGCTGTTGACGCGCCACGCCCTGAACCTGGAGCTGGCGACCGGCGGCCTCGTCGAGTTGCCGGTCGAGGAATTGCCGCTCTTGCGTAGCTGGTGCCTGGTGCAAGCCAAAGCCAAACGCTTGTCCCCGGTGGCACACGCCTTCCTGGCGTTTATCCGCAGCGAACGGGTGCAGATCAGCGCGCTGGTTGAGCGCTTCGACGGGAAGCTGCGGGTGCCGCCTGCCAGTGAGTGATCTCGGGAAAGTCGCCGATTTCGGCCTGAAGCTGACGGAGTTCGAAGCGATCTTCGATAGCGCGGCGAAATTCCATGCGGCGCTGGTCTTCCTGCTGACGACGGGTTTTCGCGGCGCTGTTGCGTTCTTCGTAGGGCTGAGCCATTTCGATTCTCCCAAGGCGATGACGGGAGTTTCACGATAGGCGGGAGGGATGACGGTTTGATGAAAGTTGCCGCCCAAAAAGCAAAAGATCGCAGCCTTCGGCAACTCCTACATTGATCCGTGTAGGAGCTGCCGAAGGCTGCGATCTTTTGATCTTAATCATCCAGGGCTTTGGCGGCCTTGGGCGACAAGCGCAAGCTGCGCAGACTGCGCTTCACGCTCTTGAGGTGATTGACCAGGCTCGGCCCGCGCGCCATGGCCACGCCCATCGCCAGCACATCGATCACCACAAGGTGAGCAATGCGCGAAGTCAGCGGCGTATAGATTTCCGTGTCTTCGTGCACATCGATCGCCAGATTGACGGTGGACAATTCGGCCAACGGCGTCTGGCTCGGGCACAGGGTAATCAGTGAAGCGCCGCTCTCACGCACCAGATTGGCGGTGATCAGCAGATCCTTGGACCGTCCCGACTGCGAAATGCAGATCGCCACGTCGGTCGGCTTCAACGTCACTGCCGACATCGCCTGCATGTGCGGATCGGAATACGCCGCTGCGGTCAGCAACAGGCGGAAGAACTTGTGCTGTGCATCCGCCGCCACCGCGCCCGACGCGCCGAAGCCGTAGAACTCGACCCGTTGCGCCTGCGACATCAGTGTCACCGCGCGTTGCAACTCGATCGGGTCGAGCTTCTCGCGAACCTCCATCAAGGTGTGCAACGTGGTGTCGAAAATCTTCAGGCTGTAATCAGCAACCGAGTCGTCTTCATGGATCGCGAACTGGCCGAAGCTGGCACCGGCGGCCAGGCTTTGCGCCAGTTTGAGCTTGAGATCCTGAAAACCGGAACAACCGATGGCGCGACAGAAGCGCACGATGGTCGGCTCGCTGATGCCGACGCTGTGGGCCAGGTCGGCCATGGAACTGTGCATCACCGCCGCAGGGTCAAGCAGCACGTGGTCGGCGACCTTGAGCTCCGACTTGCGTAACAGGTGACGTGACTGGGCGATGTGTTGCAGCAGATTCAAGGGGCTGGACTCTTCTTATGGGCAAGGATGTAGCACGCTTGTAGTTATACTACATGAATTGGCTTTTTGCCTGCTCAATGCGTAACTCCATGTCCCCATATCAGGCGCGATGGGGTGCATGTAGCCCTTAAAACGGTTTTTCCTGTTCGCGCAAAAGCCCGGCCAGACAGCTCGCCTCCACCGGCCGGCTGATCAAATAACCCTGCACTTCATCGCAATGCTCGGCCCGCAAAAATTCCAGCTGTTCTTGCCGCTCGACACCTTCGGCGACCACCTTCAGTGACAGCCCATGGGCCATGGCAATGATCGCGCGAGTGATTGCCGCATCCTCGCTACCCTCACCCAAGCCGCGAATGAACGCCTGATCGATTTTCACGTAATCCACCGGTATGCGCTTGAGGTAACTCAACGACGAGTAACCGGTGCCGAAGTCGTCGATAGCCAGTTTCACCCCCAGATCGCGCAGTTGCTGGAAGGTCGCGATGATGTGTTCGACGCTGTCGAGCAACTGGCTTTCAGTCAATTCCAGCTCGAGGAAGTGCGGCGCCAGACCGGTTTCCTCCAGCACCTGCCGCACCAGACTGACCAGCTTGCCCTGGCGCAGTTGATGCACCGACAGGTTTACCGAAACGCGGATCGGCTCCAGCCCCTGGCGCTGCCATTCGCAGGCCTGCCAGCACGCCTGACGCAGGACGAATTCGCCGATCGGCCCGATCAGACCGGTTTCCTCGGCCAGCCCGATGAAATCCCCCGGCGGTACTCGACCCATGATCGGATGATCCCAACGCACCAGCGCTTCGGCGGCATTCAGCCGTCCCGATTCCAGACACAGCTTGGGCTGATAGAACACCTTCAGCTGTTTTTCCTCGATGGCTTTGCGCAACTGGTTTTCCAGCTGCAAGCGCTCAAGGGTGCTGGCCTGCAGGCTGTCGGTGTAGAACTGGAAGTTGTTGCCGCCCAGGTGTTTGGCGTGTTGCATGGCCATGTTCGACTGGCTGACCAGCGCAGAAATCTCCCGGGCATTGTCCGGCAGCATGCTGATGCCCATGGAAGCGCTGACCACCAGTTCGTGCCCTTCGACGGTCAGCGGTAAACGCAGCTTGGACGACAATCGCGTGGCAACCCGGGCCAGACTCGACAGATTGCCGTAGGCATCGAACAGCACGGCAAACTCATCACCGGACAAACGGGCGATGGTGTCGGCTTCCGGCAAGGCGTTGACCAGCCGGCGCGCCATTTTCTGCAGCAACTGGTCGGCAATCTCATGGCCGAGGCTGTCGTTGAGCAATTTGAAGCGATCCAGATTGATGTGCAGCAACGCCAGACTGCGCCGGCCCTGACGCGAACGCTGATGCGCTTCGTGCAAGCGCTCGCGGAAAAGCGAGCGGTTGGCCAGCCCGGTCAGTTCGTCATACTGGGTCAAGTAGCGCATACGCTCTTCGGATTCACGGCGCGCTGACAGATCGGCGAAGAAGCCCACGATATGGCTCACATCTCCTCGACTATCGCGCACCACATTCAGTTGCAGCCACTGCGGGTAGAGCTCGCCGCTCTTGCGGGTCTCAACCAGTTCACCCTGCCAACTGCCGTGCTGCTCCAGCGCATGGCGGATCGCCACGTAATGGCGCCGGGCATCGCGGCTGCATGGCAGCTCGACGACATTGCGCCCGAGCATGTCGTCGATGTCGTAACCGGTGACGCGGCTGAACGCCTGATTGATCGCGATCAACGCGTAGTTCGGGTCAAGAATGACGATGCCTTCGCTGGCCGCTTCAAACACCGTCGCGGCCAGGCGCTGCTGCTCTTCAAGACGCTTGCTGGCACTGATATCGCGTCGGGTACCGACCATGCGGATCACCTGCCCGCTGTCGCTACGTTCCACAGCACGGCCACGGTCTTCGATCCACACCCAATGGCCATCGCCATGGCGCACGCGGTATTCGATCTGATAGTCCTCGGTACGACCTTTCAAATGCTCGATCAATGCGTGTTTGAGCGACGGCACGTCTTCCGGGTGCAGGCGTGGCTTGAGGTCACGAAGGATCGCCGTAACGTATTCCGGGGCGAGACCGAACAGTTCCTGAATCTGCGTGTGGTGGACTTCGTCGGTTTGCAGGTTCCAGTCCCACAGACCCAGCTCACTGGCCTTCAACGCCAGCGCCAGCCGCGCCTCGCTCTTGCTTAGGGCCTGATTGGCCGCATCCAGTTCGCGGCTGCGCTGGGCAACGCGATCTTCAAGTTCGACCTGAGCTTCGCGCAGTTTTCCTTCGGCGCAACGCCGGTGTTCGATTTCTTTGGCCAACTCCTGATTGAGCTGCTCGCTGCGCGACTGCGTCCGTTGCAGGTGTTCAATCAGATGCTGATTCTGGAAGCGTCGCAGCAAGCCGCGATCGATAAGCCGATTGACCTGCCAAGCCACCACGCTCAACGAGCCAAGCAAGATCAACCCGAGCCAGCCCCAGCCACGCGCCTGCTCATCACCGCCCCAGAACAGATAACCGATCGCTGGCAACAGACACGGCAAAGTAAAAGACAGAAATGCCGGCAGGCTCACCGCATAGGCGACGCTGGCCGACAAGGTCGCGGCGCCGATCAGGCCGAACACCCAGGCCTGTTGCATGAAGTTGTCGGCGGGCACCAGAGCGATGCCGGCGCCGGCCAGGGTCAGGCCGGTCATGGTCGAGCCGAGCAAAAACATCCGCCGCCAGATCGGCTGTGCCTGACGGTCAGGGATTGCCGAATCGAACGCGGCGACCTGAATCACCCGCAACGCCACCAGCGACAACAACCACACCAGCCAGACGCTGACCACGAAGTAGCGCTGCGGGCTCCAAAGCAAACCGGCGCAGACCAGACCATTGATCAACATGAACAGCGTGGGCAACAACGAGCCCTGATACAGCAGACGCGTGCGCTCCACCGCCATTTCGACGGCATAGTGCTTGCGGATAACCCGGGGTTCCACAGAGGGGCCCGACAGTTCGGAGCTGAGGGTCATGGGCAACGTTCTTGTTCTTATAAGGCGGGCGTGCACCCGAAACGTGGACGGAGCATACACAAGCCGATCCCGTTGCCAAACTGCCCCAGATCATAATTTCAGCGAAACTTTTCCGCTCTTTGGCACCGGCCAAACCCTTGGAGCGCGGCGGGCCGATGCTTGTAGCCAGTGACTGACCGGTCGTCATCAGCAGCACTTTCATCGGCTAATGCAAAGCTCGGTTTGCCCGGGCCTGCGCCGCACCCTAGAATGCCCCGATGCGCGATGATCTCTCCCTTCTGCTGAACTCCCTCAACGATGCCCAACGCCAGGCCGTAGCAGCCCCCGTTGGCCGTCAGTTGGTCCTGGCCGGTGCTGGCTCCGGTAAAACCCGAGTGCTGGTGCACCGTATCGCCTGGTTGATCCAGGTCGAAAACGCCTCGCCCCACTCCATTCTGTCGGTGACCTTCACCAACAAGGCCGCTGCCGAGATGCGTCATCGCATCGAGCAGTTGCTGGGGATCAACCCGGCCGGCATGTGGGTCGGCACCTTCCACGGCCTGGCGCACCGCTTGCTGCGGGCGCACTGGCAGGAGGCGGGCCTGAGCCAGACTTTCCAGATTCTCGACAGCGACGACCAGCAACGGCTGGTCAAGCGGGTGATCCGCGAGCTCGGCCTCGACGAGCAGCGCTGGCCGGCGCGTCAGGCGCAGTGGTTCATCAATGGCCAGAAAGACGAGGGTCTGCGCCCGCAACACATTCAGGCCAGCGGCGACTTGTATCTGGCGACCATGCGCGGCATTTACGAAGCCTATGAGGCGGCGTGCCAGCGTGCCGGCGTCATCGACTTCTCCGAACTGCTGCTGCGCGCCCTCGATCTATGGCGCGATCACCCGGGCCTGCTCGCGCACTATCAGAAGCGCTTCCGGCATATTCTGGTGGACGAGTTCCAGGACACCAACGCCGTGCAGTACGCTTGGTTGCGCCTGCTCGGCAAGGGCGGCGACAGCCTGATGGTGGTTGGCGACGACGACCAGTCGATTTACGGCTGGCGTGGCGCGAAGATCGAGAACATTCATCAGTACTCCTCCGACTTCGCGGATTCGGTGACCATTCGTCTGGAGCAGAACTACCGCTCCACCGCCGGCATCCTCAAGGCTGCCAACGCCCTGATCGCCAACAACACCGGGCGCCTCGGCAAAGAACTGTGGACCGACGGCGGCGATGGCGAAGCGATCAATCTGTACGCCGCGTTCAACGAACACGACGAAGCACGCTACGTTGTCGAAACCATCGAAAGCGCGCTGAAAACCGGCTTGGCCCGTAGCGATATCGCGATTCTGTATCGCTCCAACGCCCAATCACGCGTTTTGGAAGAAGCTTTACTGCGCGAACGCATTCCGTATCGCATCTATGGTGGTCAGCGCTTCTTCGAGCGTGCGGAAATCAAGAACGCCATGGCGTACCTGCGCTTGCTCGAAGGTCGCGGCAACGATGCGGCGTTGGAACGAGTGATCAACGTGCCGGCCCGTGGCATCGGCGAGAAAACCGTCGAAGCCATCCGCGATCACGCGCGTCACAGTGATGTGTCGATGTGGGAAGCAATGCGCCAACTGGTCGCCAACAAAGGCCTGACCGGTCGCGCGGCGGGTGCCCTTGGTGCATTTATCGAGCTGATCGAAAACCTCGCGGCCAAGTGCATGGAAATGCCGCTGCACTTGATGACGCAAACCGTCATCGAGCAGTCCGGTCTGATCGCTTATCACGAAGCGGAAAAAGGCGAGAAAGGCCAGGCCCGGGTAGAAAACCTTGAGGAACTGGTCAGCGCCGCACGTAACTTCGAGAACACCGAAGAAGACGAAGAGCTGACGCCACTGGCGGCGTTCCTCGGCCACGCTTCGCTGGAGGCCGGTGACACTCAGGCCGACGAGCACGAAGACAGCATTCAGCTGATGACCCTGCACAGCGCCAAAGGCCTGGAATTCCCTTACGTATTCCTCGTGGGCATGGAAGAAGGCCTGTTCCCGCACAAGATGAGCCTGGAAGAACCCGGACGTCTGGAAGAAGAACGGCGCTTGGCTTACGTCGGCATTACCCGGGCGATGCAGAATCTGGTCATGACCTATGCCGAGACCCGACGCCTGTACGGCAGCGAGACCTACAACAAGGTTTCGCGTTTCGTCCGCGAAGTGCCGAAGGGGCTGATTCAGGAAGTGCGCCTGTCGAACAGCGTCAGCCGACCGTTCGGCGGCAATCAGTCGATGAGCGGCAGCAACCTGTTCAGCGGCAGCGAGATTCCGGAAACGGGTTTCAGCCTGGGTCAGACGGTGCGCCATTCGATCTTTGGCGACGGCGTGATCCTCAACTTCGAAGGTGCCGGTGCGCAGGCGCGGGTGCAGGTGAACTTCAGCGAAGGCAGCAAGTGGCTGATGCTGGGTTACGCGAAGCTGGAAGCGATCTGACGCCGATTTCGCTTTTCTGTGGGAGCGAGCCTGCTCGCGAATGAAATCACCGCGGTTGATCTGATAGACCGTGGTGCAGCTTTCGCGAGCAGGCTCGCTCCCAGGGTTTGGTGTTCTGTCCAACAATCCTGCGGAACCTATCTCCTTTTCCTACAGCCAAAAGTACACGCTCTTATTGCCTCGCGAAGCTGAACGCGACCTGTCAGGCAAAAGCCCGAAACACTCTCTCGCTAGCCAGTAACACTTCAGCTGTGCAACATGGCGCGCGTGTCTCCACAAACGGGAATACCCTTTATGAAACGTTTTCTTAGCATCGCCATGGCGTTGTGCATCGGCCTGACGATGAGCCTCGACGCCAACGCCAAGCGCTTTGGTGGTGGCAAAAGCGCCGGCGCTGCGCCGACGCACCAGACCAGCCAGATGGCTCCTTCTTCTCCAGGTGTCGGCGGCGCAGCAGCGACCGCTGGTGCTGCCGGTGCCGCAGGCGCTGCCGCCAAGGCCGGCGGTGCTTCGAAATGGCTCGGCCCTCTGGCCGGTATCGCCGCCGGTGGCCTGCTCGCTTCCATGTTCATGGGCGGCGGCTTCCAGGGCATGCAGATCTTCGACATCCTGATCATGGCCGTGATCGCGTTCGTGATCTTCCGCTTCATCGCCGCGCGTCGCCGCAAGCAGCAAGAGCAATTCGCTCCGGCCGGTGCGCCGATGCAGCGTGAAGTGTTCGAGCAGAAGCCTGCCGCCATGGGTTCGATCTTCGGTGGTTCGGCTGCACCTGCTGCCGCCCGTCCGGTGATCAACGCGCCGGCCTGGTTCAACGAGCAGAACTTCCTTGAAGCTGCACGCAGCCACTTCCAGTCGCTGCAGCAGCACTGGGACGCCAATGAAATGGACAAGATCGCCGAGTTCGTGACCCCGCAAATGCTCGAGTTCCTCAAGCGTGAGCGCGCAGATCTGGGCGACGCGTTCCAGTCGACCTACATCGACAACCTCCAGGTACAACTGGACGGCGTGGATGACCGTGCCGACAAGACCATCGCCACCCTGACCTTCAGCGGTGTGTCGAAAACCTCGCGCTTCGACCAGGGCGAAGTGTTCAGCGAAAGCTGGAACATGGAACGTCCGCAGGGCGAGAACCAGCCTTGGCTGGTGGCCGGTATCCGCCAGAACGGCTGATCCCTTCCAGGCGTCACTTGCCGTAATAGAAAACCCCAGCCTCGGCTGGGGTTTTCTATTTCGCGGTTGCATCTATAGCGAGCTACTGTATAAACCGGCCCATATAAACCGCGCCATTCAAGCAAGAGGATCCCGGACGTGGAAGAAATCATCGAACAACTGCGTGAAGCCAACGAACCCGTGCCGGTTCCTTTGGAGTTGCCTGACGAAGATCTGCTGGTCGAAATCGAAGAACAACTGTTCATCGACATTCCGTTTGTCTTCAAAGAGTTTCTGCTGACCGTCAGCGATGTGGTTTACGGCAGCCTTGAGCCGGTGACCGTCACCGACCCGCAATCCCACACCTACTTGCCGGATGTTGCCGCCAACGCCTGGGATGTCGGTGTTGATCGCAGCCTGATCCCGATCTGTCAGGACGGCGATGACTACTACTGCGTCGAAGAAGATGGCACGGTGGTGCTGTGGCAGGCCGAAGAAGAGCTGATTGCCGAAGAAACCTGGGAATCGGTATGGCACTGGGCGCGGGACGTCTGGCTGGAAAGCTGATCGGCCAGCCGCCCCGCCAGGTCAATGCCCCGACGACTCTTTATGGTTGTCGAGGGTTTCCAGCAGCGCCACCTGCATCCGCGTGTGCACGCGGATGAACCAGCGCCAAAGCAGCGCCGCTACTGCTGCCGCAACCACGGCGATCAGCACCAGCAACTTGTTGGTCGGCAAAATACTGGCCGACAAGGCTGCCAACAGCAGGAAAATCACCAGCAGCGAGAGAATCGGGATCACTTCGGAGATCACCCGCCGCACTCGCTGCGTGTGACGCCCGGCCATCTCCGGTTTCACCCCCATTTCCGCCAACAGCATCGACAGCGCCTTGAGCTTGCGGTAAGCGGCAATCAGGAACGGCAACGACACCAGCAACGCCCCACCCCAGATCAACGCCTTCTGCCAGCTCGGATCACTGATCCAGTCTTGCAGCCACAGCGAGATGCGTTCGGCGAAATACGCGCCGGCGAAGAAGATCGCGATGACCAGTGCCAGATTGACCCCGACCTGCAGCAAGATCTTGCGAATGATGGAAGCCAGCATCGCGCCCTCGCCTTGCGGCTGGATGCTGCGCAGCCATTCACCGTACATGCCCAACACACGGCCGAGAGGCTTGGGCACCGCCGCAGACAGCTTGATCGACAGCGGATCAGCCGCACGGATCAGATACGGCGTCAACAGCGTGGTAATCACCGACACGGCCACGGCGACCGGGTAAAGGAAGTTACTGGTGACCTGCAAGGTCATGCCCAGCGCGGCGATGATGAAGGAAAATTCGCCAATCTGTGACAGACCCATTCCCACACGCAGCGAGGTGCGTCCGTCATTGCCGGCGATAAACGCCCCGAGGCCACAGGACAACATCTTGCCGAGGACAACGGCCACGGTGATCACCGCAATCGGCCACGCATATTCGAGAAGAATCATCGGGTCGAGCATCAGGCCGATGGCAACGAAGAAGATCGCACTGAACAGGTCGCGAACCGGTTCGATCAGGCGCTCGATCTTCAGCAATTGCCGCGACTCGGCCATGATCGCACCGATCAGGAACGCGCCGAGCACCATGCTGTACTCAAGTTTGACCACCAGCAGGCAGAAGCCGAAACACAGGCCGAGCACAGTGATCAGCAACATCTCGTTGCTCTCGAATTTCGCCACGTAAGCCAGCAAACGCGGCACCAACAGGATGCCGATAACCAGCGCGACGATCATGAACAGCGACAGCTTGCCGACCGTGGAAAACACTTCGCCTGAGCTGACCGTGCCGCTGACGGCGATGCTCGATAGCAGCGCAATGATGCCGATACCAAGGATGTCTTCAACAATCAGCACACCGAAGATCAACTGCGCAAAGCGCTCGTTCTTCATCTTCAGGTCATTGAGCGCCTTGACGATGATGGTGGTCGAAGAGATCGCCAGGATGGCGCCGAGGAACAGCGAATCCATGGTGTTCCAGTCGAACCAGCGGCCAATTTCATAACCGATCCAGATCATCAGAACGATTTCGAGGAACGCCGCAATAAACGCCGTGGCGCCGACCTTGAACAGCTTACGCAGGCTGAACTCCAGGCCGAGGCAGAACATCAGGAAAATCACCCCGAGTTCGGCGAGGGTCTTGATGGTTTCTTCGTCGTGGATCAGGCCGAAAGGCGGCGTGTGCGGGCCGATGATGAAGCCGGCGACGATATAGCCAAGCACCACCGGCTGCTTGAAACGGTGGAACAACACGGTCACCACACCTGCGACCAACATGATCACTGCCAGATCCTGAATAAAACTGATGGCATGCATGGCGTGGGCTCCTTGAATGACGAGGCTCGCCAGCAGACGTCAGAAATGTCTGGGCGAGCGAAGTAAAAATCCGCTTTTCGTGTGGGAATTGCCTTTGTAAGGGGCTTTTGCAGGTTAACACCGCGACTTGCGGCTGGAAGGCGGTGCAATATATGGAAACAGATCGATTCCGGCGTGACGGCGGCGAGTCGCCCGGCGTCCCGATAACGGTGCTTTAGAAAAGCGACCAGGCACCCGCAGAGGTGCTTCCAGTAACCAGCCTTGATCCGTGAGAACGTTATGGAACCCGGAAACGCCCAGCTGTCGATGACGGTACTGATGACCCCCGACATGGCCAACTTCTCTGGCAATGTCCACGGCGGCACCCTGCTCAAATACCTCGACGAAGTGGCCTACGCTTGCGCGAGCCGTTATGCCGGCCGCTACGTGGTGACGCTGTCGGTGGATCAGGTGATTTTTCGCGAGCCGATCCATGTCGGCGAACTGGTGACCTTCCTTGCGTCGGTCAACTACACCGGCAACACCTCGATGGAAGTCGGCATCAAAGTCGTGACCGAAAACATCCGCGAGCGTTCTGTGCGCCACACCAACAGCTGCTTCTTCACCATGGTGGCGGTGGATGACCAGCGCAAGCCGGCAGCGGTGCCGCCGCTGCAACCGCAGAACAGCGAAGACAAGCGTCGCTACATGCAGGCGCAGCAACGCCGGCAGATTCGTCAGGAGCTGGAGAAGCGCTATCAGGAGATCAAGGGCGACGCCTGAGATCAAAAGCAAAAGATCGTAGCCTTCGGCAGCTCCTACAGGGTTTTGCATTCCCATGTAGGAGCTGCCGAAGGCTGCGATCTTTTTGAACGATTAGGCGATTACAGGCTGATCGCCGTCGCCTCGAACTTCACCCGTGGATGCGCAATCCGGTCCTGCGCCCGCACCAGCTGCAACTCATAACTGGCGCACGCCTGAGTCTCCAGCAGCACCTCATGCACTGCCGCAGCAGTGAATTCGAACGCCGCCACCAGGCTATCGCCCAACAGCACCCGCGCCAAAAACAAGCCCGAAGTCAGATCACCCACGCCCACCGGCTGACGCGGAAACGCCAACAGCGGACGGCGCAAATGCCAGCTGCCTTCGGCTGTCACCAGCAACATTTCAAAGCCATCGGCTGGCTTGCCCGGATAATCCAGATGCTTGACCAGCACCGCTTTCGGCCCGCGCGCCAACAGTGCCCGCGCCATCGCCAGGCAATCGAACAGCGACTGCGGCTTGCGCCCGGAGAAGCTGTCCAGCTCCAACTGGTTTGGACACATGATGTCCGCTACGGCCGCCGCCTCTTCCAGGAGAAAATCGCTGACCTCAGTCGGCACGCTGCATCCCTTCTCCGGATGGCCCATCACCGGATCACATAGATAGAGCGCTTTCGGATTGACCGATTTGATGCGCTCGACACCGCTAAGAATCGCCCGGCCCTGCGCCGCGCTGCCGAGGTAACCGGACAGGACTGCGTCGCAGTTGCCCAGCTCGCCAATCGCCGCGATGCCCTCGACCAGCTCGGGAATCTGCTGCGGCGCCAGCACTTCGCCGGCCCACTGGCCGTACTGGGTGTGGTTGGAAAACTGCACAGTGTTCAGCGGCCAGACATTGACCCCGACCCGCTGCATCGGAAAAACCGCGGCGCTGTTGCCGGCGTGGCCGAACACCACATGGGACTGAATGGCGAGCAGATGAGGCGTACGTTTCATTCGGGTCATTCCGTAAAACGATTGAAATTCAAGCCGCGCAGTATGCGACGAAACGCAGCCTGTACGACAGACCGGCGACGCAGTTAAGCTGACGCTATCTTTTGGAGTTCGATGTTGATGCTGACCCTGGAAAACATCTTTGTGCTGATACTGTTCGCCGCTGCCGGCGCTTGGCTATGGCACAACCACGGCTTGCGCGAACGCGCGCTGGAGCGGGTCAAACAGCATTGCCTGAATGTGCGGGTCGAGTTGCTCGACGGCAACGTTGCCCTGAAGAAGATCGGTTTCATCAAGGACGCCAACGGTCGCCGACGACTGGCGCGGGTGTACAACTTCGAGTTCACCGTGACCGGCGAAACCCGCCATAACGGCACCATCACCCAGTTTGGTGCGCACAGTGCACAAATCGAGCTGGCGCCCTACCCGGCACCGTTCGACGACACGCCACCGGTGGTTGAAGTGCACAAGCCGCGCGCCGAAGTCATCGAGCTAAGCCAGTGGCGCCAGGAACACACCAAATGGAAGCCCTGAAGGCCATGTAGGAGCTGCCGAAGACTGCGATCTTTTGATCTTAACCCTCCCGGCACCCCGACAACCCTCTCTGCAGCACCTCAACATCCTGCACATCACTGAAGATCAGCTCGATGCGCGAATCTTTCCGCCATTCACTGGCCTGCCAGCTCAGGTCGGCATTATCCAGGGCATTCGCAGACACCCAGCCATCCGAGCTGTGGATAACCAGTTTCGCTCTCTTGCAATTGAGGCTGGTGAGCCATTCAGCAATGCGTTGCTTGTCGAACGTCTGACTCGGATGCCAACGCCAGCCAATGCTCCAGCCTCCCTCCTGTGCCTGACTCAGACACATCGGCAGCGTCGGATCAGTCCAGACTGCCGGCATTTGTCCCATTCCCTTGGGCACGGCCAGGTGATCCACTCCACTGATCGCTTTCGCAGCCACACCCGGCAGTTCGCTAAGCGGTAATCGCGCCTGTTGCGTCCAGATCAGCCTGACTGGCGGCAACTGGCTAGTGATTTGCGCTCGGGCAGTTTCATCAAGGTTCTCTGCTTTATTCAGCAACAACAAGCCCGCACTGGGCAAAGCTGCCTGTTGCGCTGCCGGCAATGCTCTCCCCGCTTCAAGCGACTGAGCATCCAGCACCAGCACACACGGCTGAACCGCCAGCACGCCCAACCACGGCGCCTCATTCAATTGCTTGAGCAACTGCGCCGGATGCCCCAACCCGGAAGGTTCGATGAACAGCCGATCAGGCTTCGCCTTGCGCAGTAACCGCCCCAGGCCAATCTGAAACGGCGCGCCATTGACACAACACAGGCAGCCACCGGCCACTTCGCCCAGTGCGATACCATCGGCGTCACTCGTCAACAGCGCAGCATCAAGGCCGATCTGGCCGAACTCGTTGATCAGCACCGCCCAACGCTCGCTTTCCGGCCGCTGGGCCATGAGCTGGCGAATCAGGCTGGTCTTGCCGGCGCCCAAAGGGCCAGCAATGACATGGGTAGGAATGTTCTGCAACATGGCCGGGAGCTTTCTTGGGAGATTCAAAGATGCGTTGGATGGGATGGTCGTTGCTGTTGGCGCTGCTGTCGAGCGAAGCGTGGGCTCAGGCCTGTGTCGTGCACAGTCAGGGTGAGCGCCTCGACGTCAAAGTCTGTCAGCAGAACCGCAATATCCCGGAGAAACTGTTCAACGACGGTTTCTGCCAGCCAACGCTGGCCGGGCAAAAAGTCGAAGTGCAATACGTCGATCAGTGCCCGAGCGGTGCGTTTGGCGTGTGCAGCAACGCGCAAGTCGCCAATATGCCTTATCGCCAGGACATCCACTATTACGGCGTGGCCACGGACGCGGCATATCTGAAACCGTATTGCGAAGGCCAGAGCCAGGGTTCGTGGCTCAAGCCTTGAGGCATTAGCCGAGCCAGTCGAGAGTCAGTATCAATCGACGCTCTCCCGCGTCCGGTTGCGGCGAGCGGTGAATCAAACCGAAGCCTTCATTGCCGTGCCATTTCTCGCCTTTCAATAGCGCGACGTCGCCGCTGCTCAGTTGCTCGATTGGCGCTCGAGGTTCGGCATTGGCCTGCCCCAGCTGACTGCGATCCATCGCGCCTTCCTTGAGCCATTGGCTGCCGACGCCGGCGTAGGTGGTGATCAGCCGCACCGGCACGTGATCGACGTGGAAACGTGGGCACATGGCTTTATCGAGCACTCGCAGACGCAGTCCGATTCGCTTGGCTCCCAGCAAACAGGCGAAGGCGCCGACCAGCCATTTCAGGTCGGCAATAAAGCCTTCATAGCCCTCCAGATCGCGGAACCCTGAGGCCAGGCCACTGAGGTCAGGCTCCGCGTCCTCATCCGGCAATTCAAGGCACAACGATTCCGCCAAGGGTTCATTGAGCGACAGCAGCAAGTGGGCGAATTCACTGATGTGCAACGGCAGTTGGCGCGTCCAGACGGCGAGATTGGTGTCGTCGTCCAGAATGCGCGTCAGCGTTTTTGGGGTCGGGCCTTGGTGCTGATGACGCGTGCGGATTTGCATTTGTTTGAGGGCAAGCATCAGGCGGCCTCTTCATGCCAAGGGCCGAACGGATCCGGCAGTGATCGCCAGCCCTCCACGCCAAGGGCCATCTCCTCATCGGTCAGCAGGCACTCATCCAGTTCGGCGGAGAGCTGTAGGAAATCGATGTTCTGACCGATGAACACCAGCTCCTGACGGCAGTCTCCTACGCTCGCCGTCCAGTTTTCCATGATGGCCGCCGTACTTTCCTGATCCTGCGGCCACTGGTTTTTCGGCACAAAACGCCACCAGCGTCCGGCAAAGCCGTGGCGCATCAACCCACCGGCCTGCGACCAGCTGCCGGCATCAGTGGGTTTGCTGGCCAGCCAGAAAAAGCCTTTCGAACGCAGCAGTTTGCCGTTCAGCCATGGACGATCGATAAAGCTGAAAAAGCGTTGTGGGTGAAAGGGCCGACGCGCGCGGTAGGCGGTGGACGCGATGCCGTACTCGTCGGTTTCCGGCACGTGCTCACCGCGCAACTCTTGCAGCCAGCCAGGTGCCTGCGCGGCTCTGTCGAAATCGAAGCGACCGGTATTGAGGATCTTCTCCAGCGGCACCTCGCCCATCACCATCGGGATGATTTCGGCTTGGGCGTTGAGGCGTTTGAGGATCGCGACCAGTTCCTCGCGCTCGCGCTGGCTGATCAGGTCGATCTTGCTGATCACCAGGACGTCGGCGAATTCGATTTGTTCGATCAACAGGTCAGTGATCGATCGCTCGTCTTCCTCACCGAGAATCTCGCCACGGGAGGCGAGGCTTTCGGCCGCCTGATAGTCCGGCAGGAAGTTCACACCGTCGACTACAGTGACCATGGTGTCGAGACGCGCAATGTCGGAGAGGCTTTGGCCCTGCTCATCGCGAAAGGTAAAAGTTTCTGCCACGGGCAATGGTTCGGAAATGCCGGTGGATTCAATCAGCAAATAATCGAAGCGACCGTCACGGGCCAGCCTGCTGACTTCCTCCAGAAGATCTTCGCGTAACGTACAGCAGATACAACCATTGCTCATCTCGACGATTTTTTCTTCTGCGCGATTAAGGCTGACATCGCGTTGGACTTCGCTGCCATCGATGTTGATTTCGCTCATATCGTTAACGATTACAGCGACGCGAAGACCCCTTCGATTACGTAGTACGTAATTCAAAAGTGTACTTTTTCCGGCGCCAAGAAATCCTGAAAGTACGGTAACGGGCAATTCAGCTGACATTGGATAATCCTCATAGAAAGGCAGCCGACTGGCGCTTTTGCTAGCGCTTGGCGTTTTGGTACCTCATACGAGGTAAACGCTTGAAATCGGCCCGCTCAGGCTCAGTTGATATTAATGTTATAGTATAACAACACAAATAAACCAGCCCGCTCTTGTTCTTAGCGATAAACAGCAGGAAGCTGAGCCAGCCTCACACCCGGAATTGGTAATGAAAACTGTATTGAAATGCTGGTTTTTGAGCCTTGGATTGCTGGTTGCTGATAGCGCGTGGGCGCAGCTACCGGCGCTCGCGAGCTGTACACGCAGCGCTAACTTGCTGGCGTGCGTCGATGCCGAGGGCAACGCGTATAGCGTCAACACCGTCGGCAATACGCTTTATCTGCGCGGATTCGAAAAGACTGGTCAGCGTTATTGGGCACAAACCAACAGCCGTTTTGGTCAACTGACGTTCTTCACTGGCATCGCCTCCGACGGGGAAGCCTGGGTCGGCTACACCCGCCGCGTCGGCTGGACGACCATCAATCGCTTCTCCAGCTCGGGCGGGAGTAGCGCGAAATTCACTTGCAGCCGAATTGCTGGCTGCTAGGCCTGCGCTTTGCGTTGCTCCTGCTGCCAGGCGAGATAGCTGTCGATCGGTGGATTTTTCTCGAAGTAACGCTGCAATCCCTCAAACAAACCATCCGCCACGGCCTGCTGATGCCGCGTCGTGACCAGACGCTGACTGTCATGCGCATTGGAAATGAAGCCGGTTTCCACCAGAATTGACGGCACATCGGGCGACTTCAGCACGGCGAATCCGGCCTGTTCCACGCGCTTCTGATGCAGGGTGGTGATGCCGGCCAGACTGCCTAGCACCGTATTGCCCAGTTGCAGGCTGGCGGCGATCGTTGCGTTCATCGACATGTCGAGAATCACCCCGGCGAGCATCGGGTCCTTATCCTTCAGATTGAGCAGACTGGAGGCGCCGAGCAAATCCGCGCCGTTCTCCCGCTGCGCCATGAAACGTGCCGTCGCCGACGTTGCACCACCTTCCGACAGACAATAGACCGACGCGCCTGAAGCCGTCAGACGCGGCGCAGCATCGGCGTGCACCGAGATAAACATGTCGGCCTTGTGCCGTCGGGCGATCTCCACGCGCTTGCGCAAAGGCACGAAGAAGTCGTCATTGCGCACCAGTTTTACGTCGAAGCCTTTCTCTTTTTTCAAACGCTTGGCGAGCAATTGTGCGATGGAAAGCACCACATCCTTTTCTCTTTCACCCTTGGCGCCGACCGCACCGGGATCTTTCCCGCCGTGTCCCGGGTCGACAACAACGATGATGTCGCGCTTCGGGTGAGCGCCAATCCTGGGTGTTTCACGTGGAACCATCGGTGTTGTTGGCGCCGCTTTTGCGCTGACTAAATCCAGAACAAGCCGATGACTCTGGCCATCCTGCGGCGCCAAAAGAAAGCTGCTCAGCAGCACTGGACTGCTCAAATCGAGAACAATCCGCGTGTTTCCCTGACCAAAAGGCCCGGATCGAATCGAACGAATCACCGTGCCACTGAGCACCAACTGACTGAAGTCACCGCTCAGATTCGCACCGACTACATCGACAATCAGCCGTTCCGGAGCGCTGAGCGTGAAGGTTTTGTAGCATACGGGCCCGCTCAAATCGAAGACCAATCGCAGCTTTTCATCCGAACGCCAAAGCCGCGCATTGCGAATTTGCGTAGCCGACGCACTGAAGGGCAAAGCGAAAGCCGCGCAGGCCAGAATCAGATTGAGCACGTGACGTCGACGCATATGAAAACCCGTTCATGAAAAAGACATCGTGATTTGAATTGTTATAATGTAACATCGATTTCAATCAACACGATGGTCCCGTACATGAATTCGCTGACACTCCCGGATATCGCCGCGCAGGCCAACCGACAAGCTTTACCACTCGAATGGGTGGGCATGCACGGCATCGCATTGCCTGTCTTGCTGGAAGGAAAACGACTGAGCGCAAAGGCCGACGCTGGCGTCAGCCTGGATGATGGCGCGGCGCGTGGCATTCACATGTCGCGCCTGTATCTGGCGCTAGAAGTGCTTGAGCGGGAGAACCTTTCTCCTGCCTTGTTGCGGCAGATTCTCGAGGAGTTTTTGCACAGTCACGCGGGTTTATCCAACTGTGGCTTTCTGAATATTCACACTGATTTGTTGCTGAAGAGACCGGCACTGGTCAGTCCGTTAGCGGGCTGGAAATCCTATCCAGCGACTATTTCCGCAAGCCTGAAAAACCAAATGTTCCACGTGGAACTCAAAATCGAAGTGCCCTACTCCTCAACTTGCCCATGTTCAGCTGCGCTGGCGAGGCAGTTGATTCAGCAGCAATTCATCGATGACTTCGCCAACAAGCCGCTTCAACACGCTGACATTCTGGCTTGGCTCGGCTCGACCCAAGGCATCGTCGCCACACCCCACAGCCAACGCAGCACTGCACAACTGCACCTTCACCTGGACGAATTCATTGATGAGTTGCCGTTGAGTACAATCATCAACGACGCCGAGGCTGCGCTCGGGACGGCTGTACAGACCGCCGTAAAACGCGCAGACGAACAAGCCTTCGCACTCGCCAACGGGCAGAACCTGATGTTCTGTGAAGACGCTGCGCGCCGACTGAATCTCGCACTTCGTCGAACCCCCGGCGTCAACCAGTTCCACCTCCGAGTGATCCACGCCGAAAGCCTGCATGCTCACGACGCGGTCGCCGAAAGTAACTGGCAGCGTGAGCAAGCATGATCCGCTGCCAATCCCTGAGTTGGGGCGCACCCGGCAACCCACTGACTGCTCCTCTGACTCTTGAGCTCGACAGTGGCAGCCTGACGGCCATCATTGGTGCAAACGGCTGCGGTAAAAGCAGCCTGCTGAAAGTCATCGCCGGACTACAAAAGCCGTTGGCGGGTAACGTCGCCCTGAGTGTTCCTCGTCAAAGCGGATTGTCCTTCCTCCCTCAACAGCAACATCTCGATCGTCAATTCCCCATCAGCCTCGAAGAGCTGATCGCGGCGGGTTTCTGGGGACGTCGACTCTCAACCCAACTGCGCGCACAACGCTTGAAGGACGCACTGGAAAACTGGCACCTGAGCGGGCTCGAACAGCGTCCACTGATGGCCCTGTCCGGCGGTGAACTGCAACGCGCCCTGCTCGCTCGACTGAGTCTGACCGATGCTGCGGTGTTGATCCTCGACGAACCCCACGCCGCACTGGATGAACTCGGCCAACGGTTGCTCTGGCAACACATCCACGCTTGGCATGGTGAAGGCCGAACGCTGGTTGTGGTGTGCCACGACCTCGCCGCCGTGCGCCAGCACATTCCCAAGACGTTGCTGATCAAAAACCGCGACTGCGTATTCGGCGCGAGTGCGGAACTCATTCAACAAACACCTCACACGCAGGTGGCCTGATGCTCGCCGTCGCCCACCTCTGGCAGCCGTTCAACGAGTTCGTCTTCATGCGCCGCGCCCTGCTTGGCGGTGTGGTATTGGCGTGCAGCACGGCGCCACTCGGCGTATTTTTGATCCTGCGACGGATGAGCCTGATCGGCGATGCAGTCGCCCACGGCATCCTCCCCGGTGCGGCATTGGGTTTCTGGTTCGCCGGCCTGAGTCTCCCCGCTCTCACACTCGGCGGCCTCGGTGCGGGTCTGAGCATGGCCGGTCTCGCCGCCTGGATTACCCGTCGCACCGGTCTGCGCGAAGACGCCAGCCTCGCCGCAATCTACCCAATCTCCCTCGCCAGCGGTGTGCTGATTCTTGGCATCGCCGGCAAACGCCTCGATCTGTTGCACCTGCTGTTCGGCTCGGCATTGGCCGTCGACGGCCCGACTCTCAACGGCATGTTATGGGTTTCGGCATTCAGCCTGATCGCCATGACGCTGATCTACAAACCGCTGTTGCTCGACACCCTCGACCCGCTGTTCCTGAGAACCGTCAGCCGACTTGGCCCCCTCGCCCACGGCGTCTTCCTGACGCTGGTCGTGCTCAATCTGGTCATCGGTTTCCAGGCCATCGGCGCGCTGATGGTGGTCGGGCTGATGATGCTCCCCGCCGCGGCGTCGCGATTCTGGAGCCGACGCCTGCCGATCCTGATAGCCATCGCGGCCGTCATCGGTTGCCTCTCGGTCTGGTTCGGCCTGCTGCTGTCGTTCTATTACTCGTTGCCCAGCGGTCCGGCCATCGTGCTGGTCGCCGGTCTCGGTTATCTGCTGTCCGTGGTGTTCGGACCGGTACACGGTCTGCTGCGCCGCCCGCCCTTGCTCACATCCCAATGAGGTGTTTCCCGATGCGTGCTCTAGTCGTGTTGTTCAGCCTGATGCTGTCGATGTCCTTGTCGGCGGCAGAAAAATTGCCGGTGGTCACCAGCTTCAGCATTCTCGCCGACATGGTTCATCAGGTCGGCGGCGAGCATATCCAGATCACCAACATGGTCGGCCCGGACGCCGACGCACACACCTACGAGCCGACACCGGACGATGCCAAGGCATTGCTCAGCGCCAAACTGATCATCAAGAACGGCCTCGGTTTCGAGCCATGGCTGGACCGACTGGTGACCAGCACCGAGACCAAAGCCACCGTCATCAGTGCCAGCCATGGCGTGATTCCCCGATCACTGGATGAGGACGGCGAAACCGTTCCCGACCCGCACGCCTGGCACAATCTGGCGAATGCCGAGTTGTACGTCGCCAACATCACCAAGGCACTGACCGCTGCCGACCCGGCGAACAAGGCCGACTACGAACGTAACAGCAAAGCCTATCTGAAGCAGATCTACGCCTTGCTCGCCGAAGCCAAAACCAAACTCGGTTCGTTGCCACCGGGCAACCGCAAGATCGTCACCAGTCACGATGCTTTCGGTTATCTCGGCCAGGCGTACGGCATCGACTTCATGGCGCCGCAGGGTTTGTCGACGGAACGCGAGCCATCAGCCGCTGAAGTCGCGGCGCTGATCACTCAGATTCGTCAGGCCAAAGTCAAAGCGGTGTTCATGGAAAACATCAAGGATGCACGCCTGCTCAAACAGATCGCCGACGAAAGCGGTGCGCATATCGGCGGCACGCTCTACTCCGACGCCCTCGCCGCCAACGGCCCGGCCAGCACCTTCACGGGTCTGTTCGAATACAACCTCAACACCCTTTACGACGCACTGAGCCAACCATGATCCGCAAGAACCCTTCAGGTGATTTGCCACAGATTGCCGAGTCGGCCTATGTCGATAAAACCGCAATCATCTGCGGCAAGGTGGTGATTGGTGAGAACGTTTTTGTCGGACCCTACGCGGTGATCCGCGCCGATGAAGTGGACGCGTCTGGAGAGATGGAGCCAATCACCATCGGCGCCAACTCGAACATTCAGGATGGCGTGGTGATCCACTCCAAATCCGGCGCGGCAGTCACCATCGGCGAGTTCAGTTCCATCGCCCACCGCTCGATCGTGCATGGCCCCTGCGCGGTTGGCGACCGCGTGTTCATCGGTTTCAACAGCGTGTTGTTCAACTGCGTTGTCGGCAATGGTTGTGTCGTGCGGCACAACTCGGTGGTCGATGGTCGGGATCTGCCGGACGCCTTTTACGTACCCTCCACCACTCGCATCGGCCCGAACACCGACCTCTCATTGTTCCCACCGGTGAGTGTCAGCGCCTCGGAGTTTTCCGAAGACGTGGCACGCACCAATGTCGATCTGGTGCGCGGCTACAAAGCCTTGCAGAACGAGTTCTGAATCATGAGCAGCGTGCTGATTCGCAACGCAAGACTGGTCAATGAAGGGCGCGAGTTCGACGGCGATCTGTTGGTCAGCAACGGACGCATCGTCAAGATTGCGCGCAGTATCGAAGGCGAAAACGCCACGGTGGAAATCGACGCGAACGGTCAATGGCTGCTTCCCGGAATGATTGATGACCAGGTGCATTTCCGTGAACCAGGTGCGCCAGCCAAGGGCAGCCTTCACACCGAGTCGCGTGCGGCGGTTGCCGGTGGCATCACCAGCTTCATGGACATGCCCAACACCAACCCGGCCACCCTTACCCTCGAAGCGCTGGCGGATAAAAAGCGTCGGGCGGCGATCAACTCGGTGGCCAATTACGGCTTTCACTTTGGCGTGAGCCGGGACAACCTCGACACGGTAGCCGCGCTCAATCCCTGTGAAGTGGCCGGGGTGAAAGTGTTTATGGGCGCCTCGACCGGCAACATGCTGGTCGATGATCCGCAGATCCTTGAGCGACTGTTCGCCGAGGTGCCGACCATCCTGCTGGCGCATTGTGAACACACGCCGAGCATCGACGCCAACGCAGCCAACCTGCGTGAGGTGTACGACGGACGAATCCCGCCCTATGCTCACCCGCTCATCCGCAACGCCGAGTCGTGTTATCGATCCTCTTCACTGGCGGTTGAGTTGGCCAAACGCCACGGTACAAGGCTGCACGTTCTGCACCTGACCACGGCGCGTGAACTGGCGTTGTTCGAAGATAAACCACTGGCGCAGAAACGCATTACCGCTGAAGTCTGTCTGCATCATTTGTTGTTCGATGATCGCGACTACCCAAGCCTCGGCAACCTGATCAAATGCAATCCGGCGATCAAGACCCAGGCGGATCGCGATGCGTTGCGCGCGGCCCTGAGCAGCAATCTACTGGACGTGATTGGCAGTGACCATGCACCGCATACCTGGGAAGAAAAGCAGCGAGCTTATGCGCAGGCGCCTTCTGGATTACCGCTGGTACAGCACGCGTTGCCGGCACTGATGGAGTTGGTTGCGGACGATGTATTGCCAATCACCACGTTGGTAGCGAAGACCAGCCACAGAGTCGCGGATCTGTTTGCGATTCCCGATCGTGGGTATTTACGTGAAGGCTACTGGGCGGATCTGGTGTTGGTTGAACGGCAACCACTGGAGGTCGATCGGCAACCCATTCTGTCGCAGTGCGGATGGACGCCGTTTGCCGGACGCAGCTTTCGGCATCGGGTGAGTACGACGATTGTCTCGGGGCAGATTGCCTGGCGGGAGGGACGGGTGAACGAGGGGTGTCGGGGGTTGGCGCTACGATTTATGCGTTGATTCAAAAACCCTGTAGGAGCTGACGAGTGAAACGAGGCTGCGATCTTTTGATCTTGTTTTTGACAATCAAGATCAAAAGATCGCAGCGTGCCGCAGCTCCTACAGGGATCGCATTAAGCGCGGGGTTTCACAGCGCCGCAATCCTGGCCGAGCCAAACCGCACGGGTCTCCAGACTACCCTTCTGGTTGATCCCGATCGCGTTGAACGTACCGTTGGCCACAGTCGTGAACTCGCGATCACTGAGGAACGTCGCCACACCGGTGCCCTGCGCTTTCGGGCAACTGAAACGGAATTTCCATTGGTTGCCGCTGCGCTCGGTGATCTGCTGTTTGCAGCCTGATTGCGGATCGGCCAGCGGAATATCGTTGGTCGCCACTTGCTGCGGCGTCAGACACGCGCGAATACCCTTGCCGCCGATATTGATGCCGTTTTTTTCCAGTGCCGCACGCTGTTGCGGGGTCATCTGGCCTTGCAGTTGGCCGAGGATCGATTGCACATCCATTGGCTGATCATCGACCTTGACGTTGCTCGATGTCATTTCCCACAGCCCCGGCTGCAGCATCTGCGCCTGCGCAACCACCGGCAATGCCAAACCCAGGCCCAGCGCCAAACCCAGCAGACGAACGTTCATCGAAAAACTCCTGATCAGTAGTGGCCGTTAGACGTCGGCCGATTGCTTCGGTTCATGCACCAATTAAATAGCGACATTCGCGACGGAACATGGTCTGTTAAGCATTGAATCTTCCGGAGCAAGGCTGCCCCATGGATTATTTTGGACCGCACATTTTCGGTTATCTGATCGCCCTGATACACACCCTTGGCTTGATCGCCGCCATCCATGCGGTGCTCACCGTGCGCACGGCTCAAGGCTCGATCGCCTGGGCATTGTCGCTGATCTTCATTCCCTACCTCACGCTTATTCCGTACCTGGTGTTCGGCCGCAGCACCTTTGATGGTTACATCAAGGCGCGGCGCCAGGCGAATGAACAGATGCGTCAGGCCATCTCCGAATTGAACTGGCGCCCGTGGGTAGAAGAGGCACTGACTGCGCGCGCCTCGAATGCCTACGCCTCGTTACGCGCAATGCCCAAGCTCGGCCGCATGCCGTGCCTGGCGAACAATCAAGTGCAACTGTTGATAAACGGAGCGGCCACCTTCGACGCGATCTTCCAGGCCATCGATCAAGCCAAAGAAGCGGTGCTGATCCAGTTTTTCATCATTCACGATGATCGGCTCGGCCAGCGCTTGCGTGATTTGCTACTGAAGAAGGCTGCTGAAGGCGTGTCTATTCACCTGCTCTACGACGGCATCGGCAGCCACGCCCTGCCCCACAGTTATGTGCAGGCATTGCGCGATGGCGGCGTCGAGGTCAAAGCATTCGCCACACGCAGCGGCTGGCTCAATCGCTTTCAGGTCAACTTCCGTAACCACCGCAAGATCGTCGTGGTCGATGGCGTCGTCGGATTTGTCGGCGGGCACAACGTGGGCGATGAATACATGGGTGAAAAACCACCGTTGGCACCTTGGCGCGATACCCATGTGAAGGTACGTGGCCCGGTCGTCGCGTGTATGCAGGAATCCTTCGCCGAAGACTGGTTCTGGGCCGCGCGCACCCTGCCGCCACTGATCCTGCCCGATGAATACCCGGATGACGGCGTGCTCTGCCAATTGCTCGCAAGCGGCCCGGCGGATGCGTACGAAACCTGCTCGCTGTTTTTTGTCGAAGCGATCCACGCAGCGACGGAGCGGGTATGGATCACCAGCCCGTATTTCATTCCCGACGAGGCCGTGTTTGCCGCATTGCGTCTGGCCGTGTTGCGTGGAGTGGATGTGCGTTTACTGCTGCCGTCGCGTCCAGATCACCGCATCGTTTACGCCGCTTCCAGCCTTTACGCATTTGAAGCCGTGCGCGCTGGTGTGCGGGTTTTCCGCTACGAACCGGGATTCCTGCATCAGAAAGTGGTGTTGATCGACAGCGAGATCAGCGCCATCGGCAGCGCCAATCTGGACAACCGTTCATTTCGGCTGAATTTCGAAGTGATGCTGCTGACCGTCGACAGTGACTTCGCCGCCAGTGTGGAAAGCATGCTCGAAGAAGATTTCGAACAAGCCTACGAAATCGCCAAAGAAGAAAGCCGGGAGATCCACCGCCTGCAACAGGTCGGTATGCGAATCGCCCGGCTGATTTCGCCGATTCTGTAAAAACCCCTCTCCCGGGGAGAGCGGATTATTCAGTGTTAAGGGTTATAGATGTCGTCGCGAGTCCACGGCAGTTCATGGCTGCCATCCGGGTGCACCTTCACCGCGAGGATCTGGTGCAAATTGATCCAGCCACGCGCGAACGCGTAGGCGCAACCGGCGAGGTACAAACGCCAGATGCGCAGCGCTTGATCGGGTACCAGTTTGCCAGCGGCTTCGAGATTGTCCTCCAGCCGCTCGCTCCAGTGATCCAGCGTGCGCGCGTAATGCAGCCGCAGACTTTCGACGTCGACAATCTCAAGGCCCGCTTCGCTGATCTCGGCCGAGATCATCGCCAGGTGCGGTAACTCACCGTTGGGGAATACATATTTCTCGATGAATTCCCCGGCACCGCGTCCCACCGGACGGCCATCGGTGTGTTTGGCGGTGATGCCATGGTTCATCACCAGACCGCCCTCCTTCACCGCGCCGAACAGGGTTTTGCAGTACTCGGCGAGATTGGCGTGGCCGACGTGTTCGAACATGCCGACACTGACGACCTTGTCGAAACGCCCATCCTGGGGCAGATCGCGGTAGTCGAGCAACTGCAGTTCGATCTGGTCTTCGAGGCCTTCGGCTGTGACCCGCTCACGTGCCAGTTCAAGCTGTTCCTTGCTCAGGGTGATGCCGAAGACCTTGGCGCCGAACTCTCGAGCGGCATACCGTGCCAGCCCACCCCAACCGCACCCGACATCCAGCAGATAGTCACCCGGCTGCAAACGCAGCTTGCGGCACAGATGACGGAATTTGGCTTGTTGCGCCTGCTCAAGCGTTTCGCTGCCCGTTTCGAAATACGCGCAGGAATACGCCATGTCGCTGTCCAGCCAGAGCTGGTAGAACGCATTGGACAGGTCGTAGTGGTAGGAGATGGCTTTGGCGTCGGTTTCCTTGTCGTGCACCGAACGCACGGGGTTACTGTCTTCATCTTCACCGAGCAAAGCATTGCTCAATTCGTCGCAGACCCGGATGACTTCGCTGATCGAGCCCTCCAGTTCGAGTTTGCCTTCAACGAATGCCGCTCCGAGCGCATCAAGGCTAGGATGGGTGAACTGAGTGACCATCCGCGGGTCCTTGACCACGATGGTAACGCTGGGCGCCGGCCCCAGATTGAACTCATGGCCGTCCCAGAGCCGCAGTCGAAGCGGTAGCTGCAGATTCTGTAAGGCCGGTGGAAGTTGCGCGAGCATGGAAAATCCCCCCTTGTTTCAGACGTCTGATCTGAGGGTAGACCATCCTTGAAAAATAGCAGGCTATCGATTTGATAGCCGCCGACTATGAACCTGGAAGGCTGCTTGATCCGTTTTCAATGCGCCTGATCTGATGACAAACAGCCCGGTGCGCAGTTCAAAAAATGATCAATTCTGCTCTTTGATCTTTAGCAGAGGCTCCTGAAAACGCAACAAACGACCGGCGTTACCCAGCACCAGCAACGTGCTGAGGTTGTGCAGCAGCGCGGCGATCATGGCCCCGGCAGCGCCGAGCCAACCGAAGGCAGCGAACACGACGATGGCCAGCGTCCAGCCCAGCCCGATGATCACGTTGACCTGCAACGTCCTGCGGCACTGACGACTGAGTCGTACGCAGGTGCCGAGCCGACGCAGATCGCTGCCAATCAAAACGATGTCAGCCGAGGCCAGCGCGATATCCGCCCCTCCTGCGCCCATCGCTACACCGACCACGCCCGCCTTGAGCGCGAGCGAATCGTTGATGCCGTCACCCACCACCATTGGCCGGAAGCCGTTGTCGATTTCCTTGAGCACGCGATTGAGTTTGTCTTCGGGCAAGGCCTGGGCCTGAACTTCGTGCAAACCGACATCACGCGCCAGAGTCTGGGCCACGCTCTGACGATCCCCGGTCAGCAGCAGTTGCCGACCAAGGCCCAGTTCACGCAATTCGCCGAGGGCAAAGCGGGCTTCCGGCTTAACCGTGTCGGCCAACAACAACCAGGCGAGGAATTCACCGTTCAGTGCCAGTCCGGCGATCGGTCCATCGTGCTCAGGGACCGCGGTGGTTGCGATCCCCAACTGCGCGAACAATTCCGGTCGGCCGAGCGCCGCTTCGCCCTGCGAAGTCATGGCCACCACGCCGAGGCCTTGGCGCTCGTGAATATCGCTCAGCGGTAAACATTCTGCCTGACCGACCAACCCCGCAAGCGCACGACTGACCGGGTGACTGCTTGCCGCGCCGAGACTGGCGGCGAGCGCCATGACCGTGGAAGACTCTGCGCGCGGGCTATTGATCGACTGCAAGCGGAGAGTGCCGTAAGTCAGGGTTCCGGTCTTGTCGACGACCAGAGAAGTGAGGTCAGCCAGTTCTTCAAGAAACGCCGAACTGCGGATCAGAATGCCGTGGCGTGCCGCTACCGCGACACCGGCAATCGCCGTGGCCGGAGCCGACAGCACCAACGCGCACGGACAGGCTGCGACCAGAACGGCGAGCATCGCTTGGGCATCGTGGGTGATAAACCAGGTCACCGCCGCCAGCAGCAACACCAGCACCATGTAGCTGCCGGCATAACGTTCGAGCAAGCGCGTGATCGGCGGTTTCGAACGCTCTGCGTTTTGCATCAAGGCGATGACTTTGCCCAGCGTCGACTCATCTCCAGTGCGCGTCACTTCGATCCGCAGCAGACCGTCGAGGTTGATCGCACCACCAAACACCGTCATGCCGACGCCCGCTTCGACCGGTACCGATTCACCGGTAATAGAAGCCGTATCGAGACTCGCCTGGCCGGACAGCACCCGACCGTCCGCCGGCACCCGATCACCCGCACGTACCTCGACCATGTCGCCGGCCTTCAGCGTGGCGTTATCCACTTCGATGATCGTGCCATCAGCCTGAACCTTGCGCGCATGGCTGCGGGTCAGTTGACCGAGGGCGTGAATCGCTTCCTGCGAACCAATGACACTGCGCTCTTCCAACACATGGCCGAAGATCATGATGATCGGCAGCAGTGCCGCCGTCAGCAGATCACCGGTCGCCCACGCGCCGAGCATGGCCAGGGCAATCAGTTGATCGGTGATGCCATGCAGGCTCGGATAGCGAAGGCTGAACCACGCTGAACGCATCACCGGTACGGCCACCAATAAGGAAGCAAAACCGAGCAGCAATTGGCTGACCCCGGTTTGCTCCGGCACCCACCAGCGCCAGATCAGACCCAGGCCAAGCAGGCCCAGCGCAAGCATGGCCAGGGTCAATTGCCGTGCAGCGCGGCGTTGTTCGGCAGAAGACAACAGGCTGGGTGCGGCAGTCGTCGCAGTCATTTACTGGCTCCCTGAATGATCAGACGGGAATCGTCTTTCGGGTCGACCGTGGTCACCGAACCGGCCGCACCGAGAATCTTCGGCATGCGTTCGCGGTAAAGGCGCAGGAGCATTTGCGGGTCGGTGGCGCTGGCCAGACTCGATACTGTGGCGGTGTCGGCAGCAGCCTTGGCCAGACGCTCACCGGCCTGCGCGTGAGCGACTTGCAGCGTGCGATCGGCTTGTTCGTTGGCAGTCTGAGTGAGTTTCTCGGCGTCCGTGCGTGCATTGGCCACGGCTTTGTCAGCTTGCTGGCTGGCTGTGAGAACCGCGTTGAACGCACTGACCGCTGGAGCCGGCAGACTCGATTGCACATCAACCCGCGCCACTTCGATACCGATGCCCTGCCCGCTCGCCTTCAACCCGGCCAAGCGTTTGTTGACGCCTTGCACCAGATCACCGCGCAGTCTTTCACGGCGTTCGGCCGCTTGATTGTCAGTGCCGATCAACTCCGGGCGCGCGACCAGAATGGTGTCCAGATCCCGCGCGGCAGTCAGCGCCACGGCGCTTCGGGTGACCAATCGATCCAGGGCTGGCAGCACATGATCGGCCTGCAATACGAAGTCGTAAGGGTCGCTGACTTTGTAAAACACCCGCACATCGAGCTGCACTACGCCGGCATCGCCGGTCAATAAATAACCAGATCCAGCCAGCGCATCGCTCAGCGGTACGGCGAACGAAGCGACACGATCAGCCTTCAGTGCTTCATCGCTGCGCAGCAGGTTTTCCACTCGACGTTCAATGACCCGATCCGCTGCCGGCAGCAAAATCACCTGCTCGAACGGCTGTGGCCAGGCCAATAACAGACCGGCATTCTGGATGCGATCAAGTGCGCCGAAATGCAAAACCACCGCACGACTCTGCGGGTCGATCTGCCGCACATTAGAAAATGCCCACGCCAGCGCGGCCAATACTGTCACCGCATACAGGGCAAAAAACGCCAAACGCCCAGCCTGAATCCACGGACTGTTCAGCGAATGTGTTCCACGTGGAACTTCATCACTCATGGCTGCGATCCGGGTTTACTGTCGAGTGTCGGTGGGCCATCGACCAGCACGCGGAATGGCGCGGCGTCGGTGCGCAGAATCAATTTGGTGTCCGGCGTGACAATGGTGCCGAGAGTGTCCAGCGAGCGCAGCAAATTGTAGAGCTGTGGTGAACTGGCGTAGGCGCGGCCATAAATCTGTGCCGCTTCGACCCGGGATTGCGCTTCGATTTCTGCTACCTTCACCGTCGCATCCGCTTGAACAATCCGCGCATCGCGTTCAGCAGCGGAACGGATTTGCGCGGCTTCACGTTTGCCGATCGCCGTGCGTTCAGTGGCGATGGTTTCACGCTCGGCGCGCATACGATCGACGGTGGCAGTCAGCGTCACCGACGGCAGGGTCAATCGCTCGATACCAACCTGAACCACCCGCACGCCATAGGTCGCGAGCAATTGCTGATCGATCTGCTCGCGCAGTTGCGCTTCGAATTCAGCGATATGCACCTGACTGGCATCAGTGTTGACCAGATTCGCCAGATCGAAGCTGCTGGCGGTGGTTTCCAGCGCCGAGCCCACGAAGGTGCGAATCTGCCGCGCCGCTTCATCCGGCTGATTCTGCACCGCGCGCATAAAGCGCTGCACATTGTCCGGATCACCTTGTACCTGCCACGCGACGTAGGCTTGCACAATGATGCGCAAACCGTCGCGCGTGCCGACATCCTGCAAGCCACTGGAGGTGGTGCGCAGACGCAAATCCACCGGTATCGCCGCCTCGAACGGTGCCGGCCAGCGCCAGCTCAAACCCGGATCAAGCAGCACCCGCGATGGATTACCGAAACGGGTAATGACCGTGGCTTCGCCGGAACGCACTTGCACCAGGCTCGCCGCCGCAATGGCAAACGCCACCAGCAAGGCTGCCCAGCCCATCCGTCGCCACGGAAAAGGCCCGGCCTCTTCCGGTGCACCATGGTGATGATGGCCATGATGATGGTGATGCCCGCCGTGACCGTGATCGTGGCCGCTGTGGTCATGATGATCGTGTGTGTGCGACTGGCTCAATGGGCGACTCCTGGTTGAGCGGTGGTGCGCGCGGGCGTCGGGTCAGCCGGCAGCGAGAACGTACGCAGGTCGATGGTCGGCGCATTGCTGCTGCCACCCAGACGATGATCGAGTATCAGCAATTTGGCTTTGCTCAGGCCTTGGCTGAGCTGGCCGAGGTATTGCTCGAGCACAAAGGCCTGACCAGCGCTGGCGAAGGCTTTTTGCTCGGCACGGAATCTCAGATCCGCCGCCTGCGCCGTAGCGCTGGTTTCCCGTGCATTAGCGCTGGCCTGGTCACGAGCAAGACTGGCCTGCAACTGCGCCTGATTGCTCGCTTCCGCCGCCGCGCCACGCTCACGGGAGATCAAGGCTTGGGCGCCAATCTGTGCCGCTTGCACGCTGTGATAGGCATTGGCGGCACCGGCTGGCGGATGAATGGCTTCGACGACCGTGGCGAGAATTTCCACACCGCTGTCGAGTTTTTGCAGATCGCTTTGCACCGCGCGACCGATCTCCTCGCCCAGCCCGACACGGTCTTGACCGAGCAAACCGTCGAGCGTGCGTGAGGCAAAGTCGTGCACCAGAATCCGGCTGGCGGTGCTGCGGATCAGCGTCGGCACATCGGCACTGTTGTAGGTGGCGGCCAGCGCAGCCTGATCAGTCAGGCCAATGCGATAGACGAAGCGCACGTCCATGTTGACGATCTGAAAGCTCTGCTGCTCGCCATGGCTGCTGGCGATGACTTGCGACTTGTCGTTGATATGACTGGCGTCCCACAAACGGTTGGCGGTAATGGGCGCCGGACCTTCAGCTGGGTCGGCTTGCAGCGGCGCAGAGTTCTCGCCGACGCTGGTTGCCAATTCATGAACCACGCCGTTTTCAACGATCAACACCCGCCCCAACGGCCACGGCAGACCCGTGTGCAGTCCCGGGCCGAACACCTGCACCGGTTTGCCGAAACGCTCATAGATACCCCGTCCCTGTAACGGGATTTCATGGACGCCGGTGAGTAACCAGCCCACTGCAGCGACCAAGGTCAGCACCGGCAGAAAAGCCCGGCGCATGTAACTGAACGCCCAGATCTGGCGCAGATCGATGCCAAAGCGGTTGTGCAATTCATGCTGCAAGGCGAGTAACGGCTGTGGTGGCCAACGCAGCATATCGGCGACAAAACTGCGCGCCAACAATGTCGGTTCAAGCCGCTCACGGCGAGGGCTGAATACCGAGAGAACAGCGCGCAATAGCAGCTCGATCGAGACCAATCCTGGCAAGATACCGATCAGCACGGCAACGCGAACCGGCCACACTGAGCTCTCGCCGGCGAACAGCAAACACAACGCGCCCAGCACCAGACTGACGATCGCCACGCGCGTCAGTTGCGCCAATACTCCCGCTTCGGGCCATTGCGCCGGATTTTCCTGAGCGAGTTGCCGCTCCAGTACCAGCAAACCGAACGCCAGCAACAGCGCCAACGCAGCACCCACAGTGGCAGACACCCCCACGGCAGCGGCGGGCAACGCGAGGTTCCACACCGGCTCGATGCTCAGCATCACCAGCAGCGACCAACCCGCCAACCACAGCGTCGCCGCACCGAGCTGATTGAGCAGATGCAGACTGCCTTGACTCATGCGCTCCAACAGCCGCTCGTACCAGCCCTGCGGCGCAGATTGTTCCTCGTCAGTAAGTGGCACCAGCACAACAGCAGGATTGATCACCTGCGCGCGCCATTGCGTCACCCACCACGCCGATTGCAGACCTGCGACCAGCACCAGCAATGCCGCACTCTGGTTGACCAATAGCGGCAGCCACAAGGACTGCGGGGCAAACAGCCCGACAAAGAACGCCAGCACCCACCCTGCCCCGGCCAATCCGCCGAGACCGATCGCCCAACGTCGCAGGCGTCGGCTTTGCACGGCTGCTTGCTGAAAGCGCGGCAGTCCGGTCACTTGCGGGCCTTCTACGTCCAGATCGACTTGCATATCACCCCAAATTCATTGGCTCACACCTGTATATCGTTACGATATAACGAAATAGGTGAAATATTCGTACACAATTACGCTTATTCAAAGATGCCCAACCTGTCGCTTCCCTGAAGCCTTGACCGAAATGCGGGGAAACGCACATATTACGTTCGTAATTTTCATCCGGAACTACTTTTAGCGATCCGCATCCATCAAACAGGAGCAAGCGCATGAGCAACTATGACGTGGTGATTCTGGGCGGCGGCCCCGGTGGCTACAATGCAGCAATCCGCGCCGGCCAGTTGGGCCTCAAGGCCGCTTGCGTGGAAGGCCGGGCAACGCTCGGCGGCACCTGCCTGAACGTCGGTTGCATGCCGTCAAAAGCCCTGTTGCATGCCTCGGAGCTGTACGACGCGGCGATGGGTGCGGAATTCGCCAACCTCGGCATCGAGGTCAAACCGACGCTAAACCTCGCGCAAATGATGAAGCAGAAAGACGAGAGCGTGGCCGGCCTGACCAAAGGCATCGAGTTTCTGTTTCGCAAAAACAAGGTCGAGTGGATCAAGGGGTGGGGCCACATCGACGGCCCGGGCAAAGTCACCGTGACCGACGATCAGGGCAGCAAAATCGAACTGACCGCCAAGGACATCATTATCGCCACCGGCTCCGAGCCCACTCCCCTGCCCGGCGTCGAGATCGACAACCAGCGCATTATTGATTCAACCGGCGCGCTGTCGCTGAGCGAAGTGCCCAAGCATCTGGTAGTGATCGGTGCCGGGGTGATTGGTCTGGAACTGGGCTCGGTATGGCGGCGTTTGGGCGCACAGGTCACCGTGGTCGAATACCTCGACCGCATCTGTCCGGGTGTTGATGGTGAGGCCGGTAAAACCCTGCAACGCTCGCTGAGCAAACAGGGCATCACTTTCAAACTGAGTTCGAAAGTCACCAGCGCCACATCTACCGCCAACGGCGTACAGCTCAGCGTCGAGCCGGCCGCTGGCGGCACTGCCGAGTTGCTTGAAGCCGATTACGTATTGGTCGCTATCGGTCGCCGCCCTTACACAAAAGACCTCGGTCTGGAGAACGTCGGCCTGAGCACCGACAAACGCGGCATGCTCGCCAACAAACAACACCGCACCGAAGCCACCGGCATCTGGGTGATCGGCGACGTGACCTCCGGGCCGATGCTCGCGCACAAGGCTGAAGACGAAGCGATGGCCTGCGTCGAGCAGATCCACGGCAAGGCTGGCGAGGTCAATTACGACCTGATCCCTAACGTGATCTACACCAAACCGGAACTGGCCAGCGTCGGCAAGACCGAAGAACAACTCAAGGCCGAGGGCCGCGCCTACAAGGTCGGCAAGTTTCCGTTCACCGCCAACAGCCGAGCGAAGATCAACCACGAGACCGAGGGTTTCGCCAAAGTCCTCGCCGATGAGCGCACCGATGAAGTACTCGGCGTACACCTGGTCGGCCCGAGTGTGAGTGAAATGATTGGCGAATTCTGTGTGGCGATGGAGTTCAGTGCTTCGGCGGAAGACATTGCGTTGACGTGTCACCCTCATCCTACCCGGTCGGAAGCGTTGCGCCAGGCGGCGATGAATGTCGAGGGGATGGCGACGCAGATGTAGGCTTCTGAAATCCAGGTGGTTGAAACACCGCTTTCGCGAGCAGGCTCGCTCCCACAGTTGACCGTGTTCCTTCTGAAGAACTGCGGTCGAATGTGGGAGCGAGCCTGCTCGCGAAGGGTGCGACTCGGTCTATAGCGGAAGATGCCCCAGCGGCAACGCCCCCGGCGTCTTCACCGTGTGAATCGCAAAGTTACTGCGAATATCGCTCACCCCCGGCAGTTTCAACAGACAGCCGCTGAGAAAACGGTCATACGCGCGCAGATCCGGCACCACCACTTGCAACAGAAAATCCGACTCGCCCGAGACCAGAAACGCTGAAATCACCTCCGGCAGCGCCGTCACCGCAGCATAAAACGCCTCGGCCTGTTCATCGTTGTGGCGCTCGACCTTGACCCCGACAAACACCGTCAGCCCCAGCCCGACTTCATCGCGATCGAGATTGGCCTGATAACCGCGAATCACCCCGGCCTCTTCAAGCATGCGCACCCGGCGCAGACACGGTGAGGCCGACAAGCCGATTTCGTCCGCCAGCTCTACATTGCTCAGGCGTCCATTGCGTTGCAGGGCCGCGAGAATCTTGCGATCAAAGGCGTCGAGTTTCATGTTTGGCAGATCCTGATAGTCGTTACGGTGAAAACCAGCAGATTATGCCAAAGCAGCAGGCTTTTGAAGCGGACTACGCAAGCACCTGCCCCACCTTTCGGCCCTAGACTTGGCTCACCGAATCGACAACGAAAGGGGTGTAGCGTGGCGAGTCTCTGGCTGTTTTTCCTGGCATTGGCGGTGGTCTATCTGTTGCCCGGCCCGGACATGATCCTGCTGCTGCAAACCGGTGCCCGCCAGGGGCGCGGTGCGGCGCTGGCCACTGCCATCGGCCTGGGCGTTGCCCGTGGTTGTCACGTGGCCTTGGCGGCGTTGGGGCTGGCGGCGCTGTTCAAAGCCGCGCCGTGGACATTCGAGGCGGTGCGATTGGCGGGGGCGGCGTATCTGTTGTGGATCGGCATTCAATGCCTGCGCAGCACCCTGCTGCCGAACCTGAATGCTGGCGAGCCTGGCAATTCCCACGGGCAATGGCGCGAAGCCGTCCGACGCGGTTTGCTGACCAACCTGCTCAACCCAAAAGCACTGTTGTTCTGTTCGGTGCTGCTGCCGCAATTCATCGTCAACGACGGCGCGCCGGTGTTAAGCCAGTTTGCCGTGCTTGGCATGCTGCTGGTTGGCGTCGGCCTGCTGTTCGACAGCGCCTACGCCCTCACCGGCGCCGCGCTGGGCCGTTGGCTGCAACACAGTCCAACGGCCCAACGTGTACAACAATGGCTGTTTGGCAGCCTGCTGATCGGTTTCGCCGTGCGCCTGACCTTCGTCCAGCAGGCTTAGCCTTTGCGGGCCTTGCGCTGGCGACGACTGATCAACAGCAACGCAGCGCCCGCGACCAGCACAACCGCGCCGATCTGCACCGGCCACTTATACGGCCGCAACGATGAACGCACAGCATCCGTTACCTGAGTGACATAACGCTTGTCGGCGTTTTCGAAATCCGGGTACGGGCACTGATTGCCGAAATCCACCGCCCACGGGACGAACGGCCCTTCCTTGATATAACGCTGATACAGCGCGCTCTGATCTTCCAGGCTGCTGTTCCAGCCAGCGGCGTTGCACAGCACAGCGGCAAACGCCTGACTGGTGTGCGGCAGGTTGTCAGCAGCGCGCCCGGCCAGTTCGGTGGCGACGAAACGGTAGTGATAGCGCTGATCCGGCTTCGCTTCGCTGGCGGCCTGACGCTGCACTTCGGCTTCGCTGACCAGCGGGCCGACTTTCAACTCAACACTTTCCAGGCTGTAGTTGCCACCGAACGTGGCGTAGTCCGGCGCCATCTCGTAACCGAGAATATCCATGCCCCATTCACGCGCCGTCCACGCGGCGTTGTACAACGCACTGGCGCGTTTGGTCGGCCACCACGCGGCATCAGCCTTCAGCCGTTGTTCGCCGTAGAGGCGAGCCTTGTTTTGCAGGTCGGGATTGTCGAAATAAGCCACCGCGTCGGCGTAATGCCCTTCACGCAGCAAGCGCCGACCCAGCAGATTGCGCAGGCTGGCGGCGACCGGCAGCGGCACGTAGTTATCGCGCTGCTGTTGAGTCAGCGCGGGCGGAGCCGGGACGTTATCGTCGATGTATTTTTTCAGCTCATCGACCGTCAGCACACGCTCGGCCACGGTCGCGGCGTCGAACCAGTAGACACTGTTGCTGCGATACAACTGCACGAACGCTTGCAGATACTCGCCGCGCTGCAAGGCGAGAATCGCGCTTTCGCCCTCGACCCGGCACTTCGGCTGAACGGCTTCATACGCCCAGTCCGGTGTGCGCCGGTAACCCCAGTCTTCGCTCTGCGGGAAGGCCTGCGCAGCTTTCGAATAGGCGGCGGCCGCAGCATTTTTATCGCCATCACGCACTGCCAGTTTCGCTCGTAGCCACCACGCCAGGCCGCCGTCACCGGCATTTTCGAGGAAGGCTTTGGCGCCGGCGTAATCGCCCTGTTGATAACTCATCGCCGCCAGACGATCAGCATTGTCGAGGCTGCCACGGGTGCTGTTTTGCAGCAGCTTGACCAGTTTCTTCTCGTTCGGCGGCTCATCGCCAAACGACCAGCCCTGGCGGCTGACCAGCGATGCCGTGACCAGTTGCTGCACGGCTTTGTGCTGCAGCAACTCGGTGAGTTCGGCCTCGGGCAACTCCGCCAGTTCATTCATCAGTTGCTTGAGCGAGGTGTAACCCACGGGCGAGCCGTGCAGGTTCTGTGCTTCGTACAATTCGATGGCGCCGCTCCAGTCGCCCGCCGTGCGCAACACCCGCGCCTCTTCACCGAGGCTGGCAACACCCAACTCCAGCGGATCGCTGAAACCGTCGATGCTCAGTTGCCGGGCCTGGCGGAACGCATCACGCGATTGCTCCAGCGCCTCGACCGCATCCCCGCCTTCGCTGCTCATGGCAAACCAGGTACGGCCCATCGAATACGCCGCCCACGTGCTGCGCAACGGACGCTGATCTGCCGGCAGCGTCAGCAGCTTGTTGAAATACTCGACCGCGAGTTGATGATCGCCCGTGGCAAACGCCACCGCACCGGCCACGTACAAACGGATTTCCGCCGGCAGGCTGGCGCCCTGCGCCTCGACCTGACGCGCATCGGTCAGGCCGCGCAGTTGTTTGACCAACGCTTGCTGCTCGGCGCTCAGTCCGGCCTGTTCAGCCTTTTCCCGAGCCTCGGCCGCCGCGTTTTCTTCGCCGTACATATCGTTGGGATTGTACGTCGCCGCAGTGACATTCTTCAGCCCGGCGATGGTTTTGCCGAGGCGGCTGAGTTCGAAGTTGAAGTTGCCCTCAGGCAGATCCGCGAGGGTCTGCCCGCGATTGTCGAGCAGGCGCATCGGGAAATCTGGTCCGCAGGCCAGCGCCGAACCCAGCGGCAGGCAGAGGCTCAGGCAGAGCAGATGGCGGGGCCAGTTACGGGTCAACATGCGAACCTCCTTGATCAATATTTGCGCAACGCGCCCAACCGATAGCGCGTTGTCCGCCCGCCGGCAAACGGCCGTCGCGCAGGCGGGTGAAGGTAAGCAGATCCGGGCTTTGTTGCAACGAGTAACCGGCGAGTGCATCGGCGCCTTCGCAGCTTTGTGTCTTCAGCGTGATCCGCGCTGGCCAGACACTGTCGAGGTTGCCGGGGTTGTCGAGTTTGATGTCGTAGAGGCCGTCGAGCTCGCTCAACGTCACGCCGAGCTGACTGGCGAGTTGATCACCCCGGGCCACCGCACGCAGGGTGGTCAGACTCCAGGCGCGGCGATCATTGGCCAGCGGCAGACGAAACCAGATCAGACCGGCCAGATGCGCGGGAGGGTCCTCACGCAATGCCTGACCGAGCTGGCTCAGTTGCAGCGGATCAGCCAGCAGCTCCCGGCGCTGCCCGCCCCGCTCAAGTTGCACTTCGCTTTCCACCACCGGCGCCCCGCCGTCATCGGGCAACAGCGCCACGCCGTAAGCCGGCAGCGCCAGATAGAACGGTTTGTCGGTGATACCTGCCCAGGCCTTGGCCCATTTCAACGCCTGATCAGGATCGAACAAACCGCGGCGCGGATCGCTGACGGCGTGCACTTGCAACACGCTGCTGTCGACGGTTTGCAGAAGTTCGGGCAATTGCGCACTGCCGAGCCAGGCCGGCAGTGCCGTGATGCTCAAGGGCAGATTCGTCGGTAAGGCCGAGCGCAGATGTTTGAGGAATTCAGCGTATGCCGGCAACCGCGCATTACCCGCGTCATGGTCGATTTCGACGCCGCTCAGCGTCAGGCCTTGCGCTTGCCAATCGGCAAGCACCTGCAGAATCTGCACAGTGACCTGATCCTGATCCAGCGACTTGAGCTGGCCGTCGAGACGAATCACCGCAATCAACGGACGACCATCGGCTTTCAATAATTGCGCATCGATCCGCGCCCGGCGCCATCCCGCATTAGGAAAGGCTTGCAGTGCGAGGACGCGTAGCGTCGAGAAATCCTGGCGACTGTCACGCAGCGCAGCCTCGTGGGCTGGCGTCCATTGGCGTTGCCAGATGTAGAGTTGTTGGTCGAGGGGGCGCGCGTCCTGCTGCTTGCAAGCAGACAGCGCAATCAATGCAACCAGACCGACGAGAAACCGCATACCTTCCAATCCCTGACACCACAGGGTTGCAAGGTTACACAAATCCCTGTGGGAGCGAGCCTGCTCGCGAAGGCGTTGTGTCTTTCAACCAAGATCTTGTCTGACACAGCCTCTTCGCGAGCAGGCTCGCTCCCACACGTCGGTCAGGAGGTCACTTCAGGAGACGCTACGTTCGCTCGGGACGTTGCGAGACGTTTTACCAGTGCGGTGCCACGGTCGCGCATCGGCATTTCGATGAAGCGATAATTCAGTTCGCTGAGCAATACGATCAGGCCGCATGCCAACAGCAAGGTAATGATCGGGTGTCCCGCCGGGCTCGGCAGCCCTGCCCCCTGCAAACGGAAAATCACTTCCCGTACCAGGAAATACACCGGAATGTGGATCAGGTAGATGCCGTAGGAACGATTGCCTACCCACGCCATCGCCCGCTGCAAGCGCCCGGCCGGTAACAGATAATCGCCGTTGTAGGAGGCGATCCATACCAGTACGGCACTGAGAATGGCGATGGCGCCGATGCGATAGGGCGCCGTAGTAAAGCGCTCGGCGCCCAGGTAACTCAGCAGCAAGCCGACAATGACCAGCAATGAAATCCCGGCCCACGGACGGCGCAGAAACGTCGGCTGCCAGCGTCGATAACCCGGTTGCACACTCCACATGGCCAACAACACACCCAAGGCAAGCGCGTCGGTTCGAACGGACATCAACAGCGACGTACGCTCCAGGAACAGTTGCACCGCTACCAGCGCCAGTAACACCCACACCAAGTGTTTGCGGCAGAGCAGGATCAGCAGCGGAAACAGCAGGTAGAACTGTTCCTCCAGCGCCAGACTCCAGTAGACGAAACTGCTGCCGTACTCGTAATGAAAAATAGCATCGGCAAAGCGGAAATTGGCGTACTGGAATACCCCCGCGAGCGTGGCCTGCACGTTGGCCTGCACCGTGCCGAACGCCCCGGAGCGATTGAAAAAAACGCACAGCAGCAGCATCAGTGCCAGCCACAACCAGGCCGATGGCAGCAGGCGAAAGGCTCGCCGCAACCAGAAATTACGCGTTTGCTCCCAGCACTCCTGACGGTTGCGGCAACTGCGCAGCGCAGGAATCAGACTGCGGGCGATGACGAACCCGGAAATCGCAAAAAAAACATCCACCCCCCACCACAGCCCCAACCAGGCACGAAGGGATGCGAGCAGCGGCACGGGGTCGCTGAACAGCCCTTGCAAGTGATGAAACAGCACGCCGAGCACTGCAATGGCGCGCAGCACCTCAATGTCCATGATTCGCTTACTGCTCATCCGGCTCCCCTGCATCCAGCGGTTTACGGGCAATGATCACCTGACTCTTGGGCATGAACTGGTCGAGTACCTGTTTGATCGCCAGTCCGTCGGGCCGGTCAAGCATCTCTTCCCAGGTTCGGGCCCACCCTCCCATCAAATGCGGGAACGGTGCGTGAATGCGATCGCGCACCGCTCCGCCCGGATCCTTGCCGGCCGCTTTTTCGCTGGCCCAGAAGAAAATCATCCCCATCACCCAGAAGAACCCGGTGGCTTGCCGATGCTCGATGACCAGCCCGGCCTCCTCGACCATCGCCTCGAAGCGCTCCGGGGTGAAAATCTGTACGTGGTTGGGTGACTGGTAATAACTCGCAGGGGCGATGCCTTTCTGCAAATGCTCGCCCACCGGTGCCGGCACACTGAGCAGATACAACGCACCGGGACGCCCCATACGCGCCAGCTCGGCCATGAACGGCTCGGGTTCGTCGACGTGCTCCAACACCTCCATGCACACCACTCGGCTCGCGCAGCCATCGGCCAATGGCAAGGGCAAGCTGTTGCTGACCAGCCCCAGACTCGGCCTGGTGCTCTTGGCTTCAACCTGACGCGCCAGCTCGCTCACTTTGTCGTGCTCGCTGTCGGTGAAGATCACCGATGCGCCCTGACGTACCGCAAACAAGGTCGCGGCACCCTCGCCACAACCGACATCAAGCAAGGTGTCTTCAGGCGTTATGGCGAAGCCTTTGAGCAATTCACCGCTGTCGTTGAGAAACCAGCCGTCCAGGACGGCATCACGCAAACCGACATCGCGGGGGGACCAGGTGAACAAGGGTTCAGGTTCAGATTCCGGTGTCTGCTCAACCACCGGTTCGGTGACCGGTTCAACGGCGAGCGGCGGTTGCGGCTCGGCTAAAAAGCGCTGGAGCAGTCGACGTATCATGCTCCGCTCACCTCCCTGGTCAATTCAGTACGCCGCTCGAGCAGTTGCGCAAAAAATACCTGCAAGCGCTGCTCGGCCACGGCTTGACTGCAAAACCCTTGCAGACTCTGCACAGCCTCCGCCGACATTTGCGCATAACGCTGTGGGTCGTTTTTGGCCACCTCGTAGCTGGCTCGATAGGCCGAGCAAATCGAGGCCCAATTGGCCGCGTAGCGCAGGGTCCGGTAAGCCGAGCGAGGATCGTGCGGCCAGGCAGTAAACTCCTCGGTCGACTCGATCAGGAACGCATTATCAGCATTCAGATAGTCGATCATCGCCGTCGTGCATGGCGCCACGGCCGGTTTGCCGCAAGACATGAACTCCATCAGCGGCAGGCACTGGCCTTCGCCATAGGACGTGTTGACGACGTAGCGGGTCGCCTGCACCAGCCGTTCGTAATCCGCGTCCGCCAGATAGCCATAGACCAGCACGACGCGGCAGCGATAAGGCTGGTTTTTGTACAGATGATGCAGGATGTCGGTGAGCGCTTCTGCGGCATCGTGGTGCGTGAGCTTGAGCACCAGTGTCGCGTCATCGTGGTCACGGAAAGTCGCGCAGAAGGCACTGATCATGTCCTCCCAGTTCTTGCGACCGTCGCGCGGGTTGAACACCGAGGTGTACACCACGCCTTCAAGCAACAGCGTCTGCTCGGTGACCGGAGCGAGGAAATCGATACCTGGGCCACTGCGCAGATGCACCGGGCCGAAGGCATCCAGATCGATCTCGCGACTGTCGACCACCAGACCTTTGATCGTCAATCGTAACGAATCGACCACAGGTTGCCCCTGCAACTGAACGCCACGCGCAGCGAATCGATCCCAGACCGGGGCAGGTACGGCGACAATCGGGTAATCGGCGCTCATCGCTTCGCGCACCGCATCGACCGTGTAAGTGGAATGGGTGATCGCCGCACCGCAGGCGTTGAGTACCGTGCGCCAGTCGTTCAACGGATCGCCGGCAAACGGTTCGTTGGGGATGGTGCTGAACTCCCAGGCGAAGACTGGCAGCGTCGGACAGGCCAGATGCACCGGGGTGCGGTGCGGTGGCGAGAACGATAGAAATACACAAGGCTCACCACGGGACTGGCAGTCGGCGTACAACGCATCGACTTCAGTGTTCGGGTCCATGACCTCGATCACCCGTCCAAGGCGCTCCAGCACCGGGCGATATTCCTTGAGAACGAAGAAATAGCTGTATTCCGAACGCCCAAGGTTGCGGCTGATGGTGTGCTGGTTGGTTTCCGAATGGATGATGATCAGCATGAGGCGTTATCCGTAACCGGGGCAACGTTGCCGGCCGGTGATGCCAGCCCGAAAAAATCGCTGACACGTTTTTGCAGCAGCGGTTGCGCGCAGTAATCGTGCATGCGCTCGACTGCTGCCAGCGACATGCGCTGATACTCATGTGGCTGTGTCTTGGCCATCCGATAGCTGTTTTCGTAGGCCTTTTTCAACGATCCCCAGTCCGGGCGATGGCGCTGTGCGCGAAAGAGCATTCGCGGGTCATGGGGCCAGGTGCACACCTCTGCACTGGAGCCGACCACGAACGCCACGGACTCATCGATGTAATCCTGCATTGCCGTGTGATCGGGTGCGATCACCGGTTTGCCGCTCGCCATGAACTCCATCAGCGGCAGGCACAGGCCTTCGCAATGCGAAGCGTTGACGTAAAAACTTGCGCACTTGTAAAGCCGTGCGTATTCGACATCGTCCAGATAGCCGTGAATCATCACGACCCGGCAGGAAAATGGTGCCAGTTGCGCCAGCGGTGTCATCAAGTGTGCGTACACCGCCGCCAGATCACTCTGGGTAAATTTCATCACCAGTGTGGCGTCGGGGGTGTCACGAAACGCTGCGCAAAAGGCCGTCAGGATCTGTAGCCAGTTCTTGCGCCCGTCATCGGGGCGGAACACCGTCACGTAGACCACACCGTCCACACGGGTTTGCACCGTTAATGAACTGTCCGGCATATCTCGGGGTGGCGGTTGGACCGCTACCGGTAAAGGCTGTGGGCCTGCGATGTTTGGCAGACGTTTGCCGAGCCAGTCATGCAAAGTCTCTGGAACCAGGTCGCGAATCCCTTCCCAGTACCAGCTCTGCAGAAACCTCACGCGAGACACTGGCGGTTCCTGCTCGTGACCCAGATTCAGCACCCACAATCGCAAATAATGCCGGGCAATGACAAAGCGCCGCTTCAGGGTCAGCGGTGGCGGGCGCGAAGCCTCCAGCTGTGCTTCGATTTCGGCCAGCTCTTCGGGGGTCAGCGGCTCGGGCAGCAGGTTATCCGGATGCAGGTTCATCTGGCGAGAATCAAAGATGCAACCTTTGACCGTCAACGTCGTACCCGGATTGACCGGCGCGCTGACGTGCTGCTCGCGAATCGCTGCAAAGTGCTCCCACAGCGGGGCTGGCATGACCAGCACAGGAAAGTCTTCGCCCATGGAACGACGGATCGCCCGGGCGGTGTGGCTGGACAGTGTGATCACGCGGCCATGTGCAGCCAGCATCCGTGTCCAGTCCTGGCGTGGATCGTTGCCCCACTGTTCATTGGGGATCGAATCGTACTCCCACGCAACAACGCAGACGGTGGGGCATTCGAGATCGATCCGGGTTTTCTGTGGTCGGGTGAAAGAGAGAAAGACACTCTCCTGGCCAGCGGCGAGCAGTTGTCGGTAGAGCGGATCGACTTCGGCGACGGCACCTGCCACATGGACTCGCCCGAGCGTTTCGAGCAGGGGAAGATAGGCCTTCAGCACAAAATAATAATTGGAATCGGGATGTCCCAGATTCTGGCTGATGGAACTGTCGTTGATGTCCGAATAAAGAATGAAATTCATGGCATTCCACGATGACACTGCCATCCCGGCAGCCTCACACTGTGACGGCCAAGCGTTAAATCGGATTGATATCCGTTCTTCGTCTCTGGTCCCGTCTTGTTCTTGTTTTAGTGGTCAGTTTCACCTTTGCGCACGACGATCCCGACAAACCCGGCCAATCGTGACAAGGCGCATTCTAAACACATCCGCAAAGGGTTCGTGAACCGCTCGGCGAGAATAAATCCGACTACGCTAACGAGAACTGACCAGTCACGGTTTGGCCTGTTGAAATTGCCGAGCAATTGGCACAGATTGACAACAAACAAATACAACAACTGACTTCGCCTGTCTTTTAGCCGGTTTTTCTTTCGGTCTGTCAGACCCTTCCTTAAAGCCTGTGGGAAAGTGGCGCAAGTTCAAAGACCAAGGGGTCGCTGTTTGAAAAAGCGTCTGTTCGTCACGGGTCTCAGTGGCTTCGTGGGACAACATATTCAGTCGCGTCTGGCGTTGCCGGATTCGTCGTGGGAGCTACTGCCTGCCGCAGCATCCTATGACCTCACCGATCCACTCAGCCTCACCGACCTGTGGCCGCAACTGCCTGATGCGGTCATCCATCTGGCCGGGCAGACTTTCGTCCCCGAAGCGTTCCGCGATCCGGCACGTACGCTCGAGATCAATCTGCTCGGTACGCTGAACCTGTTGCAAGCCCTCAAGACGCGCGGCTTTTGCGGCACCTTCCTGTATGTCAGTTCCGGTGACGTTTACGGACAGGTCAGCGAAAGCGACCTGCCGATCACTGAACAACAACCGCCCTGCCCCCGTAACCCGTACGCGGTGAGCAAGCTCTCGGCGGAGTTTCTCAGCCTGCAATGGGGCCTGAGCGAAGGTTGGCCAGTGTTGGTCGCGCGGCCGTTCAATCACATTGGCACCGGACAAAACCCAAGCTTTGTCATTGCCAGTGCCGCCCGTCAGATCAATCGCATCAAACAAGGCCTGCAAGCACCGCAACTGGAAGTCGGCGATATCGACGTGACGCGGGATTTCCTCGATGTCGGCGATGTGATCTCGGCTTACTTCGCGCTGCTGGAAAAAGGTACCCCGGGACAGGTCTACAACATCTGCTCGGGCCGAGAGCAAAGCATCCGCAGCCTGATCGAGCAGCTCGGTGATCTGGCCGAAGTCGAGCTGCAACTGGTTCAGGACCCTGCGCGCATGCGCCGCGCCGATCAACGTCGCGTATGCGGCAGCCACGCCAGGCTGACCCGCACCACAGGATGGACGCCTGAAATCACAACACAACAATCCCTGCGGGCGATCCTGTCCGACTGGGAGAAGCGAGTAAAACAAGAATGACTAAAAGTGCACTGATCACAGGGATCACCGGCCAGGACGGCGCCTATCTGGCCAAGCTGTTGCTCGACAAGGGCTACAAGGTTCACGGCCTCGTCGCACGACGCAGCAGCGATTCGCGCTGGCGCCTGCGCGAGATGGGCATCGAAGCCGATATCGTCTATCTGGACGGTGACATGGCCGATGCCTGCTCGGTGCAGCGGGCAGTCATCAAGTCGGCGCCGGACGAGGTCTATAACCTCGCCGCGCAAAGCTTCGTCGCCGCCTCGTGGGATCAGCCGGTGACCACCGGCATCGTCGATGGTCTGGGCGTAACTCACGTGCTCGAAGCGATCCGTCAGTTCAGTCCGCACACACGCTTTTATCAGGCCTCGACCAGCGAAATGTTCGGCCTGATCCAGGCCGAGCAGCAGGACGAGAACACCCCGTTCTACCCGCGCAGCCCATACGGCGTGGCCAAACTGTATGGTCACTGGATCACCGTCAATTACCGCGAAAGCTTCAACCTGCACGCCAGCAGCGGCATCCTCTTCAACCACGAATCACCGCTGCGCGGCATCGAGTTCGTGACCCGCAAGGTCACCGATGCTGCCGCTCGCATCAAGCAAGGCAAACAGCAGGAGCTGGCCTTGGGCAACATCGATGCGAAACGCGACTGGGGTTTTGCCGGCGACTACGTCGAAGCCATGTGGCTGATGCTGCAACAAGACAAGCCTGACGATTTTGTGGTCGCCACTGGCGTCACCACCACCGTGCGTGAAATGTGCCGCATCGCCTTCGATCACGTCGGCCTCAACTACCGCGACTACGTGAAAATCGACCCGGCATTCTTCCGCCCGGCCGAAGTCGAAGTGCTGCTCGGCAATCCGGCCAAGGCTCAACGTGTGCTGGGCTGGAAACCGAAAACCGACCTCGACACCTTGATCCGCATGATGATGGATGCGGACATGAAACGCGTCGCCAAGGAGTAGGCCATGCTGATTCCCGTGATTCTGTCCGGCGGTGCCGGCACCCGTTTGTGGCCGGTGTCCCGCGAGGGCCATCCGAAACCGTTCATGAATCTGCCCGACGGCCAATCGCTGCTGGGCAAGACCTACCAGAGAGCGGCAGCCTTGCTTAATGGCTGGGGCGACATTGTCACGGTGACCAACCGCGAGTACTACTTCCAGAGCAAGGATCACTATTGCGCCGCCCACGTGTCGCGCCATCGCGGGCACTTCCTGCTGGAGCCGACCGGGCGTAACACGGCGCCGGCCATCGCTGCGGCGGCGTTATCGCTGCAAGCACTGCATGGTGATGACGCGATCATGGTGGTGATGCCTGCCGACCATTTGATCGTCAACCAAGACGCGCTGAGAACGGCGGTCGAGCACGCGGTCAATCTGGCCAAAGACGGTTATCTGGTGACCTTCGGTGTGACGCCGACCGCCCCGGAAACCGGCTTCGGCTACATCGAGACCGGCGCCCCGCTGGACGCCAAGGGCGCGGCGAAAGTACAGCGTTTCGTCGAGAAACCCGACCTGCAAACCGCTACGCATTATCTGGAGAGCGGCAACTTCCTGTGGAATTCGGGAATGTTCTGCTTCACCACCGCCAGCGTGATTGCCGAACTGCAATTGCACGCGCCCGAACTGCTGGAACAGACCCGCGCCTGCATGGCCGCCAGTGCGCCGATCGAAACCGTCGGTTGCCTGCAACAGGAACTGTCGCCGGCGCTGTTCGCTGAAATCACCGACATCTCCATCGACTACGCGTTGATGGAGCGCTCGGAAAAAGTCGTCGTCGTGCCGGCCGGTTTCGACTGGAGCGACATTGGTTCCTGGGGCGCTGTCGCGGCACTGCTGCCGGCCGATGCCGACAACAACCGCGCCAGCGGCGAAGCGATCTTCATCGACAGCCACAACAACTTCGTCCAGAGCGAGGGTCGGCTCGTCGCGACAGTCGGTGTGGATAACCTGATCGTGGTCGACACCGCCGACGCGGTGCTGGTGGCCCATGCCGACCGTGCGCAGGACGTGCGCCGGGTGGCCAAGCAACTCAAGGACAAATCCCACGAGGCCTATCGGCTGCATCGTACCGTCAGCCGTCCGTGGGGCACTTACACTGTTCTCGAAGAAGGCCCGCGCTTCAAGATCAAGCGCATCGTGGTCAAGCCTGGCGGCAAGCTCTCGCTGCAAATGCACCATCACCGCAACGAACATTGGGTGGTGGTCGAAGGCATGGCCAAAGTCACCAACAATGGCAGCGGCACGACGCTGGTGGCAAAGAACGAGTCGACCTTCATCGCCGCCGGTCACAAGCATCGCCTGGAAAACCCCGGCGTGATCGATCTGGTGATCATCGAAGTGCAAAGCGGCGAATACCTGGGAGAGGACGACATCGTCCGCTTCGAAGACCAATACGGCAGGACGGATTAAATGCTGCTTTCCCTGTACCGCTCGCTGCATGACTACCGAGGTTTCATTCTCGGCAGCGTGCAGCGAGAGTTCCAAGCGCGTTACCGCAATTCGCTGCTCGGTGCTCTGTGGCCGATCTTCAATCCGCTGTCGATGATCATCGTTTACACGGTGATCTTTTCCCACATCATGCGCGCCCGCCTGCCCGGTGTGGATGACGGCATGGCCTACAGCATTTACCTGTGCGCCGGCCTGCTGGCGTGGGGGCTGTTTTCGGAAATCACCCTGCGCAGCCAGAACATGTTTCTGGACAACGCCAACCTGCTGAAAAAAATAAGTTTCCCCAGGGTCTGTCTGCCGGTGATCGTGCTGATCAATGCCGGGATCAATTTCGCCATCATCATCGGCTTGTTCCTCGGTTTTTTGCTCGTCACCGGACGCTGGCCGGGCATGGCCTTGCTGGCGCTGGTGCCATTGATTGCCCTGCAGATGATGCTCTGCGCCGGACTGGGCATGGTCCTGGGCGTGCTCAACGTATTCTTCCGTGATGTCGGCCAGCTCTTCGGTATCTGTCTGCAATTCTGGTTCTGGCTGACCCCGATCGTGTACCCCATCAGCATATTGCCGGAGTGGTTACAGAATCTGCTGCAATTCAACCCGCTGACCAGCCTGATCGCCAGCTACCAGAATGTATTCCTATACGGTCAATGGCCACTCTGGAGTTCGCTGCTGCCGGCTTTCGTCATCGGTGCAGTGTTCTGCGCAATCGGTCTTCGCCTGTTCCGCCAACGGGTCGGCGAAATGGTGGATGAGCTCTGATGGGACATATCCGTGTTACCGGGCTGGGCAAAGCCTATAAACAATACCCCAGCCGCTGGAGTCGCCTGGCCGAATGGCTGATTCCTTTTTCGCCGCTGCGTCACCGTCAGCATTGGGTACTCAAGGACCTGACTTTCGAGATCCCGGCCGGCGAGGCCGTGGGCCTCGTCGGGGTCAATGGCGCTGGCAAGAGTACGTTGCTGAAGATGATTACCGGCACCAGCCGACAGACCTGCGGCACCATTGAGTTGTCGGGTCGGGTCGCCGCACTGCTGGAACTGGGCATGGGTTTTCACCCGGACTTCACCGGCCGGCAGAACGCCGTGATGGCCGGGCAACTGCTCGGTATGCAGCTCGAAGAAATCAACGCCTTGATGCCACAGATCGAGAGCTTCGCTGAAATCGGCGAGGCCATTGATCATCCGGTGCGCACCTACTCCAGTGGCATGCAGATGCGTCTGGCGTTCAGCGTCGCCACCGCACGCCGCCCCGACATTCTGATCGTCGACGAAGCGCTGTCCGTGGGCGATGCCTACTTCCAGCATAAAAGCTTCGAGCGCATCCGCAGTTTTCGTACGGCCGGTACCACCCTGCTGATCGTGTCCCACGACCGCTCGGCGATTCAATCGATCTGCGATTCGGCGATCCTGCTCGATGGCGGCCGCATGGCCATGCACGACAGACCCGAAGCGGTGATGGATTACTACAACGCCTTGCTTGCTGAACGTGAGGGCCAGACCGTACGCCAGGAAATGCTCAGCGACGGCCAGGTGCAAACCGTGTCGGGCACCGGCGAGGCGGGCATTCTGCGCGTACGCCTGCTGGACCAATCCGAACGCTCGATCGAAGCCGCCGAAGTCGGCCAGTCCGTGGTTCTGGCCGTAGACGTCGAGATTCGTCAGGACATCGAACGGCTGGTGCTGGGGTTCATGATCAAGGATCGCCTCGGCCAGCCCATGTATGGCATCAACACCCATCGCCAGAACCAGGCACTGGAAAACCTGCGGGCCGGCGAGCGCATCAGCTATCGCTTTGCGTTTGTCATGGGTCTGGGCAAAGGCAACTATTCGGTGGCCCTGAGCCTGTCGAGGCTGGACTCGCACCTGGACCGAAACTACGAATGGCGTGATCTCGGTCTGGTGTTTCATGTCATCAACAATCGACGCGAAGATTTCGTCGGTTGCTCATGGCTCAACGCGCAGACCACGATCAGTCGTGATGTCGAAGCCAGCCGTGTGGAGCGCACACCATGACGCGCTTGCTGGTGGAGTGCACCCATGTGTTTAAACACCCGACGGTCAACTCGGGTATTCAGCGCGTGGTTCGCAATGTCATCAAGCAGCTGCCTGCCAGTGCTGAAGGCGCCGAATGCCTGCCGGTGGTGGTGCTCAATGGCGAACTCTATCGCGTGCTGCAATTGGCATCGCTCGACACGCCTTTTTTCAACAGGCTGGAAACCTTCGGTGGACGCCTCGAGCGCCTCGCCCATCGCTTCTGGCAATGGCATCAGAAGCGCGATGCACAATGCACCTCAAAACTGGCGCGACGGGTTTTGTATGTCGGTTATCGGCTGAGCATTTTCGCGGCGTTCGGCCTGCCGATCCGCCTGATTCGACGGATCAATCGCACGCAGTTGCTTAAACGTTGTTCACCCCTGCAACACCAGCCGGGCGATCAACTGGTGCTGCTGGATTCTTCCTGGCACTCGGATTTTTTCGCCCACGTCGAACGGTTCAAACAGGACGGCGTCGGCATGATTGCGGTGATCTACGACTTGATCCCGCTGACTCATCCACAGTTTTACGACACGCGTCTGGTCGAAGTTTTCAGCGAGTGGTTCGACTGGATCACCCGCACGGCCGATGGCTACATGGCGATTTCCGCCACAGTGCGCGATCAGGTGCGTGATGAGTTACAGCGGCGAATGGGGCGCGAGCAGACCGAGAAGCGCTGGTTCGATTTCTTTCACCTGGGTTCCGAACTCGATCTGCACAACAATCAGGCAACGGTCGAACCGCGCCTGAAGCGGTTATTCACGACAACAGATCCGGTCTACCTGATGGTCAGCACGATCGAGCCACGCAAGAATCACGCGTATCTGCTCGACGCCTTCGAACGCGCCTGGGCCGCAGGCTCAACGGCACGACTGTGCATCGCCGGGCGAATCGGCTGGAAGTGCGACGCCCTGCTCGAGCGGGTGCGTAATCATCCGCAACTGAACCAGCGTCTGTTCATGTTCAACGACCTCAGCGACACCAGCCTCGAACACGCCTACGCCCACGCCAGCGCGTTGGTGTTCCCTTCGTTCGTCGAAGGCTTTGGCTTGCCCCTTGTGGAAGCCATGCAGCGTGGCTTGCCGGCGATGGGCAGCGATATTGCGGTATTTCGGGAGATTGGCGGCGAGTTCATGGCGTACTTTGATCTGCAGGACCCGCAAAGCCTTGCCGACCTGATCGACCAATTCCAGCGCAACGGCCAGTTCCCTGCGGGCCGCGATGTCACGGACTGGCAGTGGATCAGCTGGCGTGAAGCCAGTCAGCAACTGGCCGAGCGCTGTGTGCGTAATGTTCTGCAAGCGCCAGCGGCGCCAGCGGCGCCAGCGGCGCCAGCGAGGCAGCATGCGCATAGCGCTTAACGCTCGCATTCTTCAGGCACCGCGCACCGGCATCGGCCATTACGTTGCCGAGCTGGTCAACGCCTTGCGCAACGAGCCCGACGTTGACGTGACATTGTTCCACGGCTGGGGCTGGAGTTCGGCACTGCCGGAGGCGGCCATGCCCGGTTACTCGCGCCTGACGCCGCTATTGCGGCAGATTCCCGGGGCCTATCAGGCGCGTCGCTGGCTGGAGCAGAAACGCTTCGATCAGGGCCGCGCGCAAGGCATCGACCTCTATCACGAACCGAGCCTGTGGCCGCTGGCCTTCGACGGCCCGACCGTGATCACCCTGCACGACCTGACCCACCTGCATTTCCCCGAGACTCAGCCACCGGCACGGCTCAAGGAAATCGAGCGTCGATTGACTGTCGGGGTGCAACAGGCGCAGGTGATTCTCACCGACTCGCAAGCGATTGCCGACGAAGCTCAAGCGTATTTCGGGCTGCCTGCCGAGCGCTTTGTGGTGGCCCCACTGGGCGTCGCCGCGCGCTTTCATCCGCGTGAGGCGAGCGCCATTGACGCAGTGCTCAAGGCGCACGCGGTCGAGGCGCGGGAGTATTTCCTGTGTGTGGGTACGCTGGAGCCGCGCAAGAATCTTGGCCTGGCCCTGCGCGCCCATGCCCTGCTGCCGGAAGCGCTGCGTCAGCGCTTTCCGCTGCTGATCGTCGGCATGGCCGGGTGGCAGCGCGAGCAGTTCAGTGAAGCGTTGCGTCAGGCACTGGCCAGCGGGCATGTGTGCCTGCTCGGTTATCTGCCCGACGAACAAGTGGCGCAACTGTTGGCCGGTGCCCGGGCGCTGATTTTTCCATCGTTGTATGAAGGTTTTGGTCTGCCGGTACTGGAGGCCATGGCCAGTGGTACCCCGGTGCTGCTCACGCGTTCTTCGGCGATGCCGGAAGTCGCCGGTGCAGCGGGCAACTATATTGAAGCTGACGATGCAGAAGGCCTGCGTGATGCGCTGAGCCGACTGATCGACGATCAAGCGCATTGGCAGGCATGCCAAGAAGCCGGGTTACAGCAGTCGCGGCTTTTTTCCTGGGAGCGTTGTGCACAGGCTACGGCCAGTGCCTACCGCCAGGCCATGGGAGGTTGAATGCGAGTTCTTCATTTTTTCAAGACGTACCTGCCTGACTCGGTCGGCGGCATTGAGCAAGTGATCTTCCAACTGTGCGAGAGCGGCGCCCAGCACGGCATCGACGGCCAGGTACTGACGCTCAGTGCTGATCCGACGCCGGCGGTGGTGAAATTGGGTCAGCACGAAGTGCACCGGGCCAGACTCGATGTTCAATTCGCCTCCACCGGTTTTTCCTGGAGCGTGTTCAAGCAGTTTCGCGAAATGGCGGCCGAGGCCGATGTAATCAACTACCACTTCCCGTGGCCGTTCATGGACCTGGTGCATTTCGCCAGCGCCAGGAACAAGCCCACTGTGGTGACCTACCACTCGGACATCATTCGCCAGAAGCACTTGCTGAAACTTTACCGGCCACTGATGAACCGCTTCCTCGCCAGCGCCGACCGCATCGTTGCCGCTTCGCCGAACTACCTGCACACCAGTGATGTGTTGCAGCAGTTTCAGGACAAGACCCGGGTGATTCCCTACGGTTTGAACAAGGCCGGTTATCCACAGCCCGATGCCGAACGGATGAATCGCTGGCGTCAGCAGCTTGGGGATAAGTTTTTTCTGTTTGTCGGCGTGATGCGTTACTACAAAGGCTTGCACATATTGCTGGAGGCCCTGAAAGACGTGGACTATCCCGTCGTCATCGTCGGTGCCGGGCCACTGGAACTGGAGCTGCACGCTCAAGCGCAAGCGCTGGGCCTGCGCAATATTCATTTCCTCGGACGCCTGGGTGACGAAGACAAAGTCGCACTGCTGCAACTGAGCTACGCCATTGTGTTCCCGTCGCACCTGCGCTCCGAAGCTTTCGGCATCTCCCTGCTGGAAGGTGCCATGTATGGCAAACCGATGATCTCCAGCGAGATCGGCACCGGCACCAGCTACATTAATATTCACAACGAAACCGGGCTGGTGGTCCCCCCCAGTCATCCACAGGCATTTCGCGAGGCGATGCGCACGCTGTGGGAAGACCCGGTGCGTGCCGCAGCGATGGGGGTGAAAGCTGAAGCGCGTTACCGGCAGTTATTCACAGCCGATGAAATGGGGCGCAAATGGACAGAGCTGTTTCAGGAATTACTCGAAGAGAAATCGCTGTCCTACGCCTGAACCCTGTTTTGGAACGCATACCCACTGTGGGAGCGAGCCTGCTCGCGAAAGCGGACTGTCAGCAACAATGATGTTGACTGATCCGACGCATTCGCGAGCAGGCTCGCTCCCACAGGGTATTTGTGGTGGGTTCGGAATTACAGATCCAGCACTAAAGGCTGCGTACTTTGTGCCGGAACGGCACAGCAGATCAGCACATGCCCCGCTTCCGGAATATCCGCCGGCGGCTGTGGATAATTCACCGCACCACTGACCAGCCGGGTCTTGCAGGTACCGCACGAGCCACCGCGGCAACTGAACTCCGGACGCAATCCGCGGCTTTCCGCCAGCTCCAGCAAACTGCCGCCATCAGGCTGCCAGCGCGCCTCTTTTGCCGAGCGCTCGAACACCACCGGCACCGAAGTGGTCGCTGCGGGCGGTTGCTCGATCACGATCGCGTCCGGATCGGCCTGACGTTTCAGGGTCGACGGGCCAAAGGTTTCCGCATGAATCTGCGCATCGCGCACATCCAGTTCGCGCAAAGTGTCGTAAAGCCCTTGGGTAAAACCACCGGGGCCGCAGAGCACAAAGTCGAGCTGATCAAAATCCTCGGCTTGCAGCAGGTTCCTCAGCACTATTCCGTCGATGCGCCCGCGCACATCGAAATCCTCGCCCTCTCGCAGATCCGCTTCCGGCTGGCTGAGCAGACGCAGGACTCGCACAGAGTCGCCCGCCGTTTCGAGCAGACGATCGAGCTCCTTGCGAAACGGTTGATCCGCCAGACTGCGCGAACTCTGCAACAACAGCGTCGGACGAATCCCCCGCGTGCGTAAGCCTTGGTAAACCACCTCGCGCAGCATCGACAGCAACGGCGTGATGCCGACCCCGGCGGCCAGCAGCACCAACGGTCGCTGTTCCAGCGGCGCCACGGTGAAATGCCCCTGCGGCGCCCGCGCCTCGAGCACATCGCCAACGCGGATCTGCTCATGCAGGTGCGACGAAATCAGCCCTTCGCGCTTGACGCTGATCCGGTAGAAACCATCCGATGGCGCACTCGAAAGACTGTAGGTGCGGATATGCACCTCGCCATCGATCGTGAAACGCAGCGGCAAATGCTGACCCGCGAGAAACACCGGCAAACCAGCGCCATCGGTTGGCTCCAGATAGATTGAACGGATGCTGCGACTTTCTGCTTCGATCTTCGCTACGCGCAACGGCCGCCATTGGTTGCCCAGCGCCTGCGCCTGCAAACGCGCATCCGCCTCCGCCCAATTGCCGGTCAACAGACTGGTCGGCGACATGCCGTCGAAGCGCCAGCGCAACGCCAGGGCTGCGGGGCGTCGCACCAGCTTCTCCACTTCAAATGTCCACAACCGCTCCGCACCTTGAAACGCCTCGATCTGCGGGTCATCGAGAAGGATCTCGGTACGCCCGCTGAGTTGCAGCAGATCGCCTGTGGAAAAGTCGATGAACAGCAAGCCAGCCTTGGGATTCAGCAACAAATTGCCGAGGGTGTTGAAATGCAGATTGCCGGCGAAGTCGGGAATGGTCAGACGATTGCCTTCCACCCGCACGAAACCGGCCTGGCCGCCCCGGTGGGAAACATCCACCGCGCGATCGCCCTCGACATCCACATAACTGGCGACGAAGAACGTATCGGCGCCTGTGATCAGCGCGGTGGCCGCGTCATCGAGACCGTGCAGATGTTCGGCCGGGCGGGTCTGTGGATCCGTCAGGGGCACCCGCTGAAACTGGCGCAGTTGAATGTATTGCGGGCAATTGCCGAAGGCCTGATCCACGCTCACGTCAAAACCATGAGCGCTCAGATTGCCGACATGACCGTTCAGGCGATTGCGCCGGCGGGTGTGCAACTCGATACCGAGCAAACCGATCGGCTCGCCGTTACCCAGTTGCGCCGGGTCATCGACAGCAGGCTGGCTGGCGAAATGCAGATGCTCAGGATCGGGCGAATGGGCAAACCCCGGCGCGCCTTCGAGCACACTGGCCCACGGGCGCCCATCTGCATCGACTGCGCCGTACAGCATGAAGGGTAATTGCTGATAGAACTCACGGTGCTGATCCGGCATCCAGGTGCGAATCACCTTACGCCCGAAGGCTTCCATGCGTTCGGCAACCCCGACTTTCGCTTGCAACTGTTGCTCGCCAGCGTGCCACGGTGAACGTTCCATCACGACCTCTCCCCTGCACCGTCGGCACAGTGTGGATTGCGAAAATCAGGCGGTGGTTTGCAGACCGGCGACGGTGCGCGGCATGCCGACGAAACCAGGCAATGCTTCAACCCGGGCCAGCCAGGCGCGGACGTTGCCGTAGTCATCCAGCGACACGTTGCCTTCCGGCGCGTGGGCGATGTAACTGTAGGCCGAAACGTCGGCAATGGTCGGTTCGTCGCCGGCCAGATACGGCGTTTTGCCCAACTCGATGTCCATCACCTTGAGCAGGTTGTGCGCACGGGTAATCGCTTCTTCTGCATTCAGTTGGGCACCAAACACCGTGACCAATCGCGCAGCGGCGGGGCCGAAAGCAATCGGTCCGGCGGCAGCCGACAACCAGCGCTGCACACGTGCCGCACCGACCGGATCCGTTGGCAGCCAACGACCGTGGCCGTATTTCTGCGCGAGATAAACCAGAATTGCGTTGGAGTCGGCGAGCACCACACCCTCGTCATCGATGGCCGGCACCTGGCCAAAACTATTGATAGCAAGGTACGCCGGCTGCTTGTGCTCACCTTTGGCCAGATCGACGAAGATCAGCTCGGTCGGCAATTGCAGCAGGGACAACATCAGCTCGACACGGTGGGCGTGGCCGGAACGTGGAAAGTTGTAGAGTTTGATCGCTTGCATGGTCGACTCCGCTGAACAGGGGCGCCGCTGCGGGGATGAGAGCGCCGATGGAGGCCATCTTGCGCTGATCGCGAAAACAACAGAATCACCAACAAACGCAATCAATTATTTCATTGGCTGCAATAAATCCGAATTTTTCAATGCAGGATGCTCGCGCAACGCTTCTGCCGTGAAATCGACAAAACTGCGGATCCGCGCTGGCGCCTTGCGCCCACCCTGATACACCACGTGGATCGGCAATGGCGCCAGCTCAAATTCGGCGAGGACGATTTCCAGCTCACCGGTGGCGATTTTGCTGGCGACTTGATAGGACAACACTCGGGTCAAGCCCAGCCCCATACAGGCTGCGGTAATCGCTGCCTGATTGGCGGTCACAATCAGACGCGGCTCAGGACGCACGCTAAGCGGTTCGCCCGCGTCGAGAAACGGCCAACTGCGCTGCTGACCGATCGCTGAAGTCGCCACCACCGGCGCGCCCGCCAACGCGTGGGGATGAGCCGGTCGGCCATATTTGGCAAAGTAGTCCGGCGAGCCGCAAATGACCCTACGCACCTCACCTACCCGAACCGCGTGCTGATTGCTGTCCGGCAGATCGCCGATGCGCACCGCCACATCGATGCCTTCCTCGACCATGTTGACGATCCGATCAACCAACACAGCGTTGATCGTGACATCCGGGTACTGCGCGAGATAACGCGCCATCACCGGCGTCACAAACAAATCACCGAACAACACCGGCGCCGTCACCGTCAGCTGCCCACGCGGCTCGGCATGACTGCCCGCCGCCGAATCCTCGGCTTCCTGCACCTCGGCGAGAATCCTCCGACAATCTTCCAGGTAACGCTGCCCCGCTTCGCTCAAATGCACACTGCGCGTGGTGCGGATCAGCAACTGCGTACCGATGCGCTGCTCCAGCGCCGCCACGGCGCGCGTGACGCTGGCGGCTGACAAACCCAGACGCCGCGCCGCCGCTGAGAAGCCTTGCTCCTGGGCGACAGTGGTGAAGATGTGCATTTCCTGGAAGCGGTCCATGGTGCCTCTCGAGTCAGATACAAAAATCGCAGCCGAAGCTGCGATTTTTTTGTGCGTAGGTCAGCTGTGGATAACTTATTCCACCGTCACCGACTTCGCCAGGTTACGCGGCTGATCGACGTCCGTGCCCTTGAGCACCGCAACGTAGTACGACAGCAACTGCAGCGGAACCGTATAGAGGATCGGCGAGAGGATGTCGTGGATATGTGGCATCTGCACCACGTGGGTGCCTTCGCCGTTGGTCATCCCGGCTTTTTCGTCGGCGAATACGATCAGTTCACCGCCACGGGCGCGGACTTCCTGCAGGTTGGACTTGAGCTTTTCCAGCAGTTCGTTGTTCGGCGCCACGGTGACCACCGGCATGTCGTTATCCACAAGTGCCAGCGGGCCGTGTTTCAGTTCGCCGGCCGGATAGGCTTCGGCGTGGATGTAAGAGATTTCCTTGAGTTTCAGGGCGCCTTCCATCGCCACCGGGAATTGCGCGCCACGACCGAGGAACAGGGTGTGGTTCTTTTCGGCGAACAGCTCGGCGATTTTTTCTACAGTGCTGTCCATGGCCAGCGCTTCGCCGAGGCGGGTTGGCAGGCGACGCAGTTCTTCGACCAGACGTGCTTCGACACCGTCAGCCAGAGTGCCGCGCACTTGGCCCAGCGACAGGGTCAGCAGCAATAGGCCGACCAATTGCGTGGTGAACGCTTTGGTTGAGGCGACGCCAATCTCGCGGCCGGCCTGGGTCAGCAGGGTCAGGTCGGATTCGCGCACCAGCGAGCTGATGCCCACGTTGCAAATGGCCAGGCTGGCCAAGAAGCCCAGCTCTTTGGCGTTGCGCAGGGCTGCGAGGGTGTCGGCGGTTTCGCCGGACTGCGAGATAGTCACGAACAATGTGTCCGGCTGCACCACCACTTTGCGATAGCGGAATTCGCTGGCGACTTCGACCTGGCACGGAATGCCGGCCAGCTCTTCAAGCCAGTAACGCGCGACCATACCGGCGTGATAACTGGTGCCGCAGGCGACGATTTGTACATTGCGGACTTTGGCGAACAGCTCGGCTGCTTGTGGGCCGAATGCTTGCACCAGAACCTGATCATTGCTCAGGCGACCTTCAAGGGTGCGCTGAACTACGGCTGGTTGCTCGTGGATTTCCTTGAGCATGTAGTGACGATATTCACCCTTGTCGGCGGCTTCGGCACCGTCGCTGTACTGCACAGTCTGGCGCTCGACGGCATTGCCGTTGACGTCCCAGATCTGCACGTTATCGCGGCGAATTTCGGCGATATCGCCTTCTTCCAGGTACATGAAGCGGTCGGTGACCTGACGCAGGGCCAACTGGTCAGAGGCGAGGAAGTTCTCGCCCAGACCCAGACCGATCACCAACGGGCTGCCACTGCGCGCGGCGACCAGACGATCCGGTTGTTTGGCATTGATCACTGCCAGACCATAAGCACCGTGCAGTTCCTTGACCGTCGCTTTAAGTGCAACGCTCAGGTCTGGTTGGTCCTTGAGTTTGTGGCTGAGCAGATGGGCGATGACTTCGGTGTCGGTGTCCGAAGTAAAAACGTAACCCAGCGCTTTCAGTTGTTCACGCAGGGCTTCGTGGTTTTCGATGATGCCGTTGTGCACCACCGCGATGTCGCCGGAGAAATGCGGGTGGGCGTTGCGTTCGCACGGCGCGCCGTGAGTCGCCCAACGGGTGTGGGCAATACCGAGCCGACCCACCAGCGGGTGTTCGGCCAGCGCCGCTTCGAGCTCGCTGACTTTACCCGGGCGACGCATGCGCTCGAGGGTTTCGTCGTTGGTGAAGACCGCGACACCGGCGCTGTCGTAGCCGCGGTATTCAAGGCGCTTGAGGCCTTCGAGCAGGATGGCGGTGATATTACGTTCAGCAACTGCGCCGACAATTCCACACATGCTTATTTCTCCTGACTGACAGCCGCGCAAATCACGGTGATACCGCGGGCCTGTATCTGATCGCGCGCTTCGATAGGCAGGCGATCATCGGTAATTAGGGTATGGACGCTGCTCCACGGCAGTTCCAGATTGGGGATCTTGCGGCCGATCTTGTCGGCCTCGACCATGACGATGACTTCCCGCGCCACTTCAGCCATGACCCGGCTCAAACCGAGCAGCTCATTGAAGGTGGTGGTACCACGCACCAGATCAATGCCATCGGCGCCAATGAACAACTGGTCGAAGTCGTAAGAGCGTAGTACCTGCTCGGCGACCTGGCCTTGAAAGGATTCCGAATGAGGATCCCAGGTGCCGCCGGTCATCAACAGCACCGGCTCGTGTTCGAGTTCGCTCAAGGCATTGGCGACGTGCAGGGAGTTGGTCATCACCACCAGACCGGGCTGTTGGCCAAGTTCAGGAATCATCGCGGCGGTGGTGCTGCCACTGTCGATAATGATGCGCGCGTGCTCGCGGATGCGTTTTACCGCCGCGCGAGCGATTGCCTGTTTGTATTTGGAAACGCTCTGCGCGGTTTCCGCGACCAGTTCCTGCGGCATGGTTATCGCCCCGCCGTAACGGCGCAGCAAGAGGCCATGACTTTCAAGCGCAGCCAGATCCTTGCGAATCGTAACTTCGGAGGTTTCGAAGCGCTTGGCCAGTTCATCCACACTGACTTCGCCCTGCTCGTTGAGCAAGGCGAGGATGTTGTGGCGGCGTTGCGGCGTGTTGCGTTTCGACATGGTGGCTTAAGTTTCGTTTCGAAAGATAACGGAAGCAATCAAAACCTATTGGCCATAAATCGTCAAGCCGTCGCCCAAAAAAAATCGCAACCCTCAACAGTCCCGTAGGAGCTGCCGAAGGCTGCGATTTTTTGATCTTCAAAAAGCCGCTGTGGATAACTCAGCTCTTCTTGATCTTCTCCGGCCGCTTCCAGCCATCGATATTTTTCTGCCGTGCACGACCGACGGCCAACTGCGCGTTATCCACATTCTGCGTGATAGTCGAACCAGCCGCGGTGGTCGCACCGTCGGAGATATCCACAGGCGCCACCAACGAATTATTAGAGCCGATGAACACATCTGCACCCAACACGGTTTTCCACTTGTTGGCGCCATCGTAGTTGCAGGTGATGGTGCCGGCGCCGATGTTAGTGCGCGCACCGATTTCGGCATCGCCCAAATACGTGAGGTGACCGGCCTTGGCGCCTTCGCCCATGCGGGCATTTTTCAGTTCAACAAAGTTACCCACATGCGCGCGCGCTTCAAGCACGGTGCCTGGACGCAGACGCGCGAACGGGCCGGCATCACTGCCCTCGCCCAGAACGGCACCTTCGATATGACTGTTGGCTTTGATGACAACACCTTTGCGCAGGGTGCTGTCCTTGATCACGCAGTTCGGGCCGATCACCACGTCGTCTTCGATAACAACGCTGCCTTCGAGGATCACGTTGATGTCGATCAGAACGTCGCGACCAACGGTCACTTCACCACGCACATCGAAACGCGCCGGATCACGCAGGGTCACACCTTGCGCCATCAAACGACGACCGGCGCGCAACTGGTAATGACGCTCCAGCTCGGAGAGCTGCTTGCGGTCATTGGCGCCCTGCACTTCCATCGGGTCGTGCGGTTGTTCGGTGGCGACAACCAGACCATCACTGACTGCCATCTCGATAACGTCAGTCAGGTAATACTCGCCTTGGGCATTGTTGTTCGACAGGCGACTCATCCAGTCGGCCAGGCGATTGGCTGGCACAGCGAGGATACCGGTGTTGCCTTCAGTGATCGCGCGTTGCGCTTCGCTGGCATCTTTATGCTCAACGATGGCAGCGACCTTGCCGTCAGCATCACGCACGATACGGCCGTAACCGGTCGGGTCGTCCAGTTCAACCGTTAGCAAACCCATCTGCCCCGGAACTACGTGTTTGAGCAGACGCTGCAGGGTTTCGACTTCGATCAGCGGCACGTCACCGTAGAGGATCAGCACGGTGTCGGCAGTAATGAACGGCACCGCTTGCGCAGTGGCGTGGCCGGTGCCCAGTTGCTTGTCTTGCAGGACGAAATTCAGATCATCAGCGGCCAGACGTTCACGCACCGCTTCGGCGCCATGGCCGATCACCACATGAATACGTTGTGGCTCAAGTTGCCGGGCGCTGTGGATAACATGGCCCAACATGGAGTTGCCGGCAATCGGATGCAGTACTTTCGGCAGCGCCGAACGCATACGAGTGCCTTGACCGGCCGCGAGGATAACGATTTCAAGAGACATGACTGGCTACCAATCCTGGGTGGTCAGCAACTGCGACCGGGTTTCGGGAATTCGGAAAAGAAAAAAGGGTAGCCGAGGCTACCCTTTTTTATCAATCGCACAACAAGCGGCTGACGGATTAACCGCCAAACTTCTTGCGGATCTGCTGGACGGTGCGCAGCTGTGCTGCAGCCTCGGCCAGACGTGCGGACGCAGCTCCGTAGTCGAAATCTGCGCTCTTCTCGTGCAGAGCAGCTTCGGCAGCCTTGAGAGCTGCCTGGGCTTGAGCTTCATCCAGGTCGGCGGCGCGTTGCACGGTATCGGCAAGCACCTTGACCATGTTCGGCTGAACCTCGAGGAAACCACCGGAGATGTAGAACACCTCGGCTTCCCCGCCTTGCTTGATCAGGCGGATCGGACCTGGCTTCAGATTAGTGATCAGCGGCGCGTGACCCAGAGCGATACCAAGATCACCCAGTGCACCGTGCGCAATCACCATCTCGACCAGGCCGGAAAAGATTTCCCCTTCCGCGCTGACGATATCGCAATGGACTGTCATAGCCATCTGATTGCCTCAACCTAAATGAGCGCCCGTTGCCGGGCGCCGGGATTACAGTTTCTTGGCTTTCTCGATCGCTTCTTCGATGCCGCCAACCATGTAGAACGCTTGTTCTGGCAGGTGGTCGTAGTCACCGTTGAGGATGCCTTTGAAGCCAGCAATGGTGTCTTTCAGGGAAACGTATTTACCCGAAGCACCGGTGAAGACTTCAGCCACGAAGAACGGCTGCGACAAGAAGCGCTGGATCTTACGAGCACGGTTTACCAACTGCTTGTCGGCTTCCGACAGCTCGTCCATACCCAGGATCGCGATGATGTCCTTCAGCTCTTTGTAACGTTGCAGAACGTACTGAACGCCGCGAGCGGTGTCGTAGTGGTCCTGGCCGATTACGTTCGGGTCCAGCTGGCGCGAAGTCGAATCCAGTGGATCTACCGCTGGGTAGATACCCAGGGAAGCGATGTCACGGGACAGAACGACGGTGGCGTCCAAGTGGGCGAAGGTGGTCGCTGGCGACGGGTCGGTCAAGTCGTCCGCAGGTACGTATACCGCTTGGATCGAGGTGATCGAACCTTCCTTGGTCGAAGTGATACGTTCTTGCAGAACGCCCATCTCTTCAGCCAGGGTCGGCTGGTAACCTACTGCCGAAGGCATACGGCCCAGCAGTGCGGATACTTCAGTACCGGCCAGGGTGTAACGATAGATGTTGTCGACGAACAGCAGAACGTCGTTACCTTCGTCACGGAACTTCTCGGCCATGGTCAGGCCGGTCAGTGCTACGCGCAGACGGTTACCCGGCGGCTCGTTCATCTGACCGTAAACCAGTGCCACTTTGTCCAGAACGTTGGAGTCCTTCATCTCGTGGTAGAAGTCGTTACCCTCACGAGTACGCTCACCCACACCGGCGAACACGGAATAACCGCTGTGCTCGATGGCGATGTTACGGATCAGTTCCATCATGTTTACGGTTTTGCCTACACCGGCACCACCGAACAGACCGACTTTACCGCCTTTGGCAAACGGGCAAACCAGGTCGATAACCTTGATGCCGGTTTCCAGCAGGTCGTTGCCGCCTGCCTGTTCAGCGAACGAAGGTGCTGGACGGTGAATGCCCCAGCGCTCTTCGGTGTCGATCGGGCCAGCTTCGTCGATCGGGTTACCGAGGACGTCCATGATCCGGCCCAGGGTCGCTTTACCGACCGGTACGGAGATGGCTGCGCCAGAGTCGGTAACTTCCAGACCGCGCTTCAAGCCCTCGGTGGAACCCATCGCAATGGTGCGAACCACGCCGTCGCCCAGCTGTTGCTGAACTTCCAGGGTGGTTTCAGCCGCGCTCACTACTTTCAGCGCGTTGTAGATGCTCGGTACGCTGTCGCGTGGAAATTCCACGTCGATAACGGCGCCGATGATTTGAACGATACGTCCGCTACTCATAGCTGGATCCTCTGAATATTTGAACCGTTAAACCGCGGCAGCGCCGCCGACGATTTCCGAGATCTCTTGGGTGATCGCAGCCTGACGCGCCTTGTTGTAGATCAGCTGCAAATCGCTGATCAAATCACCGGCGTTGTCGGTAGCGTTCTTCATCGCGATCATCCGCGCAGCTTGTTCAGCCGCGTTGTTCTCGACCACCGCCTGGTAGACCTGCGACTCAACGTAGCGGACCATCAAGCCGTCAAGCAGCTCTTTGGCATCCGGTTCGTAGAGGTAGTCCCAGTGGTGCTTGAGATCCTGATCCGGGGTCGCCACCAGTGGAATCAACTGCTCCACGGTAGGCTGCTGCGTCATGGTGTTGATGAACTTGTTGGACACCACGGACAGGCGGTCAATACGGCCGTCCAGGTAGGCATCCAGCATCACCTTGACGCTGCCGATCAAGTCATTGATCGACGGCTCTTCACCCAGGTGGCTGATAGCTGCAACGACGTTACCGCCGAAGTTGCGGAAAAAGGCCGCACCCTTGCTACCAACGACACACAGATCAATCTCGACGCCGTTTTCGCGGTTTACCGCCATGTCCTTGACCAGGGCCTTGAACAGGTTGGTATTCAAGCCGCCGCACAGACCACGGTCACTGCTCACCACAACATAACCAACGCGCTTGATTTCGCGGTCGATCATGAACGGGTGGCGGTATTCCGGGTTGGCGTTGGCCAGATGCCCAATAACCTGGCGGATACGCTCCGCATAAGGACGGCTAGCAGCCATGCGCATTTGTGCCTTGCGCATTTTGCTGACCGCCACTTTTTCCATGGCGCTGGTAATCTTTTGCGTGCTTTTGATGCTCGCAATCTTACTGCGAATCTCTTTTGCGCCTGCCATGTAACACCTATCAGGTTAGCAAGCGGGAGCCTCGCGGCTCCCGCTGCGGCTTACCAGGTTTGGGTGGCCTTGAACTTCTCGATACCGGCTTTCATGCCAGCGTCGATTTCGTCATTGAAGTCACCTTTAACGTTGATCTTGGCCATCAAATCGGCGTGATCGCGGTTGAAGAAAGCAATCAGCGCTTGTTCGAAGCTGCCGATCTTGGCGATTTCAATGTCAGTCAGGAACCCACGCTCAGCGGCATACAGCGACAGCGCCATGTCAGCGATCGACATTGGTGCGTATTGCTTCTGCTTCATCAGCTCGGTAACGCGCTGACCATGCTCAAGTTGCTTACGGGTCGCTTCGTCCAGGTCAGAAGCGAACTGGGCGAATGCCGCCAGTTCACGGTACTGAGCCAGAGCGGTACGGATACCACCGGAGAGCTTCTTGATGATCTTGGTCTGAGCGGCACCACCCACACGGGATACCGAAACACCGGCGTTCACAGCAGGACGGATGCCCGAGTTGAACATGGCCGATTCCAGGAAGATCTGACCGTCGGTGATGGAAATCACGTTGGTCGGAACGAACGCGGAAACGTCGCCAGCCTGGGTTTCGATGATCGGCAGTGCGGTCAGGGAACCGGTTTTGCCGGTCACTGCGCCGTTGGTGAACTTCTCTACGTATTCTTCCGAAACGCGGGATGCGCGCTCCAGCAGACGGGAGTGGAGATAGAACACGTCGCCTGGGTAAGCTTCACGGCCTGGTGGACGGCGCAGCAGCAGGGAAATCTGGCGGTAAGCCACTGCTTGCTTGGACAGATCGTCATAAACGATCAGCGCGTCTTCACCGCGGTCGCGGAAGAATTCACCCATGGTGCAACCGGAGTACGGTGCCAGGAATTGCAGCGCAGGAGATTCCGAAGCACTGGCAGCCACGATGATCGTGTTGGCCAGGGCGCCGTTTTCTTCCAGCTTGCGAACCACGTTGGCGATGGTCGATTGCTTCTGACCGATGGCTACGTAGACGCAGAAAATGCCGCTGTCTTTCTGGTTGATGATCGCGTCGATCGCCAGAGCGGTTTTACCGATCTGACGGTCACCGATGATCAGCTCACGCTGGCCACGGCCGACAGGGATCATGGCATCGACAGCCTTGTAGCCAGTCTGTACAGGCTGGTCTACCGACTTACGCCAGATCACGCCCGGTGCAACTTTCTCGACCGCGTCGGTCTCGGTGTTGCCCAGTGGACCTTTGCCGTCAACAGGGTTACCCAGTGCGTCGACTACGCGACCCAGCAGTTCCTTACCAACAGGAACTTCGAGGATGCGGCCGGTGCACTTGGCGCTCATGCCTTCAGCCAGAGACTGGTAAGCGCCCAGTACAACGGCACCTACGGAGTCTTGCTCCAGGTTGAGGGCCATACCGTAGACGCCGCCCGGAAACTCGATCATCTCGCCGTACATAACGTCGGCCAGACCGTGAATCCGCACGATGCCGTCAGATACGCTGACGACAGTGCCTTCGTTACGGGCTTGGGAGGTCACATCGAGCTTGTCGATGCGGCCCTTGATAATTTCACTTATTTCGGAAGGATTGAGTTGCTGCATTGCTCTGCTGCCCCTTCAAACTCAAGATTTCAATGCTTCGGCAAGTTTCGCGATTTTGCCGCGAATCGAGCCATCGATAACCAGGTCGCCGGCGCGGATCACGACACCACCAATCAAGGCAGCGTCCTCCGCAACTTGCAGGCGCACTTCCCGGTTGAGTCGTGCACTGAGAACCTTGGCGAGTTTGTCTTGCTGTTCTTGGTTCAATGCAAAAGCACTGGTCACTTCAACGTCTACCGACTTCTCTTGTTCGGCCTTGTACAGGTCGAAAAGAGCGGCAATCTCCGGCAGAAGCGGGAGACGGTCGTTTTCGGCAACGACATTGATGAAGTTCTGTGCCTTGGCATCAAACTTGTCGCCGCACACGTCAATAAACGTGGCGGCCTTTTCTGCGCTCGTCAGTCGCGGGGCCTTGAGCACGCGCTGCATGGTGTCGTCTTGCGACACCGCTGCAGCCAGGCCGAGCATGGCTGACCAATTGGCCAGTTGCTGGTGGGCCTGAGCGTGCTCGAAGGCCGCCTTAGCGTAAGGTCGGGCCAACGTGGTCAGTTCTGCCATGATCGCCCTCGCTTAGATTTCAGCAGCCAGTTGGTTAACCAGCTCTGCGTGCGCGTTTTGATCGATTGTGGCACCCAGGATCTTCTCGGCGCCGCCGACAGCCAGCAAACCCACTTGGGCGCGCAGCTTGTCTTTGACACTGTTCAGTTCCTGTTCGATCTCGGCTTGAGCCTGAACCTTCACACGGTCAGCGTCGACACGGGCCTTTTCAACGGCCTCTTCGACAATCTGGTTACCGCGTTTCTTGGCTTGCTCGATGATTTCAGCTGCCTGAGCTTTCGCTTCGCGCAGTTGCTGACCCGCTTTCTCTTGGGCCAACTCCAGGTCGCGAGCTGCACGGCTGGCAGCGTCCAGACCATCAGCGATCTTCTTTTGACGTTCGTGCAGAGCAGCGATGACCGGAGGCCATACATACTTCATGCAGAACAGTACAAAAATCAGGAACGCAACGGACTGGCCAATCAGGGTCGCATTAATGTTCACGCCAACACCTCGCAGTTACGTTGTCCATCACATCAAATTACTCGGAAGAATCCGGGTAATTAGCCAGCGATCTGACCAACGAACGGGTTCGCAAAGGTGAAGAACAGAGCGATACCAACACCGATCATGGTTACGGCGTCGAGCAGACCGGCAACGATGAACATTTTAACTTGCAGCATTGGAACCATTTCTGGCTGACGCGCTGCGCCTTCCAGGAACTTGCCGCCCAGCAGGCCGAAACCAATTGCGGTACCCAGTGCGCCCAGGCCGATCAACAGTGCAACAGCGATAGCGGTTAGACCAACTACAGTTTCCATCTTTCCTCCCGACTTTTACGTCGTATGGTTTAGGTTTTTTAGATTAAAGCGGTAAAACAAATCGTTTCAGGTGCCCTGTGAAGAGCCCCTTCCCGTTTGACCGGGAAGGACATCAGACTAGTCGAGACTGGTCTTAATGGTTTTCTTCGTGCGCCATCGACAAGTAGACGATGGTCAGCATCATGAAGATGAACGCCTGCAGCGTGATGATCAGGATGTGGAACACAGCCCACGCCCACTGCAGAACAACGCCCAGGCCGCTCAGCCAGAGCAGACCGCTGCCGAACATCACAGCGATCAGAATGAACACCAGCTCGCCGGCATACATGTTGCCGAACAGTCGCAGAGCCAGAGAGATCGGTTTGGCGATCAGGGTCACGAATTCCAGCAGGAAGTTCACCGGGATCAGCAGGGCTTGAACGAAGATGTTCTTGCTGCCGAACGGGTGCAGGGTCAGTTCGCCGATGAAGCCGCCGAAGCCCTTGACCTTGATGCTATAGAAAATGATCAGTGCGAAAACCGAGAACGCCATGCCCAGGGTCGCGTTCGGGTCGGTAGTCGACACGGCGCGGAACGGGATGTGGTGGTCACCGGAGATCAGGATGGCCAGTTGAGGAATCCAGTCGACCGGTACCAGGTCGACGGCGTTCATCAGGAACACCCAGACGAAGATGGTCAGTGCCAGCGGTGCAATCACCGGGCTACGGCCATGGAAGCTGTCTTTCACGCTGCCATCGACGAATTCGACCAATACTTCAACGAAGTTCTGCAAAGCACCCGGCTGACCCGAAGTCGCTTTCTTTGCCGCCATGCGGAAAAGAAGAACGAAGATCAGACCCAACGCGACCGACCAGCCGAGAGTATCGACGTGGAAAGCCCAGAAGCCCATTTCTTTGGCTTCTGCTGCGGTATGGGCAAAGCCCCAGCCGCCGTTAGGTAGCTGACCGAAGGTCAGGTTCTGCAAGTGGTGCTGGATATAGCCCGAAGCGGTTGTTTCTGCCATGGTTGCCTCAAACGCCCTAAGGTCTCGAAAGTCTTGTTCTCATCAGCAGGGGAGCGAACCAGCTGACCGACTGAGTCAGCACGAACGCGCCGAATACAGCTATCGGCGCCAGTGGCTTCACACCTGCAAACACCAGTGCAAAGAGCACTGCCGTCAAAATCAGTTTGCCTGCCTCGCCGGCATAAAATGACCGGACGATGGACTGGGCTGCTCGGGCGCCGGAAAACCGAAATGCCTTGTGAGCAAAATAAACATTGGGCAGCAAGGCTATCAGGCCTCCGCAAAGTCCCGAGTATCCGGCAACGACTCCGTGCCATTGCCAGAGCGCCAAAGCGGCAATGAGCAAAATGACAAATTGAGCCATTAACACCGGAAAAACCGCCAGGCGATGGAACGGCAGGCGGTTTGGCTTGCGGGTTTCCATCACGTTTGCTCTCCAATGGTCGGCTGCCAGAATTCAATAACTTGGCATAATTTGTGCCGACAAAATGCGCGCAGAGTATAGGGGCGGTTCTGCCCCTATTCAACTGTCAGGTAGTGATTTCCGACTGCGCGCTACATGAGGAAATGTTTCAGCGGATGTGTGCGAGCACACCTTGAAGCTCATCTAGGGAGTTGTAACCGATCACCAACTGCCCCTTTCCCTTCTTGCCGTGGCGAATCTGCACCGCAGAGCCTAGGCGCTCGGCCAGACGCTGTTCGAGACGGGCGATATCCGGGTCGGGTTTGGTCGCTTCCACAGGCTCCGGTTTGCCACTCAACCACTGGCGAACCAGTGCTTCAGTTTGGCGCACGGTAAGACCGCGTGCGACAACATGTCGCGCCCCTTCCACCTGCTGATTGTCCGGCAGACCGAGCAAAGCACGGGCATGACCCATTTCCAGGTCACCGTGAGACAACATGGTCTTGATGACTTCCGGCAATGCAATAAGCCGCAACAGGTTAGCCACAGTGACGCGGGACTTACCCACAGCCTCGGCAACTTGCTGCTGAGTCAGTTGGAATTCCTGCTGCAAACGCTGCAGGGCCACCGCTTCTTCGATCGGGTTGAGGTCTTCGCGCTGGATGTTCTCGATCAGCGCAATGGCGATTGCGGTTTCATCCGGCACATCGCGGACCATCGCCGGGATGGTTTCCTGCCCGGCTTGCTGACTCGCGCGCCAGCGACGTTCACCGGCGATGATCTCGAAGCGGCCACCGCCAATCGGGCGCACCACGATCGGCTGCATCACGCCTTGCGCCTTGATCGACGCTGCCAGTTCTTCCAGCGCCTGCGGATCCATGTCGCGGCGCGGCTGGTATTTACCGCGCTGCAGCAGATCCAACGGCAAGTGCTGCAGTTCGCGGGTGTCAGCTTGCGCCGCTTGTTCTTCCAGCGCGCTGACGGTCGGACCACTCAGCAGTGCATCCAGTCCACGTCCGAGACCTCGTTTCTTGACGGCCATGGGGATTCCTTAAGTTGCCTGAGCGGCGGCGATGCGTGAATTTTTGCGCTGACGGCGAACCATCTCGCCGGCCAGGGCCAGATAAGCCAGGGCGCCGCGCGATTGCTTGTCGTAGGCCAGCGCCGGCATGCCGTAGCTCGGCGCTTCGGCCAGACGGATGTTGCGCGGGATCACCGTGTCGTACAACTGATCGCCAAAGTGTTCCTTGAGCTGCGCCGAAACGTCATTCATCAGGCTCAGGCGCGGGTCATACATGGTCCGCAACAGACCTTCGACTTTCAGGTTCGGGTTCAGCAGCTCAGCAATGCGTTTGATGTTATCCACAAGGTCGCTAAGACCTTCGAGCGCAAAGTATTCGCACTGCATGGGGATAATTACCCCATCGGCGGCCACCAAAGCGTTCAGCGTAAGCATCGACAGCGACGGCGGGCAGTCGATCAGGATGTAATCGTAATTTTCACGGATCGGCGCCAGCGCGCTGCGCAGGCGGCTTTCCTTCATCTGCATTTCCAGCAGCACCACTTCGGCCGCCGTCAAATCGCGGTTGGCCGGCAGCAGTTGATAACCGCCGTGTTCGGAATAGTGCATGGCCTGGGCCAGATCGCATTCGCCGATCAGCAGGTCGTAGACCGAGTTTTCCAGGCCGTGTTTATCCACTCCGCTACCCATGGTGGCGTTGCCCTGTGGATCGAGATCGATCAACAGCACCCGGCGCTTGGTTGCGACCAGGGATGCTGCGAGGTTGATGCAGGTGGTGGTCTTGCCCACACCACCCTTCTGGTTCGCTATCGCGAATACCTTAGCCATTCTTGCTTGTGTTCCCAATCATGCCGTGCGGCGCAGTATCAGCAGATGGCGTTGGCCTTGGCAACCGGGTACGGCCAGGGCGTGTTCGCTATCGAGTTTGAAGTCTGCCGGCAATGCTACCAGCTCATCCGCCGGATGAACGCCCTTCATTGCCAGCCAGCGTGTATCGGCATCGCCGAGGTGGCGAGTCCAGTTGGTAAAGTTTTCCATGCTGCTGAACGCCCGGGAAATGATCCCGTTGAACGGCTGTGCAGGCTGGAACGCTTCGACGCGACTGTGGATAACTTGCAGGTTATCCAGTTTGAGTTCGAGTTTGACCTGGGTCAGGAAGCGGGTTTTCTTGCCGTTGCTGTCCAGGCAGGTCACTTGCGAGTCTGGATACAGAATCGCCAACGGGATTCCCGGCATGCCGCCGCCGCTGCCGACATCGAGCCAGCGACCGTTTTCGATAAACGACATCACGCTCAGACTATCGAGCAAGTGACGCGACACCATCTCGTCCGGATCGCGCACAGCAGTCAGGTTGTAGGCCTGGTTCCATTTGATCAACAGGGCCAGATAACCCAGCAGTAATTCGTGCTGGGTTTCAGTGAGATTGACACCGAGCTCGCGGGCTCCTGTGGATAACTCTTCGGCGTGTTGCGAAGTGACCTTAGAACTCAAGCGCTTTGCTCCAACTGACGGCCCGCGCCGCGTTTTTTCAAATGAATCATCAACAGCGAAATCGCTGCCGGGGTCACACCCGGGATCCGCGAAGCCTGGCCCAGCGTCTCTGGTCGAGTCGCGCCGAGCTTGCTCTGGATCTCCTTGGAGAGACCGGAAATGTTGGTGTAATCGATATCCACAGGCAATTTCGTGTCTTCACTGGCGCGCAGACGGGCGATTTCGTCCTGTTGACGGTCGATGTAACCGGCGTATTTGGTCTTGATTTCAACCTGCTCGGCAACCTGTGGATCTTCGGCGCCATTGCCGGTCACTTCGACCAGACCAGCGTAGTCGATTTCCGGACGGCTCAAGAGGTTGAGCAAGTTGTATTCGTGAGTCAGCGGCGTGCCGAACTTCTCGGCAATCGCATCGCCCTGCTGCGTATTCGGGCGAACCCAGGTGCTTTTCAGGCGCTGCTCTTCGAGTTCGATGCTTTCGCGTTTCTTGCAGAAGGCCGCCCAACGCGCGTCATCGACCAGACCGAGTTCGCGACCTTTTTCGGTCAGACGCAGGTCGGCGTTGTCCTCGCGCAGGATCAGGCGGTACTCGGCACGGGAAGTGAACATGCGGTACGGCTCTTGGGTACCGAGGGTGATCAGGTCGTCGACTAACACGCCGATGTACGCTTCATCGCGACGCGGACACCAGGCTTCTTTGCCCTTGGCGCGCAGTGCGGCGTTGGCCCCGGCCAGCAAACCTTGGGCGCCAGCTTCTTCGTAACCGGTGGTGCCGTTGATTTGTCCGGCAAAGAACAAACCGCCGATGACTTTGGTTTCCAGGCTGTACTTCAGGTCGCGCGGATCGAAGTAGTCGTACTCGATCGCATAGCCCGGACGCACGATGTGCGCGTTTTCCATGCCGCGGATCGATTGCACGATCTGCAATTGCACGTCGAACGGCAAGCTTGTGGATATCCCGTTCGGATACAGCTCATGGGTGGTCAAACCTTCCGGTTCGATAAACACCTGATGGCTTTCCTTGTCGGCAAAGCGATGGATTTTGTCTTCGATCGACGGGCAATAACGCGGGCCGATGCCTTCGATCTCGCCGGCAGCGGAATACATCGGCGAACGATCGAGGTTCGCGGCAATGATTTCGTGGGTGCGGGCGTTGGTGTGAGTAATCCAGCAGCTGACCTGGCGTGGATGCTGTTCTTTGTTGCCCATGAACGACATCACCGGGATCGGCGTATCGCCTGGTTGCTCGGTCATTACCGAGAAATCCACAGATTTGCCGTCGATACGCGGCGGTGTGCCGGTTTTCAGGCGACCGACACGCAGTGGCAGTTCACGCAAACGGTGAGCCAGGGCGATCGAGGGCGGATCCCCGGCGCGACCGCCGGAAAAATTCTGCAAACCGATGTGGATAAGTCCACCGAGGAACGTACCAGTGGTCAACACCACGGAATCGGCGAAAAAGCGCAGACCCATTTGCGTGACAACACCACGGACTTGTTCCTGTTCGACGATCAGGTCGTCAGCAGCTTGTTGAAATATCCACAGGTTCGGCTGGTTTTCGAGGATTTCGCGGACAGCGGCCTTGTAAAGAATCCGATCGGCTTGCGCACGGGTAGCACGCACGGCCGGGCCTTTACGGCTGTTCAACACACGAAACTGGATGCCGCCCAAATCGGTAGCCGTGGCCATCGCGCCGCCGAGGGCATCGATTTCCTTGACCAGATGGCTTTTGCCTATGCCACCGATGGCCGGGTTGCAACTCATGGCACCGAGGGTTTCCACGTTATGCGTCAGCAACAGGGTTTTTGCCCCCATACGTGCTGAGGCCAGTGCTGCCTCGGTACCGGCATGACCGCCGCCGATGACGATCACTTCAAAACGGGAAGGGAAATCCACCACGCACCTCGTGCCTGCTTAAGTAGGTAATTCAGGAATAGTTTGAGATCAGGTTTCTGGACCTGGTCGACAAGTATAGGGACTTCGCCCTTCCTAAAGAACCCTTTGCACAAAATTTAACCAGCTGTGGAGAACTCGAGGTTAAAAGAATAAAAAAGAGAGAAATTTATAAAACCTTTGTTTTTATGTTTATTCTTACTGAGCCACCTTTCTGTGGATAGATTGCTACAGGCCTTTATATTCAATGTGTACAGAGTTTTAAAACCCTGTGCTCATGTGCCAATGAGGCCCTTGGATAACCGCTGTAAGCCTGTGGATGAAAGGGGTGGTTATCCACAGAGGGGTTTATGTCCAGTTTTTAAGCCCTGTTATCAACCGACCTCAGTGGCAGTTATTCACAGGGCTTAATCCACAGAAAATCGACCAAATGGCTTTTTCCGGGCGCAAAAAAAAGCGCCATCGAAAGATCGGTGACGATCAGGAAGCCGATAGAGGGATGTGAAAGGGCTATTGTGAGAGAACGTAACAGAGGCTAATAATAGCCATTATCATTAACTCGTCAGTTTCTCCCCATGTCCCCAACCGCCCATAACGCTGCGATCGAGCAAATCTACGAGCAACACCATTCGTGGCTGTATGGATGGCTCAAGGGCAAATTGCATGACGCCTGCGATGCTGCCGATGTCGCGCATGACACCTTCGTGCGGATCCTCGCGGCACGGAATGCCGCGCAGATTCGCGAACCGCGGGATTATCTGGCGACCATTGCACGCGGCCTGGTCATTGATCGTTATCGAAGACAGGCTATCGAAGTCGCCTACTTGCAGACCTTGGCTGCTCGACCCGAAGCGACCGCCATCAGCGAAGAAGACAAGGCGCTGATCATCGAAACCCTGGTCGCTGTGGATAAAGCCCTCGCCGGTCTGGGCGCGCGAAGCCGGCAGATCTTCATGCTCTCGCAGATCGACGGCCTGACTTATCAACAGATCGCCGTGCAATTGAAGATTTCCCTGACCACAGTAAAGAAGCACATGATCCGCGCTTTGACGGAATGTGCCCTGATCATGGCGCAGCGCTAATGGCCATCGCCCCCAACCGCAAAGTGTTCGAAGCCGCTGCCGGTTGGTATGTGCAGTTTCAGGCCGATCCGCCGACGCTCGCTGAACAAAAAGCCTGGCAGCTGTGGATAGATAGCGATCCAGCGCACCTGTCGGCGTGGAACCAGATGGAACAATTGCAGCGTCATCTCGGCACCCTGCCGCAGGATTTGAAACGCCGCGCGCTGAATACCGGCCAGCAACGGCGTCAGGTACTGAAATTGTTGCTGCTCGCGACCGGGACAGGGTTCCTCGGTTGGAACGCTCAGCAACATACATCCCTGGGGAATGTATGGGCCGACTACAAAACCGACGTTGGCCAGCGTCGTAGCATTTCATTGGCGGATGGCAGTCAGATCCAGCTCAACACTGACACCGCCATTGATGTGTCCTTCGATGCGGTGCAGCGCCTGATTCGCTTGCGCTCGGGTGAGATCCTTATTCAAACCGGCAAGCTTGGTGATCAGCGGCCGTTTTTTGTCGAGACCCGCGATGGCCGGATTCAAGGGTTGGGCACGCGTTTTTCTGTGTATCAGCTGTCGGGCTCAACGCGGGTCGGCGTGCTGGAAGAGCGGGTCAGCGTGCAACCCGCTGATCCATCAACGGCCGCGATGATCTTGAAAGCAGGCGAAGGCGCTGACTTCGATAGTCGGCACATCGGACGCCTTCATCCCTATAAATCCTCGGCAGTGGCGTGGATCAACGGCCAGCTGATTGTGCTCGATGCACGGTTGGGCGAGGTGATCGAAGAGCTGGGGCGTTATCGCAGCGGTGTTCTGCACTGCGATAGCCGCGCCCGGGATCTGCGGGTATCCGGCACCTTTCGGCTCGATTCCACCGATGCCGTGCTGGCCAACCTTCAGGCCTCGTTACCGATCAACGTCCGCTACTTCACCCGTTACTGGGTCTCGATCAGCCACAACGTCTGATCGAAAATCACCCGGGGAAAAATAAATCGAAAACAGGGTTATCTTTTTTTGCCCTGACCCGGCCCTACAGGTAATCGCGATAAACGCGGCTCTTCGCCACCTTCAGGGCTTATCCACACATGCGTCTTCCCACGTTCCGTCAGTGCTTTTCCCACCACTGCTTTACTTACAGCTTACTGATGACCAGTGCCGCGTCCTGTCTGGTCATCACCCATAGCGCCTTCGCGGCGACGACAGCCCAGCGCTACACCATTGCTGCCGGCCCGCTGGACAATGCGTTGAGCCAGTTCGCCTCAGCCGCGAATGTGATTCTGTCGTTTTCTCCGCAGCAGACCAGCCGTTTACGCAGTGCCGCACTGAACGGCAATTTCACCGTCGACCAGGGATTCGCCCAACTGCTGCAAGGCTCGGGTTTACAAGCCATACCGCAGGCACCTGGCAGCTACATTCTGCAGGCGCTGCCCAATGGTGACGCGCTGGAACTGGCCCCGACCAACATCAACGGGCAATTGGCCAACCCGATGAACCTCGATTACGCCGCCGACGTTGGCTACAAGGCGCAGAACAGCCGGATCGGTACGAAAACCAGCACGCCGTTGTCGGAAACGCCGCGCTCGGTGTCAGTCGTAACCGCGCAACGCATGAAAGATCAGAAATCTCAGACGCTCACCGAAGTACTCGGCTACGTCCCGGGGATCTTTGCCCCACCGTTTGCCGCCGGCGACAGTCTGGCCGGCGATCTGTTTTTCATTCGCGGTTTCAACGCGACCGATTATGGCTACGGTCTGCTGCGCGATGGACTGCGTGTACAAGGCAACCGCTATGACACCAGTACCGAGCCTTATGGACTTGAGCGGGTAGAAATTTTCCGTGGCCCGTCCTCGCTGCTGTATGGGGAAAACGCGCCGGGGGGACTGGTCAATCTGGTCAGCAAACGGCCAACCGCTGAACCGCAAGGCGAAGTGCAACTGGGTTATGGCTCGAACAATCGTCGGCAGATCGGCGTTGATGTGTCCGGGCCACTCAACGACAGCGGCAACATTCTCGGGCGCGTTGTCATGCTCGGGCGCAAGTCGGACACCCAGACCGATCACGTCCCGGATGACCGCATTTACATCGCGCCCTCGCTGTCTCTGAATTTCGATGACTTCAATACCCTGACCCTGCTGGCCAACTACCAGAAGGATCACACCAACATGGAACTTGGCCTGCCGGCCGCCGGGACATTGCTGACCAACCCCAATGGCAAGTTATCCAAAGGCACCATGCTCGGCGACCCGGACTGGAACACCTTCGAACGGGAAACCTGGAGCAGCGGTTACGAGTTCAGCCACTCCTTCAACGACGACTGGCAGTTCCGGCAGAACTCGCGCTACATGCAGTCGCGCATCACCCGTCACGAAACCTGGCCGGGCAACCTCAACAACGCCGGTTTCGGCACGCGTCTGAACATGACTGCGTACGATCGCTTCAACAAGTCGATGGTGTACTCGCTGGATAACCAACTGGAAGGCAAATTCCAGCTCGGTGGGCTGGAAAACACCGTGCTGTTCGGCGCCAGCTACGACCGCACTTCGTTCAATCAGGACTGGAATGCTGGCATCGTCGGGCCGATCGATATCTACAACCCGGTTTACCTGCGCGATCCCACCACCCCGATCGCGGTGCAAAACACGCTGCTCGAGCAACAGATGAAAGGTGTTTATGCACAGATCCAAAGCAAATATAACCACTGGTTGTTCTTGCTCGGCGGTCGTCAGGACTGGGTCGACAGTGATTTTCGCGACAAGGTCGCCCAGTCGAGCGACATCAGTTCCGAGGACAAGAAGTTCACCTATCAGGGCGGCGTGATGTACCAGTTCGACAACGGCATGACGCCGTATGTCAGCTATTCCACCTCGTTCGTACCGGTGCAGCAGATTTCCAATGCCGGCGCACCGCTCGATCCGATCACCAGCAGCCAATACGAAGTGGGCCTGAAATACGAGCCGATCGGCTGGGACACCGCGTTCACTGCTTCGGTGTACGACCTGCGCAAAAAGGACGACACCTACTTAGACTCGACGACAGCGACCTACCGCCAGGTCGGCGAAAGCCGTTCCAAAGGCGTGGAGCTGGAACTGAACAGCAATCTGACCCAGAACCTCAATGTGACAGCGGCCTACACCTACACCGATGCGCGGATTACCAAAGATGCCGCGACGTCATTGGTCAAAGGCCATCAAATGACTGGCGTGCCACGTAATCAGGCTTCGGTCTGGGCGAAATATCGATTCCTCGATGGTGACTTGAAAGGCCTGTACGTCGGCGGTGGTGTGCGTTACTTCGACAGTGCCTTTGCCTACACCTCTCCTTCTCTGTACGGGAAGCTCGATGCCGGCGATGTCACGTTGGTGGATGCGGCGATCGGTTATCAGATCGACACGCACTGGAGCGTCGACCTGAACGCGAAAAACCTGTTCGACAAGGAATATGTGTCGGGATGCAACGATGCCGGTCGCTGCTACTGGGGTGAAGACCGCACCTTGCTAGGTACGGTTTCTTACAACTGGTAAAACGAAAAAGGGGCTGTGGATAAATTCTCACAGCCCCTTTTTGTTATTTGCCGATGCAGAAGCTGGAAAAGATCCTTCCCAGCAGATCATCGGAGCTGAACGCCCCGGTGATTTCACCCAGAGAATGCTGGGCCTGACGCAAATCTTCAGCGAGCAATTCGCCGGCGCCGGCCAATGTAAGCTGCGCGCGGCCGTGTTCCAGCGCGGCGCTGGCGTGACGTAATGCCTCCAAATGGCGGCGACGTGCGCTGAAGCTGCTTTCCGACGTTTGCTCGTAACCCATGCAGGCTTTGAGATGGTCACGCAGCAAGTCCAGCCCTTCACCAGCCGACCTGGCACTCAGACTGATCGTCACATGCCCGTCTTCGCTGGTTTCGAGGGCAATTGCTTCGCCGGTCAGATCCGCTTTGTTGCGAATCAGCGTAACTTTCGCCGGATCCGGGCGGGTTTCGAGGAATTCCGGCCACAACGCAAATGGATCCAGCGCTTCCGGAGCGGTCGCATCGACCACCAGCAACACCCGATCGGCTTCACCAATAGCCTTCAATGCCCGTTCAACACCGATCTTTTCCACATGATCATCGGTATCACGCAGACCTGCAGTATCGACAACATGCAGCGGCATGCCGTCGATGTGGATATGTTCGCGCAGGATATCCCGCGTGGTGCCGGCAATCTCCGTCACGATGGCAGCTTCGCGACCGGCCAATGCGTTTAACAGGCTGGACTTGCCGGCATTCGGACGACCGGCAATCACCACAGTCATGCCATCGCGCAACAAAGCGCCTTGCCCGGCTTCACGCAGTACTGTGGATAACTCGTTGCGCACTTTGTCGAGCATGCTCAGCACATGGCCATCGGCGAGAAAGTCGATTTCTTCTTCCGGGAAGTCGATGGCGGCTTCGACGTAGATACGCAAACCGATCAGCTGCTCGGTCAAGTTATGCACACGTTGGGAAAATGCACCCTGCAATGAGCGCAGGGCATTACGCGCAGCCTGTGCCGAACTGGCCTCGATCAAATCGGCAATCGCCTCGGCCTGGGCCAGGTCGAGTTTGTCATTGAGGAAGGCTCGTTCACTGAATTCCCCCGGACGGGCCAAACGGCAACCCAACTCCAGGCAACGCTTGAGCAACATGTCCAGCACGATCGGGCCGCCGTGGCCTTGCAGTTCCAGCACGTCTTCGCCGGTGAACGAGTTCGGACCCGGGAAATACAGGGCCAGGCCCTCGTCCAGAACTTGCTGGTCGTCACTGAAAAACGGCCCGTAATGGGCGTAACGCGGTTTCAGTTCGCGGCCGCTGATGGCTTTGGCGGCAACACTGGCCAGCGGCCCGGAAATACGGACGATGCCCACACCGCCGCGACCCTGAGCGGTGGCGACGGCGGCGATGGTTTCACGAGGTGTGCTCATAAACCGGAATCCAGACAAAAGTGGCAGATAGCAAAACGCCCCACTAGGGGGCGTTTTGAGTGGTGTTATCCACAGTGCAAGTTACGCCTCGGCTTTTTTCGTCGCCGCTTCGATCTTACGCGTGATGTACCACTGTTGTGCAATCGACAGGCAGTTGTTCACAACCCAGTACAGCACCAGACCTGCTGGGAACCACAGGAAGAAGAAGGTGAAGATGATTGGCATCATTTTCATGACCTTCGCCTGCATCGGATCCGGAGGAGTCGGGTTCAGCTGCTGCTGGATGAACATGGTTGCGCCCATGATGATCGGCAGAATGAAGAACGGATCCTTGATCGACAGGTCAGTGATCCACAGCATGAACGGCGCCTGGCGCATTTCCACGCTTTCCAGCAGAACCCAGTACAGCGAAAGGAAAACCGGCATCTGTACGAGGATCGGCAAGCAGCCGCCCAGCGGGTTGATCTTCTCTTTCTTGTACAGCTCCATCATGGCTTGCGACATTTTCTGCCGGTCATCGCCATGTTGCTCTTTCAGAGCAGCCAGTTTCGGCGCGACAGCACGCATACGCGCCATCGATTTGTAGCTGGCAGCCGACAGAGGGAAGAAAATACCCTTGATCAGCATGGTCAGGAAGATGATCGACCAGCCCCAGTTACCGACAATGGCGTGGATGTGTTGCAGCAGCCAGAAGATTGGCTGGGCAATGAACCACAGAATGCCGTAGTCGACGGTCAGTTCCAGACCTGGGGACAACTCTTTCAATACAGCCTGGCTTTTCGGACCGGCGTACAGCACAGCGCTGGTTTCAACTTTGGCACCCGGAGCAGCGGTCAGTGTTGGACCGGTGTAACCGATGATGTAGTTGCCTTTGCTGTCTTTACGGGTCTGGACGATGTTGTTTTCGCCCTTGGCCGGAATCCACGCGGTCACGAAGTAGTGTTGCAGCCAGGCTACCCAACCACCGGTGACAGTTTCTTTCAGCTGTGCCTTGTCCATGTCCTTCATGGACACTTTCTTGTACGGCTCCGAACTTGTCCACAGGGCGGCGCCCAGGTAAGTCGCGGTGCCAGTAGCAGTAGTGGACGAAGGATCAGCGCTGTTGTCGCGTTTCAACTGAGCAAACATTGCGCCGTTCCAGGGCTGAGCGCTCTGGTTATCCACAATGTAGGAAACGGCTACGTCATACAGGCCGCGTTTCAGAGTGAAACGCTTGATGTAATTGACGCCGTCCTTGCTGAACTTAAGGTCGACGACCAGTTGGTCCTGACCGTCAGCCAGTTGATAAGTCTTCTTCTCCGCAGAGTAGACCGGACGACCGGCCGGATTTGCATCCGGGCCATTGGTGCCGATCAGACCGCTTTGGGCCAGATAAACACGTTCGCCGCCGTTATCGAACAGCTGGAACGGAACATCAGGACGATCCTGACGACGTGGATACAAAGGCAAGGTCAGTTGAGCAACATCACCACCTTGTGGATCGATCGCGAGATCGAGCACGTCGGTTTTGATCTGGATCAGATCCTTGCTGGCGGCTACCGGAGTTTCGGCAGGTGCGCTGGTATCGCTAGCGGCGCGCGGAATATCGTCACTGGCGGCAGCATTATTGCCAGTGGCGGTGTCCGGCAAACCGGATGTAGTCGTACTGGAAGCAACATTCTGAGTCGGCAGGGCAGCCTGGCCATAGTCCTGGTTCCATTTAAGAACCATAACGTAGGACACGATTGCCAGGGCGACGATCAGGATCGTGCGTTTGATATCCATGATTACTCGGCCATCGAAGAAGAACGGGAGGTAGGGATAGGTGGAACCGGGTCATAACCACCGGGATTCCACGGATGACAGCGACCTAAACGACGAAAGGTCAGCCAGCCACCGCGCAGAAGGCCATGATTTTCGATGGCTTCATACGCGTAGCAGGAACAACTGGGGTAGAAACGACAGTGGCTGGCCATCAAAGGACTAATGGCATAGCGATAAAACTGGATCGGAACGAGGGCCAGTTTACGCATCGGTACTGTCTACCCCTACAGTTTCGGTTTTGACTTCTGGAACTGGCTTGCTGCGTGCAAGACGCTTCCAGAGCTTGCCGAAATGCTGAATCAATTCGGGGTTTTCTACATCGCCCAGACCTTTGCGCGCGACGATAACGATATCCCAGCCGACCAGTGAATCCTGGTGCAGACGGAATGATTCGCGCATCAAACGTTTGAGGCGATTGCGCTCAACGGAGAGCTTTACGCTCTTTTTCCCGATAACCAGCCCTAGACGGGGGTGATCAAGATCGTTGTTGCGTGCAAGGAGCAGGAGATTTTTCCCCGGAACCTTGCCGGTAGGGGAGTCAAAGACTGCCTTGAAATGCCGGGGAGTAAGCAGACGCTTTTCCCGACTGAAGTCCTGACTCACCTCCAGTACCGGATTATCAAACTGCCAGACGCGCACGACCTTTGGCGCGACGACGCGACAGGACTGCGCGGCCGTTCTTGGTAGCCATGCGAGCACGGAAACCGTGGGTACGAGCGCGTTTGATAGTGCTTGGTTGGAAAGTACGTTTCATGTCGTGTTACCTGGTTCGTCCACAACGGGCCGGAATGGCCCCCGTTTTAAGAGACCGGGGATTCTAGAGAAAGCAAGCCTTCAGGTCAATTTCCAACCAGCGTTTCCTTATAAATAGATCTCGGGGGCCTCTGTGGCTGAAAGCCTGTCTGCCAAACATAAAAATAAAGAAGGGACTTATTTAAAGCTTTTTTGTAAAGCTTATAAAAGCTAGGCCAGCCATCTTCTGTGGATAAGTGCCATGAGCCCACATTTCACGTGATGTACAGAGAATGACAACTACGCTGGAAAACCGTGTTCAGCCTGTGCTGCACTGTCGGATAACCTGTGTGTGGAATGGGCTGTTATCCACAGGCGGGTTATCCACCGAGTTCAACCCCCAGTTGTCCAGTGCCCTTAGAGGCGGTTATCCACAGAGCTTATTCACACACCGTTGGTCGCTTTTTCATCGGTTAACACATTGATAAATCATGGTCACCGGGCAACCTGCATGTGGATAAGTGGACCGCTCGCCGCTACAATGGCCGCTTGTTTTTGCCTCACCGGCTTTCAACTTAGGGGATATCCGTGTCAGTGGAACTTTGGCAGCAGTGCGTGGAGCTTTTGCGCGAGGAGCTGCCTGCCCAACAATTCAACACCTGGATCCGTCCACTACAGGTCGAAGCCGAAGGCGACGAGTTGCGCGTCTACGCACCGAACCGTTTTGTGCTGGACTGGGTCAACGAAAAGTACCTGGGCCGCGTCCTTGAACTGCTGGATGAGCATGGCAATGGCATGGCGCCGGCGCTCTCCTTATTAATAGGTAGCAAGCGCAGTTCGGCTCCGCGGGCGGCGCCGAATGCTCCGCTCGCCGCCGCGCAGGTTTCCCAGGCCCAGGCAAATGCCGCGCCTGTCAGCGCGCCGGCAACCACGCAGACGCCAGCACCGGCGGCCAAGCGCTCGACGCAAAAAAGCCCCGAAGTCAGCGATGAACCTTCTCGCGACAGTTTCGATCCGATGTCCGGCGCGGCTTCGCAACAGGCGCCGGTTCGCGCCGAACAGCGCACCGTGCAGGTCGAAGGCGCGCTCAAGCACACCAGCTACCTGAACCGCACCTTTACCTTCGAAAACTTCGTCGAAGGTAAATCCAACCAGCTCGCCCGCGCGGCGGCCTGGCAAGTGGCGGACAACCCCAAGCACGGCTACAACCCACTGTTCCTTTATGGTGGCGTCGGCCTGGGTAAAACCCACTTGATGCACGCGGTGGGTAACCATCTATTAAAGAAGAACCCGAATGCCAAGGTCGTGTACCTGCATTCCGAGCGTTTCGTCGCCGACATGGTCAAGGCGCTGCAACTGAACGCGATCAACGAGTTCAAGCGTTTCTACCGTTCGGTGGACGCTTTGCTGATCGACGACATTCAGTTCTTCGCCCGCAAAGAGCGTTCGCAGGAAGAGTTTTTCCACACCTTCAACGCCCTGCTTGAAGGTGGCCAGCAGGTCATTCTCACCAGTGACCGCTACCCGAAAGAAATCGAAGGCCTTGAAGAGCGCCTCAAATCCCGTTTCGGCTGGGGCCTGACGGTTGCCGTCGAGCCGCCGGAGCTGGAAACCCGCGTCGCGATCTTGATGAAGAAGGCCGACCAGGCCAAAGTCGAGTTGCCGCACGATGCCGCGTTCTTCATTGCCCAGCGTATCCGCTCCAATGTCCGTGAGCTGGAAGGCGCGCTGAAACGCGTGATCGCCCACTCGCACTTCATGGGCCGCGACATCACCATCGAGCTGATTCGCGAATCCCTGAAAGACTTGTTGGCGCTGCAAGACAAACTGGTCTCTGTGGATAACATTCAGCGCACCGTCGCCGAGTACTACAAGATCAAGATCTCGGACTTGTTGTCCAAGCGCCGTTCGCGCTCGGTAGCGCGTCCGCGTCAGGTGGCCATGGCTTTGTCCAAGGAACTGACCAACCACAGCCTGCCGGAAATCGGCGATGTGTTTGGCGGCCGTGACCACACCACCGTGTTGCACGCCTGCCGCAAGATCAACGAACTTAAGGAATCCGACGCGGACATCCGCGAGGACTACAAGAACCTGCTGCGTACACTGACCACTTGATGAACACCAGCGCAGCTTATTAAGGCAAGGGACTAGACCATGCATTTCACCATTCAACGCGAAGCCCTGTTGAAACCCCTGCAACTGGTCGCAGGCGTCGTCGAGCGTCGACAGACCTTGCCGGTACTGTCCAACGTGCTGTTGGTAGTCGAAGGCCAGCAACTGTCGCTGACCGGTACCGACCTGGAAGTCGAGTTGGTCGGTCGTGTGCAACTTGAGGAGCCGGCGGAAACAGGTTCCATCACTGTGCCTGCGCGCAAGCTGATGGATATCTGCAAAAGCTTGCCCAACGATGCGCTGATCGACATCAAGGTCGACGAGCAGAAGCTGGTGGTGAAGGCCGGCCGTAGCCGCTTCACCCTGTCGACTCTGCCGGCTAACGATTTCCCGACTGTTGAAGAAGGCCCTGGCTCGCTGACCTGCAGCCTCGAGCAAAGCAAACTGCGTCGCCTGATCGAACGCACCAGCTTCGCCATGGCTCAACAGGACGTGCGTTACTACCTCAATGGCATGCTGCTGGAAGTGTCCGAAGGCATCATCCGCGCCGTGGCCACCGACGGTCACCGTCTGGCCATGTGCTCGATGAAAGCCGATATCGGCCAGCCGGATCGCCATCAGGTGATCGTGCCGCGCAAAGGTATTCTCGAACTGGCGCGTCTGCTCACCGAGCCGGACGGCAATGTCAGCATCGTGTTGGGCCAGCATCACATCCGCGCCACCACCGGCGAATTCACCTTCACCTCGAAACTGGTTGACGGCAAATTCCCGGACTACGAGCGCGTGCTGCCGAAGGGCGGTGACAAGCTGGTACTCGGCGATCGCCAGGCCCTGCGTGAAGCGTTCAGCCGTACCGCGATTCTGTCCAACGAGAAGTACCGTGGTATCCGTCTGCAACTGGCCAGCGGTCAGTTGAAGATCCAGGCCAACAACCCGGAGCAGGAAGAAGCGGAAGAAGAAGTGGGCGTTGAATACAACGGCGGCTCCCTGGAAATCGGCTTCAACGTGAGCTACTTGCTCGACGTGCTGGGCGTGATGACCACCGAGCAGGTTCGTCTGATCCTGTCCGACTCCAACAGCAGTGCGCTGGTGCAAGAGTCTGACAACGACGATTCGGCTTACGTTGTCATGCCGATGCGTCTGTAATCAGCTGATCCTGGATGTCCTTAAGTCGTGTTTCGGTCACCGCGGTGCGCAATTTGCACCCGGTGACCTTCTCCCCCTCCCCCCGCATCAACATTCTTTACGGCGCCAACGGCAGCGGCAAAACCAGTGTTCTGGAAGCCATTCATCTGCTGGGGCTTGCCCGTTCGTTTCGTAGCACGCGGCTTTTGCCGGTCATCCAGTATGAGCAGCTCGCCTGTACCGTGTTCGGTCAGGTCGAACTGGCCGAGGGTGGGCATAGCGCTTTGGGCATCTCGCGCGATCGTCAGGGCGAGTTCCAGATTCGCATTGATGGCCAGAACGCCCGCAGCGCTGCGCAACTGGCGGAGATCCTGCCGCTGCAGTTGATCAACCCCGACAGCTTCCGTCTGCTCGAAGGTGCACCAAAGATTCGTCGGCAGTTTCTCGACTGGGGCGTGTTCCACGTCGAACCGCGCTTCATGGCCACCTGGCAGCGTTTGCAGAAGGCCTTGCGCCAGAGAAACTCATGGCTGCGGCATGGTACACTTGACGCCGTTTCGCAAGCGGTTTGGGACAGGGAACTGTGCCAGGCCAGCGCTGAAATCGATGAATACCGCCGCGCTTACATCAAAGCCTTGAAACCAGTCTTTGAACAAACCTTGAGCGAACTGGTTGAGCTCGAAGGTTTGACGCTCAGCTATTACCGAGGCTGGGACAAAGACCGGGAATTGAGCGCCGTACTGGCCGGTTCCGTGCAACGGGACCAGCAAATGGGTCATACCCAGGCCGGGCCGCAACGGGCTGATTTGCGTCTTAGATTGGGCGCACACAATGCCGCGGACATTTTGTCCCGGGGTCAGCAGAAGTTGGTGGTCTGTGCATTGCGGATTGCCCAAGGGCACCTGGTCAGCCAGGCCCGCCGCGGTCAGTGTATTTATCTGGTGGATGACTTGCCGTCCGAGCTGGACGAGAGCCACCGTCGCGCGTTGTGCCGCTTGCTGGAAGACTTACGCTGCCAGGTGTTCATCACCTGTGTAGATCACGAATTATTGAGGGAAGGCTGGCAGACGGAAACGCCAGTCGCTCTGTTCCACGTGGAACAGGGCCGTATCACCCAGACCCACGACCATCGGGAGTGAAGGCATTGAGCGAAGAAAATACGTACGACTCAACGAGCATTAAAGTGCTGAAAGGCCTGGATGCCGTACGCAAACGTCCCGGTATGTACATTGGTGACACCGACGATGGCAGCGGTCTGCACCACATGGTGTTCGAGGTGGTCGACAACTCGATCGACGAAGCCCTCGCCGGCCACTGCGACGACATCAGCATCATCATCCACCCGGACGAATCCATCACCGTTAAAGACAACGGTCGTGGCATCCCGGTAGACGTGCACAAAGAGGAAGGCGTTTCCGCCGCCGAGGTCATCATGACCGTCCTCCACGCTGGTGGTAAGTTCGACGACAACTCCTACAAAGTATCCGGCGGTCTGCACGGTGTAGGTGTGTCGGTAGTGAACGCACTGTCCGAAGAATTGGTACTGACCGTTCGCCGCAGCGGCAAGATCTGGGAACAGACCTACGTCCACGGCGTACCTCAGGCACCGATGGCCATCGTTGGCGACAGCGAAACCACTGGTACCCAGATCCACTTCAAGGCTTCCAGCGAAACCTTCAAGAACATTCACTTCAGCTGGGACATCCTGGCCAAGCGCATTCGTGAACTGTCCTTCCTCAACTCCGGTGTCGGCATCGTCCTCAAGGATGAGCGCAGCGGCAAGGAAGAACTGTTCAAGTACGAAGGCGGCCTGCGTGCGTTCGTTGAATACCTGAACACCAACAAGACTGCGGTCAACCAGGTGTTCCACTTCAACATCCAGCGTGAAGACGGCATCGGCGTGGAAATCGCCCTGCAGTGGAACGACAGCTTCAACGAGAACCTGTTGTGCTTCACCAACAACATTCCGCAGCGCGACGGCGGTACTCACCTGGTGGGCTTCCGTTCGGCACTGACGCGTAACCTGAACAACTACATCGAGCAGGAAGGTCTGGCGAAGAAGCACAAAGTCGCCACCACCGGTGACGATGCCCGTGAAGGCCTGACCGCGATCATTTCGGTGAAAGTGCCGGATCCGAAGTTCAGCTCGCAGACCAAAGACAAGCTGGTGTCTTCCGAAGTGAAGACCGCGGTCGAGCAGGAGATGGGCAAGTACTTCTCCGACTTCCTCCTGGAAAACCCGAACGAAGCCAAGCTGGTTGTCGGCAAGATGATCGACGCCGCCCGTGCCCGTGAAGCCGCGCGCAAGGCCCGTGAGATGACCCGCCGCAAAGGCGCGCTGGACATCGCCGGCCTGCCAGGCAAGCTCGCTGACTGCCAGGAAAAAGACCCGGCGCTGTCCGAACTGTACCTGGTGGAAGGTGACTCCGCGGGCGGCTCTGCCAAGCAGGGACGTAACCGCAAGACCCAGGCCATCCTGCCGTTGAAGGGCAAGATCCTCAACGTCGAGAAAGCTCGCTTCGACAAGATGATCTCTTCCCAGGAAGTGGGCACCTTGATCACCGCGCTGGGCTGCGGCATCGGTCGCGATGAGTACAACATCGACAAGCTGCGTTATCACAACATCATCATCATGACCGATGCTGACGTCGACGGTTCGCACATCCGTACCCTGTTGCTGACCTTCTTCTTCCGTCAGTTGCCGGAGCTGATCGAGCGCGGCTACATCTACATCGCCCAGCCGCCGCTGTACAAGGTCAAGAAAGGCAAGCAAGAGCAATACATCAAAGACGACGACGCCATGGAAGAGTACATGACGCAGTCGGCCCTGGAAGATGCGAGCCTGCACCTGAACGAAGAAGCCCCGGGCATTTCCGGTGAAGCGCTGGAACGTCTGGTTAACGACTTCCGCATGGTGATGAAGACTCTCAAGCGTCTGTCGCGCCTGTACCCGCAGGAACTGACCGAGCACTTCATCTACCTGCCGGCCGTGAGCCTGGAAAAGCTCGGCGACCATGCAGCGATGCAAGAGTGGCTGGCCCAGTACGAAGCACGTCTGCGCACCGTGGAAAAATCCGGTCTGGTCTACAAGGCCAGCCTGCGTGAAGATCGTGAACGTGGCGTCTGGCTGCCAGAGGTCGAACTGATCTCCCACGGCCTGTCGAACTACGTCACCTTCAACCGCGACTTCTTCGGCAGCAACGACTACAAAACCGTCGTGACCCTCGGCGCTCAACTGAGCACCCTGCTCGACGAAGGCGCGTACATCCAGCGTGGCGAGCGCAAAAAAGCGGTCACCGAGTTCAAGGAAGCACTGGACTGGCTGATGGCGGAAAGCACCAAGCGCCACACCATCCAGCGATACAAAGGTCTGGGCGAAATGAACCCGGATCAGCTCTGGGAAACCACCATGGACCCAAGCGTGCGCCGTATGCTGAAAGTCACCATCGAAGACGCCATTGGCGCGGACCAGATCTTCAACACCCTTATGGGTGATGCGGTCGAACCTCGCCGTGACTTCATCGAGAGCAATGCGCTGGCGGTTTCGAACCTGGATTTCTGATCCCGGTTTGCGTCAAACAAAAAGGCCAACGCATTGCGTTGGCCTTTTTATTGGCAGATCAAAAGATCGCAGCCTGCGGCAGCTCCTACAGAGATCGATGTAGGAGCTGCCGCAGGCTGCGATCTTTTGATCTTTTATTCAGAGGCTGCAGACACACTCTCCAACCGATACCCATACCCATAAATCGTCAACAACTGCCAACCCCGATCCGCAGTCAGCCCCAGCTTGTTACGCAGCCGATAGATATGTGTATCCAATGGTCGCGACGACGCCATCTCCTCATGCGGCCAAAACCGCTCATACAGATAATCCCGCGACAACGGCCGGCCGAGATTGCTGAACAGACACCGAGCCAGTCGATACTCGCGTTCGGTCATGACAATCGGCTTTCCCTCGCGAGTAACGGTCAGTTCGGCGTCATCAAACGTCAGGTCATTAAAACTCAGCACTTCCGTCGCCGCCGCACGTTGCTGGCTATGCCGACGCAACACCGCAGCCACCCGCGCCTTCAACTCATTCGGCCGAAACGGCTTACTCACATAATCATCAGCCCCGGCATTCAATGCCTGAACGATATCGCTCTCGCCATCGCGACTGGTCAGCATGATCGCCGCCGGAGGCGCTTCCATGTGTTCGCGGGTCCAGCGTAGCAGGGCCAGACCAGTGAGGTCGGGCAATTGCCAGTCGAGGATCAGCAGGTCGAAGGTTTCCCGGCGTAGCTGTCGCAGCAGGTCTTCACCACGCTCGAAGCTGTGCAGTGACCACGGCTGTTCGCCGGCATCGGCCATTTGCTGCAGGGTTTGCTCGACCCGGCGCAGTTCGGCGGGTTCGTCGTCCAGTATCGCAACGCGCATACGCGATGGTTCCTTGTTGCTTGAACAGTTGGGCGTCAACCATAGTCGCTTGGTCATCGCCTTGAAAGTAAGCGGCCGCCGTTGGACGACGTCCGCTATGATTCTTCGGGTCTACGTCTCAGACCTGTGGCCCATGAAACCATTCACCCTGCCCTGCCCTTTTTCCCTATGAACAATCATCGTCGGCGTGAAAGCCGAGAGCCGAGCCAAGTGCAGCGACTGTTTCGACAGTTGGTGCGTGAATGGTTGTGGATAAGTCTAGTGCTATTGCCGGTGACTGCGCTGTTGTCGTATCGCGCGCAGGTCAACTTGCACGATGTGTCTCCCGTTGCTGGGGCGTTGTTATCGGTAGGGTTGGTGGCCTGCGTGCTTGGCTTGCTGCTCTGGCGACCGCGATGGGCACTCTGGTTAACGTTGATCGGCATGGCGTGCGTGCTGCTGGTCAGTGCCGGACTGGCCGAAATGCGCCGCTGGTGGTCGCCGACACCGGCGGTGCTGGGCATGTTGTTCGGTTATCTGATCTGGAACTGGCGGCGTCTGAGTGTGGTGCTGACGTATTTCGGCTGGGAACTGGCCCGCCTGGACAGTGAGCCGAAAGTGTTTCCCGAACGCCGTCGCGCGCGATTCACCGGCGCTGATCGCCTGCAGGGCCAGATCATGGCACTGGAACAGGCCATGAGCCGCACCCGTGATACCCGGCGCTTTATTGCGGACGGTCTGGAGTACTTGCCCGTCGCTACGCTGATCAGCGATCCCAAAGGTCAGATCCTGCTGGGCAATCGCAAGGCTCGCCAGCTATTCGATCACAACCTGGTGGGGGATGACGTCCTCGATCAACTGGCCAACCTCGGTTACCCGGAGTTGTCCACAGAGCTGCGCCCGTCACTGTCGGCCATACCGCTGTTGGAGTTTCGTGATCTCAAGGAGCGCAGCCTGCGTCTGGAGCGTGCCGCCCTGCTGCCGGTTGACGGAGACACGCCGATCGGTTGGCTGCTCAGCCTCACCGATCTCAGCGCCGAACGGGCTGCCGAGGAACAACGCGGAGTATTGCTACGCTTTCTTTCCCACGATTTGCGCGCCCCGCATTCGGCAATCCTCGCCCTGCTCGATGTTCACCGCCATCAGGCCGGGGCGGATTCACCGTTGTTCGAACAGATTGAGCGGCAGGTGCGTCGCGCGCTGGATCTGACCGATGGTTTCGTCTTGCTGGCGCGGGCCGAGTCCGAGGCCTATCAGTTCCAGCCGAGCCTGTTCGCGATGTTGGTGCTGGACGTGCTGGATCAGGCATTGCCCATCGCCCAGCAGAAACGCATCGAACTGTTGCACGACATGGATGAGCAATCCCAAGAGCGCCTGATCATGGCTGATCAGGGATTACTGACGCGTGCGCTGTTCAATCTGCTGGAGAATGCGATCAAGTACAGCCCGGCAGACACCACGATTCAACTGCGGGTCAGTTGCCACGAGGAGTGGCTATGTTGCGAACTGACCGATCAGGGAAAAGGCATCGCCGAACAAGACTTGCCTGACCTGTTCAGCCAGTACCGACGTTTTTCTTCGGCACAAGGCATCGACGGCGTTGGCCTCGGCCTGTCGATGGTCAAAGCGGTGGTCGATCACCATGGTGGCAGAATCGAATGCCGCAGCGTGGTTGATCAAGGCACCACGTTCCTGCTTGAGTTACCGCTGATCCCCGAATGATCAGGCACAAAAAAACCGGCTATATCAGCCGGTTTTTTTACTTCCGAAAAAAACTTATGCACCTTTTACGGTGTTTTATGAGCTTGAGAAATATATAAGTAAATCAATCACTTAATTTCAATATTCAAGCGTTTTCAACAAAACCGTACACAGGTTATCCACAAAATCTCAGACAGCGATCTGATCACTTGCGGCCGGTGCCTGCGGGGCCGGTGGCAGTGAGCCCATTTCGCGCTGGGTCTTCTCGTTCCAGGCTTGTACCCGGTCGTTCAACTCAGCGACGGCGCGAGGGCCAGTGCCTTCGGCATACATCGGCTCACCGATGACCACGGTGATCACTCCGGACTTTTTGCCCCAGCCGATTTTCGGCCAGAACTTGCCGGCATTGTGTGCAATCGGCAGCACCGGAAGCGCCGCATTCACCGCCAAAGCGCTGCCACTGCGGGAGAATTTGCCGACAGTGCCGTAGGGAACGCGAGTACCTTCAGGGAAGATCAGCACCCAAACGTTGTCCTTGAGCAGTTCATCACCTTTGGCCGCCACTTGTTTAAGCGCGGCTTTCGGGTTGTCGCGGTCAATCGCGATCGGCCGCAACATGGCCATCGCCCAGCCGAAGAACGGCACGTAAAGCAATTCGCGCTTGAGCACTTGGCTCAGCGGCGAGAAATAAGCGGAGAGAAAAAACGTCTCCCAGGTGCTCTGGTGGTTCGACTGAATCACGCAGGGCCGGTCAGGCACGTTTTGCGCGCCTTTGATTTCGTAACGGATACCGAGAAACACCTTGGTCAACCACAAGGCACAGCGGCACCAGTACACGTTGATAAAACGATAACGCGCCTTGAATGGCAAAAACGGCGCGATGAAAAAACTCAAGCTGCACCACAGCAGGGAGGTGGTGCCCAGCAGCAGGTAAAAGAGAAAAATCCTGATGGCCCGCAGTATCGACATAGTGACGTTTACCGTTACGGGGCAATGCCCGAGTGTTCAAGCGCACTCCCGATCAATCCCTGGTCAGGAACTTCAGAAGTACTCTAGTTGTGGATAAGTTCTGCGGCAATCGCCGCCAGATCGTCAAAAATCAGAGTGCCAACCGGCAGGGTTTTGCCCTGAGTCTTTGCGCCTTTTCCGGTCTTTACCAAAACTGGCTGTGAATCGACGGCTTTGGCGGCCTCCAGGTCACCAAGGCTGTCGCCGACGAACCAGACATTCGTCAACGCTACGTCGTAATGCGCCGCGATGGTTTTCAACATCCCCGGTTTCGGCTTGCGGCATTCGCAACCCTCGTCCGGCCCATGCGGGCAATACACGATCAGCCCGACTTCACCGCCCTGCTCCGCGACCAGCTCGCGCAGGCGCGCGTGCATGGCGTCGAGGGTGGCGAGGTCGTAATAGCCGCGAGCAATGCCCGACTGGTTGGTGGCGACCGCCACCGTCCAGCCGGCCTTGCTCAACTGCGCAATCGCTTCGATCGAGCCGGGCAACGGAATCCACTCCGCCACTGACTTGATGTAAGCGTCGGAGTCGTAATTGATCACTCCGTCCCGATCGAGAATCAGCAGTTTCAACAGCAATCCCTCAACCCAGCAGCGAAATGTCGGCAACACCCAGGAACAGGCCACGCAGACGCGCCAGCAGCGCATAACGGTTGGCCCGCACATTGGCGTCGTCGGCATTGACCATCACCGCGTCGAAGAACGCATCCACCGGCTCGCGCAATGCTGCCAGGCGTGCCAGCGATTCGTTGTACTGACGCGCGGCGGCCATTGGTTGCACCGCTTGATCCGCTTGCTGGATCGCCGAGTACAGCGAGAACTCGTTGGCGTTGTCGAAGTACTTGGCTTGCACCTCGGTCGGTACCGCGCCTTCGAGTTTGCTCAACAGGTTCGATACACGCTTGTTCACCGCCGCCAGCGCTGCCGCTTCCGGCAGTTTGCGGAAGGCCTGCACCGCTTGCACACGTTGGTCGAAGTCCAGCGCCGAACCCGGCTTCAGAGCACGTACCGACAGGTAAGTGGCCACTTCGACGCCTTCGTCTTCGTAACGCGCACGCAGACGGTCGAAGATGAATTCCAGCACGGCTTCGTTGAGACCGGCTGCCTTGACCTTGGCACCGAACGCATTCACCGCGAATGCGACGGCGTCGTTCAGGTCCAGATCGAGTTTTTTCTCGATGAGGATACGCAGCACACCCAGTGCCGCACGGCGCAGGGCATACGGGTCTTTGCTGCCGGTTGGCAGCATGCCGATACCGAAGATACCGACCAGGGTGTCGAGCTTATCAGCGATCGCGACGGCCGCACCGGTCAGGGTGGCTGGCAGTTCTGCACCGGCACCGCGTGGCATGTACTGCTCGTTCAGCGCCAGCGCGACGTCTTCCGGCTCGCCGTCATTGAGGGCGTAGTAGTAACCGGCGACACCTTGCATCTCCGGGAATTCGCCGACCATTTCAGTGGCCAGGTCGCACTTCGACAGCAGGCCAGCGCGAGCAGCCCACGAAGCGTTGCCGCCAATGCGTGCGGCGATGTACGCAGCCAGTTTCGATACGCGTTCGGCTTTGTCGTAGACGCTGCCAAGTTTTTCCTGGAACACCACGTTTTTCAGGCGATCGTTGAAAGCTTCGAGCTTCTGCTTCTTGTCTTGCTTGAAGAAGAACTCGGCGTCGGTCAGACGTGGGCGAACCACTTTCTCGTTACCGGCGATGATCTGCTGCGGATCTTTGCTTTCGATGTTGGCCACAGTGATGAAGCGTGGCAGCAACTTGCCGTCGGCATCCAGCAGGCAGAAGTACTTCTGATTGTCCTGCATGGTGGTGATCAGCGCTTCTTGCGGTACGTCGAGGAAGCGTTCCTCGAACGAGCACACCAGCGGCACCGGCCATTCAACCAGCGCGGTCACTTCGTCGAGCAGTGCCGGCGGAACGATTGCCGTGCCTTCCTGACGGGTGGCCAGTTCTTCGGTGCGCTTGCTGATGATTTCGCGACGCTCGTTGGCGTCGGCCAGCACGTAAGCGGCACGCAGGTCGGCGAGGTAGCTCGACGGCGAACCGATGCGCACGCTTTGCGGGTGATGGAAGCGGTGACCACGGGAGTCACGGCCAGCCTTCTGCGCGAGGATGGTGCAGTCGATGACCTGGTCACCGAGCAGCATCACCAGCCATTGGGTCGGACGCACGAACTCTTCCTTGCGCGCACCCCAACGCATGCGTTTCGGGATCGGCAGGTCGTTCAGCGAATCTTCGACGATGGTCGGCAGCAGGCTCGCGGTCGGCTTGCCGGCGATGCTCTGGCTGTAACGCAGTTTCGGACCGCTCTGGTCGATTTCGCTCAGATCAACGCCGCACTTCTTGGCAAAGCCCAGTGCTGCCTGAGTCGGGTTGCCGTCAGCGTCGAATGCCGCCTGACGTGGCGGGCCATCGAGGTTGATGCTGCGATCCGGTTGCTGGGTAGCCAGCGCGGTGATCAGCACAGCCAGACGACGCGGTGCGGCGTAGACGGTTTTAGTCTCGTAGCTCAGGCCAGCGGCTTGCAGGCCCTTGTCGATACCGGCGAGGAACGCTTCAGCCAAGGTGTTCAGGGCTTTTGGCGGGAGTTCTTCGGTGCCCAGTTCAACCAGAAAATCTTGCGCACTCATTGTGCTGCCTCCAGCTTGGCCAGTACTTCGTCACGCAGGTCCGGGGTCGCCATCGGGAAGCCCAGCTTGGCGCGTGCCAGCAGGTAGGCTTGCGCAACGGAACGCGCCAGGGTGCGTACGCGCAGAATGTATTGCTGACGCGCGGTCACCGAGATCGCCCGGCGCGCATCCAGCAGGTTGAAGGTGTGCGAAGCCTTCAACACCATTTCGTAGCTCGGCAACGGCAGCGGCTGGTCGAGTTCGATCAGGCGCTTGGCTTCGCTTTCATAGAAGTCGAACAGTTCGAACAGTTTGTCGACGTTGGCGTGTTCGAAGTTGTAAGTGGACTGCTCCACTTCGTTCTGGTGGAACACGTCGCCGTAGGTGACTTTGCCCATCGGGCCGTCAGCCCAGACCAGGTCGTAGACCGAATCCACGCCTTGCAGATACATGGCCAGACGCTCGAGACCGTAAGTGATCTCGCCGGTCACCGGGTAGCACTCGATGCCGCCAGCCTGCTGGAAGTAAGTGAACTGGGTCACTTCCATACCGTTCAGCCAGACTTCCCAGCCCAGACCCCAGGCGCCGAGGGTCGGCGATTCCCAGTTGTCTTCGACGAAGCGAATGTCGTGGACCAGCGGGTCCAGGCCGACATGCTTGAGCGAGCCCAGGTACAGTTCCTGGAAGTTGTCCGGGTTCGGCTTCAGGACGACCTGGAACTGATAGTAGTGCTGCAGACGGTTCGGGTTTTCGCCGTAACGGCCGTCAGTCGGACGGCGGCTTGGCTGTACGTAGGCGGCGTTCCAGGTTTCCGGGCCGATGGCGCGGAGGAAGGTCGCGGTGTGGAAAGTGCCGGCGCCTACTTCCATATCGTAGGGCTGAAGTACCACGCAACCTTGCTCGGCCCAGTATTGCTGGAGCGCGAGGATCAAGTCTTGGAAGGTACGCACGGCTGGCGTAGGCTGGCTCACGAAATTCACCTGTTTCTTGGGCTGCGATTTAAAGAGCGGGAGTATACCCGATTCATTGCTGCGCACGCCCCCTGGAGCCTTATGCCACGCTGCTTTTGGTGTACCGAAGATCCGCTGTACATGGCTTATCACGACCAGGAGTGGGGCACGCCGCTACGCGATGCGCAGGGTTTGTTCGAGTTGCTTTTGCTCGAAGGGTTCCAGGCCGGGCTGTCGTGGATCACCGTGCTGCGCAAACGCGAGCGTTATCGCGAGGTGTTGTTCGGCTTCGATGTGCAGCGCGTGGCGCAGATGAGCGACGCCGAAATCGACGAGTTGATGCTCGATCCGGGGATCATCCGCAATCGCCTAAAACTCAACGCCGCCCGCCGTAATGCCCAGGCCTGGCTGGCGCTGGAGGATCCGGTGGCGTTCCTGTGGTCGTTCGTTAACGACCAACCGATCATCAATCATTTCAAGGATCGCAGCGAAGTCCCGGCGATCACCCCCGAAGCGCTGGCGATGAGCAAAGCCTTGAAAAAGGCCGGGTTCACGTTCGTCGGCCCGACCATTTGCTACGCACTGATGCAGGCCTCGGGCATGGTCATGGACCACACTCAGGACTGCGACCGCTACGCGCAGCTCGTCAACGGCGGTTAGAATGGCCGCCTCGCGCACCGCACAAGATCAGGAGTGACCTGTGGAAAAGTTTAAAGGCGCCTTGCTGGTAGGCGCTCTGCGGCTGTTTGCCCTGCTGCCATGGCGGGCCGTGCAGGCCGTGGGTTCGGCGATCGGCTGGATCATGTGGAAAACCCCCAACCGCTCCCGCGAAGTGGTGCGGATCAACCTTGCGAAATGTTTTCCACAGATGGATCCGGCCGAACGTGAGCGTCTGGTCGGGCAGAGCCTGAAAGACATCGGCAAGTCGTTGACCGAAAGCGCCTGCGCGTGGATCTGGCCAGCGCAGCGTTCGATTGATCTAGTGCGCGAAGTCGAAGGTCTCGACGTTCTCAAGGATGCACTGGCCTCGGGCAAAGGCGTGGTCGGCATCACCAGCCACCTGGGCAATTGGGAAGTGCTCAACCACTTCTATTGCAGCCAGTGCAAACCGATCATTTTCTACCGGCCGCCGAAGCTCAAGGCTGTGGACGAATTGCTGCGCAAACAGCGCGTGCAACTGGGCAACAAGGTCGCTGCTTCCACCAAGGAAGGCATCCTCAGCGTCATCAAGGAAGTGCGCAAAGGTGGTGCAGTAGGCATTCCCGCTGACCCGGAACCGGCCGAATCCGCCGGGATCTTCGTGCCGTTCTTCGCCACCCAAGCGCTGACCAGCAAATTCGTACCGAACATGTTGGCCGGTGGCAAAGCCGTAGGCGTGTTCCTCCACGCGCTGCGCCTGCCCGACGGTTCTGGCTACAAAGTCATCCTCGAAGCCGCGCCGGAAGCCATGTACAGCACCGATACCGCCGAATCCTGCGCAGCGATGAGTAAAGTCGTCGAGCGTTATGTGGCGGCGTATCCGAGCCAGTACATGTGGAGCATGAAGCGCTTCAAGAAACGCCCGCCGGGCGAAGAGCGCTGGTATTGAGCTCATTGGCATGATCTGTGGATAACTTCTCTGGTGAGGTTATCCACAACCGTTCATCAAAGGGCGCAACAAGATGTCCGAACACCGCAAATCCTTCCGCATCAAGATCACCCACGACAGCTTTGGCGAATGCCTCGGGCAGACGCGCAACCTGTCGCCTACCGGTGTGTTTGTGCAGCATCCGGTTTTGGCTTCTTTGCCCAAAGGTGCAGTGGTTTACGGCCAGGTGCAGGGGTTACCCACAGGCGCGCCACGGGTGCGCATGGAAGTGGTGACAGTGAATGCCGACGGTATCGGTCTTCGTTACCTTTGATTCACTGCGCCTGACGATCGAGTTTCTTTAGAAACACCGTCATTTCCTTTTCGGCCTGCTTGTCGCCATGGGCGCGGGCCGCTTCCAGACCTTGTTCCCAGGCTTGCCGCGCGGCGGCGTGATCGCCCAGCGCCAGATGCGCCTTGCCCAATAGTTTCCATGCCGCCGAATACTTCGGATCAAAACCGACACAGCGCTGGAAATGCTCGGCGGCCTTGGCGTTTTCGCCCAGATCCAGATAACCCTTGCCCAGGCCGAAGCGCAGCAAGGAGTTATCCACACCCTTGGCGAGCATTTTTTCCAGGGATTCGAGCATCGGTGGATTCCTTTTCTAGTGCGTCAGAAAGATCTGCGGTGCCGCCATCGTTGGCAAGCCAGCTCCCACAAGGATCTCGGGTGCACATCACATTTGTGAACAACCGAAAAACCTGTGGGAGCTGGCTTGCCAGCGATGGGGCCAATGAAGGCATCGCTCATTCAGGATCAGAAGAAGCTGAGGCCCACATGAAACAGCTTCTCCACATCGCGAATATGTTTTTTATCCACAAGGAACAGAATCACATGGTCGCCCGCCTCGATCACCGTGTCATCGTGGGCGATGATCACCTGTTCGTTGCGAATGACCGCACCGATGGTGGTGCCCGGTGGCAGGCCGATCTTCTCGATCGGTTTACCGATGACCTTGCTCGATTTCGCATCACCGTGGGCAATCGCCTCGATCGCTTCCGCTGCACCGCGACGCAATGAGTGCACGCTGACGATATCGCCACGGCGCACGTGGGCCAGCAGCGTGCCGATGGTCGCCAGTTGCGGGCTGATGGCGATGTCGATGTCGCCGCCCTGGATCAGATCAACGTAGGCCGGGTTGTTGATGATCGTCATGACCTTCTTCGCCCCCAGCCGTTTGGCCAGCAGCGACGACATGATGTTGGCTTCGTCGTCGTTGGTCAGCGCTAGGAAAATGTCGGCGTCGGCGATGTTCTCCTCAAGCAGCAAATCACGGTCAGAAGCGCTGCCCTGCAAGACCACGGTGCTGTCGAGGGTGTCGGAGAGATAACGGCAGCGCGCCGGGCTCATCTCGATGATCTTCACCTGATACCGGCTTTCGATGGCCTCGGCCAAACGCTCGCCAATTTGCCCGCCGCCAGCAATGACGATGCGTTTGTAGGTTTCGTCGAGGCGGCGCATTTCGCTCATCACTGCGCGAATATTCTCACGGGCAGCGATGAAGAAGACTTCGTCATCCGCCTCGATCACCGTATCGCCTTGCGGCAGGATCGGCCGATCGCGGCGGAAAATCGCGGCGACGCGGGTTTCGACATTCGGCATGTGTTCACGCAACTGGCGCAGTTGCTGACCGACCAGCGGCCCGCCGTAATAGGCGCGCACCGCGACCAGTTGCGCCGCGCCTTCGGCGAAGTCGATCACCTGTAAGGCGCCGGGATGCTGAATCAGGCGCTTGATGTAGTTGGTCACCACTTGCTCGGGGCTGATCAGTACGTCGACCGGAATCGCTTCGTTCTGGAACAGTTGCTCCTCGCGATTGAGGTAAGACGCTTCGCGCACCCGGGCAATTTTGGTCGGGGTATGGAACAGGGTGTGGGCGACCTGGCAGGCGACCATGTTGGTCTCGTCGCTGTTGGTCACCGCCACCAGCATATCGGCGTCGTCGGCGCCGGCCTGACGCAGCACCGACGGCAGCGAGCCACGGCCCTGCACGGTGCGGATGTCGAGGCGGTCGCCAAGGTCGCGCAGGCGCTCGCCGTCGGTGTCGACCACCGTGATGTCATTGGCCTCGCTGGCCAAATGCTCGGCCAGCGAACCGCCGACCTGTCCCGCACCGAGGATGATGATTTTCATCCAGTCACTCCGTTGAATCCGTTTAGCCGCGCGCGGCAGCGATCTTGATCAGCTTGGCGTAGTAGAACCCGTCATGCCCGCCCTGCTGGGCCAGCAATTGGCGACCATGGGGCTGTTTGATTCCGGCCGTGGTGGCCAGATCGAGTTCGCGGGCACCTGGGGTGCGCTCGAGGAACGCAGCGATGACTTCAGTGTTCTCGGTCGGCAATGTCGAGCAAGTGGCGTAGAGCAGGATGCCGCCGACCTCAAGGGTTTTCCACATCGCATCGAGCAGTTCGCCTTGCAATTGCGCGAGGGCGACGATGTCGTCGGGCTGACGGGTCAGCTTGATGTCCGGATGGCGGCGGATCACGCCGGTGGCCGAGCATGGTGCGTCGAGCAGAATGCGCTGGAACGGTTTGCCGTCCCACCATTTCTCGATGTCGCGACCGTCGGCGGCGATCAGTTCAGCGTTTAGACCGAGGCGTTCCAGGTTTTCCTTAACGCGCACCAGACGCTTGGCTTCCAGATCCACCGCGACTACGCCGGCCAGCGCCGGTTCGGCTTCGAGGATGTGGCAGGTCTTGCCGCCGGGAGCGCAGCAAGCGTCGAGCACGCGTTGGCCCGGCGCCAGATCAAGCAGGTCGGCAGCCAGTTGCGCGGCCTCGTCCTGCACGCTGATCCAGCCTTCGGCGAAACCCGGCAGGCTGCGCACGTCGGCAGCGGCTTCGAGAATGATGCCGTCGCGACTGTAAACGCACGGCGTCGCGGCAATCCCTGCCTCGGTCAACAAACCGAGGTAAGCATCGCGGCTGTGATGACGGCGGTTGACCCGCAGGATCATCGGCGGATGCGCGTTGTTCGCCTCACAAATGGCCTCCCACTGTTCCGGCCAGAACGCCTTGAGGGATTTTTGCAGCCAGCGCGGGTGAGCGGTGCGCACCACCGGATCACGTTCCAGCTCGGCGAAAATCGTTTCGCTTTCGCGCTGGGCATTGCGCAGCACGGCGTTGAGCAGACCCTTGGCCCACGGCTTTTTCAGCTTCTCGGCGCAACCGACGGTTTCGCCGATGGCGGCGTGTGCCGGGACGCGGGTGTAGAGCAATTGGTAGAGACCGACCAGCAGCAGCGCTTCGACATCGGCGTCGGCGGCCTTGAACGGTTTCTGCAGCAGTTTCTCGGCCAGCGCCGAAAGACGCGGCTGCCAGCGTGCGGTGCCGAAGGCCAGATCCTGAGTGAAACCGCGATCGCGATCCTCGACCTTGTCCAGTTGCGTCGGCAGGGAGCTGTTCAGCGAGGCTTTGCCGCTGAGCACGGCGGCGAGTGCCTTGGCGGCGGCCAGACGCGGATTCATTGCGTGTCCACCGCTGCGCCGAGTACGGTGCCGACAGCAAATTTCTCACGGCGGCTGTTGAACAGGTCGCTGAAGTTCAACGCTTTGCCACCGGGCAATTGCAGACGGGTCAGGCACAGCGCTTGTTCGCCGCAGGCGACGACCAAACCGTCCTTGCTGGCGCTGAGGATTTCACCCGGTGCGCCTTTGCCGTCCGCGAGTGTTGCCGCCAGGACTTTCAGCGCTTCACCGCTGAGGGTGCTGTGGGTGATCGGCCATGGATTGAAGGCGCGCACAAGGCGTTCCAGCTCAACCGCCGGACGGCTCCAGTCGATGCGTGCTTCGTCCTTGTTCAGCTTGTGTGCGTAAGTGGCGAGCTCATCGTTCTGCACTTCGCCTTCCAGGGTGCCGGCAGCCAGACCGGCAATCGCCTGCACCACGGCTGGCGGGCCCATTTCGGCGAGGCGGTCATGCAGACTGCCGCCAGTGTCTTCACCGGTGATCGGCGTGACGACCTTAAGCAGCATCGGTCCGGTGTCGAGGCCGGCCTCCATGCGCATCACGGTCACGCCGCTTTCCGCATCACCGTGTTCCACGGCGCGTTGAATCGGCGCCGCACCGCGCCAGCGTGGCAGCAGGGACGCGTGACTGTTGATGCAGCCCAGACGCGGAATATCCAGCACCACTTGCGGCAGGATCAGGCCGTAGGCGACCACCACCAGCAAGTCCGGTTTCAGCGCGGCCAGTTCAGCCTGTGCATCGGCGTTGCGCAAAGTCGGCGGTTGCAACACCTGGATATTATTTTCCAGGGCGAGCTGTTTGACCGGGCTCGGCATCAGTTTTTGCCCGCGACCGGCCGGACGATCCGGTTGGGTGTAGACCGCAACAATCTCGTAAGGGCTGTTCAGCAGGGCCTTGAGGTGTTCGGCGGCGAATTCCGGGGTGCCGGCAAAAACGATGCGCAGTGGCTCAGTCATGAAGGGCGTCTCATAAAAAGAAAAAGGCTTGCCGCAGCAAGCCTTTGAAGGAGGGGCATCAAGCGTTCTGGCGGTGCTGCTTTTCCAGTTTCTTCTTGATCCGGTCGCGTTTGAGCGTGGACAGGTAATCGACGAACAATTTGCCGTTGAGGTGGTCGCATTCGTGCTGGATGCACACCGCGAGCAGGCCTTCTGCGATCAGCTCATAGGGCTTGCCGTCGCGGTCCAGCGCCTTGATCCTGACCTTTTGCGGGCGGTCGACGTTTTCGTAGAAACCCGGTACCGACAGGCAGCCTTCCTGGTATTGGTCCATTTCGTCGGTCAGCGATTCGAACTCGGGGTTGATGAACACCCGCGGTTCGGTGCGGTCTTCGGAAAGGTCCATCACGACGATACGTTTGTGCACGTTGACCTGGGTCGCGGCAAGGCCGATGCCCGGCGCTTCATACATTGTTTCAAACATGTCATCGACCAACTGACGCACTTCGTCGTCCACTACAGCCACAGGCTTGGCGATAGTGCGCAGACGCGGGTCCGGGAATTCGAGGATGTTTAAAATGGCCATAGGCTTTGATTGCTGCACACGTTGAGTAAAGTCGGGCGATGGCCTGGCAGGTCCGAAGATGCAGGCTACCGTTGTGAAGCGTAGCTTGTGCATTTTGCACAAGCGAGCCACGGGGGCTCTGACGGTTCACGCGAATGCACATGATAAAGGGATTCACTGCATGAGGAAAACACTACTCGCCCTGCTGCTGTTGGCTTCGGCCGGCGTGGCGCAAGGGCAAGTGCAACTCAGGGATGGTTTTCCACAGCAATACACGGTGGTTTCGGGGGACACGCTCTGGGACATTTCCGGCAAATACCTGCGCGAGCCCTGGCAATGGCCACAACTGTGGCGAGTCAATCCGCAAATCGAAAACCCCAACCTGATCTATCCCGGCGACACGCTGACGCTCAGTTATGTCGATGGCCAGCCGCGTCTGACCGTCAATCGTGGCGAGTCGCGCGGCACCATCAAGCTCTCTCCACGGATCCGCACCAGCCCGGTGGCCGAGGCTATTCCGAGCATTCCGCTGAAATCCATCAACAGCTTTTTGCTGAGCAACCGCATCGTCGACAAGGTCGAGGACTTCGACAAGGCGCCGTACATCGTCGCCGGCGATGCCGAGCGCGTGCTCAGCGGTACCGGTGATCGAATTTTCGCTCGCGGCCATTTTGATCCTGATCAACCGGTCTACGGCATCTTCCGTCAGGGCAAGGTCTACACCGATCCACAGACCAAGGAGTTCCTGGGAATCAACGCCGACGACATCGGCGGCGGCGAAATCGTCGCTACCGAAGGCGACGTCGCCACCCTCGCCCTGCAACGTACCACCCAGGAAGTGCGCCTCGGCGACCGTTTGTTCAGCGGCGAAGAGCGCTCGATCAACTCGACCTTCATGCCCAGCGCGCCAACCACCAGTATCAACGGCGTGATCATCGATGTACCGCGCGGCGTCACCCAGATTGGCGTGATGGACGTGGTCACGTTGAACAAAGGCAAGCGCGACGGTCTGGCCGAAGGCAACGTGCTGGTGGTGATGAAAACCGGCGAAACCGTGCGTGACCGCATCACCGGCCAGCCACTGAAGATTCCCGATGAACGCGCCGGGTTGCTGATGGTGTTCCGCACTTACGACAAACTCAGCTACGGCCTCGTCCTCAACGCATCGCGCTCGTTGGCGGTGCTCGACAAGGTGCGAAATCCGTAAGCGTGCTTCACAAGTTACCAACAGAGTTATCCACAGCTTGTTCCGAATGGTTCGGGGCTTATAACGATCAAGGATGATCCATCATGTTGTCTGTCTGTACACCAGTTTCCCCGGCGGAACTGGAAGCGCGTTTGCGCCTGCATCGCTTGCCCGATGTCGGCCCCAAGCGCTTTGCCAAATTGCTCGAGGCTTTCGGCTCGGCGTCCAAAGCCATCAGCGCACCGGCCAGCGCCTGGCGTTCGCTGGGTTTGCCGGCGACGTGCGCCGAAGCACGGCGCTGTCCCGAGGTTCGCGATGGCGCCAGCCATGCAATGCGCTGGCTAGAGCGTCCGGAGCATCATTTGCTGATGTGGGACCAAGCGAATTACCCGGCGTTGCTGGCGCAGATTCCCGATCCGCCACCACTATTGTTTGTAGCGGGTGATCCATTGATCCTGGAAAAACCACAACTGGCGATGGTCGGCAGTCGCCGCGCCTCGCGTCCGGGTATGGACACGGCGGCGGCGTTTTCCCGCAGCCTCGCCGGGGCCGGATTTGTCATTACCAGCGGTCTGGCGCTGGGCATCGATGCCGCAGCGCATCAGGCCGCGCTGGATGTCGGTGGGCTGACGGTCGGGGTGCTTGGCACGGGGCTGGAAAACTTTTATCCACAGCGCAATCGACGCTTGGCTGACGCGATGATTGCATCCGGCAGTGCGGTGCTTTCCGAGTTTCCGCTGGACGCCGGGCCGACGGCGAGCAACTTCCCGCGCCGCAACCGGATCATCAGCGGTTTGTCCCTTGGCGTACTGGTGGTCGAGGCGAGTGTCGCCAGTGGTTCATTGATCACCGCGCGGCTGGCCGCGGAACAGGGTCGCGAGGTTTATGCCATTCCCGGTTCGATCCATCATCCCGGCGCGCGCGGTTGCCATCAATTGATTCGCGACGGCGCGGTGCTGGTGGAAACCATCGAGCACATCCTCGAAGCCCTGCGCGGTTGGCAGCATCTGCCGCTATCTAATGACACGGCGAACGTCGATCACCCGTTGCTCAGCCTGCTCCACGCCGCCCCGCACACCAGCGAAGGCTTGGCCGACAGCAGCGGCTGGACATTGCCCAAAGTGTTGGCGGCGCTCACCGAACTGGAAATGGATGGCCGCGCGGTCTGCGAAAACGGCCGCTGGTTGGCCAGGACACGCTAGGTTTTACAAGGAAGATCGGTAAACTGCGCGAAACCTGATTGCGGAGAGTTTTTTCATGGTCAACAGTTGGCGTGTGCAACAAGCCGCACGAGAGATTCGCGCCGGGGCGGTGATTGCCTATCCAACCGAAGCCGTCTGGGGGCTGGGTTGCGACCCGTGGAACGAAGAGGCAGTGGATCGGTTGCTGGCGATCAAGAATCGATCGGTGGTCAAAGGGCTGATTCTGGTTGCCGACAACATTCGCCAGTTCGACTTCCTGTTCGAAGACTTCCCGCAAGAATGGATCGACCGCATGGCCAGCACCTGGCCGGGACCGAACACCTGGCTGGTACCGCACCAAGGCTTGTTGCCGGAATGGGTGACCGGTATGCACGACACCGTGGCGCTGCGGGTCAGTGATCACCCGCAGGTGCGCGATCTGTGTTCGATGGTCGGGCCATTGATTTCGACCTCTGCCAACCCGCAGGGTCGCCCGGCGGCGCGCACCCGATTGCGTGTCGAGCAGTATTTCCGTGGGCAGATCGATCTGATACTGGGCGGGCAACTGGGTGGGCGCAAGAACCCCAGCGTGATCCGTGATCTGGCGACCGGCAAAGTCATTCGTCCCGACTGATCCAGCCTCGAACATTTGTAACGTGAGTACTCATCGCCTTGAGCGAGGAGTACTACACGTGCCTGCGATTTATCCTGCAATGATGCTTGTTGTTGCGTCGGAAAAGTCCTCAACTGCTTGGATCAACTGAATTTTCCCACCTGATTATCAGACCGCGTTTCGTGGCGGTATCGTCAAAAGCAACCATCCTTTCCCTGCACTCGGAACACTTCGATAAGTTATGGACTGCGGAGAAAGAATGGACACTACGGATTTGCAACTCACGGATTACCTGCAGGCGCTCCAGGTGACGTTAAACAGTCATCAGGAGGGATGCCGTATCGTGATGCTGGAAGCGGGGTCGGATACCCAAGTGTTCGATCGGTTTATCGAACGGCAATTTCGGCTTCGGCTGCAGCATTACATGCTGACGTCCAGGGCGCGGATGCTCGAATCCCGACTGGCGACACGCTCGCGCAGTACCCACTTTCTGTTGTATCGGCACGATCAGTTGCAGGCAGTATTGAGGGCCACTCCGGCGCCGTTCGAGTGGGCATCGCTGGCGCAGCAACATGTTTCGCCTACAGTGGCGTTGTCACGCCATGTCGAACTCAGTCGCTTGATCTCGCACGTGCCCAGCCAACAGCCCATCGTCGTCAACAGTCTGCTGGCGGCCGCTGCCGAGTGGGCGATAAAACAGGGCTATGAAGGTGTCACAGCGTTGTGCAGGGCATCGCAGTTGCGCCTGTACCAGCGTTTCGGTCTGATGCCGGTCGCCTCCAATCCCATGCAGATTGAACAGCGCGCACGCGGTGATTACTGGGTGTTGTCAGCCGAGTGGCGGCAAATCCTCGCAGCGGTTCAACAGCCTGATCCCGCGCCTGTCGGTCATCGGGCGCAAAAACCGTTGGCGAGTCATCCATCGAGGTTTTGAATACGCTCTAAGCGTCCTGCCAGTCATGATTGTGAAACCCTGACTGGCAGGACGCCGGGAGGTATCAAGGCAGCAGAACGGTGGAGCCGGTGGTGCGTCGCGCCGAGAGTTCGGTTTGCGCCTTCGCCGCATCAGCCAGTGAATAACGCTGGCTGATGTCCACCTTCAGCTTGCCGCTGATGATCATCTCGAACAGTTCATCGGCCATCTGCTGCAGGTTCTCTGCACTGTTGGCGTAGGTCGCCAGCGTCGGTCGGGTCACGTACAGCGAACCCTTGGCGGAGAGAATCCCCAGATTCACGCCGTCCACCGCACCGGAGGCATTGCCGAAGCTCACGACCAGGCCGCGTGGGGACACGCTGTCGAGAGATGTCAGCCAAGTGTCCTTGCCGACGCCGTCATAAACCACCGGGACTTTCTTGCCATCGGTCAATTCCAGCACGCGCTGCGCAACGTTTTCGTGGCTGTAATCGATCGTCGCCCACGCGCCGTTGGCCTTTGCCAGTTCAGCTTTCTCTTTGGAACTGACGGTGCCGATCAGCTTCACGCCCAGTGCCTTGGCCCATTGGCAGGCCAGCGAACCGACACCCCCGGCAGCGGCATGAAACAGAATGGTTTCGCCACCCTTGAGCTCATAGGTCTGGCGCAGCAGGTATTGCACAGTCAGGCCTTTGAGCATGACCCCGGCAGCCGTTTCGAAACTGATTTCGTCGGGCAGGTGCACCAGATTGTCCTGGGGCAGCACATGCAATTCGCTGTAAGCGCCCAATGGGCCGCTGCCATAGGCGACGCGATCACCGACCTTGAACCGGGTGACGTCGCTGCCCACGGCATCGACAATGCCCGCGCCTTCCGCCCCCAGGCCGGACGGCAAGGCGGGCGGCGCATACAGACCGCTGCGGTAATAGGTATCGATGAAGTTCAGGCCGATGGCATTGTTGGCCACGCGCACCTGAGTCGGGCCGGGGGCGGCGGGTTGGTAGTCAACATATTCGAGCACTTCGGGGCCGCCGTGGGCGCGGAACTGGATACGCTTTGCCATCTGCCTGCTCTCCTTGGGTCTGTTCTAAGCCCCCTATCCAACTCCCATGCTTGATCTTCGTCAACTGCGGCGGGTCGTTGTGCGGTGGTATGCTACGCGCCCATTTGCGTCGCCCGCCTGCGGGGCGCCGCTCGATTCAAGGTGAAGCCATGACGACCCGCACCGACGCCGTAAAGGCCTATCTGCTCGATCTGCAAGACCGCATCTGTGCGGCTCTCGAAACCGAGGACGGCGGCACACGCTTCGTCGAAGACGCCTGGACCCGGCCCGCCGGCGGTGGCGGACGCACCCGCGTGATCGAGAACGGCACGTTGATCGAAAAGGGTGGCGTCAACTTTTCCCACGTGTTCGGCAGCGGCCTGCCGCCATCGGCCAGCGCCCATCGCCCGGAACTGGCCGGTCGCGGTTTTGAAGCCCTTGGCGTGTCGCTGGTGATCCATCCGCACAACCCGCATGTGCCAACGTCCCACGCCAACGTGCGCTTTTTCATCGCCGAGAAGGAAGGTGAAGAGCCGGTCTGGTGGTTCGGCGGCGGCTTCGACCTGACCCCGTATTACGGCAACGAAGAAGACTGCATCCACTGGCACCGCGTCGCCGAGCAGGCCTGTGCGCCGTTCGGGGCGGATGTCTACCCGCGCTATAAAGCCTGGTGCGACACCTACTTCCACATCAAGCATCGCCACGAACCGCGCGGCATCGGCGGTCTGTTCTTCGATGACCTGAACGAGTGGGACTTCGACACCAGCTTCGCCTTCATGCGCGCCATCGGCGACGCTTACATCGACGCCTACCTGCCGATCGTGCAGCGCCGTAAAAACGATGCCTTCACCGCGCAGCAGCGTGAATTCCAGGAATTCCGCCGTGGTCGTTACGTCGAGTTCAACCTGGTGTACGACCGTGGCACGCTGTTCGGTCTGCAATCGGGCGGGCGTACCGAGTCGATCCTGATGTCGCTGCCGCCGCAAGTGCGCTGGGGCTACGACTGGAAGGCCGAGCCTGGCAGCGAAGAGGCGCGTTTGACCGAGTACTTCCTGCAAGACCGCGACTGGCTAGGCGAAGCCTGAGGATTTTTGATGGATCGTTACGTCGTTTTCGGTAACCCGATCGGCCACAGCAAATCGCCGATGATTCACAAGCTGTTCGCTGCGCAGACCGGTCAGCAACTCGACTACAGCACCTTGCTGGCGCCGCTTGATGATTTCGCTGGCTGCGCCACGGCGTTTTTCCAGGAAGGTCGCGGTGCCAACGTTACCGTGCCGTTCAAGGAAGACGCTTACCGTTTGGCCAATAGCCTGACCGCGCGCGCGCAGCGTGCCGGTGCGGTGAACACCTTGAGCAAACTGGCTGACGGCTCTCTGCTCGGTGACAACACCGACGGCGCCGGGCTGGTGCGTGATCTGACGGTGAATGCCGGGTTCAGCCTGAACGGCAAACGTATCCTGCTGCTCGGTGCCGGTGGCGCGGTGCGCGGTGCGCTGGAGCCGTTGCTGGCAGAGCAACCGGCGTCGGTGATCATCGCCAATCGCACAGTGGACAAGGCTGAATTGCTGGCCGAGTTGTTCTGCGACCTCGGGCCGGTGTCGGCCAGTGGTTTCGACTGGTTGCGTGAACCGGTCGACGTGATCATCAACGCCACGTCGGCGAGTCTCACCGGCGATGTGCCGCCGATTGCGCCGAGCCTGATCGAGCCGGGTAAAACCCTGTGCTACGACATGATGTACGGCAAAGAGCCGACGGCGTTCTGCCGTTGGGCCAGTGAGCATGGCGCGGCAGTGTCGATGGATGGCTTGGGCATGCTCGCTGAACAGGCGGCCGAGGCGTTTTTCCTGTGGCGCGGTGTGCGCCCTGATACCGCACCGGTACTCGCCGAACTGCGCCGCCAACTGGCGCAATAAATTCCCATGTGAGAGCGAGCCTGCTCGCGAAAGCGGTCTGTCTGACACATCAATGTTGGATGTGCCGCAGTCTTCGCGAGCAGGCTCGCTCCCACAAGGATTACCTCGATCGCCAATCAATCCTCAAACCGGATCGGGCATTTCTCCGGCCCTTCAAGCTTGCGCAACTCCTCCACCACCTGCGGCCGCGCCCGGCGCAAGGTCAGGCTGCGATTCTGGCCCAGCAGGCGTCGCGCCTCCTGATGCAGCATCTCTACCCCTGAATAGTCGATGAAGTTGATCTGCTGCGCCTCGATCACCACCCGCGCGCCATGCATCCGTTGCAGACGCACTTGCAGGTAATGGCTGGCGCCGAAAAAGATCGAACCACCGACGCGCAAAACATCGTCCTCGCCATCTCGCCAATGCTGCACGCGCGGTTGCGAGGTGCGCTTGAGGTAGAAGAACAGCGAGGCCAGCACACCGGCATAAATCGCCGTCTGCAATTCCAGCAACAAGGTCGCCAGACAGGTCAGGGCCATGACCACGAACTCGGCACGACTGACCCGCAACAAGGCACGAATGCCGCGGTGATCCACCAGTCCCCAGGCAATCAGCAGAATGCTCCCGGCCATCGCCGGGATCGGAATGTGCGCGATCAGCCCGGCGCCGAATATCGCGAACAGCGCAACCCAGATCGCCGAAAACACCCCGGCCAGTGGCGAACAGGCGCCTGCCTCATAACTCAGTCCCGAGCGAGTAAACGAGCCTGCCGACAATGATCCGGAAAAAAACGCGCCGACAATATTCGATAGTCCCTGCGCGCGGACTTCCTGATTGGCATCGAGCAGCTGTTGCGACCGCGCCGAAATCGAGCGCGCAATCGACAGACTGGTGACCAGTCCAAGCATGCCTACCGCCACAGCGCTGGGCAGCAGGCGCAAGATCAAATCCAGATCCAGCGGCAACGCACTGAACGGCGGCAAACGCCCGACAAAGGCGCTGACCAGATGCACGTGGCCGAACATCGCCGGCCACAGCCACACCAGCAGACTGGCCAGCACCAGCGTGATCAGCAGCGTCGGCCAGCGTGGCAGCCATTGTTTGAGCAGTAGACCGACGACCACCGTGGCCAAACCCAATACCAGCGAAGGTTTATCCACAGTCCGCAGGTGGTGCAGCAGATCCATCAGACTCGCCAGCGCCGTGGCTTTGGCCGGCAGCTCGAGTCCTAAAAGATTAGGCAACTGCCCGATGGCAATCACCACTGCCGCACCGAGGGTGAACCCCAGCACCACCGAATGCGAAACGAAGTTCACCAGCGCACCGAAGCGCAGCAAGCCAAGCAGCCACTGGAAAAGCCCGGCGAGGAAGGTCAGCAGCAGGATCAGCGTGATGTAGTCCTGCGATGCTGGTACGGCCAAAGGGCTGACGCTGGCGTACAGCACGATCGAAATCGCCGCGGTCGGGCCACAGATCAAATGCCATGACGAGCCCCACAGGCAGGCAATCAGCACCGGGATGATTGCGGCATAGAGGCCGTATTCAGGTGGGAGACCGGCGATCAGCGCGTAGGCAATCGACTGGGGTAACGCGAGAATTGCGCCGCTGAGGCCGACGATCAGATCCCGTCCGACGCTTGCGCGGGTTTGCCGCGGTAGCCAGGTGAGGAAGGGCAAGAGAGAGTGGCGGCTGGGGAAGGCCATGGGTCCTCGCGGTTGGGGTTTTGTTCAAGGTTATCAGGGTGTCAGGGGAAAGGCCCCTCACCCTAGCCCTCTCCCAGAGGGAGAGGGGACTGACCGAGGTGTCTGTCAGAGATTCATCAACATGCGATTTCAAAGTTGAGCGCAAGTTTTGAATGCAACAAATATCGGCTCCCTTTCCCCCTCGCCCCCTCTGGGGGAGAGGGCTGGGGTGAGGGGGCAAAAATCTCAAGCAGTGCACAATTCCAGCAATCCCACGATCAGAGCTTGGCTTTGACCGCCGCCAACGCATCCTTGCCATCTACGGTCTTCACCCCATCCAGCCACTTGTCCAACACCGCCGGATTCGCCTTGATCCACGCCTTCGCCGCCTCGGCATTGCTGACCTTCTTGTTCACCACTTCGGCCATGATGCTGTTCTCCATCTCCTGCGTGAACGACAGATTGGTCAGCAATTTACCCACATTCGGACAGGCCTCGGCGTAGCCCTTGCGCGTCAACGTAAACACGCTGCCGGTATCGCCAAAGTACTTCTCGCCACCTTTCAGGTAATGCATCTTCAACTGCACGTTCATCGGGTGCGGGGTCCAGCCGAGGAAGGTGACGAATTTCTGCTTCTTCACCGCTCGGGATACTTCAGCCAGCATTGCCTGTTCACTGGACTCGATCAGCTTCCACTGGCCCATGTCGAAGTCGTTCTTTTTGATGATCTCCTGCAGCGAGATGTTTGCCGGCGCGCCCGAGCCGATGCCGTAGATCTTGCGCTCAAATTTGTCCGCGTATTTGTTCAGGTCGGCAAAGTTATGCACACCCGCGTCCCACACGTAGTCCGGCACGGCGAGGGTGAATTCGGTGCCGTCGAGGTTCTTCGCCAATTGCGTGACGTCACCGGTGGCGACGAATTTGTCGTAGAAGCCCTGCTGCGCCGGCATCCAGTTGCCGAGGAACACATCCACCTGGCCATCCTTCAACCCGCCAAAGGTGATTGGCACCGCGAGTGTGTCGACCTTGGCCTTGTAGCCCATGCCGTCCAGCAGAAACCCGGTGATCGCATTGGTCGCGGCAATGTCGCTCCAGCCCGGGTCGGCCATTTTCACCGTGTCGCAGCTTTGCTCGGCGAACGCCGAAGCACTGCTTAGCGCGAGCAGGCCAACCGTCACTACTGTGGATAACTTACGCATGGACTTCCCCTTAACATTATTGGTTTTGGCAGGGTTGTGGATAACGTGCTTTGCGCTCCAGATCATCGAGGTCGATGTGGTTGCGCATGTACTGCTGACTGGCGTCCACCAGTGGCTGGTGATCCCAGCTCTTCAGCTTGCCGATGGTCAGCGCGTCGGCAACAAAACGCCGCCGGCGCTGGCTGGCGAGGACTTCCCGGTGAATCGCCGGAATGTCCCACTTGGCCCGCGCTTCGGCGAGAAAATCGTCGAAAATCTGGCGATGCTGCGGCGATTGGCTGAGTTCTTCCAGTTCGCGCGGATCGTTGTCTACGTCGAAGAGCAGGCAAGGGTCGCTTTCACTGTAGATAAATTTGTAGGCACCGCGACGGATCATCATCAACGGGCTGACGGTGCCCTCGGCCATGTATTCGCCGAACACTTCGTCATGGCCGCCCTGCCCTTGCAGGTGAGAAACCAGTGAGCGGCCGTCCAGCGGCAAACCCGGCTCCAGCCTGCCGCCGGCCAGTTCAACGAAGGTTGGCAGCAGGTCGGCGGTCGACACGGCTGCGCTGACGCGGCCTGACTCGAACTGCCCCGGGGCACTTATCAACAGGGGCACACGGGCTGCCATTTCGTACCAGTGCATTTTGTACCAGAGGCCTTTCTCGCCGAGCATGTCGCCATGGTCGCCGGAGAACACGATGATGGTGTCGTCTATCAACCCGGTTTCTTCGAGGGTTTGCAGAAGTTTGCCGACGTTGGCGTCGATATAGCTGCATGCACCGAAGTACGCCCGGCGTGCGTCGCGGATCTTATCCACAGGCAAAGGCTTGTCCCACAGGTCGTAAACCTTGAGCAGACGTTGCGAGTGCGGATCGAGTTCGTGTTGATCCGGCGCTGTAGGCAACGGGATATCAGCATCGTCATACAAATCCCAGAATGCTTTGGGAATGGTGTACGGGTCGTGTGGATGAGTCATTGATACGGTCAGGCAGAACGGCTGATCGCCCTCCTCGCGAATGTGATCGAACAGGTATTGCTGCGCTTTGAACACCACCTCTTCGTCGAAATCCAGTTGGTTGGTGCGCACGCAGGGCCCGGCCTGCAGCACCGAAGACATGTTGTGATACCAACTCGGCCGCACATCCGGCTCATCCCAGTTCACCGCCCAACCGTAATCGGCCGGGTAGATATCGCTGGTCAGACGTTCTTCGTAGCCGTGCAATTGATCGGGGCCACAGAAATGCATCTTGCCCGACAGCGCTGTGCGGTAACCGAGGCGGCGCAGGTAATGGGCGTAAGTCGGCACATCGGCAGGGAAATCAGCGGCGTTGTCATAAGCGCCGATCTTGCTCGGCAACTGGCCACTGACCAGGGTAAAACGCGACGGCGCGCACAACGGGCTGTTGCAGTAAGCGGCGTCGAACACCACGCCTTGGGCGGCGAGGCGGGAAAGATTCGGCAGTTTGATCGGCGAAGGGCCGTAGAACGGCAACATTGGCGCGGCCATCTGATCGGCCATGATGAAAAGAATATTCTTGCGCTTCATGTGATCGCGGCATTCCATAGTGAATATTTATGCGACATTGCTGCGATCGAGCATGGAGTCCATGCTGTATCCGGTAAAGCCCGCGCCGGACAATGACTAGGATAAGCACCGCTTATGTATGAAGCCTTGGGTGATCTGTCGCTCGACCTGCTCCGCGCGTTCGAAGCGGCGGCTCGGCAGCGCAGTTTTACTGCGGCCGCGGTTGAGCTTGGCACCACGCAACCGGCGATCAGCCAGCAGATCAAACGGCTGGAAGAACAGCTCGGCACGCGGCTGTTTGACCGAATCTACCGAGGCATCGAACTGACGGAAGTCGGGGTGATCCTGTTCGAGCAAGTTGCCCTGGGTTTGCAGAATATCGACGCAGGATTGAGTGCGATCAGCGCACAACAGCAGCATGAGGTGCTGCAGGTCGCTACCGATTTCGCCTTCGCCGCGTATTGGCTGATGCCGCGCCTGCATCGCTTTCATGAAGCGAATCCGCACGTCGACGTCAGCCTCGTCACCAGCGAACGCAACCACAACATGCTGCGCACCGACATCGACGTGGCGATCCTGTTTGGCGATGGGCGTTTTAAACAGGGCGAAAGCCATTGGCTGTTCAGCGAAGAAGTATTCCCGGTGTGCAGTCCGCAGTTGCTCAAGGATCGCGCCCTGCCCCTGCCTGCTCAGGCGTTACTGGAGTTTCCGTTGTTGCACCTGCGCGGGGAAAACAGCAGCAACTGGTTTGACTGGAGTGGTCTGTTCCGTGAACTCGGTATCAATACACCGCCGGCGCCGGGGCAATTGCGCTTCGACAATTACACGCTGTTGATTCAAGCGGCGATTGGCGGCCAAGGCGTGGCCATTGGCTGGCGGCACCTTGTGGATAACTTGCTCACGCAGGGTTTGTTATGCCGGCCGATTGCTGAAACGACCCTGTCGCGGTTGGGTTATTACGTGGTGCTGCCGCAGCGCAAACGGCGAGGGGCGTTGATTCAACAGTTTGTCGATTGGTTGATGGTGGAGCAGGCGAGTAGCGCTGAGTCGCTTAATGGACTCGCACTGCCTTCTATCGCGGTTTGAAAGTCAAAAGATCGCAGCCTGCGGCAGCTCCTACATCTGGAACGCGGTCCCCTGTAGGAGCTGCCGAAGGCTGCGATCTTTTACGAACCTGCAGCCGCCACAAAATTTACATGTTCACCCACATGTAAATTCAGCCTCAGCTCATCGGCAATCCCCACCGCTACGCGATTCAAGCGCTCCAGGGGTTCGGCCAGACCCGGTTCGAGATTGCCGCCAACCTGACTGAAATGCTCAATGGTCAGCCCGGCCACGCCGTGCGGCGCATTCACCAGCGTCCAGTGCAGCGGGCTGCTTTGCACGGCTTCGAGAATTTCTTCGGCGGCATGGCGTTGCAGGCGATCATCGACATCCGGCTCATCGAGCACGGCAAAATCCCCCACCAGAAACAGCCGCGAAACATTGGCCGCTTGCAGGCCATCGACCAACGCGTCGACGGCCAACACCTGTTCGACCGGGCCTAGCACGACCGAGCGTTCCACATGATCGCTGCTGAACGGCAAGCCCGGCGCATCCAGTAAGCAGATGACCGCCGAGCTGCCCGCCACACTCTGATTGACCCGCTCCAGATCGAACAGATCACCCGTTTTGGTGCGCAAGCCCGGACGCGGCGCAAGCGCTGTCAGATCGTCGAGAATGGCGATGACTTCATGCTGACGGCGCAGCAATTCAGCCATCAACGCGCAGCCCAGGCTACTCATGGCACCATAGAGCACCACTTTTACCGCCGGGGTTTCGGCATTTTTCATGGCTGATCCCTTTTGTTATCCCTTGTATGGCGTGTGACATACGGGCAACGCCGAGGGTTCGAACCGATTCAGAGGCTTTCAGATGCAAGCGATCAAGGGTTACCACGCCCACGTCTATTTCGACGCCGACACCATCGATCAGGCGCGCGCGTTGTGTGAGCAAGCCGCGCAGTTGTTTCCATTGAAAATGGGCCGCGTCCACGAACGCCCGGTCGGCCCGCATCCGGACTGGAGCTGCCAATTGGCCTTCGGCCCGGAGCTGATCGCCGATGTACTGCCGTGGCTGGCGCTCAATCGCCAAGGCCTGGTGGTATTCCTGCACCCGGACACCGGCAATGATTTGCTCGACCACACTGAGCATGCGATCTGGATGGGGGCGATCAGGCCGCTGAATCTGTCTGTTTTCTGATCACAGCGTTTCTTCGGCTTCGCCCGGCAGATGCTCGTCCAGGTGCAGCCAGGGCAATTGGCTGTCCGTCCAGATGTGTCGCTCGGCGGGTGCCTGCTCTGGGTGATCAAGTGTGGCGATGGTCACGTCGATGCTTTCAGGACTGAGCAACGTCACCAGCGCCAGTTGCGCGCCGCACTGCGGGCAAAAGAACCGCGCACAACTGGCGGACGAGTCGTAACGCGACGGCGTACCGGCCAGCCATTGGAAATTTGCCGCCGGCACGGTGATCCAGGTTGTGACAATCCCACCGCTGACCTTGCGGCAAATCGAACAATGGCAATGGGCGATATCCTGCAACGCCCCGCTGAACTGATAACGAATGTGTCCGCAATGGCAGCCGCCGCTGTGCAATTCGCTCATGTCGAACGCCCTCCTTCCCGTGTTTATTGACTCTGGTTCGCATCCGACGACCGGTTGACCGTTCACCCAAAGCTTTCTTCAGCGAAAGGTAGCTGAAAGCTTCCGCGATTAGCATCGCCTCCACTTCCGGCAACAGACCGGTTGGCCAACGCGTGTGATACCTCGCACGAACGGCCCAATTAACAACAACAATGGTGATTCTGATGTCCTCTGTAACCCGCCTCCTCGCTTCAACTCCGCCCGTACGTCTCGTGCTTCCCGTTCTGCGCTGATCGGCCCGATCCGCTCATTTAACTAGCCGCGCTACGCCTGGAGTATTCCCATGCTGACTTTCCTTGGCTTCGCCATGGTCATCACGTTCATGTTCCTGATCATGACCAAGCGCCTGTCCGCGCTGATCGCGCTGATCATTATTCCGATCCTGTTTGCGCTGTTCGGTGGCTTTGCACCGAAGATCGGCCCGATGATGCTCGAAGGCATCACCAAGCTGGCGCCGACTGGCGTGATGCTGATGTTCGCCATTCTCTACTTCGCGCTGATGATCGACTCCGGCCTGTTCGACCCGGCCGTGCGCAAGATCCTCAAACTGGTCAAGGGCGACCCACTGAAGGTGTCGGTCGGCACCGCCGTGCTGGCGCTGGTGGTGTCCCTCGACGGTGACGGCGCGACTACCTACATGATCTGCGTGGCCGCGATGCTGCCGCTGTACAGCCGCATCGGCATGAGCCCGCGGATCATGGCCGGTCTGATCATCCTTGCCGGTGGTGTGATGAACATGACCCCGTGGGGCGGCCCGACTGCCCGTGCCGCCAGTGCGCTGCATGTCGACCCGTCGGACATCTTCGTGCCGATGATTCCGGCGATGGCGGCTGGTGTTCTGGCGATCCTGGTCATCGCCTACTTTTACGGTAAGCGTGAGCGTGCACGTCTCGGTGAGCTGCATCTGGTTGGCGATGATGTCGATCACAGCGAAATCAGCGTCTCGCAATTCCCCGACGCACGCCGTCCAAAACTGATCTGGTTCAACGGTGCGCTGACCTTCGGCCTGATGTGCACGCTGATCGCCGGCCTGCTGCCATTGCCGGTGTTGTTCATGGTCGCGTTCAGTATTGCCATGATCGTCAACTACCCTTGCCTGCAGATGCAGAAGGATCGCGTTGCGGCTCACGCCGGTAGCGTGCTGGCAGTGGTCGGGCTGATCTTTGCGGCGGGTATCTTCACCGGTATCCTGAGCGGCACTGGCATGGTCGATGCGATGTCGAAGAGCCTGTTGGCAGTGATTCCGGATTTCCTCGGCCCGTATCTGGCCGTGATCACGGCGCTGGTGAGCATGCCGTTCACTTTCTTCATGTCCAACGATGCGTTCTACTATGGCGTGTTGCCGGTGTTGGCCGAGGCCGCCAGTCACTACGGGATCACCGCAGTGGAAATGGCCCGTGCCTCGATCGTCGGTCAGCCCGTCCACTTGCTGAGCCCGTTGGTGCCATCGACGTATCTGTTGGTAGCCCTGGCCGGCATTGATTTTGGTGACCACCAGCGTTTCACCCTGAAATGGGCGATCCTGGTATGTATCTGCATTCTGATTGCTGCACTGCTGTTGGGGACTTTCCCGATGTTCAGCACTCTATAAGCCCAAGACTCACCGTTTCGGGTCCTGGCTTCGCGGTTTGAAGCCCGGACCTTTTTCGGTTTAACAATCGCTCAAAGGAATACACATGGAATGGCTGACCAACCCCGAAATCTGGGTTGCCTTCTTCACCCTGACCGCCCTGGAAATCGTCCTCGGCATCGATAACATCATCATGATTTCGATCCTGGTCAGCCGCATGCCGAAACACATGCAGCAGCGCACCCGGATCTTCGGTCTTGGCCTGGCCATGATCACCCGCATCCTGTTGCTGCTGTCGATCACCTGGGTCATGCGCCTCACCGCCGACCTGTTCGAAGTGTTCGGTCAGGGCATTTCCGGCCGTGACCTGATTCTGTTCTTCGGTGGTCTGTTCCTGCTGTGGAAGAGCTCGCAAGAGATGTACCACGCGCTGGAAGGCGAAGACGAAAGCGACGAAACCCCGGGTGGCAAGGGCGGCAACTTCCTCTACACCATCATCCAGATTGCGATCATCGACATCGTCTTCTCGCTGGATTCGGTGATCACTGCCGTCGGCATGGTTTCTCATGTGCCGGTGATGGTCGCGGCGATTGTCGTGGCAGTGCTGGTGATGATGCTGGCCTCGGGCAAGATCAGCGAGTTCATCGACAAGCACCCGTCGCTGAAAATGCTGGCGCTGTCGTTCCTGCTGGTGGTCGGTACCGTGCTGATTGCCGAGTCGTTCGACGTGCATGTACCGAAAGGCTACGTCTACTTCGCCATGGCGTTCTCGCTGGCGGTGGAAGCGATCAACATCAAGCTGCGCGGCGCGATGGCCAAGAAGAGACAGCAGCAAGATCCGGTGAAACTGCGCAAGGACATCCCGGGCCAGTAATCTGCTAGTCCGGCAATACGCAGTACCCCCTGTGGGAGCGAGCCTGCTCGCGAAGACGGAGTGTCAGTCGACTGAAAAGTTGGCTGATCCACCCCTTTCGCTAGCAGGCTCGCTCCCACAGTTGTTTGTGCAACATTCAGTCACTGCGGACCTTGTGGGAGCTGGCTTGCCAGCGATAGCGGAGTGTCAGGCGACATCAATGTTGGTTGTGCCGACGCCATCGCTGGCAAGCCAGCTCCCACAGGAGACGGCGTTGATTTAAAGGGAGTGTATGAAGCGCTTTTCATGACACTTTTGTTTCAATCGGCACTTTAGCTGTGCAATGCTGGCGCCCAGACCGTTAGCCAACTACAGCTTAAGTATCAAAAACGTAGAAACCGCGCGGTACCGTCCACTTGCCCCTCTGGGGCGCTGCTACTACAGGGGGTCTGCATGCTCACCCTGCTCAATCTGCTTTCCGCCGTGGCCCTGCTGATCTGGGGCACGCACATCGTCCGAACCGGCATTCTGCGGGTGTACGGCACCAACTTGCGGCATGTGATCGGCCAGAACATGTCCAAGCGCTGGCTGGCCTTCGTCGCTGGCATTGTCGTGACCGCGATGGTGCAGAGCAGCAACGCCACCGCCATGCTCGTGACGTCTTTCGTCGGTCAGGGTTTGATGGCGCTGACCCCGGCGCTGGCGACCATGCTCGGTGCCGACGTCGGTACCGCGCTGATGGCGCGGGTGCTGACGTTCGACCTGTCGTGGCTGTCGCCGCTGCTGATTTTCCTTGGGGTGATTTTCTTTCTGTCGCGCAAACAGACGCGCCTTGGGCAGATGGGCCGGGTGTCCATCGGGCTGGGGCTGATTATTCTCGCGCTGCAATTGATCGTTGAGGCCGCCGCACCGATCACCCATGCGCAAGGCGTGAAGGTGATTTTCGCCTCGCTGACTGGCGATATCCTCCTCGACGCCTTGGTCGGCGCGTTGTTCGCGATGATTTCCTACTCCAGTCTCGCCGCCGTACTGCTCACCGCGACCCTGGCCGGCGCCAGTGTGATCAGCCTGCCGGTGGCGATCGGTCTAGTGATTGGCGCCAACATCGGCAGCGGCATTCTCGCCTTCATGAGCACCAGCATGCAGAACGCCGCCGGCCGGCAAGTGGCGCTGGGCAGTCTGTTGTACAAACTGATCGGTCTGCTGTTGATCATTCCGGTGCTCGACCCGCTGGTGCACTGGATCGACAGCCTCGATTTCAGCCCGCAGGAAATGGTCATCGGCTTTCATCTGCTCTACAACACTGCGCGTTGCCTGATTCTGCTGCCGTCGGTAGGGCCGATGGCGCGACTCTGCGCGTGGCTGCTGCCGGAGCGCCCCGAGGTCAACGGCACCGCCAAGCCGCGTCACCTCGACGCCACCGCACTGGTCACACCGAGTCTGGCGCTGGCCAACGCCGCGCGGGAAACCCTGCGCATGGGCGATTTGCTGGAGAACATGCTCGACGCCACCCTCGATGTGTTGCGCGGCAAGCAGACCGCTGTTACCCAGGAAATACGTCGGCTGACCGATGACATCGAATCCTTGTATAGCGCGATCAAACTCTATCTGGCGCAGATGCCCCGCGAAGACCTCGGCGAGCAGGACAGTCGACGCTGGGCCGAGATCATCGAGCTTTCAATCAACCTGAAACTGGCCAGCGACCTGATCGAACGCATGCTGCGCAAGATCCAGCAGCAGAAGACCTCGCAGCGCCGCTCGTTTTCTGAAGAAGGTCTGGAAGATCTCGCCGGACTGCAGCAGCAACTGATTTCCAACCTGCGTTTGGGCCTTTCGGTGTTCCTCAGTGGTGACCGCGAAAGTGCCCGGCAGTTGTTGCGCGAGAAGCGCCGCTTTCGCGCGCAGGAGCGCCGTCTGGCCCATGCGCATGTCAGCCGTTTGCAACGCAAGATCGTGCAGAGTATCGAGACCAGTTCGCTGCACCTGGAGTTGATTGCCGACATGAAACGCTTGAATTCGCTGTTTTGCGGCAGTGCTTATGTGGTGCTGGAAACGGCGGATACCGGGGCGCTGGCGGCGGATGATATTGCCGACATTACGCATTCGCCTTGAACGACTGGGGTTAAGGTCAGTCAGTAACACAGAGTTCAGCCTCAAGGGCCTCATCGCTGGCAAGCCAGCTCCCACAGGGTTTTGTGAACGCCGCAAATCCTTGTGGGAGCTGGCTTGCCAGCGATGGGGCCCTGACTGACGACACGGATCTCCAAATCAGCCGTACGGAAGCCTGTTATGCGTTGCCTGTTGTTCGCCTGTCTGTTGCTCGGTTCCCTGCCCTCATTCGCCCTGGATCGTTTTCAGGTCGAAGGCTATGCGCTGCCCAACGGTTTGCAGTTGCTGCTCAAGCCCGGCACCGAGCGCGGGCATGTGGCGATCCGGCTGGTGGTCGGCGTCGGCCTCGATGATTTCGACTGCGATGACAAAGAGCTGCCACACTTGCTCGAGCACTTGTTGTTCAGCGGCATCGATGCCACTGGCGAAGGGGGTCTGGAAGAACGCATGCAGGCGCTGGGTGGTGACTGGAATGCGTTCACCAGCAACGCCGACACCACGTTTGTCATCGAGGCCCCGGCGAAAAACCAGCGCAAAGTGCTCGACCTGCTGCTCGCTCTGCTTACGCAAACGCGCATTGACGACAACGCGATCAACGCCGCCAAACGTGTGGTCGAGCGCGAGGACGGCGGCCACTACACACGCCTGCAACGCTTTCTCGATCGTCAGGATCTCGGCCACACCGCGAGCAATCAGCTCGCCGTCGAACTGGGCCTGAAATGCCCGCAACGGGCCGAAGTCGGCCATCTGACTCAGGAACAACTGGAGAAGGTGCGCAAGGCCTGGTACGCGCCGAACAACATGACCCTGATCGTCGTTGGCGAACTCGACAAACTGCTGCCGGCCTATCTGGAACGCACTTGGGGCGCCCTCGAAGCGGTCGATCCGAGCGAGCACCGCCCGCTGCCGGACATCCGTACCAGCGCCGCCCATGAACGCACCCTCACCCGTGGCTTTATCGGCGACAGCGCCAAGCTGCACTGGCTGGTGCCGGAGCCGGTGATCGATGATCAGTACGACCAGACCTTCGACATTCTCAAGGATTACCTCGACTGGGCGCTGTACCGACAGATCCGCCTCAACCACGGTTTGTCCTACGGGCCGTGGGCTGAGCGTGAAGTATTTGGCGGCGTCGGCTTCATGAGCCTGAATGCCGACCTCGATCGCGATGATGTCGACGAGGCCATTCAGGTGATGGAAGACCTCAAGGCTGATCTGCTGAAAAACGGCCTCGACCCGGACACCTTTGCGCGGATCAAACAAGCCTCGATCGCCCATCAGGCCTGGGCGGTCCAGGGCAACAGCGCGATGGCGGATTACTACTGGAGCGCCCTCGGTGATTACCAGGACGGCCGTTTTGCCAACCCCGCGCGCGAGCTGCAAGGAGTGACCCTGGAAGCGGCGAACAAGGCCATGCGTGAGTTGCTGTTGCAACCGGGGTATTTGCGGATCGAGAAGCCGTTGATCAGTGATGATCAGCTGTTGTGGTTGAGTGCGGGTGGGTTGGGTCTGGTGTTGTTGATCCTGATCGGCTGGCGTTTGCACCGCAAGCGGGGTTGAAGATCAAAAGATCGCAGCCTGCGGCAGCTCCTACAGGGGATTGCGTTCCAAATGTAGGAGCTGCCGCAGGCTGCGATCTTTTGAGGCCCTGAAATGCACCGAATAAGTGACCGGCAGCCTCGCCACAACGCCCGGCGGGCGCTACTCTGTCGAGGTTTTTTCCCCTCAAGTCGTGAACTGCCCAAATGCCAAAAATACAGCTCCTGATCCAGCGCATCCTCGAACTGATGAAGCGCTATCCCGGGGTTATTGCGCTCGGCGGTTTCATTTCCGGGGTCGGCAGTTTCATCATGGTCGATCGTCAGCAAGGGCTGGCGAGCTGGATCACCGTGATCATGCTGCTCAGCTGGATCTGGCTGATGCTGGAAAACACCCTGACCGGCCTCTTCACCCGCGTATTCAAACGCGAGATTCCCCAGCCACTGCTGCGTTACGCGACGCAGATGATCCATCAGGAAAGCCTGTTTTTCGTCCTGCCGTTCTTTTTCATCACCACGACGTGGAATAGCGGACAGCTGTTTTTCACCGGCCTGCTCAGCGTCGCCGCGTTGATCTCGATCGTCGATCCGCTCTATTACAAATGGCTGGCGCCACGGCGCTGGGCGTTTCTCGCACTGCACACCCTGACCCTGTTCGCCGCCCTGCTCACCGCGTTGCCGGTGATCATGCACCTGACCACCGCGCAAAGCTTCAAGTGGGCGCTTGGCATTGCCGTGCTGTTGTCGTTCCCGAGTCTGGCGTCGATCTTCCCGATCCGCACGGTGCGCAATGCCCTGGCGATCTTGTGCATCACCGTCGGCATCGGTGGCGTTGGTTGGGCGCTGCGTTCGTGGGTGCCGCCGGCGACGCTGTGGATGACGGATGTGGCGATCAGCACGCAAATGCAGGATCGCACCCCCGGCGCCAGCCTCGACACGGTCAGCGCCGAGCAGATTCGTGGCGATGGCCTGTATGCCTACACCGCGATCAATGCGCCGCGCGGGCTGGATGAGCGGATTTATCACGTTTGGCAATTCAACGGCAAAGAGGTCGACCGCATCGCCCTCGATATCCACGGCGGGCGTAAGGAAGGCTACCGGGCGTGGACGCACAAGCAGAACTTCCCCGGTAACCCGGCGGGCAAATGGCAGGTGCGCGTGCTGACCGAGGATGGCCAGGTGATTGGCGTACTGCGCTTCGAAGTCACGGACAGCACAGCGATCAAAGAAAAGTAATCCGGTTCGTGCTATTACGTTAGTTCGCATAAAGGCCGAACAAGCACGGAGCTTATGACCAGCAGCTCGATCAGCGGTAATGCCCAACTGGACACGTCGATAACCCCTGCTCGTCTGCGGGTCACGGGGGACTGGACGCTTGCCCATTACGCCGAGCTCAAGCAACTGAGCGAAAAGCTCCACGGCCAGTACGATGGCAACACCCCGATCGACCTCAACAGCCTCGGCGCTCTCGACACTGCTGGCGCTTCGTTGCTGGTCGAACTGCTCGGCTCCGAACGCCTGGGCCAATCCGCCGAACACCCCGATTGCACCCTGACCTCCGCCGACCGCGCGCTGCTGCAAACCGTGTACTGCTCGATGACCGATTTCTGCGTGCCGATCAAGGAACCGGAAATCAGCGTCAGTGTGCAATTGCTCACGCGCATCGGTCGCGCCGTCGACACCGTCTGGCAAGACACCCTGCAATTGCTCGGCTTCGTCGGCCTGATCATGGAAACCATCGCGCGCAGCCTGTTCCGGCCCAAGCGCTGGCGGATCACGCCGATGATCGCGCACATCGAACAGACCGGCCTCGACGCCGCGCCGATCGTGGCCTTGCTGACCTTTCTGGTCGGCGCGGTGGTGGCGTTTCTCGGCGCCACGGTGCTGGCCAGTTTCGGCGCGACGATTTTTACCGTGGACCTGGTCGGGTTCTCGTTCCTGCGCGAGTTCGGCGTACTGCTCACAGCGATCCTGATGGCCGGGCGCACCGCCAGTGCCTTCACCGCACAGATCGGCTCGATGAAGGCCAACGAAGAAATCGATGCGATCCGCACCCTCGGCCTCGACCCGATGGAGCTGCTGGTGGTGCCGCGCGTGCTGGCGATGCTGGTGGCGTTGCCGATGCTGACCTTCCTGGCGATGCTCTGCGGGATTATCGGCGGCGGCGTGGTCTGCGCAGTGTCGCTGGATATCTCACCGGCGATGTTCCTGACGCTCCTGCAGTCGGACATCGGCGTTCAGCACTTTCTGGTCGGCTTGGTGAAGGCACCGATCTTCGCCTTCATCATTGCCGCGATTGGCTGTCTGGAAGGCTTCAAGGTCAGCGGCAGTGCCGAATCGGTCGGCGCCCACACCACGTCCGCCGTGGTGCAGTCGATTTTCGTGGTGATCGTGCTCGACGCGGTGGCCGCGCTGTTCTTCATGGAGATGGGCTGGTGAGTCGTCTACCCCGTGCGCCCTCGGAGGCGGTGATCGAAGTCCGTGGCCTGTGCAATCGCTTCGGCAGCCAGAGCGTGCACGAGAACCTCGATCTGGATTTGTACAAAGGCGAAATCCTCGCCGTGGTCGGTGGCTCCGGCAGTGGCAAATCGGTGCTGTTGCGCAGTATCGTCGGCCTGCGCCGGCCCAGCGAAGGTATGGTCAAAGTGTTCGGCAAGAACCTGCCGAGCCTGTCCGAGCATGAGCGTTCGCTGGTCGAGCGGCGTTTTGGCGTGCTGTTCCAGAAAGGCGCGCTGTTCTCCTCGCTGACCGTCACCGAAAACGTCGCCCTGCCCCTCATCGAACACGCCGGCTTGAGCCGCAACGACGCCGAGCACCTGGCGGCGGTGAAGCTGGCGCTGGCCGGTCTGCCGTTGTCGGCGGCGGACAAATACCCGGCGTCGCTGTCCGGCGGCATGATCAAGCGCGCCGCGCTGGCCCGGGCGCTGGCGCTGGATCCGGACATCCTGTTTCTCGATGAACCCACCGCCGGCCTCGATCCGATTGGCGCGGCGCAATTCGATCAATTGATCCTGACCCTGCGCGATGCGCTCGGCCTTAGCGTGTTTCTGGTGACCCACGACCTCGACACGCTCTACACCATTACTGACCGCGTGGCGGTGCTGGCGCAGAAAAAGGTCTTGGTCGCAGGGCCTATCGACGTCGTCTCGGAAACCGATGACGCGTGGATTCACGAATACTTCCACGGCCCGCGCGGCCGCTCGGCGCTGGACGCCGCCAAATTGCTCAACGAGGTCTGACATGGAAACCCGAGCGCATCATGTGTTGATCGGCCTGTTCACCGTGATCGTGGTGGCAGGCGCCCTGCTCTTCGGTCTGTTCCTGGCCAAGTCCAGTGTCGACACCGAGTTCAAGGATTACGAGATTGTCTTCAGCGAGGCGGTCAGTGGCTTGTCCAAGGGCAGCCCGGTGCAGTACAGCGGGATCAAGGTCGGCGATGTGATCAACCTGCGCCTCGATCCAAAAGACCCACGACGGGTGCTGGCGCGGATTCGTCTGGCCGGTGACACCCCGGTCAAGGAAGACACTCAGGCCAAACTGGCGCTGGCCGGGATCACCGGCACTTCGATCATCCAGCTCAGCGGTGGTACGCCCGAGAGCCCGAAACTGACCGGCCATGACGGCAAACTGCCGCTGATTGTCGCCTCGCCCTCGCCTATTTCGCGTTTGCTCAATGACTCCAACGATTTGATGACCGGCATCACTGCGTTGCTGCAGAACGCCAATCAGATGTTCTCTGCCGAGAATGTCGAGCGCGTCAGCAAGACCCTCGCGCATCTGGAGCAAACCACCGGCACCATCAACGATCAGCGCGGTGACATCAAGCAAGCCATGCAGCAACTGGCGACCGTCGGTAAACAGGCCGGCAGCATGCTCGAACAGACGTCGCTGCTGATGCGCAACGCCAACGGTTTGATCAACGATCAGGGCAAACAGGCGCTGGGCAGCGCGGAGCAAGCGATGAAGTCGCTGGAACAAAGCACGACCACCATCAGCACCTTGCTCAGCAAAAACGAAAACTCCCTCGACAACGGCATGCAGGGTCTCAATGGCCTGGCCCCGGCGATCCGCGAACTGCGTGAGACGCTGACCTCGCTGCGCGCTATTTCCCAACGCCTTGAGGCCAACCCCAGCGGCTATCTGCTGGGCCGTGACAAGAACAAGGAATTCACGCCATGAAGCTGACTCGACTCGCCCTCTTCGCTGCCGGTTTTGCCTTGATCAGCGCCTGCTCGATTCTGCCTAAGTCCGAGCCGTCGGATGTCTATCGCCTGCCGACTGCCCAGGCGCCCGCCTCGACCATTTCACCGGCAACTCAGTCCTGGTCGCTGCGGCTGAACAAGCTGCAGGCCAGTGAAGCGTTGAACCGGCCGACGATTGCGGTGATTCCGCAGGGTGACGTGATCAGCAGCTACAAGGGTTCGCGCTGGAGCGATCCGGCAACGGTACTGGTGCGTAATCGTTTGCTCGACGGCTTTGCGCGTGATGGTCGGGTGACGCTACTCAGTACCGATGACAGCAACTTTGCTGCGGATCTGGAATTGGGTGGGAGTTTGCAAGCGTTTCAGACCGAGTATCAGGGCGCGCAGGCCAGCGTCGTGGTGCGGGTTGATGCGTTGCTCGTGCGCGGTTATGACCAGCGGATTCTGGCCAGTCGCCGCTTTGAAGAGCGCCAGCCGTTGAGCGATGTGCAGGTGCCAGCGGTGGTCGCCGGGTTTGGTCAGGCCAGTGATCGCCTGACCGCCAAAGTCGTCGCCTGGGCCGTCGACCAAGGCCAAACGCTCGCCCCCCAAAGACCTTAAGCCCCAACACCAATCCCTGTGGGAGCGAGCCTGCTCGCGAAGGCGTCGTGTCAGACACATCAACGTGAATGACACACCGCTTTCGCGAGCAGGCTCGCTCCCACATTGGATATTTGTTTAGCCGAAGAACCAGTAGCAGACGAAGATCGCACCCACGACACCGGCAAACTCCGCCAACAACGCACACCCCACCGCATGCCGCGCCCGCTGAATCCCCACCGCGCCGAAATACACCGCCAGCACATAAAACGTGGTCTCGGTACTGCCCTGAATCGTCGCCGCGACCAGCGCCGGGAAGCTGTCGACGCCCGAAGTCTTCATCGTCTCGATCAACATCGCCCGCGCTGCACTGCCGGAAAACGGTTTGACCATCGCCGTCGGCAACGCATCGACAAACCGCGTGTCCCAGCCAGCCCACTCGATCAGATGACGAATGCCATCCAGACCGAAGTCCAGCGCCCCCGATGCGCGCAGTACGCCCACCGCACAGAGCATCGCCACCAGATACGGCAGCAGGTTCTTCGCGACGTCGAAGCCTTCCTTCGCGCCTTCAACGAACGCTTCGTAAACCTTCACTTTCCTTAAAGCGCCGATGATCAGAAACAGCATGATCAACCCGAACAGCGTGAGATTGCCGAGAATCGACGACAATCCCGCCAATGCCGTTGCCGAAAGAGTACCCAACAGCGCCATGAAGCCACCGAGAATCAGCGCACCGGGGATCAGATACGCCAACACCACCGGATCCCAGATCCGCAGCCGTTGCATGAACGCTACCGAGAGGAAGCCGACAATCGTCGAGCAACTGGTCGCCAGCAGGATCGGCAGGAACACCAGCGTCGGATCCGGCGCGCCTTGCTGGGCGCGGTACATGAAGATTGTCACCGGCAGCAGGGTCAGGGAGGAGGCGTTGAGCACCAGGAAGAGGATTTGCGCGTTACTGGCGATGGTGGCGCTGGGATTGAGCTCTTGCAGCGCCTTCATGGCTTTCAGGCCGATGGGCGTCGCGGCATTGTCGAGGCCCAGACCGTTGGCAGCGAAGTTCAGGGTGATCAGGCCGAGGGCAGGGTGACCGGGCGGGACTTCCGGCATCAGCCGCAGAAACAGCGGGCCGAGCACCTTGGCCAGCCATTCGACGATCCCGGCCTTCTCGGCAATGCGCAGGAAGCCCAGCCACAGGGTGAGGGTGCCGAACAGCAGCACCATGACTTCGACCGAGAGCTTGGCCATGGCGAAAATGCTTTCCACCATCGCCGCAAAGATCCCGGCGTTGCCGCCGATCAGCCACTGCGCCAGCGCCGACACGGCTGCCACGATGAAGAAGCCAAGCCACAGGCCATTAAGCATCAGTCAAATCCCCCGAAGAATGCGGCGAATGATAGCGGGGTCGCCAGAAACGACAAACCCCGGATTTCTCCGGGGTTTGTGTGTACCTGCTGCCACCCCATTTACCGGGTTGACCTCAATCTCCTGTAGGAGCTGCCGAAGGCTGCGATCTTTTGATTTTGTTTTTAAAAAGCAAGATCAACAGATCGCAGCCTGCGGCAGCTCCTACAGGGGTGTGTCAGTTCTTCGAGATTTCGCCTGCTGGCAGTTTTTCCTTGCTGCGCCAGTGCGGCAGGGAGTTCCAGTAGCGCTCGCCCTTGGCGTCGTCGTACATACCTTCCCAGCGTGCGATAACCAGCACGGCCAAGGCATTCCCGATCACGTTCAGTGCAGTACGGGCCATGTCCATGATGCGGTCGACACCGGCGATGAACGCCAGACCTTCCAGCGGAATACCCACGCTGCCCAGAGTGGCCAGCAGCACCACGAAGGACACACCCGGTACACCGGCGATACCTTTGGAGGTGACCATCAGAGTCAGGACCAGCAGCAGTTGCTGGCTGATCGACAGGTCGATGCCGTACAGCTGAGCGATGAAGATTGCTGCGATGGACTGGTACAGGGTCGAACCGTCGAGGTTGAACGAATAACCGGTCGGTACCACGAAGCTGCAGATGGCTTTCGGTGCGCCGTAGGCTTCCATCTTCTCGATCACGCGCGGCAGCACGGTTTCCGAAGAGGCGGTGGAGTAGGCCAGCACCAGCTCATCCTTGAAGATGCGCATCAGCTTGATCACCGAGAAACCGAACAGCTTGGCGATCAGGCCCAGCACCACGAAGGCGAAGAAGGCGATGGCGACGTAAACCAGGATCACCAGTTTGGCCAGCGGCAGCAGGGAAGCGAAGCCGAAGTTGGCCACGGTCACCGCGATCAGGGCGAACACGCCGATTGGCGCGTAGTTCATGATCATGTGGGTGACTTTGAACATGCTTTCCGAGACGCCCTGGAACATCTTCACCAGCGGCTCGCGCAGGTCCGACTGCAGGCTCGACAGACCGAGACCGAACAGCACGGAGAAGAAGATGATCGGCAGCATTTCGCCGCGGGCCATGGCCGCGAAGATGTTCGACGGGATCAGGTTGAGGATGGTCTCGATGAACGCGTGTTCATGCTGCACTTCGGCGGCGGTCGCCTGGTACTTGGAGATATCCACCGTGCCCAGGGTGCTCATGTCGATGCCGGCGCCCGGATGGAACACGTTTGCCAACACCAGGCCAACGAGGATGGCAATAGTGGTGACGATTTCGAAATAGATGATCGTCTTCAGGCCGATGCGCCCGAGCTTCTTGGCGTCGCCCACGCCGGCAATGCCGACGATCAGGGAGGAGATGACGATCGGGATCACGATCATCTTGATCAGACGGATAAAGATATCGCCTGCTGGTTGCAGGACGTTGCTGATCCACCAGGCCTTCTCGGCACTGAAGTGGTTGAGCAACGCACCAATTGCAATACCCAATACCAGACCGATGAGGATCTGCCAGGCGAGGCTAAGTTTTGCCTTCTTCATTATCTTTACCCTTACTTGCGTTTGACTCAGGCACATGCAGGAACTGGAACGCTCTTTAGCGGAAAAGTCTGTGCATCTGCCTCCGTATAAGGTGCCCCGAAGCGCGTATTTACGGCTCTTCGGCAGGCGAAAAAAGGCGCAACTATTCCGATGCAAGGTTGCGCCGTCTAATGCCGTAAACGCCTACCCTATGCCGAATCGGCATGAGCTTTTTTTAATGAAACTGGCGTCCCAACCGGTTCGATTGTGACATTTCGGCCGGCATAAGTGCCGTGAACCGGCCATCACAGCGGAGATTGGTTGTTTTTTGAACAAGAAAAATCGACTAAAAACTTAGGAAAAAGCCTACGTTGGAAGACTAGAAGTCCTACTGTTTAAACGGTTTTTTTGTCGATATACGGTCGCCAGGAAACACCGCGTAATGTTTTCGCGCGCAGTGTCAGCGATAAAATCCACGAGCTGGACGCTCTGGATCAATGTTTTGACTGATTGAAAGCTCTGCGCAAGTCCGTCGAACCACTGTGGGTCGGCGAACCTGCGGCGCAGCTTTTACCCTGACCCGGCCCTTGCGCAGGCACTCCTTGTACCCGTAGGTCACTCCGACCCTGTAACAGTCAGAACGTCCCGGCCCCTTGGTCATGCGCCTGCCTTCCTCAGGTGGGCGCAATGGAAAGCAGCAGGGCTGCTGCCTTCATGTTCGAATCAGTACCACTTCGGATCTTTCTTCAGGGTTTCCATCAGCAGATCCTGCATGCCCTGATCGGGTTTGCCGAGGAAGCGGTAGGTCGCATGTCGCGTTGGCGACTTGTCGGCCGGCAGTCCTTCGGGCACATCGACGAGCATGGCGTATGCGTCTTTCTTGTCGAAACTGAACGCGACGATCAAGCGGTGGTTCAGGCACTTGTCTGCGGATTCGCAGAGCGGGCCGACCAGATACTGGTCGCCATCTTCAGTCACGGCATTCATCTGTTGGTCAGGCGTGCCGGACAGGTTCATCACCCATTCCGGCAGGCGTTCTTCCTTCTTCACCACGCCTTCCCAGGTTTCGCGGTATTGCGGGTCGGAACTCAACAGTTCGTTGACCCGCGTCTGGCCGTCATTGGCCGCCATCGCCATGGCACTGCCGCCCAGAAGCAGGGCGGCTGCCAGTGTCTTTAAAGCACTCATCGTTAACCTCGGCCGCGACGGCCAAAGAAGAAGGAAGCGATGAACATCACCAGGAACACGACAAAGAGAATCTTGGCGATACCCGTGGCGGTGCCCGCGATACCACCGAAGCCCAGTACTGCAGCGATGATGGCAATGATCAAGAATGTAATTGCCCAGCTCAACATGGTGATTCTCCTTACTTCTCTATTTAGGGGTGTTACGTGTTCCGGCGCTGCGCGCCCGAATTCTTTTGTTCTTTAGAAAACCCAACGCTCTTCACGTGGCAGTTGATCCAGCGGCTGCGCCTGATCGACATCCATCATGCGCATCGAAGCGCTCTCGGCCTGGCTGCTGCTGACGGCGCTGAAGTGCGATTGCGTGCTGTGCTGGATCGAGATCAGCGGCTCAACTTTCTGGCTGTTTTCCCAGCGCAGGTATTGCTGACAGGCGATCAGGGTGATCAACAGCGCCAATACGCCAAACAGACCTTGCTGGATATGCAGTGGCGAGATACGCACTTGGGCGGCACGTTGGCGAGTCATCCTGGGTTCCTCACTCTTATTCGGTTAGGGCAATTCATTTCTGCCCGGGCTGAATGAGGTATTGCAGCCTGCATGCCAGTTTTTTACTTGAAAAATATCCAATAAAATCAATAAGTTATGCGTATGCAGAAAATCGTTTGCGACGCATCCTGCACGATGGGTCTTCTGGGATCGTGCGCAATGCACGATTTTTTCGTAGGAGATTTCATTCTTATGGAATTGAGAGCAGGGCGCAGATGTCAGAAAAGTACGCAGGGAATGCCTGCAAATCGGCATTTGTTTAAAAAACCAACAAAATCAACGTATTGGCTGTAAACGCAGGAGAGAGCTACCCTCCTATGGCTGGCATCGTTCAGAATCAACCATGCAACTTGCCCGATTTTTCCGGGACTAACCCAAGACCAATCACTATGGAGCGTAGGAAAAATGGAATCTGCCACTGAGCATCAAGGCCGCATTCTGCTGGTGGACGACGAATCCGCCATCCTGCGTACCTTCCGTTATTGCCTCGAAGACGAAGGCTATACGGTCGCCACTGCCAATAGCGCGGCCCAGGCTGATGCCTTACTGCAACGGCAGGTTTTCGACTTGTGCTTCCTTGATCTGCGTCTGGGCGAAGACAATGGCCTCGACGTGCTGGCGCAGATGCGCATTCAGGCGCCGTGGATGCGCGTAGTGATCGTCACCGCGCATTCGGCCGTGGATACCGCCGTCGATGCGATCCAGGCGGGCGCCGCCGACTATCTGGTCAAACCGTGCAGCCCGGATCAGTTGCGTCTGGCCACCGCCAAGCAACTGGAAGTGCGCCAACTGTCGGCGCGTCTCGAAGCGCTTGAAGGCGAGATCCGCAAACCGAAGGACGGCCTCGATTCCCACAGCCCGGCGATGAAGGTCGTACTGGAAACGGCTCGCCAGGTTGCCAGCACCGACGCCAACATCCTTATCCTTGGCGAATCCGGTACTGGTAAAGGTGAGTTGGCCCGGGCGATTCATGGCTGGAGCAAGCGCGAGAAGAAATCCTGCGTGACCATCAACTGCCCGTCGCTGACGGCGGAATTGATGGAAAGCGAGCTGTTCGGTCACAGTCGCGGCGCGTTCACCGGGGCCAGCGAAAGTACGTTGGGCCGGGTCAATCAAGCGGACGGTGGCACGCTGTTTCTCGACGAGATCGGCGATTTTCCCCTGACCTTACAACCCAAGTTGCTGCGTTTCATTCAAGACAAGGAATACGAACGGGTAGGGGATCCGGTGACCCGTCGCGCTGACGTACGTATTTTGGCGGCGACCAACCTCAATCTCGAAGACATGGTTCGTGACGGGCGTTTCCGTGAGGATTTGCTCTATCGCCTGAACGTCATCACCCTGCACTTGCCGCCACTGCGCGAGCGCACCGAGGACATTCTGACCTTGGCCGATCGCTTCCTCGCGCGCTTCGTCAAAGAGTACGCACGCCCGGCGAGGGGCTTCAGCGACGAGGCGCGTGAAGCGCTGCTGGGGTATCGCTGGCCGGGCAATATTCGTGAGCTGCGTAACGTTGTCGAGCGGGCAAGCATCATCTGCCCGCAGGAGCGCGTGGAAATCAGCCACCTCGGCATGGCCGAACAACCGGCCAACAACGCCCCTCGCGTCGGCGCGGCGCTGAGTCTCGACGAGTTGGAAAAAGCCCACATCGGCGCGGTTCTCGCCACCGCCGGCACCCTGGATCAAGCGGCAAAAACCCTCGGTATCGATGCTTCGACCCTGTACCGCAAGCGCAAGCAGTACAACCTGTGAGCGATCGACGATGAAACTGGCGATGAAGTTGCGGACCCGTTTGTTCCTGAGCATTTCCGCGCTGATCACCGTGGCTTTGCTCGGGCTGCTGCTCGGGCTGGTCAGCGTGATGCAGATGGCCGGTACTCAAGAAGCTTTGGTGCGCAGCAACTTCGTCACTCTGGATCTGGGGCTCAAGTTGCGGCAGACGCTGGGTGATCAACTGATCATCATGCTGGCGGAAAAGCCTGATCCCGTGGCGTTCGAAGCGTCGAAACAGCATTACTTCGAGTTGCTGGATCAAGGCATCGCCCAAGAGCAAGAGGGCGATGGCCGGCTATATGGCTTCAGTCGGGCAAAAGCGGATTATCTGAGCTTTCTCGAAGCATTCGATTTGTCCCGTGACCCGGCCGGCTCCATAAGCAGCAGCGCTGACTTCCGGGAGCGCTTCAACACGCTGCGCAACGGACTGATCACCGAGCACAAGCATGCACTGGACAACATCAACGCGGTACAGAGTGAGGCGCGTGACCGAGCCTTGTTGATCGCCGGTCTGCTTGGATTTGTCGGGTTGGCGGTGCTGATCATCGGTTTCATCACGGCCCACGGCATTGCCAGGCGTTTCGGCGCGCCGATCGAGGCGCTGGCGCAAGCGGCGGACAATATCGGCCAAGGCAATTTTGAAGTGACTCTGCCGATCTCTTCAGCGATGGAAATGAATCAGCTGACCAAACGCTTCGGCCTGATGGCCGAGGCACTGCGCGAGCATCAGGCGACCAATGTCGATGAGCTGCTGGCCGGCCAGCAACGCTTGCAGGCGGTGCTCGACAGCATCGATGACGGCTTGCTGATGATCGACCGGGAAGGGCATCTGGAGCACCTCAATCCGGTCGCCCAGCGGCAATTGGGTTGGGACGATGATCGTCTCGGCCAAGGCTTGGGTACGGCGCTGCAGCGGCCGGAGCTGGATGCGCAGCTGCAACTGGTGCTGCGCGGCGGCACGCTGGAGCGGGCGCCGGAAGATTTGAGTATCGAGGTCGACGGCGAATCCCGCCTGCTGACTTATAGCCTGACGCCGGTCAGTCATACCCAAGGCCATATCCTCGGCGCAGTGATGGTGCTGCACGATGTCACCGAGCAGCGCGCCTTCGAGCGAGTGCGCAGCGAATTCGTCTTGCGTGCCTCCCACGAACTGCGCACGCCGGTCACCGGCATGCATATGGCGTTCGGTTTGTTCCGTGAGCGGGCGAAGTTTCCAGCAGAGTCCCGCGAGGCTGATCTGCTCGACACCGTGAACGAGGAAATGCAGCGCCTGATGCAGTTGATCAATGACCTGCTCAACTTCTCGCGTTATCAGAACGGCCTGCAGAAGCTCACGCTGGCACCGTGCTCCATCGAAGACTTGCTGGAGCAGGCGCAATTGCGTTTTGCCGATTCGGCGGCGGCCAAGGGCATTGCCCTGAATGTCGAAGTGCAGGGACCGCTGCCACGTTTGCAGGCCGATCAGGCGCAACTCGATCGCGTGCTCGACAACCTGATCGACAATGCCTTGCGCCATACCGCCCGCGACGGTCAGATCCGTTTACAGGCTCGCCGACATGGCGAGCGGGTGATTATCAGTGTCGAAGACAACGGCGAAGGCATTGCCTACGGCCAGCAAGGAAGGATCTTCGAACCGTTCGTGCAGGTGGGGCGCAAGAAGGGCGGCGCCGGACTGGGTCTGGCGCTGTGCAAGGAAATCGTCCAGCTGCATGGCGGACGTATGGGGGTTTATTCGCGGCCGGGGCAGGGCACGCAGTTCTATATGGCGCTCGCCGTTTAGGCTTCGTCGTCCATGCGCCTTCCCGCGAGGCGTCGGCCCCGGGTGATCAACTCAATGAATTGCACCGCGCTCAGCGCATGGGCGAACAACCAGCCCTGACCGAACTTCACTCCTTCGCTGCGGAGCAATTGCGCTTGTGATTCCAGCTCGATGCCTTCGGCAATCACCTTCAGATCCAGCGCCTGGGCCATGTGAATGATGTGCGGGGCGACGCCGCTGCTGGCGGCGTCATGGCCCAGTGCATCAATGAACGCTTTGTCGATTTTCAGGCAATCGACCGGTAGGGTTTGCAGGTAGGCGAGGCTGCAATAGCCGGTACCGAAGTCGTCGATCAATACCTGATGGCCGACATCACGCAAGGCTTGCAGGTTTTCCCGCGCCACTACCACATCAATCAAACCTCGTTCGGTAACCTCGAAGGCAATCTGCCGCGCGGCCACTCGATGCAATGTGAGCAAGCGCGCCATGACCAGACCGATGCGCGGCACCATCACGTCGCACGCGGCAAGGTTGACCGAGATGTACAGCTGCGGATTGGCGCGCAGCAACTGGCCCAGTTGCTCCAGCAGGCGCTGCAGGACGAAGTCGGTCATCTGGCGGATTTGCCCGGTGTTTTCCGCCATCGGGATAAACAGGTCAGGGCTGGTCAGTGTGCCGTCCGGGCGGCGCCAGCGCAGCAGGGCTTCGGCGCCCACGCAGTTGCGGCTGTCGAGATCGAAGATCGGCTGATAGAGCACCTGCAACTCACCGCGACGAATCGCGCCATGCAGTTCGGCATCCAGTGACTGGCGCTGGCGAACCAGTAAGAACACGAAAAATCCGACAAAGGCGCCGAGCAGCAGACACACCGGGATCATCCACCACCAGACAGCCGGAATGTGCATGCTGGTTCTGGGTGTGATCAGCACCAACTGATACTCCGGATTATCCGTGGGCATGCGGTAGATCAGCCGGGTCTGAGTGACCTGTAATGACTCGCGACTTTTCGGTGGCCAATGTTCGGTCGGTGGCCAGACCTGCGCTGTGCCGAGCACCGGTATCGCACGGGCACCATGGTCGAGTACCACCAGCAGGCTGCTGCCGGGCGACAGATCGACCATGTCGGTCAGATGCCCGCGTGAAGTGGCCACACGAAAATTGCCGCGGCCCAGCATCAGCGCGGCGCGGTTTTCATCGGGTTCGGTGGTGGTATTGAGCCAATAACTGTAAGTCGGCCCTCTGATATCCGGCGCCCGTACTACCGACACGCCTTCCTGACGCGGACGGTTGGAGCAGATCCGCGAGGCGTCCATATAGGCCGCTTCATAGACGAAGCGATAGTTGAAGGTGACTTGTTGCAGGGTGGCGATCATTTCATCGTCACAACTGCGCAATGGTTGCGCTTCGAGGTCGTCGAGACTTTCGCGCAACTGGCCGAACAATTGTTCGAGGCGGGCGAGGAAACGCTCGCCTTGCGCGTTCATTTGCTGGCTTTCGCTTTGCTCGACCTGACGCATCGCCACGAACATACCGCCGGCGATCAGCAGGCAGGCACTGAGGACAGCCGCGATCATCGCCAAAAACCAGGGGCGATAAAACCAGCTACGCAGCGTCTCTCGGGTAGCAACCATTATGGAATATCCGAAGAATTACCAATGAGTTATAGCTGCTGATTGCAATTTCGCCCTGACCGTCGGGCGGGCGTCATTATTTTGTCTGATTGAGTACCAGCAACAGGGCTGCCGTTTGCGCATCCGGCGTGCCGTCGAAGCGCGAAGGCCGGAAGTGCATCTGGAACGCGGCGAGGACGTGGCGTGTGGCAACGTCGAGTTCGCCGGTCTGCGGCGTGTCGTAACCCAAGTGCGCCAATTGCGCCTGGAACCAGCTGATGCTCGGCAGTTCACTGCTGTTGAACAGCGCCTGCTGGCGCACCACCGCTTGTTCGTTTGGCCACAGGCCCAGGCCTTCAGCGGCGAGGCGCTTCCACGGGAACATTGGCCCCGGATCGAGTTTGCGCAGCGGCGCGATGTCGCTATGGCCAATGATGTGTCGGGGGCTGATACCGTTGCGTTTGCTGATGTCCTTGAGCAGGACGATCAGCGATTGAATCTGCGCTTCGCTGTACGGATACCACAGTCGCCCGGTCGGCGTGTCCTTGAAGCCCGGATTGACGATTTCGATACCGATGGAGCTTGAGTTCAGCCAGGTGCGGCCCTGCCACTGGCTTTCGCCGGCGTGCCAGGCGCGCTGGTTTTCATCCATCAGTTTGTAAATGGTGCCGCTCTTGTCGTCGCCGATCAGGTAATGGCTGCTGACTTCGCCATGGGTCAGCAATTGCAGCGAGCGCTCCAGCGATGTCGAGGTGTAGTGGACGACCACGAACTGGATACGGCTGTCGTAATTGGCCGAAGGATGGCTGGTGTCGTAGCGCGGGGCGCTGGTACAACCGGCCAGAACAAGCAGCGAAGCGAGGAGGGCAAAGAATTTCATGGCAGAGGGCAGTACACGCAAGACAGTAATGCAACAGTGTAACGTACTGCCTTGCGTCTCGACGGTCAGCGGGCGGATTTAAACAAAATGGAACAATTTGCTCAGCCCAGCTCGACCCGATTGCGTCCTGCATTTTTAGCGCGGTAAAGCGCCTGATCGGCTCTTTTCAGTACCAGATCGCTGTGTTCTCCAGCGCGGAATGTTGCCAGTCCCATGGAGATGGTGATGGTCACCCGCTCGCCCTTGAAGTGGAACGGGCAGGCTTCGATCGCTGCGCGCAGGGTTTCCAGCAGTTTGGCGCCGACGGCTGGCGGCGTTGCCGGCATCAACAGAACGAACTCTTCCCCGCCGAAACGGGCAATGAAGTCGGAGCCGCGCAGGCGTTTGCGCAACACAGTGGCAATGATTTTCAGGACCTTGTCGCCGGCCAGATGGCCGTAGTTGTCATTGATCCGTTTGAAGTGATCAAGGTCGAGCATCGCCAGGCTCAGGGTGTTGCCGTGTTGCTGCCACTGCTTGATTTCATGCTCGAGGCGTTCGCTCCACGCGGCGCGGTTAGGCAGGCCGGTGAGCGGGTCGATCAGGGCTTTCTGGCGTTGTACTTCAAGGTGTTCGCGGAAACCCTGGGCTTCCTGCTCCATGTGCGCCACGCGCTCGGACAGGCTTTTCAGTCGCGTGGCGACTTCCTGTTCACGAGCGTCACGCTGCTTCTGGTGCTGGTCCATGGTGCCGAGCAGGCCTTCGAGATGGTTCTCCAGCACTTGCTTGAGGTCATCGAGGTCGGCGGCTTCCTGGACACTGGTCTGCAAGCCATCGACTTGCTCGCGGATCTGCGTATCCATGGCCCGCGCCGCCGAGCTGTTGTCGGCATGCCCTTCGCTGGCGGCTTGCAGATTGCTCTGGAACGCTTCGAGGCGTTCGTTGAGTTGCTGCAGATACGCTTCGAACTCGTGTTGACCGCTGTCGGTGATTGCCAGCATCAATGTCGCGAGATCGTCGAGGATCGGGATCAGTTCGTACCAGTTCAAACCGTGTTTGAGCCTTTCGCGCATGGCTTCGGCTTGCGGGCGGTGACGTTCTGGCAGGGTCAGGTCGTCGAGGAGACCGATCAGGGTGTCCTCGATGTGCTTGGCCACGGAGCTGTAGGACGGCTCCGGGGTGTCCGGCAGGGCGAACAGAATGTCGTGTTCGGATTGCTCCGGGTCGATGGCGGCCAGCGCCTGCGCGATGGGTTCAGGAAGGGGCAGGCTGTCGAGGATCAGCGGCGCTGGATCACCGGGGAGGATCAGTTCATCAGGATTGATGGCGGCAGGCGTGATCTGCGTGTGAGCTGGAGCTGCCGCGAAAACAGGCTCGGGTTCAAAGTGCTCGGCCTTGGGCTCGGTCGGGTCACTGATAACTTCGCTGACGACCGTGGGCGGCTCGAAAGCCACCACTTCTTCCACTTCCAGCCGGTTTTGCGTGGCTGGCGCTGTTTTTTCGACAGGCACTGGGGTTTCGAGGGCGGGAACCGCCGTCACCGGTTCAATCGCTGCGATAGGGGCCGGCTCTGCGGTTTCCGGTTCAGGCAGTGGGGCAGCAAGCGGCTGCGCGACCTGAGTCGGTGCGGGTGATTCTTTGGCGGGCGCCTCTTCGCTATCACGGCTACCAAACAAACGCTGCAACAGGCCCGGACGACCCGGCTCTGCGGGCGTTTCCAGCTGACTCAATGCCTTGCCCTGCAAGCCGCTGAGTTCACTCAACAGCAATGGCATTTCCCGCGCAGACCCAACGCGCCCATCCAGTTGTTTGGCGAATTTCTTCAGTGGCTGAGCGACTTCACGCGGCAACGGCAATGCCTGCAACTGGGTGACCAGCGACGTCAGCGCGGTGCTGACCTGATCGATGCGGGTTTCGCGGCGCTGCTCGGAGTCGAGCACGGCTTTTTCCAGGCGCGGCAGCAGGGCGGCGAGGCCGGCGTCCATGTCGTCAGTGCGCACCACGTCGCGCATCTCTTTCATGCACTGATCAACGACTTTATCGGTGCCTTCGGCCGCTAGCGTGCTGCGCACCAGGCCGCGACGCAACAAATCGAGCCTGGCGGCCCAGCGACGTTCGAGTTTGTCCTGTTGTTCGATGCTTTTGAGGTACTTCTCTTTCCAGCGCTGGGCGTCGTCGCTCATTCAGGGTTTCCGCGAGGGGCAGGACTCAACGCGGGCAATGCATCGGCCGTGAGCGAACCCGGCAGACGAATCTCTACCGCGACCGGCAGGTGATCGGAAATCGGTTGTGCCAGCACTTCGACCTTTTCCAGGGTCAGGGTCGGGCTGAGCAAAATATGATCAAGGCAACGCTGCGGGCGCCAGCTGGGGAATGTCGCTTCCACCTGCGGGGCCAGCAGGCCGAGATCGCGTAACGGAGAATGTTGTAGCAGATCGCTGGCATGGGTGTTCATGTCGCCCATCAACACTTGGTGTTTATAGCCACCGATCAGCTCACGAATATAGGCCAGTTGCAGGCTGCGGGTTCGCGCGCCAAGGGCCAGGTGCATCATCACCACCACCAGCGCTTCCGGGCCTTCGCCGAAACGCAGCAGAATCGCCCCGCGACCTTTCGGGCCGGGCAGCGGGTGATCTTCAATCGCCGACGGTTTCAGACGACTGAGCACGCCGTTGCTGTGCTGGGCCAGTCGGCCGAGGTTGCGATTGAGTTGTTGATACCAGTAAGGGAAGGCGCCGAGTTGCGCCAGATGTTCCACCTGATTGACGTAGCCCGAACGGAGGCTGCCGCCATCGGCTTCCTGCAGGGCGACCAGATCGAAGTCGCCCAGCAGGTCGCCGATCTTTTGCAGGTTGCCTGAGCGGCCGTTGTGCGGCAGCAGGTGCTGCCAGCTACGCGTCAGGTAATGCCGATAGCGCTCGGTGCTGATGCCGACCTGGATATTGAAACTGAGCAGACGCAGACGCTGGTCTGCGGGCAGGCCCGTGGACTCCAGGTGATGCTCGTTGACCTGCGGGTCATGCAGGCCAACGATGCGTTCAGACTTCCAGCGGCGCATGGCGGTTGCCGCGCTTAGTTGGCAGCAGCCTTGGTTGCCGCTCGCTCTTTGGCGACCAGTTGGTCAGCCAGTTTCAGCGCTTGCTCGGCACCACCGGCAGAGCCGATGTCAAAACGGTATTTGCCGTTGACGATCATGGTTGGAACGCCAGTGATTTCATACTTCTTGGCCAGTTCGCGAGCTTTTACGATCTGACCCTTGATGGCGAACGAGTCGAAGGTGGCGAGGAACTTGTCCTTGTCCACGCCTTGAGTGGCGAGGAAGTCAGCCATGTCGTTCTTGTCGGTCAGCTTCTTGTGTTCTTTCTGGATTGCGTTGAACACGGCGTTGTGAACCTTGTGCTCGACACCCATGGCTTCGAGGGTCAGGAACATTTGACCGTGAGCGTCCCACGGGCCGCCGAACATGGCCGGGATACGTACGAAGTTGACGTCGGACGGCAGTTTATCAACCCAAGGGTTGATCACCGGCTCAAAGGCGTAGCAGTGCGGGCAGCCGTACCAGAACAGCTCGACCACTTCGATCTTGCCAGGCTCTGCAACCGGAACCGGGTTGGCCAGCTCCACGTAAGGGGCGGCAGGTGCTTCGGCGGCTTGAGCGGTCACGCCGAACAGGCTGGCAGCGACGAGAGCGGCGCTGATGATCAGATTACGCATGCTTTACTCCTGGACAATTTGGGTCGCCTCGCGCGACCTGTTTTCAGACAGATCCTGGCGGGCATGAGTTCTGTAGTGTAACGGTAGCGGCCACAAAAAAGGGCGGCCAAAGCCACCCTTTTTATACTTGCTGCGACGGATTAATCGAGCGTTAACATTGCACTCCTGCATTGGGTCACGTAACCCCCTGTAGGAGCTGCCGAAGGCTGCGATCTTTTGATCTTCAGCCTCGCTCAACACCCGATCCGGCGCGCTTAGTGCAGACCCTGAATGTAGCTGGAGACCGCTGCGATGTCTTCGTCGCTCAGGCGCTTGGCGATGGTCTGCATGGTCATGGTGTCGCCGTCGTTGGTGCGGCCGCCTTCTTCCTTGCGGAAATCGGTCAGTTGCTTGGCGATGTATTGAGCGTGTTGGCCACCCAAGTGCGGGAAACCGGCAGCTGCGTTGCCGGCGCCGTTCGGCGAGTGGCAGCCGGTGCAGGCTGGCAGGCCCTTGGCCAGGTTGCCGCCACGGAACAGCGCTTCACCGCGCGCGACGATCTTCGGATCGGCGGCGCCGACGCTGCCTTTCTGGCTGGCGAAGTAGGCGGCGATGTCGGCCAGGTCCTGATCACTCAGATTGGTCAGCAGGCCGGTCATTTCCAGAACGGTGCGCTTGCCCGACTTGATGTCGTGCAGTTGCTTGGTCAGGTAGCGTTCACCTTGACCGGCCAGTTTCGGAAAGTTTGGCGCCATGCTGTTCCCGTCCGGGCCATGGCAGGCTCCACATACGGCGGCTTTTGCCTGGCCTGCTGCGGCATCACCGGCAGCATGGGCGAAGCCTGAGATTCCCACGGTCAACAGCAGACTCACGATCAATTTGTTCATCAGCTAATCCAACTACGGCTAAGGGTTAAGTTATGGACCGGGTTTACTCGCTCATCCAAAGGATGATGGCTTGGTAATCCTCGGCACTGCAGTCCATGCACAAACCACGCGGCGGCATCGCCTTGAAACCCTGGGTCACGTGTTGCACCAGCGTCCCCATACCTTTCGCCAACCTCGGCGTCCAAGCTTCCTGATCGCCTCTTTTGGGCGCCATGGGTAGTTGGCCGGAATGACAGGCACCACAAACACGGTTGTACACAGCTTCCGGATCCTGTGTAGCCTGTGCGCTGTAAAGCGGCATCAAGACTCCGGCAGCCAGCAGCCATTTCGTCATAAAACGACCTTTTCAGGGTTGAGAGCGTTCTGCGTTCTAATGCGCAATCAAGGTCTGTCGCTCTCGTGAACTTCATCCTACGCTGGGACAAAGCACACACAAAATCTGCGGCATTATATACTGGCGTCACTGAAACGGAAGCGACACCGCGTTCCGCGCCCAATCCCGGCGCCGCCCACATCGGAAATCCCATGCAACTCAAGAATCCCATCCTCGGCCTGTGCCAACAGTCCACGTTCATGCTCAGTGCCGCCAAAGTCGATCAATGCCCTGACGACGAAGGCTTCGAAGTGGCGTTCGCCGGTCGTTCCAACGCCGGCAAATCCAGCGCACTGAACACCCTGACTCACGCCAGCCTGGCGCGCACCTCGAAAACCCCGGGTCGCACACAGCTGTTGAACTTCTTCAAGCTAGACGAAGATCGGCGTCTGGTCGACCTGCCGGGCTACGGTTACGCAAAAGTACCGATCCCGCTGAAGATGCACTGGCAGCGTCACCTTGAGGCTTACCTCGGTGGCCGTGAGAGTTTGAAGGGTTTGATTCTGATGATGGACATCCGTCATCCAATGACCGACTTCGACCTGCTGATGCTCGACTGGGCTGTTGCGGCCGGCATGCCGATGCACATCCTGCTGACCAAGGCCGACAAGCTCACCTACGGCGCAGCTAAGAACACCTTGCTCAAAGTGCAGTCGGAAATCCGCAAGGGTTGGGGCGATCTGGTCACCATCCAGCTGTTCTCCGCGCCAAAACGCATGGGCCTGGAAGAGGCCTACACTGTACTGGCCGGCTGGATGGAACTGGCAGACAAAGGCGCCGAGGCGGCAGCCGAGTAAGACAATTTCAAAACTGGCTGTGGTGCTGTCAGGCAAGGCGAAAGCACCGCTAAAAAGCGGAGTTTAGGGTACCTAAATGAGCATTTTTAGCGGTGCTTTTAACGCAGCATGACGGCATCACAGCCAGTTTTGGGGCAAAAAAAGCCCCGGACTTCATTGGGGAGGGAGAAGTTCCGGGGTTTAAGTTCCGAACCGCTAGGGCGGGGTTCAGATATCTGCCAACACTTAACACAACATAGGAGCATCGAAGGGCTTCACCAGCCATTCAGTAACTCTGAGTGGTGTCCTTCCAGATTAGTTCAGATTTTTTTCAAAAAGCTTTGGAATAATCCCAAGCGCTTTTCGAAATAAGCAGATTTTCAGCGGCTGCCGCGACGTCATGTCGCGGCAAAACCGTCTGCAAATGGCTCAATGAGCCTCATCCCAATTGTTTCCCACGCCCACTTCGACCAGCAGCGGTACATCCAGTTTCGCCGCTTCGCTCATGTGCACGCGAATCTCGGTGCTGACCTGCTCGACCAGATCCTCGCGAACCTCCAGCACCAATTCATCGTGTACCTGCAGAATGACTCGGGCGTCCAGGCCAGACGTCGCCAGCCACTCATCCACCGCCACCATGGCTTTCTTGATGATGTCGGCCGCCGTGCCCTGCATCGGCGCGTTGATCGCCGTACGTTCGGCGGCGGCGCGTTCCTGCGGTTTGTTCGAGTTGATTTCCGGCAGGTACAGGCGACGACCGAAGAAGGTTTCGACATAACCCTGATCCGCCGCCTGCGCGCGGGTGCGCTCCATGTATTCGCGAACCCCCGGATAACGGGCGAAGTAGGTGTCGATGTAAGCCTTGGCGGTCTTGGTATCGACACCGATGTCCTTGCCGAGCTTCTGCGCGCCCATGCCATAGATCAGACCGAAGTTGATCGCCTTGGCGCCACGGCGCTGGTCGGAGGTCACCTCGTTGAGTTCGACCTTGAACACTTCGGCAGCGGTGGCGGTGTGCACGTCCAGGTTGTTGCGGAAGGCATTCATCAGGCCTTCGTCCTTGGACAGGTGCGCCATGATCCGCAACTCAATCTGCGAATAGTCCGCCGCCAGCAGTTTGTAGCCTTTCGGTGCGACGAACGCCTGACGAATGCGTCGACCTTCAGCCGTACGCACCGGAATATTCTGCAGGTTCGGATCACTGGAGGACAAGCGCCCGGTCGACGCTACAGCCTGATGGTACGAGGTGTGAATACGCCCGGTGCGCGGGTTGATCTGCTCCGGCAGGCGATCGGTGTAGGTGCTTTTCAGCTTGCTCATCGAGCGGTGCTCCATCAGCACCTTCGGCAAGCGGTGATCGTCTTCGGCGAGTTTCGCCAGCACTTCTTCAGCGGTCGACGGCTGACCCTTGGCGGTTTTTTTCAGCACCGGCAGGCCGAGTTTCTCGTAGAGAATCACGCCCAGTTGCTTCGGCGAGCCAAGGTTGAATTCTTCCCCGGCGATCTCGAACGCTTCGCGCTCCAGCGCCACCATTTTGTTGCCCAGCTCGATGCTCTGGATGCCGAGCAGCTCGGCGTCGACGAACGCGCCTTGGCGTTCGATGCGCGCCAACACTGGCACCAGCGGGATCTCGATGTCGGTCAGCACGCTGGCCAGACTCGGGATCGCGCTGAGTTTTTCGAACAAAGTCTGGTGCAGACGCAGGGTGATGTCAGCGTCTTCGGCGGCATACGGCCCAGCCTGTTCCAGGGCGATCTGGTCGAAGGTCAGCTGCTTGGCGCCTTTGCCGGCGATGTCCTGGAAGCTCACGGTGGTGTGATCCAGATACTTCTGCGCGAGGCTGTCCATGTCGTGGCGGGTCGCGGTGGAGTTGAGCACGTAGGACTCAAGCATCGTGTCGAAGGCGATGCCGCGCACGGTGATGCCGTTGTTCTGGTCGCCACCGATGGCGCAGTTGGCCAGAATATTCATATCGAACTTGGCGTGCTGGCCGACCTTCAGCTTGCTCGGGTCTTCGAGAATCGGCTTGAGTGCGCGCAGCACGGTGTCGCGATCCAGCTGTTCCGGCACGCCGATGTAGGAGTGGGTCAGCGGAATGTACGCGGCCTCGTTGGCCTGCACGGCGAACGACAGGCCGACCAGTTGCGCCTGCTGCGCGTCGATGCCGGTGGTTTCGGTGTCGAAGGCGAACAGCTTGGCGTTGTTCAACTTTTCCAGCCAGACATCAAAACGCGCCTGATCGAGGATCGTCTCGTATGCCGCTTCGGTCGGAGCAGCGGGAGTTTCGATATCTGGCGCGCTGAACAGATCGCCGGCCGGAGCAGGCTCGGCGGCCGCGCTCAGTTCCAGACGCTTGGCGTCGCGATCCAGATCATTGATCCAGCTTTTGAATTCCAGCAGCGAGTACAGCTCGTAGAGCTTGGCCGGGTCTTCCGCGCCCATTTGCAGATCGTCGAGTTCGACGTCCAGCGGCACGTCGACCTTGATGGTCGCCAGTTGATAGGAGAGGAACGCCATCTCCTTGTGCTCCTCAAGCTTGGCCGGCAGGGTTTTCGCGCCGCGAATCGGCAGGGTCGGGACGATGTCGAGATTGGCGTACAGCTCGGTGAGGCCGCCATTGACGCCGACCAACAGCCCGGAGGCGGTTTTCGGGCCGATGCCCGGAACGCCCGGGATGTTGTCGGACGAGTCGCCCATCAGCGCCAGATAATCGATGATCTGCTCCGGTGCGACGCCGAATTTCTCCTTCACGCCTTCCACGTCCATCGAACTACCGGACATGGTGTTGACCAAGGTAATGTGGCCATCGACCAGTTGCGCCATGTCCTTGTCGCCGGTGGAGATCACCACCGGGCGATCTGCCGCGGCGCTGCTGCGGGCGAGGGTGCCGATGACGTCGTCGGCCTCGACGCCTTCCACGCACAGCAGCGGGAAACCAAGAGCGATCACGCTCTGGTGCAGCGGCTCGATCTGCACGCGCATGTCGTCGGGCATGCTTGGGCGGTTGGCTTTGTATTCGGCGTACATTTCATCGCGAAATGTCCCACCCTTGGCGTCGAACACCACGGCGAACGGGCTGTCCGGGTACTGCTTGCGCAGACTCTTGAGCATGTTCAGCACGCCTTTGACCGCACCGGTCGGCAGGCCTTTGGAGGTGGTCAGTGGTGGCAGCGCGTGAAAGGCGCGGTATAGGTAAGACGAACCGTCCACCAGGACGAGGGGGGCTTGGCTCATGAGCAGGATCAACCTTTTCGGCGGGTCCGGCGCTAGAATAGCGGGACCGTTGACGACAAAGGGACAAGGTTATCATGCGTACGTTAAATCGCTTGCTGCTGGTCGGTCTGATTGCTGCCTCACCGTTGGCCGCGATGGCGGCGGATGATGCGCCGTCGGGAGATCCTGAAGTCACCATTCGCACGGAAGGCGACAAGACGATTCAGGAGTACCGGCAAAACGGGTTCCTGTACGCGATCAAAGTCACGCCAAAGGGCGCGCCGCCTTACTTTCTGGTGCGCGCAGACGGGACGGATGCCAACTTCATCCGCTCGGATCAGCCGGATATGCTGATTCCGTCATGGAAGATTTTCGAATGGAAGTAAGTTTTTAATTCACCCGGCGCCGCCATTTGCGGTGCCCGTACTGGCAGTTTAAACATGTCTGTGTTCACTCCCCTGGCTCGGCCCGAGCTGGAAACCTTTCTCGCCCCTTACGGGCTTGGCCGTCTGCTTGATTTCCAGGGGATCGCCGCCGGCAGCGAAAACACCAATTTCTTTATCAGCCTGGAGCAGGGCGAATTCGTCCTGACCCTGGTCGAACGCGGCCCGGTGCAGGAGATGCCGTTTTTCATCGACCTGCTCGATGTCCTGCACGAAGCCGATCTGCCGGTGCCGTACGCGCTGCGCACCACCGACGGCGTGGCATTGCGTGAACTCAAAGGCAAACCGGCATTGCTGCAACCGCGCCTGTCCGGCAAGCACATCAAGGTCGCCAACGCGCAGCATTGCGCGCAGGTCGGCGAGTTGCAGGCGCACTTGCACCTGGCGACCCAGGGCGAGCGCATGATCAAGCGCAAGACCGATCGTGGCCTGGACTGGATGCTGGAGGAGGGCACGGAGTTTCTTTCGCACCTGAGCGATGAACCGCGTGCCTTGCTGCAAAAGGCGTTGGATGAAATCACCGAGCGCAAAGACAAGATTCTTGCGCTGCCTCGCGCCAACATCCACGCCGACCTGTTCCGCGACAACGCGATGTTCGAAGGCACGCACCTGACCGGACTGATCGACTTCTACAACGCCTGCTCGGGGCCGATGCTTTATGACGTGGCGATTGCCTTGAACGACTGGTGTTCTGATGAGGACGGTTTAATTGATGGCCCGCGTGCCCGAGCATTCCTTGGTGCCTATGCGGCGCTGCGCCCGTTCACGGCGGCGGAGGCTGAGTTGTGGCCGACCATGCTGCGCGTGGCCTGTGTGCGGTTCTGGCTGTCGCGGTTGATCGCGGCGGAGCAGTTTGCCGGGCAGGACGTGTTGATTCACGATCCCAAGGAGTTTGAGCAGCGCTTGGCGCAGCGGCAGCAGGTACACACGCCGCTACCTTTCGCCCTTTAAGATCAAAAGATCGTCCGAACGCGGCCCGAGCCTTCGGCAGCTCCTACATGGGATTGATGTACACCCTGTAGGAGCTGCCGAAGGCTGCGATCTTTTTCTATGGGGTTACAGAGATTCCAGGCATCCCGCCAAATCATTGCCCAACTTTTCCAGCACCTGCTCATAACCCTGAGCCGTCGCCGGGGTGTACCCGCCCAACGCATCCAGCTCAGCCAGTTTCACCGGCAGCCCAGCCACCAAAGTCTCGGCCAAACGCGGGCGCAACGGCGGCTCACTGAACACACACGTCTTGCCCACTTCCCGCAAACGCTTGCGCATCGCCGCGACATGTTGCGCGCCCGGCTGCACTTCGGCAGCCACGCTGAACACACCGGCGTGCTTCAGGCCATAAGCCTCTTCAAAGTAATCAAATGCTTCGTGGAAGACGAAGTAGGGTTTGCCTTCAACATTGGCCAGACGCTTCTTCAAACGCTGATCCAGTGCGTCCAGACGTTCGTCAAACGCCTTGGCGTTTTTCTGATAGCGCTCGGCATTGGCCGGATCTGCGGTGCTCAAGTCTGCGGCCATTTTGTCGGCGATTACCCGCGCATTGACCGGCGATAGCCACAAATGCGCATCCAGCGTGCCCGGACGGTGATCGTGATCATGCTCGTCGGCGTCTTCGGCGTGGGAATGACTGTCTTCAGCAAAACGCCGCAGTTTCATCCCCGGCAGATCCTGCACGGCGACGCTCGGCAGCGTACGACCGCTGAGCACGCGCGGCAGGAAACCTTCCATGTCCGGGCCGATCCAGTAGAGCAGATCCACCGATTGCACCTTCCGTACGTCGGATGGTCGCAGCGCGTAATTGTGTGGCGAAGCACCCGGCGGCAGCAGCACTTCGGGAATCGCCACGCCGTCCTGCACGGCCGCTGCAATCAGCTGCAACGGTTTGATGCTGGTGAGGACTTTGACCTCGGCCTGAGCCGAACCGATCAGCAGAAAACTGGCGACAAAAGCCACAAAAACAGAAAAAAGTCGGGACACGATGACCACTCAAGGAGGCGAGAACGGGTAACATAATAACGTCTCTATCAAAACTCGTCGCCGCCCATGCCTATTACACCGATCGCCAGCCGTCCCCACGACCACTCACATTGCGTGCACAGCGCTTTGTCCGAGGCCGATACCTTGTGCGCCCAGAAAGGCTTGCGCCTGACCGCGTTGCGCCGCCGGGTGCTGGAACTGGTGTGGCAGAGCCACAAGCCGCTGGGCGCTTACGACATTCTTGCCGTGCTCAGCGAGCAGGACGGCCGCCGCGCTGCGCCGCCAACTGTGTACCGTGCGCTGGATTTCCTTCTGGAAAACGGCTTGGTGCACCGCATCTCCTCGCTCAACGCCTTCGTCGGCTGCGTGCACCCGGAGCATGCGCATCAGGGCCAGTTCCTGATTTGCCGCGATTGCCATGCTGCCATCGAGCTTGAGCAAAAAGTGATCAGCGACGCAATCATCAACAGCGCCAAAGACGTTGGTTTCATCGTCGAAGCGCAGACCGTCGAAGTCGTCGGCCTGTGCTCCGGTTGTCAGGGGGCTTGATGAGCAACGCGCTGATCCGTCTGGAGCAGGTCGCCGTCACGTTTGCCGGGCAGGCTGTGCTGGACAACATCGAGTTGAGCGTCGAGCCGGGGCAGATCGTCACCCTGATCGGCCCCAACGGCGCCGGCAAGACTACGCTGGTGCGCGCCGTGCTCGGACTGTTGAAACCGGACAGCGGCAGCGTCTGGCGCAAGCCGAAGCTACGCGTCGGCTACATGCCGCAAAAACTGCACGTTGATCCGACTCTTCCGCTGTCGGTGCTGCGCTTTCTGCGCCTGGTGCCGGGCGTTGATCGTCCGCGTGCGCTGGCCGCATTGAAAGAAGTGGGTGCCGAACACGTCATCGACAGCCCGGTGCAAAGCGTTTCCGGTGGTGAAATGCAGCGTGTGCTGCTGGCTCGGGCGTTGCTGCGCGAACCTGAATTGCTGGTGCTCGACGAGCCGGTGCAGGGCGTCGACGTCGCCGGCCAGGCCGAGTTGTACAGCCTGATCACCCGTCTGCGCGACCGCCATGGCTGCGGCGTGCTGATGGTGTCCCACGATTTGCATCTGGTGATGAGCACCACCGACCAAGTGGTCTGCCTCAACCGTCACGTCTGCTGCTCCGGGCATCCCGAGCAGGTCAGTGGCGATCCGGCGTTTGTCGAGCTGTTCGGCAAGAACGCGCAGAGCCTGGCGGTTTATCACCACCATCACGACCACGCTCACGACCTGCACGGCTCGGTGGTCAAAGGGCCGGTTATTGGCCAACCTCACGTTCACGGAGACAACTGCAAGCATGGCTGATTTTCTGTTGTATGCCCTGCTTGCAGGTCTGGCGTTGGCGATTGTTGCAGGTCCGCTGGGTTCGTTCGTGGTCTGGCGGCGCATGGCCTATTTCGGCGACACCTTGTCCCACGCCGCATTGCTCGGCGTGGCGTTGGGCTTTTTGCTGGATGTCAGCCCGACCGTTGCGGTGACCGTAGGCTGCCTGTTGCTGGCGGTGCTGCTGGTCACGCTGCAACAGCGTCAACCGCTGGCGTCTGACACGCTTTTGGGAATTCTCGCACCCAGCACGCTCTCTCTCGGTCTGGTGGTACTAAGCTTCATGCATGAAGTGCGGATCGACCTGATGGCCTATCTGTTCGGCGACCTGCTGGCGATCAGCCCGACCGATCTGGCGTGGATCCTCGGCGGCAGCGCGGCGGTGCTGGTGTTGCTGATAACGCTGTGGCGGCCATTGCTGGCGATCACTGTGCACGAAGAGTTGGCCAAGGTCGAAGGCCTGCCGGTTGCAGGTCTGCGCATGGCGCTGATGTTGTTGATTGCGGTAGTAATCGCGGTGGCGATGAAAATCGTCGGTGTGTTGCTGATTACCTCGCTGTTGATCATCCCGGCGGCTGCGGCACAGCGTCACGCCCGTTCGCCGGAGCAGATGGCACTGGGCGCGAGCCTGCTGGGCATGCTCGCGGTGTGTGGCGGGCTGGCCTTGTCGTGGTTCAAGGACACCCCGGCCGGGCCGTCCATCGTTGTGACGGCGGCCGCACTGTTTCTGTTGAGTTTTGTTCTGCCCCGTCGCGGGGTGTAGACTTGGCCGCTTTTTGCGCAAATAGAGAGTCGCAGGAATGAAGCCGTTCGCCTCCCGTTATCTGCTCCTTGTCGCATTTTCAGTGCTGCTGGGCGCCTGCCAAAGTACCCCGCCGGTGGCTGAAGTCCCCGATGCGCGGGCTACGGCCATCGCACAGCTGGAACAAAGCCTGGCCAGCAGCGAATTGGCCACTGCCGAAGATCAATTGGCCGCTTTGCAGAAAGAAACCCCAAACGACCAATCCTTGGAGCAATACCAGCGGCAACTGGCCGAGGCGTATCTGCGCCGCAGCCAGATCGTGCTGCAGAAGGGTGATGTGAATGCAGCGGCTACGGCGTTGAGCCGTGCTCGCGCGTTGATGCCGAAAGCACCGGCGCTGACCGGTGGCGTGAATGGCGCCATCACCGAAGCGCGCAAGGCTGAGCTGGAAAAAGCCGAAGCAGCGCTGTTGGCAGCCGAAGCCAAACCGAAAGCCAAGGTGATTGATCCGACTGCCGAGAGCACTACGGTTGCGTTGAATATCACTGATAGCCGCAAACTTCGCCGTCAACTCGATGCGATCGCTGCGGATGTGGTGAATTATGAGTGTGGGGTGACGATTCAGGCGCCACGCACCAATGACTATCCTTGGTTGGCGACGTTGCTGACCAAGCGGGTCAAGAAACTGAATCCGGATTTTGAACTGAAAATTGAGAAGCAGATTGTGCGCACCGTGCCGGCGCAGATGGTTTTGAGCCCGCGTAAACCGTAAAAAGATCGCAGCCTGCGGCAGCTCCTACATGGGAATGAGGTACACCCTGTAGGAGCTGCCGAAGGCTGCGATCTTTTGCTTTTTACGCAGGGATGGCTTTCGCCTTAGGCTCCCGATCCCAAACCCGATGCTGCCCGATCGCCGCAAAGAATGGCTTGGTCAACGACGGCACATCCTTGCCCTGCAGCAAACCAGCATCCGCCTCCAGCTTCAGCAGATCCTGCAACTGCTTGGCATCCCCGTGTAGCGCAATCGCCTTCAAATGCTTGTACGCCTCCAGCAGGTAATGCAACGCCACGCCGTCGCCGCTCAACGCTTTGACCGACGCCGCGCCACCCGGCACAAACACCGCATCGAAGATCACTGACGGCATGCCTTCCATCGAAGCATCCACAGGCAACATTTTGCCGTCCGCGGTTTTCACCGGCGCCGAAGTCGGGCCGAGCAACTTGGCGTGCGCTCCCTCAGCCGCCAATGCTTTCTTCATTGCATCAATCGCTGCACCATCGACGCCGTTGGCAGCAAGAATCGCCACTTTTCGCGTCTTGATGTTTTCCGGTAGCAAATTGGCCTGACTCAATGACGGCGAGTGATCGAACGACACCTTGCGCACATCCACCGTGCCTTTGCTCGGTGCCGGCAGACCCAGGTTGGCCGCCACACGCTTGGCCAGTTCCAGATCGATATTGGCCAGAATCTCGTTCACCTCCCGCGCACGGATAAATTCACGCTCTACCTTGCCCAACTCGAAGCTGTAGGCCGCAATGATGTGCTCTTTCTCGTGGTCGCTCATGCTGTTGAAGAACAATGTCGCCTGAGAAAAGTGGTCGCTGAACGACTCGCTGCGCTGACGAATCTTGTTGGCATCGATTCGTTCTGGATAACTCTCGAAACCACCCTCCTGCGCAGCCGGCGGCGTTTCTTTCGGCCAGCCGCCATCAATCGAGTTCGGCTCATACGAAGCGCGGCCCTTGTCGATCACCGTGCGGTGCTGCGCATCGCGCTGGCCATTGTGGAACGGCGCCACCGGGCGGTTGATCGGCAGCTCATGAAAATTCGGCCCGCCGAGTCGGCTGATCTGCGTATCGGTGTAGGAAAACAGTCGGCCCTGCAGCAGCGGGTCATTGGAGAAGTCGATGCCCGGCACGATGTGGCCAGGGCAGAACGCGACTTGCTCGGTCTCGGCGAAGAAGTTGTCCGGGTTGCGGTTCAGCGTCATCTTGCCCAGCGGCGTGATCGGCACGATTTCTTCGGGGATCAGCTTGGTCGGGTCGAGGATGTCGAAATCGAAGTCGTGCTCGTTTTCCTCCTCGATGATCTGCACGCCGAGTTCCCATTCCGGGTAATCGCCCATCTCGATCGCTTCCCAGAGGTCGCGACGGTGGTAGTCGGTGTCTTTACCGGCGAGCTTCTGCGCCTCGTCCCAGACCAGCGAGCACGTGCCGGCGGTAGGGCGCCAGTGGAATTTGACGAAGCGCGATTTGCCCTCGGCATTGATCAGCCGGAAGGTGTGCACACCGAAGCCTTGCATGCTGCGCAGGCTTTTCGGGATCGCGCGGTCGGACATCGCCCAGATGACCATGTGCGCCGATTCCGGTACCAGCGAGACGAAATCCCAGAAGGTATCGTGGGCCGAGCCGCCGGTAGGGATTTCATTGTGCGGCTCGGGTTTCACCGCGTGGACGAAGTCGGGAAACTTGATCGCGTCCTGGATGAAAAACACCGGCATGTTGTTGCCGACCAGATCGAAGTTGCCTTCATCGGTGAAGAATTTCACCGCGAAGCCGCGCACGTCGCGCACGGTGTCGCCGGAGCCACGCGGCCCCTGCACCGTGGAAAAGCGCACGAATACCGGGGTCTTTTTCCCCGGATCCTGTAGGAAACCGGCCTTGGTCAGCTCCGAATGGTTCTCGTACGTCTGAAAGAAGCCATGCGCGCCAGTGCCGCGCGCGTGAACGATGCGTTCCGGGATCCGCTCATGGTCAAAATGCGTGATCTTTTCCCGCATGATGAAGTCTTCAAGCAGCGACGGCCCGCGCGGGCCGGCCTTGAGCGTGTTCTGGTTGTCGGCGATCTTCACACCCTGGTTGGTGCGCAGCGCCTGGCCGGTGGCGTCGGAGCGAAACTTTTCCAGGCTGTCGAGTTTGGCGTTGGTGTTGGCGCGATCCGGGGCATCGGTTCCGGCCATCTGGCTTTTGTCGGACGTAGGCTTCTTGCTCATCAGTCGTAAACTCCTCGGTTGACCCCGATGCTGGCCGGGGACTCTTGAGTGGTTCCCGGGCACGGCACCCAGGGTTTTCAAGTCGCTTACTTAGTGACTGATGGGCTGCTTTGGACGTTCCTTTTTTATGACCTTTGATCTTGTTATTGCCAAATCGAAGGTTAATTGCGAAATAAATGCTAAGAACCTCTATACGGACAGGCTAAAATGCGCGCCCGGCTAACCGCTGATCCTTTTCTAACGCGCCCCACAAGGTTCGCTACGTGATCGAGTTTCAAAACGTCCATAAGACTTACCGCGTCGCCGGTAAGGATATTCCCGCGCTGCACCCGACCAGTCTCTCTATCGAGAACGGGCAAGTGTTCGGCCTGATCGGTCATTCCGGCGCGGGCAAAAGTACCCTGCTGCGTCTGATCAATCGCCTGGAGAACTCCAGCGGCGGCAAGATCATCGTCGACGGCGAAGAAGTCACCGCGCTGGACGCCAACGGCCTGCGCCGTTTCCGTCAGCAAGTCGGGATGATCTTCCAGCACTTCAACCTGCTCGCCTCCAAGACCGTGGCCGACAACGTTGCGTTGCCGCTGACCCTGGCCGGCGAACTGTCGGGCAGCGAAATCGACAAGCGTGTTGCCGAATTGCTGGCGCGCGTCGGTTTGTCCGACCACGCCAAGAAGTACCCGGCGCAATTGTCCGGCGGTCAGAAGCAGCGCGTCGGCATCGCCCGCGCTTTGGCGACCAAGCCGAAGATTCTGCTGTGCGACGAGGCTACCAGTGCCCTCGACCCGCAGACCACGGCGTCGGTCCTGCAACTGCTGGCCGAGATCAACCGCGAGCTGAAACTGACCATCGTCCTGATCACCCACGAGATGGATGTGATCCGTCGCGTCTGCGATCAAGTGGCGGTGATGGATGCCGGCGTGATCGTCGAGCAAGGTTCGGTGGCCGATGTGTTCCTGCATCCAAAACATCCGACCACCAAGCGCTTTGTTCAGGAAAGCGAGCAGATCGACGAAAGCGAGCAGCGTGATGACTTCGCTCACGTGCCGGGCCGCATCGTGCGTCTGACCTTCCAGGGCGAAGCGACCTACGCGCCGTTGCTCGGCACCGTCGCCCGGGAAACCGGCGTCGACTACAGCATCCTCGCCGGTCGCATCGACCGCATCAAAGACATCCCTTACGGGCAATTGACCCTCGCCGTCACCGGTGGCGACATGGAAGCGGCCTTCGCCCGCTTCACCGCCGCTGACGTTCACATGGAGGTATTGCGCTAATGGAAGACCTGATCAGTTTCTTCACCAACATCGACGGGTACGAAATCTGGCTGGCCACCGGCGACACGATGCTGATGCTCGGTGGTTCGCTGCTGTTCACCGTGCTGCTCGGCCTGCCGCTGGGCGTGTTGCTGTTCCTCTGCAGCCCGCGTCAGTTGCTGGAAAACCGTGGCCTCTACGCATTCATGTCGCTGGCGGTGAACATTCTGCGTTCGTTGCCGTTCATTATTCTGTTGATCGTGATGATCCCGTTCACCGTGCTGATCACCGGCACGTCGCTGGGCGTGGCCGGTGCGATTCCGCCGTTGGTAGTCGGTGCGACACCGTTCTTCGCGCGTCTGGTGGAAACCGCGCTGCGTGAAGTCGATCGCGGCATCATCGAAGCGACCCAGTCGATGGGCGCGACCACGCGGCAGATCATCATGAACGCCCTGCTGCCGGAGGCCCGTCCGGGCATCTTCGCAGCGATTACGGTGACGGCGATTACACTGGTGTCCTACACGGCAATGGCCGGTGTGGTTGGCGCCGGTGGTCTGGGCGACCTGGCGATCCGTTTCGGTTACCAGCGTTTCCAGACTGACGTGATGATCGTCACTGTGGTGTTGCTGCTGATTCTGGTGCAAGTGCTGCAGATGGTGGGCGACCGTTTGGTCGTGCATTTCTCGCGCAAATAAGCGGTTTTGTATTGAACAGATGAGCCGGCCATTCGCTGGCAGGCGCCAGACGGGCGCCTCATAAGGAGTTAGCTGAATGAAAAAACTGATCGCTGCTTTTGCTGCCGTTGCAGCATTCTCGGCCCACGCCGAAACCCTGACCGTTGCCGCCACTCCAGTGCCGCACGCGGAAATCCTCGAGTTCGTGAAACCGGCGCTGGCCAAAGAAGGCGTGGATCTGAAGGTCAAGGTCTTCACCGACTACATTCAGCCGAACGTACAGGTCGCCGAAAAGCGTCTGGACGCCAACTTCTTCCAGCACCAGCCGTACCTCGATGAGTTCAACAAGGCCAAGGGCACCAGCCTGGTCGCCGTGACCGGTGTGCACCTGGAGCCGCTGGGCGCTTACTCGAGCAAGCTCAAGGATCTGAAGGATCTGCCAAGCGGTGCCAACGTGGTGATTCCGAACGACGCCACCAACGGCGGCCGTGCCCTGTTGCTGCTGGCCAAGGCTGGCGTGATCACGTTGAAGGATCCGACCAACATCCTGTCGACCGTCAAAGACATCGCGCAGAACCCGAAAGACCTGAAAATCCGTGAACTGGAAGCCGCGACCATCCCGCGTGTGCTCACCCAGGTCGATCTGGCGCTGATCAACACCAACTACGCGCTGGAAGCCAAGCTCGATCCGTCCAAGGATGCGCTGGTAATCGAAGGTAATGATTCGCCGTACGTGAACATCCTCGTGTCCCGCGCGGACAACAAGGACAGCGATGCCATGCAGAAACTGGCGGCTGCGCTGCACAGCCCGGAAGTGAAGAAATTCATTACCGAGAAGTACAAAGGCGCGGTATTGCCGGCGTTCTGATTCAGGAATGCTGCAACGAAAAGGGGACGCCATGAGCGTCCCCTTTTTTGTGTCTTGTGTTCGGCTTTGGAACTGTTGTGAAGCTGCCCCTCACCCCAGCCCTCTCCCGGAGGGAGAGGGGGCCGACCGAGGTGTCGGGTGTCATACATCGACCTGAAAGATCCAGTCGATTATGGATTCAAAGCAGCACGTTCATTTCGGCGTAATTCTTGAATATCCCCCATTCAGTCCCCTCTCCCTCCGGGAGAGGGCTAGGGTGAGGGGCTTTTCGCTCTTCAGCTTTTATTTGCGGTTAAGCATCACCGGCAACTGCGCAACCAGTTTGGCATTATTCAACGGCGCTCGAATAAACCCACGCTGCGTGCCATCCGGCCCGATCACCGCCAGATTGCCGCTATGGTCCACCGTGTAATTCGGCTTACTCGTATCCGCCGGAATAAACGGAATACTCACCGCATTCGCCACCTTCTGCAGCTCTTCGATCGAAGTCGGCGTCAGGCCAATGAACTGCGGATCAAAATAGCCCAGATACTGCTTCAACTGCTTCGGGTTATCGCGGTTCGGGTCAACGCTGACCAGCACGATCTGCAACTTGTCCACAGCGTCTTTCGGCAACTCACTCTTGATCTGCCGCAGCTGCGCCAATGTGGTCGGGCAGATGTCCGGGCAGAAGGTATAGCCAAAAAACAACAGACTCCACTTACCCTTCAACTCATTGATCGCCACCGGTTTGCCGTCCTGATCGGTCATCGTCACGTCCGGCAGGTTGCGGCTCTGCGGCAGCAGAATAATGCCGGCGTCGATCAGCGCCGTCGGGTCGCCCTGGCCCTTGCCGCTCAGCACTTTGTTGACGGTCAGGCCGAGGATCAGCGCGATCACGGCGACGAGGATGAAGACGGTTTTCTGGGTTCGAGTCATAGGTTCAACAGTAAGTAGTGGTCTACGAGCAGGGCAATGAACAGCAGAAACAAGTACCAAATAGAGTACTTGAAGGTGTTGATCGCCGCGTGCGGCCGAGTGCCACGGTACAGCACCACGGCCCATTGCAGAAACCTTGCGCCGAGGACGAGGGCGCAAATCAGGTAGAGCATGCCGCTCATGTGGATCACGTAGGGCAGCAGACTCACCGCCAGCAGCGCGAAGGTGTAGAGCAGAATGTGCACCTTGGTGTAGTGCTCGCCGTGGGTGACCGGCAGCATCGGGATGTCGGCCTTGGCGTATTCCTCCTTGCGATGGATCGCCAGCGCCCAGAAGTGCGGCGGCGTCCAGGCGAAGATGATCAGCACCAGCAACAACGGTTCGGCGCTGACATGGCCGGTGGCAGCGGTCCAGCCGAGCAGCGGCGGGGCGGCGCCGGCAAGGCCTCCTATGACGATGTTCTGCGGCGTCGCGCGTTTGAGGAAACCGGTGTAGATCACCGCATAACCGAGAAGCGAAGCGAGGGTCAGCCACGCCGTCAGCGGATTGGTGAAGGTCAGCAACAAGGCCTGACCGAGCAGCGCCAGCACCAACGCAAAGGTTAGCGCCGCCGCTGGTGAAACCCGGCCCTCGGCCAATGGCCGTTTATGCGTACGCGCCATCACCGCATCGATGCGCCGATCCACCACATGGTTAACCGCCGCCGCGCCGCCGGCACACAACGCAATCCCCAGATTGCCGAACACCAGCACCGTCCACGGCACCCCGGCACGGGTCGCGAGGAACATGCCGACCAGCGAGGTGATCAGCATCAGCACCACGACTTTCGGTTTGGTCAGCTCCAGGTAATCACGCCAGATCGCCTGATGCGGACGTTCGCCAATCAGAATCGCCACGGCGTTTCTCCTTTTATGGTGATGGGCGCGGCCGCGTGTTTACGCGGGCTCAAGCGCCAGCGTGCGAGCACCGGTTGTTTGACCCGAACCAGACTGGTGCGCGCGTGATAGTTGACCAGCACCATGGTCAGCAACAGCGCCGCACCGCCGGCGTTATGCGCAACCGCCACCGGCAGCGGCAGATGGAATAACACGTTGCTGATGCCGAGGCTGATCTGTGCGGCGAGGGCGATCAGCACCAGACCGGCCAGCCGCGTCATGCCGACCACTTTCAATTGCCACGCCAAGCCGAGCAGAACCAACGTCACCAGCAACGCGCCGATCCGGTGAGTCAGGTGAATCGCCGTGCGCGCATCGCTGTCGAGTTGTCCGCCCAAGTAATTCGGGCCGATATGTTGAGTCAGGTGAAAACCATTGGCGAAATCCGCTGGCGGCAACCATTGCCCGTGGCAGGTCGGAAAATCGATGCACGCCACCGCCGCGTAGTTGGAACTGACCCAGCCACCGAGCGCGATCTGGCCGATCACCAGCAACAATCCCGCCGTCGCCCAATACTGCAAACGCTTGGGCACGGTCAGCGCCGGCAGCACGCCGGACAATCGCAACGTCAGCAAAAACAACAGGCTCAGCGTCGCAAAGCCGCCGAGCAAATGCCCGGTGACCACCTGCGGCCAGAGCTTGAGCGTCACCGTCCACATGCCGAACGCCGCTTGCGCAAACACCACCGCCAGCAGAAACAACGGCAGCTTCAACGGCTGCCCCGGATGACGCCGATTGACCCACGCGCGCCCGGCGAGAAGCGAAATCAGCAGGCCGAGGGTGCCGGCGAAGTAGCGGTGGATCATCTCGTTCCAGCCCTTGTGCGCCTCCACCGGCGAATCGGGGTAATGCAGTTCGGCATGAGCCAGTTGGGCTTCGCTTTTCGGCACGCTGATAAAGCCGTAGCAGCCCGGCCAGTCCGGACAGCCGAGGCCGGCGTGGGTCAGGCGCGTATAGGCGCCGAGCAGCACCACAATCAGTGCCAGCAGGGTGGCAAACAGCGCGAGGCGAAATCCAGGTTTGGCCATGACGATGCCCTTATCCGATGTTCGACAGTTTCAGCAGGTGACGCAGGTCGTTGAGCAGATCCTTGCCTTTCACATTCGGCTCGTAGCGCAGCACGAGGTTGCCGTGGGGGTCGATGATCCACAGCTGCGGCGTGGCTTTGTCGCCAGTGGTTTTGCTGAACACGCCAGCGTCCAGCGGATAGCGTTGCAGCTGTGGATATTCACGGCTCAGCTTGGCCTCGTAATCGGCGCTCACCGGTTGCGCCACGGCTAGGGCGTGGCTGGCGCGGCCAGCCTCACGACCGAGACCGATCTGGATCTGCCGCGCCAGATACACCAGTTGCTGGCAGTCCACCGCGCAATCTTTCGGCGCGGTGACCAGCATCTGCCAGCGTTCTTCATCGGCTTGCACGCCGAGGTCGGCGCGAGTCTGGCCGTTGCCGATCAGTTCGCCGTGATAGCTGCGACCTTCCGGTACCCAGAACTGCAATTTGTACATGCCGGTGGCGAGCAGCATCGGGCCGACCACGCCAAGCACGATCAGCAACAACTGAATGCGCCCGCGACGGCGGCTGGCGGCAGGTTTCGCCTCAGACATGCTGGGTGGATTCATGGCCGTTCCCATGGTGTTTCTCCTTTGCGTTGTGCAAGCCCAAATAGACGTAGAGGCCGAGCAGGGCGGTGGCCATGGCGAACCACTGCACGGCGTAACCGAGGTGTTTTTCCGGGCCCATCGCGACTACCGGCCAATCGGTCTGGTAGCTGGCCGGACCGGGTTCGGCGCGTAATTCATAGGCGAAGCCGTCGCGCTCGAGGGTTTTCCACAGCTTTGCGGGCTCGACAGCAGTGATGGTTTGCGGCCAGGTGTTGCTGACCGGATCGGCGTGCAACTGGAAGGTCGCGCCGGGGGCGACGTAGACCCAGGCGTCGACATTCAAGGCTTCGGAAGGCGTGGTGAATTGCGGCGGCACGCGGCGGTCCGGCCACGGCAACCAGCCGCGATTGACCAGCAGCCACAAACCGCTGCGTTGATCCTGAAACGGTTGCAGCAACTCGACGCCGACCTTGCCGTCGCGCTGACGGTTGTCGAGCAACAGACTGTGCGCGGCATCGAACTGGCCGTGCAGATGCACACGGCGATAAGCGGGATCCGCGCTATTGAGCAACTCGCTGCTGGCCATCGGTTGCGCGGCGCGGCGTTCGGCGTAACTGGCGAGCAGGGCGGTTTTTTCGGCGCCCCGGCTCAGTTGCCAAAAGCCCAGCGACACCAGCAGCGGCAGCAACAACGCCACCACCACGGTCGGTATCACGCCCGGGCGAAAACGCTTCATGGCTGCGCCACAAAGTCAGTCGTTGCGATCGCTATACTCAACTGCATCGCCTGTCCCCCGGAGTTCTTCCCATGCTCAAAACAGCGATCGTCCTGATGCTGATTGCCACGGTGATCAGCCTGTTCAGCGGCCTGTTTTTCCTGGTCAAGGACGACAGCAGCTCGAATCGCCTGGTCATCGCCTTGAGTGTTCGGGTGGCATTGGCCGCTGCCACCGTCGGCTTGATCGCCTGGGGCTTTTACAGCGGCCAACTGGTGTCGCATGCGCCTTGGTAGCTCTGGTCCTCAGAGCACGTAAACGAAGATAAACAGGCCGATCCACACCACGTCGACGAAGTGCCAATACCAGCTCGCCGCTTCGAAGCCGAACTGGTGCTCGTTGTCGAAGTGGCCCTTCATGATGCGCATCAGCATCACAAACAGAATGATCGTGCCGATGGTCACGTGGGCGCCGTGGAAACCGGTGAGCATGAAGAACGTCGCGCCATAAATGCCCGAACCGAGGGTCAGCCCCAGTTCGTGATAGGCGTGAATGTATTCCTCAGCCTGGAAACCGAGAAACGCGCAGCCGAGCAGCACGGTGATCGCCAGCCAGATTTTCAGTGCGCCGCGATGACCCTTCTTCAGGGCATGGTGGGCAATGGTGATGGTCACGCTGGAACTCACCAGCAGGATCGTGTTGATCAGCGGCAGGCCCCACGGGCTGATGATGTCTTTTGGTGGCGGGAACAGTTTCGGATCCGGCGTGTGCAGCAGCGGCCAGGTGAACTGGAAGTTCGGCCAGAGCATGTGCGCGATGCCTTTGGTACCTTCACCGCCGAGCGCCGGCCCAGAGATGTGTCGCACGTAAAACAGCGCACCGAAGAAGGCGATGAAGAACATCACCTCGGAGAAGATGAACCAACTCATGCCCCAGCGAAACGAGCGATCCAGCTGTGCGCTGTAAAGTCCCGCGCGGCTTTCTTTGATCACCGTGCCGAACCAGCCGAACAGCATGTACGCCACCAGCAGGCCACCGACGAAAAATATCAGCGGGCCGTGGGATTCCGGGCGCGCGGCCTTCAGATCGTTGAACCAGGTGGCCAGGCCGTACACGGTGACGAGCATCCCGACCGTGGCAATGATCGGCCATTTGCTCTGGGCCGGAACGAAATAATGCTCATGAGTTGCCATTTATTGTTCTCCTTATCGGGCACGCTCAACCGCCAGTGTTTACAGCCACCGGCGGATGTCGGGCGGTGATATCGAACAGCGTGTAGGACAGCGTCAGGTGCTTCACATCCTTGGGCATGTCGCGGTCAACAATGAAGCGCACCGGCATCTCGATCTGCTGACCGGGCTGCAACACCTGCTGGGTAAAACAAAAGCATTCGGTCTTGTGGAAATACGCCGCGGCGTTGCTCGGCGCGATGCTCGGCACGGCTTGCGCACTCATCGGTTTATCGGTGGGGTTGCGCGCGATGAAGATCATCTCGTTGACCGCGCCGGGGTTGGCGGTGAGTTCGTCATGCTTGGGGTAGAAGTCCCATGGCATATCGGCGGTGTTGGTCGACAGAAACTGCACGCGCACCTGACGCGAAGTGTCGACGACCTGCTCGCCCTCGTACTGCCCGGCAGTCTTGCCGTTGATGCCGAAGGCCTTGCACATCACGTCGTAGATCGGCACCAAGGCAAAGCCGAAGACAAACATCGCCACCACTACACCGAGCAGACGGGTGACGAGTTTTTTCATCGAGATCGAGTCAGCCATGATTTTCAGCCTCCACATGAATCCTTGTGGGAGCTGCGGTGCGACGATTCGACTTGCCAGCGATGGCTGCCTGCCTGACACACTGCGCTGGCCCTATCGCTGGCAAGTCGAATCGTCGCACCGCAGCTCCCATAGGGTTTGTCACAGGACTGATGGTGTTCATTTCACTTCCGGCGGCGTGGTGAAGGTGTGATACGGCGCCGGTGACGGCACGCTCCACTCCAGGCCTTCCGCGCCATCCCAAGGCTTGGCCGGTGCAGGCTCGCCACCCCGAATCGTCTTGATCACGATGAACAGGAAGAAGATCTGCGTGGCACCGAACATGAACGCGCCAATCGACGAAACCATGTTGAAGTCGGCGAACTGCAGGTTGTAGTCCGGAATCCGTCGCGGCATCCCCGCCAGGCCCACGAAGTGCATCGGGAAGAAGGTCAGGTTCATGCCGACGAACGACAGCCAGAAATGCAGCTTGCCGAGGGTTTCGTCGTACATGTGCCCGGTCCATTTCGGCAACCAGTAATAGGCCGAAGCGAAGATCCCGAAGATCGCCCCCGGCACCAGCACATAGTGGAAGTGCGCGACCACAAAGTAGGTGTCCTGATACTGGAAGTCTGCCGGGGCGATGGCCAGCATCAGCCCGGAGAAACCGCCGATGGAAAACAGGATCACGAACGCCACCGCGAACAGCATCGGCGTCTCGAAGGTCATCGAGCCTTGCCACATTGTGCTGGCCCAGTTGAACACCTTGACCCCGGTCGGCACCGCGATGAGCATGGTCGCGTACATGAAGAACAGCTCGCCCACCAACGGAATGCCGACCACGAACATGTGGTGCGCCCAGACGATGAACGACAGGAACGCGATGCTCGCCGTGGCGTAGACCATCGAGGTGTAGCCGAACAGCGGTTTGCGCGCGAAGGTCGGGATGATCTGGCTGACCGCGCCGAACGCCGGCAGGATCATGATGTACACCTCGGGGTGCCCGAAAAACCAGAACACATGCTGGAACAGCACCGGGTCACCGCCACCGGCAGCGCTGAAGAAACTGGTGCCGAAGTGGATGTCCATCAGCATCATCGTCACGCACCCGGCCAGCACCGGCATCACCGCGATCAGCAGGAACGCGGTGATCAGCCAGGTCCAGACGAACAGCGGCATTTTCATCAGGGTCATGCCGGGGGCGCGCAGATTGAGGATGGTCGCGATCACGTTGATCGCGCCCATGATCGAACTGATCCCCATCAGGTGGATGGCAAAGATGAAGAAGGTCACGCTTTCCGGCGCGTAAGTCGTCGACAGTGGCGCATAAAAGGTCCAGCCGAAATTCGGCCCGCCACCGGGGGTGAACAGGGTCGAGACCAGCAGCAGAAACGCCGCCGGCAGCAGCCAGAAGCTGAAGTTGTTCATCCGTGGCAGGGCCATGTCCGGTGCGCCGACCATCAGCGGAATCATCCAGTTGGCGAGGCCGACGAACGCCGGCATCACCGCACCGAAAACCATCACCAGACCATGCATGGTGGTCATCTGGTTGAAGAACGCCGGTTCGACGATCTGCAAACCGGGCTGGAACAGCTCGGCACGGATCACCATGGCGAACGAGCCGCCAAGCAGGAACATCAGGAACGCAAACCACAGGTACAGCGTGCCGATGTCCTTGTGGTTGGTGGTCAGCACCCAGCGCATCAGGCCTTTGGCGGGGCCGTGGGCGTGGTCGGCATGACCGTGGTCATCGATGACAGCGCTCATGGCCGGTCTCCTTTACGTGAGTGGGCGGGGCGGGCCGGGGCGTGGTGTCCCGGCCGGTTCACGAGGTACGCGATAGACCGGCTCATTTGCTTTCCGCCTGTTTCAGCTCCAGCACTTCTTTTGGCGTGACCATGTCGCCCTTGTTGTTGCCCCAGGCGTTACGCTCGTAGGTCACGACCGCTGCGATATCGACTTCCGACAGCTGTTTGCCGAACGCCGCCATGGCGGTGCCGGGTTTGCCGTGGAAGACAATGCTCAAGTGATCCTTGATCGGGCCGGTGGCAATTTTCGAGCCCTTGAGCGCCGGGAACATCGGCGGCAGGCCTTGGCCTTCGGCCTGGTGACAGGCAACGCAGGTGGTGTGATAAACCTTGTCGCCGCGTTCCTTGAGTTCGTCGAGGGTCCAATCCTTGCTGGTCAGCTCTTTAAGCTGCGCGGCCTCGGCCTTGCGCTCGGCCAGCCACTTGTCGTAGTCGGCCTTGTCCTTGACCTCGACCACGATCGGCATGAAGCCGTGATCCTTGCCGCACAGCTCGGCGCACTGGCCACGGTAAAGTCCGGGCTTGTCGACACGCGTCCAGGCCTCATTGACGAACCCCGGGATCGCATCGCGCTTGACCGCAAACGCCGGCACCCACCAGGAGTGGATAACATCGGCGGAGGTCACGAGGAAGCGCACCTTGGCCCCGGTCGGCAGCACCAATGGCTTGTCGACCTCAAGCAAATAGTGCTCGCCCTTGGCTTCCTTGTTGTGGATCTGCTCGGCGGGGGTGGCCAGGTTGCTGAAGAACTCGACGTCCTGGCCCAGGTATTTGTAGTGCCACTTCCACTGATAACCGGTGACCTGGATATCGATGTCCGGCTCACTGGTGTCGTACATCTTGATCAGGGTGGCGGTCGCCGGTACGGCCATAGCCACCAGAATCAGCAGCGGCACGACGGTCCACATGATTTCGACGCCGGTGCTTTCGTGGAATTTTGCGGCGACCTGCCCGGTAGAACGGCGGTGCACCATCATCGACCAGAACATGGCGCCGAAGACGATGATCCCGATCACCACACAGATCCAGAAAATGGTCATGTGCAGGTCGAATACTGCGTGACTGATTTCAGTCGCTCCAGGCGCCATATTCACAGTCCAGGCGGCGTTGGCCTGGCTGAAAATCGACCACAACAGGAGGCCCATCCAGACGTGTGGATGTCGCATCATTGCGGGTTCCCCTTATCGTTCTTGTTATCCCGCCGGCTTTCGCCTGCGGCAAGGGAGCGGCTGCATCAGACTACGAACTTGAATCGCCGGGCCTTGCTGCGGGTGCAGTCGGGCGTCATCAGCTAACTCCATTCACTGGCGAGTATAGACAGCGGCGGGAAATTGCAATGTGCACACGTAAATGAACTGAAACAGCCGGGACTTGCGTTCAAGGGCACGAATGGAGAAGGATGCAGACGAGTGGTGGCAAACCGATATAACGCAGGCGCATCAAGGATGAAATAATTATGACAAATGCGTCTTAGCATTTTTCGTAAGCCAGCTAACTTATGTCTTCCCTATTTCATTGCCTTGTTTCCTGGAGTTTTCATGAACACCGCCGCATTGCGCGAGCAGATCCAAAAAGCCCGACAAACCGAAAACGAAACCGGACGGCTGACCCGTCAGCTGGAAGAACAATTGCCTCACCTGCACCCGTCGATTCAATTGCCGGAGACGGACGCCAAGGCTGTATTGACGCGCTTTGTCGAAGCCTACATCGATGAAGTACCTGACCTGCTGGACGCAGCCAATGAAGTCGCCAGGGAAGCGGGAATCGAGTCACAGATCAAACCGGTGTTGAAAATCGCCGAGCAGTATTTCCTCCAGCCTCCGGTTGGCCTGGAACATCTGCTGGACGAGGCCTATCTGGCGCACCGCTTTGTCGAAGAGGTCAACGACCTGTACATCAAGCATTTCGGCCAGCCACTGATCCCCTTGGACATGACGGTCGCCAACCTGATTGCTCACCAGTTGCTCGGTGAGAAATTTGCCAACGAACTGGATGAAGTCGTGCACCACGCGGTAGACAGCATGCTCGACGACGACAGCTTTGCGCTGGAATCGGTAGAAGCCTATCGCGACAAACTCAGCAGCCCGGACACCGGCGCCGCGTGGAAGCGCTGGCCGTGCATGAGCCGCCGACTGGGCGTAGGCCTGGAACTCGATCAACCCGCTGCCTGATTTCACACGATCCATTGTAGGAGCTGCCGCAGGCTGCGATCTTTTGATCTTGATTGTAAAAAACAAGATCAAAAGATCGCAGCCTGCGGCAGCTCCTACAGGGGTTGAGTTCAACCGGAGATTTAGCCGGCAGCACCGATACCGGTAGTGGTTCGAATCCGTCCTTCAAGCCTGCGCTTCAACCCCCGCGACTCAATCAACAGCTTCGAACCCTTCGCCGCATTCGCCCGGCCCCACTCCTCCAGCAACTCCAGACACGAATGGTCGATGTAGCTCAGATTGTTGAGCGGCACATGCACCGTCGTCCCCTGCGGAATACTGCCCAGTACCTGGGTCAGCGCCGGCACCTTGAGGAATGTCGCCGCGCCGACCAGACGCAACTCCATCTCACCGTCCTGGGGCAGATCGATCAGACTGATCTTCAACCGCGACGCCTTGAACGCCAGTTTCAACATCGTCAAACCGAAACCGATCAACACACCTGTCAGCAGGTCAGTGAAGATGATCGCCAGCGCCGTCGCCGCATAAGTGAACATCGGCATGCGTCCATAACGACCCAAGCCTCGAAATGCCTTGAGATCGACCAGCTTGAACCCGGTATACACCAGCACACCCGCCAGGCTCGCCACCGGAATGCTTTGCAGCACGCTCGACAGCAACAACACGAACGCCAGCAGCCACAGGCCATGGAAGATCGTCGAGTAACGCGTGGTCGCACCGGCCTGGACGTTGGCCGAACTGCGCACGATTACCCCGGTCATCGGCAGCGCACCGAGCAGACCGCAGAGCATATTGCCGACTCCTTGCGCCGACAGTTCCCGGTCGAAATCCGAACGCACGCCGCTGTGCATGCGATCCACCGCAGCGGCGGACAGCAACGTTTCGGCACTGGCGATGAAGGCCACCGCGAACGCGGCGATCAGCAGCGTCGGATCGGCCAGACTGAGCAGATCAGCAGGTTTCAGCCAATCGATGGCCTCCGCCAGATTCGCCGGTACTTCAACGCGCTTGACCTGCAAAGCGAGCAACAGACTTGCCCCGGTCGCCAGACCGACACCGAGCAAGGCACCCGGAACGAAGCGCAACGAATGTGGGCGGAATTTTTCCCACAGCCACATCACCGCAATCGTTGACAGTCCGAGCAGCCCGGCCTGCCAGCCGAACGACGGCAAGGCCTGCGCCACTGCCGCCGGGAACGCCGTAAGGTTATCCAGCCCCGAGGGCTTCGGTGATGCATCGAGCATCACATGCACCTGCGACAGCACGATCAATACGCCAATCCCCGCCAGCATCCCGTAAACCACCGCTGGCGCCGTAACCCGAAACCAGCAACCGAGTTTCAAGCGCCCGGCCACCAATTGCAGAAATCCGGCCAGGAGCAGAATCGGCCCGAGCATCTCGATGCCGTGCTGGCGCACCAGTTCGAACACCAACACCGCCAGGCCCGCCGCCGGCCCACTGACCTGTAGCGGCGAACCCGCCAGCCAACCGACCACCAGACCGCCGATGATCCCGGTGATCAAACCCTTAGCCGGTGGCAACCCTGACGCAATCGCGATACCCATGCACAGCGGCAACGCGACCAGAAACACAACCACTGAAGCGAGCAACTCCCGTGGCAACACCGCTTTCAATTGAGCCGCACGCATGGCGATTCTCCCGAAGTTTTCTTCAGGCATGGCTTCGCCGAACCGCTGAAACAGCGGCCGGCGTCAAACCACACAGATGTTTAGGAAGATCTAGAAGCGCGCTTTGGGCGTCGCCACCGGAATCGGATGGCTACCGTCGAGCGGCAGGAAACGTCCCTGATCCGCGTCGTAAGCTTTGATTTCGCTGGTTTCGATGTCGTAGACCCAGCCATGGATGAACAGATGACCGTTCGCCATGCGCGAGGCTACCGAAGGATGGGTACGCAAGTGCTGCAGTTGGGCGATGACGTTTTCCTCGGTGAGGATCGGCATGCTTTCTTTTTCGTCGGCGCAGTTACAGTTTTCATGCACCATGGTTTTCGCGACTTCAGCGTGGCGCAGCCAGGCTTTGACCGTCGGCATTTTTTCCAGGCTGTCCGGATTGAGCACTGCACGCATGGCGCCGCAATCGGAGTGGCCGCAGATGATGATGTGCTGCACGCCGAGCGCCAGTACCGCGTATTCGATTGCGGTGGAAACGCCGCCGTTCATCTGCCCATAAGGCGGCACGACGTTGCCGACGTTACGGGTTACGAACAGATCGCCGGGCGAGCTGTGGGTAATCAGCTCAGGGACGATGCGCGAGTCGGCGCAAGTAATGAACATCGCCTTGGGCGCTTGGGCCGTGGCAAGTTTCTTGAAGAGCTCTTCCTGCTGTGGGAAGACCTCATGATGAAAATGCAAAAAGCCGTCTACGATCTGGCGCAGCGCTGCATCGGCGGATTCCGCTTCAGGGGTTTGCGCCGACGCAGCCAACGGCTGTTTATCCTTGTCACTCATGATTCATCCTCTTTGGCGGATTAGGGGAGTCATTCCCATGTATTCCGGTATGAAGCCAGTGGCTGTTTAAACATCCGGGCCATCCCGACCCGTCAGTCACTCGATGAACAAGGTAGCCGCCGAAACTTAACTCAAACTGAATCAAACGCTCTAGAACGTGTGTTCCAGGTCACAAAAAACTTGACTGGGTGATTTCGGCGGAAGGATTCCAACCCCTCAACCATAAGCCAATTGTCGCTAAATCAAAGACATCTGGCGACCCGGCGGACAGAAGGCCGTGCAATCTAGGTTATAGCCTTCGCGATGATTCATGCCAAGACGCTTGATCGCTTTGGCAAAACGTTGCGCGAGCAGGTCGGCAAACGGCCCTTCGCCGCGCATCCGCGCGCCGAAACGGCTGTCGTAGAGCTCGCCGCCACGGCTCTGGCGGATCAGGCTCAGCACATGTGCGGCGCGTTGCGGGTAGTGCGCGTTCAGCCACTCTTCGAACAGCGGCGCCACTTCCAGCGGCAAGCGCAACATCATGTACGCCGCACTTTGCGCACCGGCCGCGTGTGCTTCAGTGAGCAGACTCTCGATTTCGCTGTCGTTGATCATCGGAATCATCGGCGAACACAACACGCCGACCGGAATCCCTGCTTCACGCATGACCCGAATAGCGCGCAATCGCGCCTTGGGAGCAGCGGCGCGCGGTTCGAGGATGCGTTTGAGTTCATCGTCCAGCGTGGTCAGGCTGATCATCACCGCCACCAACCGTTGCTGCGCCAGTTCGGTGAGCAGGTCGAGATCGCGCAGGATCAGCGAACCCTTGGTGACGATAGTCACCGGGTGCTTATAGCGCAGCAGCACTTCGAGGGTCTGGCGTGTGATTCTGTGTTCACGTTCGATCGGCTGATACGGGTCGGTATTGGAACCCAGATTGATCGGTGCACATTGATAGCCTTTTTTCCCGAGCTGCTCTTCCAGCACCTGGGCGGCGTTGGTCTTGGCGATCAGCCTGGTTTCGAAATCCAGCCCCGGCGACATGTCCCAATAGGCGTGGCTGGGCCGCGCGTAACAATAGATGCAGCCATGTTCGCAGCCGCGATAAGGATTGATCGAGCGGTCAAAGGGCAGATCCGGAGAGGTGTTGCGAGTGATGATGGTTTTTGCGGTTTCGATCATCACCTCGGTGCCTTGGGTCAGTGGCACTTCCTGATACCAGCCGTCATCCTCGGCCACCGAACGGTTCGGCGCGAAGCGGTTGTGCGGGTTGCTGGCTGTGCCGCGACCGCGAGGTGGGAGAGGGCTGATCATTGGGCGAATCCCGTGTCTGTATATGCATACAGTATATGAGCAGGGCCTGGACGATCCAGTACCGTTCGGCCAAAGAAAAACCGTCGCGGATCATTCTGCGGTTCTGTTAGCTGTTTATATAAATAGTTAGAACCAGAGACAACCCGGGAAACATATGTTTGGTTGTGAAGGGAAGTTATCAAATATAGCCTTCGAAACTTACCGGCACTGATGCCTGTGTATTAATTCTAAAAGGATTTAATTTATGTCGTTTCTCAATCAGCGTGGTGTTTTTCTGCAAATGATGCTGCCGAACCAATCTGAGCCCAATACCATTGTTTCGATGCAACTTGCTCGCAAGGAACTGGGCTGGGATGCCGAAGAGCAGCTGTCGACCGAGGCGTTGGTCGATTCTGTTTATGTCGTCGCGGTGTCCAGTGATCGTGGTAATTCTTTCACGATTCGTACCGATAAAGCGGATGTGGACGGCGACGGTGATATTGATGCTGATGACAAAGCCAAGTTGGCAGCGCTAGCCAAGGCTTATGCGAGTATCATCACTCCATGAGTTCCAACGCTTTAGCGTAGTTTTAACAGCACATGACAAAACCCTGCATGAGTCACTCAATGCAGGGTTTTTATTTCTCGTGCTTGGGTCAATATGAAGAAGTGACGATAGCCGAGAGGTTCAGATCTTGAAGTCCCTCATCGATGCAAAGGAGCCCGCGATCTTTCTGAAAATGAACTGATCGTCCAGATCAATATCGCCATCGCTGTCTGCGTCCGTGGAACCCAGCACTGTTTTATAAAGACCGTTGCTATAGTCTCTGACTGTCACAACGGCGTCAGGTTGATTAAGGTCCTGGTTGGAAACGTTAAACAACCCGATGTTGACATCTGCCAATCGGCTGTTTGATATCTGACTGCCGAATGAAAGAAGAATGCAGCGGTAGCGACGACCCTCACCGACTGCACTCAAACCAACCACGGCGGAGGCAAGATCGGCCGCGAGAGCGTAATAAGAGGCGTCATCATCATCGATGTCGCCGTCTCCCTCGACATCATCGAATCCTGTAACGGTTTCATATTTCCCGTTGGCAGTATTTGAATAGGCTGTTACCACTACATCGGGCTTCGAATTGATTGCGTCACCATTGTTGTAGCGGGAGATTACGGCCTTTCGTGCTCCGCTTGCATCAGCGTCCTTGAATTCGACCACGACTGAATAGTTCATGTGATTTGCTCCGTGCTTCGCAATACCGAGATGTATATTGCGTTACTTCGCACGGTATATCAGACCGCAAATGGCGACCACTGTCAGACTTGACAGGTGTACCTGTCAAGTCTGACAGTAGAACGGATTCATCTCAGGTTTTAACTTCCAGATACGCACGAATCAGGCGGGATAAAAACCATGGCTATCAAGATGTTGCTCGAGATAGCAGATATGGATCGGGACGGCATTCCGGAGATTGCTATTAACATTACGATGAAGACGCGACCGAAATGATGGATTACGAGTACTCGTTATTCGCTTTTTCCTAGGAAGGCAATGGCCGTTACGCCTTGATTTCCGAAGACACCATTGATGGTGCCATCGATAAATACGACAAGAAGCTTTACTTGCAGCTGGCGAATGCCTGCGCGCAATTCACGGGCTTTCAGTCCCGGCGTTGAGTAGCCCGCTGACACTGCACAGATCCCATGCAATGTCAGCGTTATTCAAGGTCAGTTGTGTGAGGAGACTTGCCCCAGGTCATCCCCGGAAGTGGTCTGCATATCGTTCTTGCGCAAGCTGGCCACATCGGCGGCTTTTACCGGCGCGCCTTTGTTGCCCCAACTGCCACGGATGAAACTCACCACATCCGCCACTTCCTGATCCGACAGGCGCCAGGCAAAACCCGGCATGGTGAAGGTCGATGGCGCGGTGTGTGTCGCAGGCAGCGTACCGCCCTTGAGCACAATGTGGATCAGCGACGTCGGGTCTTCCGATTGCAGCACCGGATTGCCTGCCAGCGCCGGGAACACCCGGGTGTAACCGTGGCCATCGGTGCGATGGCAGGCCGCGCAGTTGTCGATGTACACCGACGCGCCGCGTTGACTGTCGTCACCGTTCCACAGCGCCTTGGCTGCTTTCTCATCGTACTGATGCGGTTGATCGTTTGGATCAGTGGCCGGCAGCGATTTCAGGTAGCGGGCAATCGCCGTCAGGTCGGCATCGGTCATGTATTGCATGCTGTGGGTGACCACATCGCTCATGCCGCCGAACACGGCGCTGCGATCGCTACGCCCGGTCTTGAGGAACTGCACCAGTTGCTCCTCGCTCCAGCTGCCGAGGCCGTCCTTGTGGTCGCCGCGTAGGCTTTTGGCGATCCAGCCTTCCAGCGGTGCACTGCCGGCGAGGAAGTTTTTGCCGTCAGCGGCGCTGAGGGATTTTTCCTGCATGGTCAGCGCACGTGGCGTATGGCAGGCGCCGCAGTGGCCGAGGCCTTCGACCAGATACGCGCCACGATCGATCACCGGGTCGGCACTCGTCGCTTTGTAATCCTCGACCTTCGGCGCAAACATCCAGCGCCAGCCCATCAGCGGCCAGCGCATGCTCAACGGCCATGGAATATCACTGGCCTTGTTCTCCTGTGCCACCGGTTCGACGCCGTGCATGAAATACGCGTACAGCGCTTGCATGTCGGTTTCGCTGACGCGGGCGTAGGACGGATACGGCATCGCCGGGTACAACGTACTACCGTTTTTGGCGACGCCATGGCGTACGGCCTGATCGAAGTCTTCGAAGCTGTATTCACCGACGCCGGTTTTATCCGGGGTGATGTTGGTCGAGTAGATCGTGCCGATCGGCGTTTCCATTGGCAGGCCACCGGCGAACGGTTTGCCGCCCTTGGCGGTGTGGCAGGCCACGCAGTCACCGGCGCGGGCGAGGTATTCGCCTTGCTTGATCAAACTTTGATCAACTTCAGTCGCATGGATCGAGGCACTGCCGAGCAGCGCCAAAGTCGCGATAACGAGATTTTTCATGGTCATCGCTCCTTAAGCCTGAACCAGCGGGCCGGGGTTTTTCAGGTATTGCTCGCGGATCGCCTTCGCCGACCAGTAGGTCAGTGCGGCAACCAGGCCGGTCGGGTTGTAACCCAAGCCTTGCGGAAATGCCGAGGCGCCTGGAACGAAGACGTTGTGCACGTCCCAGCTCTGCAGGTAGCGATTCAACGCGCTCTTCTTCGGGTCAGTGCCCATGATCGCGCCACCGTTAAGGTGGGTGGTCTGGTAGGACGCGGTGTTGAAGTGGTCACCGACTTTCTTGCCGATCACCGCGATGGCTTTCGGCCCCATCGCTTCGGCGACCTTGCCCATTTTCTCGACCATGAAGCGGTTCATCTTGATGTCGTTTTCCTGCCAGTCGAAGGTCATTCGCAGCAGCGGCAAGCCGTAGGCATCGCGGTACACCGGATCGAGATCGAGGTAATTGCCCCGGTAGGACTGATGCGCGCCGTGGGCGTCCATCGACACCTGGTGGGTGTAGTAATCGGCGGTCGCGCGTTTCCAGTCACTGCCCCACGCCGGGGTGCCCGGCGGGTTCGAGGTGCCGGCAATCGGCCGGCTGCCGGCCTGGTTGACCCACATCGGCGAGCCGCCGACGAAGCCGTGCGGGCCGTGATCAAAGTTGTCGGCGTTGAAGTCGTCCAGCGCCACGCCGTTGCCGCCGGCGCCGATGAAGTTGTTGGTGTGGGTGTCCTTGTCGAAGAACGCCTTGATGGTCGCCATGTTCTGGTAGGCGAAGTTACGCCCGACCACGCCTTCGCCGCTGATCGGGTCGTACGGTTTGCCGATGCCGGACAGCAGCATCAGACGCACGTTGTGCAACTGGAAGGCGCCGAGGATCACCAGATCCGCCGGTTGCTCGATCTCGCGACCCTGGCCGTCGATGTAGGTCACGCCGGTGGCTTTGGACTTCGTGCTGTCGAGGTTGACCCGCAGTACGTGCGAGTTAGGCCGCAACTCGAAATTCGGCAGCGGTTTGAGCGCCGGCAGAATGTTCACGTTCGGCGACGCCTTGGAGTACATGTAGCAAACATAGCCGCTGCAGAAACCGCAGAAGTTGCACGGGCCCATCTGCGCGCCGTAGGGATTGGTGTACGGCCCGGACGTATTCGCGGACGGCAGGTTGTAGGGTTTGTAACCGACTTCCGTAGCCGCTTTGCCGAACAGCTGTGCGGAAACCGTATTCTTCTGCGCTTCCAGCGGAAACGGGTTGGAACGGTCCGGCGCGTATGGGTTGCCGCCCTTGCCTTGACCGACCAGTTGACCTTTCACGGTCCACGCCTGCCCCGAGGTGCCGAAGACTTTTTCAGCGAAATCGAAGAACGGCTCCAGCTCTTCATAGCTGACGCCGAAGTCCTGGATGGTCATGTCTTTGGGGATAAAGCTTTTGCCGTAGCGCTCTTCGTAGTGGCTGCGCATGCGCAACTCGATCGGGTCGACCCGGAAGTGCACGCCCGACCAGTGCAGGCCGGCGCCGCCAACACCATTGCCTGGCAGGAACGCGCCCAACTGGCGGTTCGGCAGGGCGATGTCGTTGACGCTGTGACGTATGGTGACGGTCTCTTTGGAGATGTCCTGAAAGAGTTTTTTGCGCACGCTGTAGGTGAGTTCGTCGATCACCTGCGGATAGTTGCCGTCGGGGTAGGTGTCTTGCATCGGCCCGCGCTCCAGCGCCAGCACGTTGAGACCCGCTTCGGTCAGTTCCTTGGCCATGATCGCGCCGGTCCAGCCGAAACCGACGATGACCGCATCTACCTTCTTCATTACCGTTGCCATGCTTACGCCCTCTCGCCGCGAATCGAAACTGCCGGGAAGGGGTATTGCTCGTTGCGTTCCACCCAATCCATGAAATCGGCGCGGGCGCCGGGGAAGCCGATCATGGTCCAGCCGACCATGCCTTTGTTGCCACCGTGGATCGGGTCGCAGAAGAATCCTTCCTTGGTGTTTTGCAGCAGCAGATTGAAGAAAATCTTCGCTGGAACGGCGTCGAATTGCGGCTTGCCAGCTTCGAGTTGCTTGAGCAAATCGTCTCGGGTAGCGCTGTCTTGCTCAGCAAATACTTTACCGTTGAGGGATTTTGCCCACTGATCCGTGGCGGCGATGCCGAGGCGATAGATCTCTTTGGGCACCAGTTTGCTCTGCCAACCCATTTCCGGCGCGGCGTCGGCATTGAACGGGCCTTGCATGTACCAAAGGGCACCGGCGGCGTACGGCGTGTTCATCTGCCGATCAATGTATTCCGGCACACCGGCTTCCAGCGCGCCCGGGCCTTGGGCATCGTTGGGGATCAACTGCGCGACGGCGGCATTGATGAACGCCCATTCTTCGGCGGTGAAATAGCTCGGCTGATATACGCCGGCATCCGCGCGAAGTGGTTGCGGCGCGGGTGCAGCCGGTGCGGCTTCGGGGGCGGCTTGCAGGACGCTGCTGCCCAGACCGGTGCCGGCCAGGGTGACCACCGGAATCAGGGTCAGGGATTTGCGCAAAAACTCACGCCGCGGGTTGTCTCGATCTGCATCAGACATGGGGGTGCACCTCATCAGGCATTAGGGGACAGCCGTTTCTGCGAACGGCTTGAGGATTTTTCGTCGAGACGGATCCGGTCTGACCCGGAAAAAGGGGACGCGTCTGCAACATGATGTGACAAATGGTAGCAGGCTAAGCTTACGGATGAACCGATTCAGCGGAAAAAACACCGGTTTTCTTTACGGCAGTGCTGGAATGCGTGCGGATTCACGTTTCTTTGACAGGCGCCTCACAGGGCTTTGACCGCGCAACGCCGAAGCTACGTTTCCCCTCATCGATGAATCCCGACACGGTTAAACCAGCATGTCCCGAGTGCGTTTTTTTCCTGCTTTGTGTTTATCGCTTGTAGTGCTTTTACCTTGGATGCCGGCCCAGGCTGCGACGACAGCGTCGGCCCGCCCCGCTGAGTGGGCGCAACCGGTCGAAGTGCAATACAACCTGTTCCAGATGTCACCGACGCTCTATCGCAGTGCCTTGCCGGATGACGGCGCGGTGCCGCTGCTGAAAAGTCTCAAGGTCGCCACGGTGATCAACTTTCTGCCGGAAGCAGACGACTGGTTATCTGACCCCGACATTCATCAGGTGCAACTTCCCTATCGCACCAATCACGTTGACGACGCCGATGTACTCAAGGCCCTGCGGGCTATTCAGGCTGCCGAAGCCAATGGTCCGGTGCTGATGCATTGCAAGCACGGTTCCGACCGCACCGGTCTGATGGCGGCGATGTATCGAGTGGTGATTCAGGGGTGGAGCAAAGAGGATGCCTTGAGCGAGATGACCCAAGGCGGTTTTGGCGACAGTATTCATTTCAAGGACGGGGTGCGTTACATGACGCAGGTGGATGTCGAAAAATTGCGCGCGGCGTTGGTCAATGGCGATTGCAGTACCAGTGCTTTCGCCACCTGTTCGATGAAAAGCTGGTTCAAGTCCGCCCACGTCGAGTGATCGGCGGGTCAGTCCGGTTGCGCTGCCAGATCAGCAGCTACCGGCTGACCCATAAAGGTCTCCAGTGCGCTGAGCAGCGAAGTCGAATCACCGGAGAAGAACGCTTCACGCAGTTCCCGGCCGGTTTGCGTATTGAATACTCCATCACGCTCAAAACGCTTGAACGCTTTGCTGGCCAATACGCCTGACCATTTGTAGGCGTAGACCGAGGCCTCGTAACCGGTCACCAGATAATCGAAACTGTTGGCAAAGCGGCAATAGGCGGGTAATTGCAGCTGCGGAATTTGTTGCAGCACCGCTTCGAAGCACGATTGCGCGTTTCGGCCATTTTTTTCGCTACGGTGCAATTCAAGATCGAGTAAAGACTCAAGCAGCAGCGTGGCGGTATCGCGGCTGGTGTGCGTCGCGATCGCGGCCAGTGCTGACGTTAGCCGTGTGCGGCTTAGTGGCGCGCGGGTTTTGTAATGTACTGCCAGCCACTGAAGCAGCTCTTCTGAAAGGCTCAATTGTTCGAACAGTTGCCCGGTGAACTCAGCTGTATCACGCGCGAGTTGCGAGATACCCGACAGGTTGTGGTGGGGCGAGCGGGTCAGCACCTGTTGCAGGCAATGCCCGAACTCGTGGAATAGCACGCGCAGGTTCTTGTGTGAAAGCAGGCAGGGATACTCGCTGGTCGCGGGCGGGAAGTTGCAGTGAAGGATGGCAATCGGCAGGGCCGGCCGGCCCTCGGCATTGATTCGTCGGTTGCGCACGGTATTGGTCAAGGCAAAGTCCGGGGCGTCCTCACGATGAAACGGATCAAAGTAGATGTAACCCATCACCTGATCGTATTCGCTGACTTCAAACAGCCGCACCTCGTCGTGCCAATGGCTGAGGTCTTGCTGCTCGGTTAATTTGATACCGAACAGGTATTCATTGAACTGGCAGAACCGGCGCAGCGTTTCATCCAGCGGAAAATACTCGCGAAGTCCTTTCAGTGTGCTCGCCGAGCGTAGCTGGCGTAATTGCTCAGCAAAAAACTCGAAATCCCAGGCCTGCAGTTCTGCGACGCCCTGCGTTACGGCGAATGCTTGCAGCGCCTGCGTGTCCTGATCCAGTGCGGCACGATTTTGCTCGATCTGTTGCTTTAAAAAATGTTCGACCTGAGTGGGTGAGGTGGCCATGTGATTTGCAAACCGCAGATGGGCGAAGCTCTCGAAACCCAGCAACCTGGCTTTTTCATGGCGTAACCCGAGTAACTTCTGCAAGACCGGACCGTTGTCGAACTGAAGAGCATGCGGTCCTTGGTCCGAGGCCCGGGTGCAATAGGCGCGGAAATACTCTTCGCGCAAACTCCGGTTTCGCGCATTTTTCATGATGTATTCGTAAGTGTTGCGATCCAGCGTCAGCAACCAGCCGCTTTTTCCCGTTCGACGCGCATTGAGCGCCAGCCGATCCTTGAACGCGGCTGACAGGCCGTCGAGCGTCGCCGCTTGGTCAACCTGCTTGCTCCAGGCGGCATTGCTGCGCTCCAGATTGATTTGGAACAATTGCTCCTGAAGCTCAATGTCGAGGTTTATCGCGGTTAACCGCTGGCGCTGTTCGGCTGGCAATTCGATGCCCGACAGACGAAAAGCGCGCAGGGTCGTTGGCTAACGACGCTTGGCGAAAGTCATCGAAACTGTCGGCGATCGAACTCTGCTGCAGACGTTGATAGGTGTGATAGAGCTCGAGGTTGGCAGACTTCTGCACCCGATAGCGTGCCGCAGTAATACTGCACAGGGCGCTCTGCTCTACCCAGTCGACATCACTTTTGACCGTCGAGAGCACGTCGATGAGAACCATGGTTTCAGCGAGCCGTGCGTCGGCTTCGGCGACGGCTATCACCAGATCATCCCAGTTGGGGTGGTCGGTCTGGGTGGCGATCACTTCGGCGATGATCCGCTGGTTATCGGCCACGATGGCATTGATGGCGGGTGCCAGGTGCTCGGCCTTTACGTCGGACCAGGCCGGCAGCTGCCAGTGTTGTAGCAGGGGATTGGTAGGGGGCATCGCGTCTTCCTTGACCGTAGGCTGAAAAATCAGCCTACGGAGAAAGCGCAAGGGCAAGGCATTACATAGATACCACCTCGCACCGTTGATTCGGTGCGAAGTAGCCACAGCTCAATTCGGCTGGTCAGGTTTCTTTTTCAGTTTCGGGTTGGGAAAAAACTGCACCGCCTGCACGGTCTTGTCCGGCGCAGGTTTGTTCAGCGCGCTGGTGTTGACCCGCGTGCCCAGCTCTTTCGGCACCGACAGACCTTGCTCGTTGAGCGTGTCCGAGTAACCGCAGGCCACACATTCACGATGCGGGACGAGGTCTTCGTTCCACATCATCAACTTGTCCGGCTCGCTGCACGCCGGGCAGACCGCCCCGGCGATAAAGCGTTTCTTGGTAATCACAGGTGCCTCACTCATGCTGCCGCGTCCTCACTCAGGCCGCTGTGGCGCAAGAGTGCGTCAATCGATGGCTCACGGCCACGGAAGTCGACGAACAGCACCATCGGTGCCTGCGAACCGCCGCGCGCCAGAATCGCTTCGCGGAAGGCGCGACCGGTTTCTGCGTTGAGCACGCCGTCTTCTTCGAACTTCGAGAAGGCATCGGCCGACAGCACTTCTGCCCACTTGTAGCTGTAGTAACCCGCCGCATAACCGCCGGCGAAGATGTGCGCGAAGCTGTTGGGGAAGCGGTTGTAGGCCGGTGGACGCATCACCGACACCTCGTCACGCACGCCCTCGAGCACTTGCAGCGGACTGCGGCCGTCACCGTGGGTGGCGTGCAATTCGAAGTCGAACAGCGAGAACTCGAGCTGACGGACCATCATCAGGCCGGACTGGAAATTCTTCGCCGCGAGCATTTTTTCCAGCAGGTCCTGCGGCAGCGGCTCGCCGCTTTCGTAGTGACCGGAAATCAGCGCGAGGCCTTCCGGCTCCCAGCACCAGTTTTCCATGAACTGGCTTGGCAGCTCGACCGCATCCCACGCCACGCCGTTGATGCCGGAAACACCGGCGTGATCAACGCGGGTCAGCAGGTGATGCAAACCATGCCCGAATTCGTGGAACAGCGTGGTCACTTCATCGTGGGTCAGCAGCGCAGGCTTGCCGCTGTCGGCCGGGGTGAAGTTGCACACCAGATTGGCCACCGGACTTTGCAGCACGCCGTCGACGGTACGACGCCGATCGCGAGCGCCGTCCATCCACGCACCGCCACGCTTGTTGGCGCGGGCATAGAGATCGAAGAAGAAGCGGCCGACGTGCTGACCGTTTTCCTTGATCTCGAACAGGCGCACGTCCGGGTGCCAGGTATCGAAGCCTTTCTGTTCAGCGATCTCGATGCCGTACAGACGTTGAACGATGGCGAACAGACCACCCAGCACTTTGTCGATCGGGAAGTAGGCGCGCAGGGTTTCCTGGGCGACGCTGTAGCGTTGTTCACGCAGCTTCTCGCCGTAGAAACCGCTGTCCCAGCTTTGCAGATCAGCGCAGCCTTGTTCGGCGGCATAGGCGCGCAGCTGTTGCAGATCCTGTGCGGCAAACGGCTTGCTGCGCTTGGCCAGATCACGCAGGAAGCTCAGCACCTGATCGCTGGACTCGGCCATTTTCGTCGCCAGGCTCAGCTCGGAGAAGCTGGCAAAACCCAGCAACTTGGCCAGTTCCTGGCGCAGGTCGAGGATCTCTTCCATCACCGGGCCATTGTCATTCTGGCCGGCGTTCGGGCCTTGATCCGAGGCGCGGGTGCAGTAGGCGGCGTAGACTTCTTCACGCAGCGCACGGTCTTGCGCGTAGGTCATCACCGCGTAGTAGCTTGGGAATTCCAGGGTGATCAGCCAGCCATCGAGGCCTTTGGCCTGTGCAGCGGCCGCCATCTGCGCCTTGGCCGAATCGGTCAGGCCGGTGAGGGCGGCTTCGTCGGTGACGTGCTTGGTCCACGCCTGGGTGGCGTCGAGCAATTGATTGGAGAAGCGGCTGCCCAGCTCGGACAGTTTGCTCTGCACTTCAGCATAGCGCTTTTGCTCGGCTTCCGGCAAGTCGATACCCGACAGACGGAAATCACGCAGGGCGTGTTCCAGAATAGTCTTTTGCGCCACGTCGAAACCGGCGGCTTCCGGGCTGTTGGCCAGCGCTTCATAGGCCTGGAACAGTTCGCGGTTCTGGCCCATCTCGGTGGAGTAGGCGCTCAGGGCTGGCAGGCACGATTCGTAGGCTTCGCGCAGTTCGGCGCTGTTGCACACGGCGTTGAGGTGGCTGACCGGGCTCCAGGCAGCGCCGAGGCGATCGTTAAGTTCGTCCATCGCCAGAACCAGGCCGGCCCATGTAGGGTTCTGGCCTTGAGTCTTGAGAATTTCGGCGATGGCGGCGCGGTTGTCGGCCAGGATCGTTTCGATGGCGGGCAGGACGTGTTCGGCACGGATCGTGGAGAACGGTGGCAGGTCGTAGGACTGCAGCAGAGGGTTGTTCACGCTCACGGTTGGCACCTTGGCTGGGGAAACATTGCCCCATCTTAATTACAATCGGCATTCACCGCAGCTATCGGCGACAGAGAGAGAAATTATCGTGTCCGTTCGCAAGTACCAGAATCACACCCCCAGCCTGAGCAAAGGCGCGTTTGTCGACGCCTCGGCGGTGGTTATCGGCGACGTCGAAATCGGTGAAGACAGCTCTGTCTGGCCGCTGACCGTGATCCGTGGCGACATGCACCGCATCCGTATCGGCGCGCGCACCAGCGTCCAGGACGGCTGCGTGCTACACATCACCCACGCCGGCCCGTTCAACCCGGACGGCTTCCCGCTGCTGATCGGCGATGACGTGACCATCGCCCACAAAGTCATGCTGCATGGCTGCAGCGTCGGCAGCCGCGTGCTGATCGGCATGGGCAGCATCGTCATGGACGGTGCGGTGGTCGAAGACGATGTGATCATTGGCGCCGGCAGCCTGGTGCCGCCGGGCAAGCATCTGCAAAGCGGCTTCCTTTATGTGGGCAGCCCGGTGAAGCAGGTGCGTCCGCTCACTGATAAGGAAAAGGCCTTCTTCACCTACAGCGCGGCGAACTACGTGAAGCTCAAGGACCTGCATCTGGCCGAAGGCTACGACACACTCTGAATCGAATTCGCGACTGCTCAGGAATACTCATGCATTACCAAACCGTACTGTTCGACCTCGATGGCACCCTGACCGACCCGCGTGAGGGCATCACCCGTTCCATCCAGTTCGCCCTCGCCAAGCTCGGTATCGATGAGCCGGATCTGAGCAAACTCGAGCATTTCATCGGCCCGCCGTTGTTGCAGGCATTTATGCAGTTCTATGAGTTTGACGAGGCCAAGGCGTGGCAGGCGGTGAATTTCTATCGTGAGCGCTTCAAGGTCACTGGTCTGTATGAGAACCGCGTATTTGAGGGCGTGACGCCCTTGCTGGAAACCCTCAGTGGCCAAGGACGGCAGTTGTACATCGCCACCTCGAAGCCATGGGAATTTGCCCGTGAGATTGCCCGGCACTTTGATTTCGCCCGGCACTTCAAGGTGATCTATGGCAGCGAGCTGGACGGCACGCGCACCAACAAGGTTGAGTTGATTGCGCACTTGATGGCGGAAGAAGGGCTGGACCCGGCGAATACGCTGATGATCGGCGATCGTAAGCATGACCTGATCGGGGCGCGCAGCAATGGCCTGGATGCGGCGGCGGTCGGTTATGGGTTTGGCAGTTTTGAAGAGTTGAGCGCGGAGGCGCCGGCTTATCACTTTGAAACGCTGGACGAGTTACATCAGGCGTTTCTGCAGCGCTGATCAGTACGCCATCGCTGGCAAGCCAGCTCCCACAGGTGAGTGATGTACTCAGGTTCACCGCTGTCCCTGTGGGAGCTGGCTTGCCAGCGATGAGGCCAATTCAGCCACGAAAGGTCTGAGAGTCTGCCAACGCTTTCAGCGCCGCTTTGCGCTCAGCGGCCGGCAGCTCCCCTAACTTCTCCACCTCCGCATAAAACCTCATCCAATCCCCCCCGACCTTTTTGAACAACGCCGCAAACGCCGGCACCCACTGGTCATACAGCCCAAACGGCAACAACCGCGCATTATTCAGCGGCGCATTCACCCAAGCGTCGTAACGCTTGTCCCCAGCCCACTGGGTGTCTCGCTTCACCCGATAGTCCCGGCGAAACTGTTCGAACTCTGCCGCTTTGCGTTCGCGCATCTGCTCAAACGGCAATGGTTGCGCATAGAGCTTCTCCAGTCGTGAACGGGTCTGGAGTACCAATTCAATAAACTGATCGCGCTGCTTCAGCCGCGAATCGGTGTCCGCCGGCAACCCACGAAACGCCCGCCACTGCCGCGTGCCCTCCTGCTCGACAAACGTGGCAAAGGACTCGTTGAACTCGGTGTCATCCTTTACATAGAAGCGCTGATGCGCCAGTTCGTGAAAGATCAGCGTGGCCAGGCGCTCATCACCCCAGCCCATCATCGAGTTAAGGATCGGGTCGTTGAACCAGCCCAGCGTCGAATAGGCCTCAACGCCGCCAATCGACACGTCCATGCCCTGCAGGCGCTGAATCGCCGCTTCACCCCGCGCCGCACTCTGGCTGTAGTAACCGCGATAGGCCACACACCCGGCAATCGGAAAGCAATGATTCTGCGGCGTCAGGGAGAACTCCTGAGTGGCGAACACATTCCACACCACATACGGTCGATGGATGTCGGCGTACAGGCGATAGCTCTGGTTGTCCGGCAAGTGCAGATGCTCGCTGGCAAAGGCGCGGGCCTTTTGCGATTGCGCCAGGTGTGCGCGCAGTGTGGCGTCGCGGCTCGGGTCATCGATTACCTTTTCCACAGGCTCGCGCGCCCGCAGCAATTGCAGCTGACCGCTGGCCAACTGAGCGTAATAGCTGACGCTGGCGCAACCGTTGAGCAACAAAAACAACACACCCGGAAACAAAACCCGAAAAACGCGATCAAGTAACCCAAGGCTTGGAATCGGCCTGCTCAAAATAAGAAATCCCCCGGAGAGTCTGCTCGCAAGACTATCCCGCCTAAAGGAGCACTGCTATGCGCATGTTAATGCTGTCAGGAGGCCTGCTGACGCTGGCCGGTTGTGCCGGATTCGGAATGCCCGATCCTGACCCTTCGCAAGCCTGGATCGATCTTGATGCCCGGCAGCAGGACACGGCGCTGCAAGCGCTGCAGGTCGATACTCAGGCGACCGCCGACAAACGCTATTTTGAAGTGCAGCCCGGCAGCCATGAGCTGAAGGTGCGTTATCAGTTTCCGGTGGAAGCGACCAATATCGGCCCTGATGCCGAGCCGTTGTGGCGCGATTGCCAGTTGAACGTGAAATTCAAGGATTTCAATGCCGGCCAGCGTTATCAGTTGCAGGCGGGCAGCATCGGTTTCCGGCCTTGGGCCAAGCTTTATGATGAGCAGCGCAAAGTCGTTGGGCAGGGTACACCGGCGGGCTGCCAGAAGACCTGATCGGCGGTATGCTGGATGTCCAAATCACAGGACATTTGATCATGCGCAGGTTGACGTTGTTGCTCGCTGCAAGTCTGCTTGCCGGCTGTCAGAGCCCGCTGCCAGCGGCGGATCCCGGCAAAGCCTGGGTCGACTTTGCGATGCCGACACCCGGTGGCAAAGTGCTGATGGCGGAACGGCTGGACAATGTGCGCCTGCAGGACGGGCGCTTTTTTCAGGTCGCGCCGGGCAGTCATGAGCTGACGGTTCGCTTTGATTTCGAGATCTTCGGCGGCGGTCAGGGAATGGATACCGATCCGCAGGAACGCCTGTGCTACATGACCGTGCCTTATGACCACTTCGAAGCCGGGCAACGTTACCGGCTCGAAGCACGGTCGCTGGCCTTCACGCCAAGCGCCCGGTTGATCAATCGTCAGGGGCAGATCGTTGCCGAAGAACGGCAGATCAACTGCGTGCCTTAAGCGTTATCAGGAGTCGTTCTTCTGATAGATGATTGCTTTGGTGCCGTTCTCACACGAACCCACCACCATGGCGATGTCGTGTTTGGCCGCCTCTTCCTTGCTGACGATTTCCAGCGTGTATGAGGGCACGGCTTTGGCCTGAATCTTCACTTCGATTTCTTTTTTCAGTTCTTCACAGTCTTTGGGTGCCGCAATGACAGAAGTGGCCAGTGCACTGCAGAGGATCGCCAAGCCAATACGTTTCATGAGTGAAGCTCCCTGAGGCAGCGCGCACGGATGTGCGCTGAAGCTGCTGTCGTGTATTCGATCATATTTTGACAGCGAGGGTTCTGCCTTCGCTCACAAGTTGTGCTGAAGGTTTCAAACCTTGTGTTGATTTTAAAATCACCTTCGCGAGCAGGCTCGCTCCCACATTGGAACTGTGTGCCACACGAATCCCTGTGGGAGCGAGCCTGCTCGCGAAGGCGCCAGATCAGCCAGCGCCGAATCAACTGACCAGCGAAGCCTCGAGGGTGATCTTCGCATTCAGTACCTTGGACACCGGGCACCCTTCCTTGGCCTTGTTGCTCAGCTCTTCGAATTGCGCCTGCGTCGCCCCCGGGATTTTCGCCTTGAGGATCAGCTTCACCGCGGTGATCGCGAAGCCGCCGTCAACCTGATCGAGGGTCACTTCCGCATTGGTATCGATGCTGTCGGCCTTCAGGCCCGCATCGCCCAGAATCATCGAAAACGCCATGGAGAAACAACCGGCATGCGCCGCGCCGATCAGTTCTTCCGGGTTGGTGCCCTTGCCGCCTTCGAAGCGCGCCTTGAAACCGTAGGGGGCTTCTCTGAGTACGCCGGTTTCAGTGGAAATCGAGCCGATACCGGTTTTCAGATCACCTGCCCAATGTGCGGATGCTTTCTTCACGATAGCCATGTCTTCCTCCTCGTCTCTGGCGCGGAAACGCCGCGTCGTCGTGGTTTTTGCTTGCAAGGCTTCTGAGGATAGACGCCGGAACAAAGTTCAGCCCGGTTGAATCGTTGACTTTTTTAGTAGGAAATTTCGACTCGGCTATTGAAACTCGGGTATATGCCCTCATTGCATAAAACACGCTTATGAATTCGGCAGGTTTTCGTTCGTATCAACAACCTGCCTCCCGACTCGGAGACGCAGGTTTATGAAGCAACTGTCCGACGTAAAATTTTCCACCCTCGATCTGGTGCCGGTGCGCGAGAACGGCAGCCCGGCGCAGTCGCTGCGCAACTCGCTGGACCTGGCGCAGCATGTCGAGAAATTCGGCTACACGCGGTTCTGGGTGGCTGAACACCACAACATGGACGGCATCGCCAGTTCCGCGACCTCGGTTTTGCTGGGCTATCTGGCGGGCGGAACGTCGACCATTCGTGTCGGCTCCGGCGGCGTGATGCTGCCCAACCATGCGCCGCTGGTGATCGCCGAGCAGTTCGGCACCCTGGAAAGCCTGTATCCAGGGCGGATCGACCTCGGTCTGGGCCGCGCGCCCGGTTCCGATCAGATGACAGCTCGGGCGCTGCGCCGCGAACGCTCCGGCAGCGCCGATGATTTCCCCGAAGACGTCGCCGAACTGGTGCGCTACCTCGGCCCGCGTACCCCGGATCAGCGTGTGATTGCCATGCCGGGCACCGGCACCAATGTGCCGATCTGGTTGCTCGGTTCCAGTCTGTTCAGTGCGCAACTGGCCGGTGAGCGCGGTTTGCCTTACGCCTTCGCCTCGCATTTCGCCCCGCGCTTCATGCACGAGGCGATCCGCGTTTATCGCAATCACTTCAAGCCGTCGGCGGTGCTCGACAAGCCCTATGTGATGCTCGGTGTGCCGCTGGTGGCTGCGGATACCGATGAACAAGCCGATTACCTGGCGACCTCGGTGTACCAGCGCATTCTCGCGTTGATGCGTGGGCAGAGTCTGGTGCAGCGTCCGCCGGTGAAAACCATGGATGGCCTGTGGTTGCCCCATGAGCGTGAGGCGGTGGGGGATTTCCTCGGTCTGGCGATGGTCGGCAGCCCGCAGAAGATTCGCGCCAAGCTGGAGGTGTTGGTTGAACAGACACAGGCGGATGAGCTGATTTTTACCAGTGATTTGTATGAGCATGCTGATCGCGTGCATTCCTACGAATTGCTGGCACAAGTCATGAAGGGATAACGCGCGGCCCCCCGTAGGAGCTGTCGAGTGAAACGAGGCTGCGATCTTTTGATCCTTGTTTTCTAAAGCAAGATCAAAAGATCGCAGCGTGCCGCAGCTCCTACATGAGACACAAAAAAGCCGACGCATTGGCGTCGGCTTTTGTATTTCAGGCGCGATCAACCGCGTTTGTAGACGATTTCCTTGGTGCCACCTTCGCAGGTGCCGACCACTTTACCGTCAGCCGCTGCGCCTTTATCGACAATCTCCAGCGAGTAATTGGACGCACCTTTGGCATCAATTTTCGCCGCGATCTCGCTTTTCAGCTCTTCACAAGGCTTGCCGGCAGCAAACGCACCACCGGCAAGGCTCAACAAACCTACTGCCAACATGAACTTCTTCATCGGTCGCACTCCCTGGTCGGATTAAAAGAGGCGGGCATCGAGCGTTGACCCGATGCACTCACCCTGTAGCGCTTTGCCATTCCTATGGCACTCGGCCAGCGCGCAAGTTCAGAAGACTAGACCAAACTCAGCTGCTGGCAATGCGGAAGCCGACTTTCAGCGTCACCTGAAAGTGCGCAGCCTTACCGTCCTTGATATGGCCACGGGTGTCGACCACTTCAAACCACTCAAGATGCTTGATGCTCTTGTTGGCTTCGGCCAGCGCGTTGTTGATGGCGTCTTCGATGCTGCTGGCGGACGAACCGACCAGCTCTACTTTCTTGTACGTGTGATGGTCACTCATAACGATCTCCTTGGCGTGTGGATTTGAGACTAGCAGTGAATCTGCACTGTTGATTTCGGTGGCTTTGCGCAGGCGAAGTTCAGATTTTCTGCACTTTCTCAAACCGCTGAAGTCCCAACCAACACACGCCACTCATCACCAATGCAGGAGAGCCACCATGGCCAACACCTCTTTACGTAAAGCCTCGTTGCAAAGCATGGAAGCCGAGATCGAGAGTCTGCTCAAATCGTTGGAAAGCCTGAAGGACGACGCTTCGGACGAGTCGCGCAAGACCCTCAAGGCGCTGAAAAGCAATGCCGAGAGCGCGCTGAAACATTCGCGTCACCTGCTCAGCGATGCCTATGAAGAAGTCAAAGTGAAAACCCGCGAAACCGGGATTGCCACCCGTGATTACGCCCAGGAGCATCCGTGGACGACGGCCGGTGTGGCGGTCGGTGCGATTGGTCTGCTCGCGGCTTACTTGCTGTTCAAGCGCGGCGAGTGATCGCTCTGGCGCAGCTCGTTCTTGAGCCATTGCGCCAGTTGCCGGGCGCGCCCGTCTGCGGCGCGCTTGGGTAGCCACAACGCCAGTTGCGCCGGGGTTTCACAGAAGCCCCACGGCGCAACCAGGCGACCGGCCTTCAAATCTTCCGTCACCAGCGGCTCAGGCGCGATTGCCACGCCAAGGCCTGCCACTGCCGCTTCCAGCAAGTAATACAAATGCTCGAAACCTTGCCCCAACTTCAATGCTTTGGCATCGAGGTGGTTTTGCTGTGCCCAACTTGGCCAGGCTTGCGGGCGGGAAGTAGTGTGCAGCAGCGGTTCATTAAGCAATGCTGAGGCTGGCGCGCTTTGCAGGCGTTGGTAACCACTGAACAATGGGCTCATGACCGGGCCGATGCGTTCTGCCGCCAGTTCATAAACCTGCATATCCGCAGGCCACGGTGGTTCGGCGAACAGCAGCAAAGCGTCCAGTCCCGGGCGGCGAGGATCGAGATCGCCTTCACCCGCCGACAGGTGCAGACGCAAGTCCGGCAGATCCGCATTCAATCGCCCCAGACGCGGAATAAACCAGCGGGCCAACAGACTTCCAGAGCAACCCAGGACGAACGGCGCATCAGCGGTGCTTTGCGTCAGCTCTGCACAGACGCTGCGCAACCGGTCGAACGCTTCGCCACTGGCATCGCGTAATCGCATGCCGGCATCTGTGAGTTTCAAGCCGCGCCCATCCTTGACGAACAGACTGACACCCAGGTGCTCTTCCAGCACCTTGAGCTGACGACTGACCGCTCCGTGGGTAACGTGCAGCTGTTCGGCTGCCTGACTGACACTGTTCAGCCGGGCGGTGGCTTCGAACGCACGCAAGGCGTTCAGCGGAGGAAGGTCGTGGCTCATGGTATCTGTGAGTTTTCCTGACAGGTTGTGGCGATCTTATCGGTTTTCAGCCTGGAAGGTCAGGGGTAGAGTGGTCGTCATTGTCTTTTGACCCGAATTCACCTGGAGCGACCCATGACCCAGACTTCGAACACCTCTGATCTGCGTAACGGCCCGGACGATAACGGCCTGTTCGGCTCGTTCGGTGGCCGTTACGTGGCAGAAACCCTGATGCCGTTGATCCTCGATCTGGCCCGCGAATACGAAGCGGCCAAGGAAGATCCGGCATTCAAAGAAGAATTGGCCTACTTCCAGCGTGATTATGTCGGACGTCCGAGCCCGCTGTATTTTGCTGAACGCCTGACCGAGTTCTGCGGCGGCGCCAAGATCTATCTCAAGCGCGAAGAGCTGAACCACACCGGCGCGCACAAGATCAACAACTGCATCGGCCAGATCCTGCTGGCGCGGCGCATGGGCAAGAAACGCATCATCGCCGAGACCGGCGCCGGCATGCACGGCGTGGCCACTGCCACTGTTGCGGCACGTTTCGGTCTGGATTGCGTGATCTACATGGGCACCACTGACATCGAACGTCAGCAGGCCAACGTGTTCCGCATGAAGCTGCTGGGCGCTGAAGTAATTCCGGTCGTGGCCGGCACTGGCACCCTGAAAGATGCGATGAACGAAGCGCTGCGTGACTGGGTGACCAACGTCGACAGCACCTTCTACCTGATCGGCACCGTGGCCGGCCCACATCCATACCCAGCGATGGTTCGCGACTTCCAGGCCGTCATCGGCAAGGAAACCCGCGATCAGTTGCAGGCGCAGGAAGGTCGTCTGCCGGACAGCCTGGTGGCGTGCATCGGTGGCGGCTCCAACGCGATGGGCCTGTTTCACCCGTTCCTCGACGACAAGAGCGTTGAAATCATCGGCGTTGAAGCGGCGGGTTACGGCATCGAAACCGGCAAGCACGCGGCCAGCCTGAATGGTGGCGTTCCGGGTGTGCTGCACGGCAACCGTACTTTCCTGCTGCAGGACGACGATGGCCAGATCATCGACGCCCACTCGATTTCCGCCGGCCTCGACTATCCGGGCATCGGCCCGGAACACGCCTGGTTGCATGACATCGGCCGCGTTCAATACACCTCGGTGACCGACGACGAAGCCCTCGACGCGTTCCACAAATGCTGCCGTCTGGAAGGGATCATTCCAGCACTGGAAAGCGCTCACGCCTTGGCTGAAGTGTTCAAACGTGCGCCGAAGCTGCCTAAGGATCACCTGATGGTGGTCAACCTCTCCGGCCGTGGCGACAAAGACATGCAGACCGTCATGCATCACATGGAACAGTCTAAGCAGGAGAAACACTGATGAGCCGCCTGCAAACCCGTTTTGCCGACCTCAAAGAACAGAACCGCGCCGCGCTGGTGACCTTCGTCACCGCCGGTGATCCGGATTACGACACTTCCCTGGCGATCCTCAAGGGCTTGCCGGGCGCGGGCGCCGACGTGATCGAGCTGGGCATGCCGTTCACTGACCCGATGGCCGACGGCCCGGCGATTCAACTGGCGAACATCCGTGCCTTGGGCGCCAAGCAGAACCTGGTGAAAACCCTGCAAATGGTTCGCGAGTTCCGTGAAGGCAACAGCGACACGCCGCTGGTGCTGATGGGCTACTTCAACCCGATCCACATGTATGGCGTGCCGCGCTTCATTGCTGAGGCGAAAGAGGCCGGTGTCGATGGCCTGATCGTGGTCGACATGCCGCCTGAGCACAACGCCGAACTGTGCGATCCAGCTCAGGCGGCCGGTCTGGACTTTATCCGTCTGACCACGCCGACCACTGACGATGCGCGTCTGCCGAAAGTGCTCAATGGCAGCTCCGGTTTTGTTTACTACGTGTCGGTCGCCGGTGTGACCGGTGCTGGCGCGGCGACGCTGGAGCATGTCGAAGAGGCGGTGACTCGTCTGCGTCGTCATACCGATCTGCCGATCAGCGTCGGTTTCGGCATCCGTACGCCGGAGCAAGCAGCGGCCATCGCACGTCTGGCCGATGGTGTGGTGGTGGGTTCGGCATTGATCGATCACATTGCCAACGCGACCACGCCAGCTCAAGCCGTCGACGGTGTGCTGAGCCTGTGTTCGGCGCTGTCCGAAGGCGTGCGTAAGGCCCGCGTCAGCTGAAGGTAAAGTTCCTGATACAGAGGAATTAGCGCCTCCCGGCACAGACTAAATGAGCAAGACCGAGGGCTTCAGAACATCGTTCTGAAGCCCTTTTTGCTGTTTGTGCCGTGAGGAAAGACCCGATGAAAATGCCGAAACGTCTGATTGCCGGACTGGGCGTGCTGATGATCAGCGCGACGCCGCTGCTGGCCAGCGCCGACCCGCGCGATGATCACGACCACGGCGGCCCGCAGCAGGGCCATTACGATAACCGTGGCGACAATCACGGTGACGATCACCGTGGTCCGCAAAATGATCATCGAGGTGGCCCGCCACCGCGTGACTTTGGTCCAGTGCGCCAGACCATCCGCGACAATCATGGCTACTTCGTGCGCGGTGCACCGCCGCCTCCGGGGATTCATCTGGAGCGTGGCCGGCCGTTGCCGCACGGCTATTACGGCGAGCGTCTGGATAATCGCGCGTTAGGTCGTTTGCCGGTGTATCCGGGCTACGAATGGCGCCGGGCGGGGGGCGACATTGTGCTGATCGCGGTGGGTACCGGGATCATTTACGAAATTCTCGATGGGGTTTTGTACTGATCTGCAGGCAATAAAAAAGATCGCAGCCAATGGCTGCGATCTTTTTTTCAGGGCAATTCCAGTCCGCCCGAGGCTTTGTGCAATTTGCGCAAATGCGCGCCGATCTGCTTCACATTCTCCTCGCTGGCGGCAATCTCGGCAGCGCGTTTGGGCTCCAGCAACTTGCGCACTTCTGCGTCCAGATCACCGGACAGTGCCAGCAGCTTCTTCTGCCGCTGGCTGCTCTCGGCTTCGAGTCGATTGAATTCGGTCGGCTGTGGCAATCCGTAGCCCTTGGAGTCGAGCAATTCCGCCGGACGGCTAAGAAATCCGCTGTTGGCGAGAATCTCCTGCAAGGTCGCATTGGCCTTGTCCATACCGCCGTTTTCCAGCTCCCGTGCGCCGAGGTAACGCTGCTTGACCTCATCCTGAGCCAGCAGTAACTGGCGTCGATAACTGGCCTGCTCCAACAGCAGCAGGGCGGCGCTGGTCCGTAAGTCGGCGCGTTCGAACCATTCACGGCGCTCTTCGGCTGTCAGTGAAAGCCATTCCTCAACGGTGTTCTGCTTGATCGGCAATTGCTTCTTCAGCACATCGAACATCGCCTGATAGCGATCGCGGAACGAGTCGAAGCGGTAACCCAGACGCAACGCTTCTTTCGGATCATCCAATACGCTGGTATCGGCGAGACCGCGGCCCTTGAGCACTTCCAGCAAACCGTTGGGCATGATGCTGTCGAGGCCGGTGAGCTGCGCGTTGTTACTGCCGCTGCGCAACAGCTTCAGGCCTTCTACCGCACAGTTGTTGGAGAGGAAGAAGTAGTTGCCGTCATAGCTCCAGTGCATCTCGGCGGCGTGTTCGACCACGCCTTCGATCTCGTCCCGTGACAGGTTCAGCGGCACGGAAGCGAGGCTGCGCAGTTCGGTCTTGGTGTATTCGTCGATGACCTGCGCGAGCGGCAGCACGAACAGCCGCGACGGGTATTTGCCGACCAGTCCGTCCCAGCTCGACAGCTGTACATCGCCGACAAAGGCGCGGTAGGACAACACCAGATGCTGGTCCAGATCGAGCCGGCAATCCGGCCCGCGCGGGCGACCCGGTGCGCAGATCACCAAGCGCAACATGCTGTGGCCCCAGCGGCTGACCCAGTTCTGATTGGCCTCGGCCAATAGGTAGTCAACGGCGTAGACCCGCTCGGGATCGACCTGCCCCAAGGGTTGCTTGGCGAAGTCGTTGCCGGCATTGAGGAAGGAGAAGGTCTTGCTGCAGGCGTCCTTGGCTGGCGGCGCCCAGCCGAAGTGCTCCTGGTAATAGCGATACAGCGCCGGGCGACGGCAGGCATAGCTCGGGTCGAGGAGGAAATACTCCATGTTGACCGCGACGAACTCCTTGGGGCTGGATATTTCGTACAGGTCCGGGCTACGCGCGATCTGCCGGTTGTGTTGTTCGCGTTCACCCCGACGGCCGACGTATTGCTGCCAACCGGCGAGGTCGAGCAGGCGCGGGTCATCGCTGAGGGTGAAGCGCCGGCCGTTCTGACCGCGACACTCGTCGGGTATGCCGATCAGCCCGGCGCTGTTGAAGCGTCGGGTGCAACGCTGGATCAGCGTGCGTTCGGCAGTCGGCCACAGGCGCGCGCGATCATAAATGTGGGTGATTTCATGCAGCACCGTGGCGAGCAGTTCCTGACGCACAGTGCCGTGGGGGCGATTGGTTTTTTCCTTGGCCGCGCTGCCATCGGTAAGGCTGGCGAGCAGTTTGCGATTCAGATCGAGTTCGGCGACCAGCGTTGCCTGGCCGTAGGCGTTGGCGGGCATGTCGTCGGTCCAGCCGACATCGATGCGCCGATCCAGCCGCTCGATAAAGCTCGGCGGCAGCTTTTGCATCGCCTCATCGATCAGCGCCTGGCTGGCCTGTTGTTGGGCGGGGCTCAGACCGTCGGTCTTGAGCTGCAATTGCAGGCCGGCGTGGGCGCTGTTGCCAAGCAACAACAACGCCCCGGCCAGCAGCCAGGTGCCGAGTGACTTCACAGTGCGAGTATGGCTTCGGCGAGCACCTGATCACTGGCGTCACGCGCTTCCGGCACGCGGGTGCGCAAGGTATTGATCGCCGCCTCCAGATGCGCGCCACGGATATCACCGTTAGTAGCGACGAAACTGGCAGCGTCGTCGTGTGCTTCGCGGATGATTTTCGAATCGCGAATCGACGTGGTGGTGTCGGAGGTGAAATCGATGGTGCGCTGGGAGGCACGAACGATGATGTTACTGGTGGCTACCAGGGTGTGCGCCTGGGCCACGTCGGCCAACAAAAACAGGCCAAGGGCGGCAGCAATCAGCGGGCTACGCATGGAACGACTCCGAAGGGGCAAGGATAACGGGGGTACAGGATAACTATTGGACGAGAATTGCCTCTGCCAGTTCAAGGTCGCTGACATGAAGTTTCGGCCGGGTTTTGCGCAGGTAATGCAGCGCGGATTCCAGACGGGCACCTCGCCATTCACCGTCACTGGCAACAAATGCAGCCGCGTCATCGTGAGCGGCGAGCAGCAGTTTACGGTCGAAAGGCGCGGAAGACACCATGCTGGTGGCGTAACCACTGACGACGGTGCCTTGCGTCGATGCGTTGAAAGCATCAAAGGCATTGACCGGCGCCGTCCAGCAGGCGGTGAACAATAGGGAGGGAATCAGTAGATTTGGAAGAAAGCGCATCGGACTCGGTAATTTTTGGTGAGCCCAAAGGCTAGCGCAATGCCCGGGCCAGAGCCAGCGCCGAAACATCGGGACACGACGGGCGTGTCCCGATTTGCACCTGACGCTTAGATCGTCAGGATGGCTTGCGCCAGTTGTGCGTCAGTGGCTTGCAGCTGTGGCGCCTGGTGACGGATGTGATCCAGTGCGCTTTCCAGTTTCACGCCACGGATTTCGCCTTCGCTGGCCACGAAGCTGGCGGCGTCGTCACGGGCGGCAAGGACAATTTTGTCGTCACGGAACGACGAAGTGACGTCGGAGGTGGCGTCGGAAGAGGATTTCAGAGCGCCGACAACGGCGTCGGTGGTCACGATGAAGCTGGTGGCGCTGGCGTTGGCAGCCACGGCCAGCAGGGCGGCGGCACTGAGCAGACGAAGACGGGACATGATGTAACTCCTGTGGATAAACCGTAGAGAGAGGTGGCTCGGTATCTGAGGAGTCAGACGCCAGTGACACAGCATTCGCCACGTTCTGTGTGGATATTAGGCCTGCTTTGCGGGATTCGCACAGTGGGCAGAATGCTAGCGCCAGAAGGGTTTATCCAGTTCATGGAGGCGATCGGCGTGGCTGAGGCCAAGATCGGCGAGGTCACGGCCATCCAGTTGAGCCAGCAGTCGCCGCGTTCTGGCGCGTGCCAGGCTGACCCGAAGCCCTAGAAACAGGCGACGCAGAGCGTTTGGGCGAGGGTAGGGCTGGCTGAAGTTTTCTGAAACATCCTGTAAGTCATTCATGACGTGTTCCTTATTGCCGGTGAAGGCGGAAGGTCATGTTGAGCCTGGGACAGAAGAAGAGGCAGATACAGCGGGATGAAATTGTACTTGTCCAGACTTCTATTTTGTTTAACTGTACTGGTCGGCAATCCAGATAGCTGTATTGAGATTTCCAGAGCCTAGAACGACAAAACCCGTCGTGGTTTCCCACGACGGGTTTTGTTTGTTCAATTCGGGTTGCTGGCGGTGGGTCTAACGACCAGAGCCAGCGACGCTACTTAGCGCCAGAACGGCTTGCTCAGCTCTTCGTAGCGTTGTGCTTCGCTGATACCGGCGTCAGCCAGCAGACGCGAATCCAGACGAGCCAGTTGATGGCGGCTGGAGATGCGGCGCTGCCACAACATCAGGTTGGCGATAACGCGCAGAGGCAGGGAAGCCTGGGTGTTTACAGCTTTGTCTTCGAAGAACAGTTCGGAACTGAGTGTACGTTCCATGGTTGACATCCTTCCGCTTGTGGCGGGATCAGGTAGTGGTTTGACTGGTGCCCATGATCCTCTCGTTTGCCAAGTCTCTCTAGATACAGTTCAACTGTATTGTGAGTGACCAGTTAACTGTTTATAGGGGGTGTACGGGTCAAAATTGAGCAAACTGTACCTGTCCGCACTTAAGTGGTGCATTTTTGCTCAATTCACTCGGAAAGGTAGGCAAAGCCTGTAGGAAATGACCAGTACAGCAGTACAGTTTTTGTCAGGTAGGGGGCTTGAGAAAGTCCGCCGACGCAAACTGTGTTTGCGTCGGCGGTTTATCTGTGTGAATCAGACCGCGAGCATGCGCCCGGTTTCTTCCAGGTTGATGTGCCAGCTCAACGCTTCACGCAGGATGTGCGGGGTGTGGCCACCGATTGCACAGGCCTTCGTGAAGTAATCATTCAGCGCCTGACGGAAGTCCGGATGCACACAGTTATCGATGATCACTCGTGCACGCTCCCGTGGCGCCAGACCGCGCAAGTCCGCCAGACCTACCTCGGTCACCAGAATGTCGACGTCATGCTCGGTGTGGTCAACGTGGCTGACCATCGGCACCACGCTGGAAATCGCGCCGCCCTTGGCGATCGACTTGGTCACGAACACCGCCAGGTGCGCGTTGCGCGCGAAGTCACCCGAACCGCCAATGCCGTTCATCATCCGCGTGCCGCAGACGTGGGTGGAGTTGACGTTGCCGTAAATGTCGAACTCCAGCGCCGTGTTGATCCCGATGATGCCCAACCGACGAACCACTTCCGGGTGGTTGGAGATCTCCTGCGGACGCAGCACCAGTTTGTCCTTGTACTTCTCCAGATTGCCGAACACGTCGCTGTTGCGCCGCTCCGACAACGTAATCGAGCTGCCCGAGGCAAAGCTCAGCTTGCCGGCATCGATCAGGTCGAAGGTCGAATCCTGCAGCACCTCGGAGTACATGGTCAGGTCTTCGAACGGCGAATCGATCAAGCCACACATCACCGCGTTGGCGATGTTGCCGATCCCCGCCTGCAACGGGCCGAGCTTGTTGGTCATGCGTCCTGCGTCGACTTCCTGCTTAAAGAAGGTGATCAGGTGATCGGCGATGGCATTGGTGTCGACATCCGGCGACGACACGGTGGACGGCGAATCGGCCTGCTGAGTGATGACGATGGCGACAATCTTCTCCGGCGGAATCGGAATCGCGGTGCTGCCGATGCGATCATCGACTTTTACCAGCGGGATCGGCGTGCGCGTCGGGCGGTAAGTCGGGATATAGATGTCGTGCAGACCTTCGAGGTTGGCGTTGTGCGCCAGGTTGATCTCGACGATCACCTGTTTGGCGAAAATCGCGAAGCTCGCTGAGTTGCCCACTGAAGTGGTCGGCACGATGTGGCCTTGCTCGGTGATGGCTACGGCTTCGATGACCGCGATGTCCGGCAGCTTCAGTTGCTGGTTGCGCAGTTGCTCGACGGTTTCCGACAGATGCTGGTCGATGAACATGACCTGGCCGGCGTTGATTGCCTTGCGCAAGGTGCTGTCGACCTGGAACGGCATCCGCCGCGACAGCACGCCGGCTTCGGTCAGTTGCTTGTCGAGGTCGTTGCCCAGGCTGGCGCCGGTCATCAGGCTGATCTTCAGCGGCGTGACCTTGGCCCGCTCGGCCAGTGCGTGAGGGACTGCTTTGGCTTCGCCGGCACGGGTGAAACCGCTCATACCGACGGTCATGCCGTCCTCAATCAGAGCGGCGGCGTCGGCGGCGCTCATCACTTTATCCAACAACGAAGGCAGGCGAATACGGTCACGGTACATGGATTATTATCTCGGGAAGCGAGTAGCAGGATGCGCAGTCTAGTGAATTTGACGGGCGCCTGTCCCGCTACCAAGGTCGCAAACGAGGCGTCTATTTAGCGGGTTTGAAGTAAAACACCGTTACTGGATCTGCAACAACGCGGCATATTGTCCGACGGTTTGCGCAAACAAAAACGCCCCGACGAGTCGGGGCGTTCGCTATTGCAGCGGGGGTATTATTCGACCGCTTTGACCATGTCTTCGATGACTTTCTTCGCGTCGCCGAACACCATCATGGTCTTGTCCAGATAGAACAGTTCGTTGTCCAGACCGGCATAACCGCTGGCCATCGAGCGCTTGTTGACGATGATGGTCTTGGCCTTGAACGCTTCGAGGATCGGCATGCCGGCAATCGGCGATTTCGGATCGTTCTTCGCGGCCGGGTTGACCACGTCGTTCGCGCCGAGCACCAGCACCACGTCGGCCTGGCCGAACTCGGAGTTGATGTCTTCCATCTCGAACACTTGGTCGTAAGGCACTTCGGCCTCGGCGAGCAGAACGTTCATGTGCCCCGGCATACGGCCGGCAACCGGGTGGATCGCGTACTTCACGGTCACGCCACGGTGAGTCAGCTTTTCGGTCAATTCCTTCAGCGCATGCTGTGCACGCGCTACTGCCAAGCCGTAACCCGGCACGATGATCACGGTGTCGGCGTTGGTCAGCAGGAAAGTTGCGTCGTCAGCCGAACCGGATTTCACCGGACGGGCTTCTTTCGCACCGGCAGGACCTGCATCGGCCGTATTGCCGAAACCGCCGAGCAGTACATTAAAGAAGGAGCGGTTCATCGCCTTGCACATGATGTACGAAAGGATCGCACCGCTCGAACCCACCAGGGAGCCGGCAATGATCAGCATCGAGTTGTTCAGTGAGAAGCCGATACCGGCCGCCGCCCAGCCGGAATAGCTGTTGAGCATCGACACCACCACCGGCATGTCGGCGCCGCCGATCGGGATAATGATCAGCACGCCCATCACGAACGCCAGCGCGAGCATCAGCGCGAACGCGGTGAGGTTGCCGGTGAACATGAAGGTCAGGCCGAGTGCCAGCGTCGCCAGCCCCAGCACAGCGTTCAGTTTGTGCTGACCGGCGAACTGTACCGGTGCGCCCTGGAACAGACGGAACTTGTACTTGCCCGACAGCTTGCCGAACGCAATCACCGAACCGGAGAAGGTGATAGCGCCAATCGCAGCGCCGAGGAACAGCTCCAGACGGTTGCCCGCCGGAATCGAGTCGCCCAGCTGTTTAACGATACCCAGCGATTGCGGCTCAACAACTGCGGCGATCGCGATGAACACCGCTGCCAGACCGATCATGCTGTGCATGAAGGCGACCAGTTCCGGCATCTTGGTCATTTCAACGCGTTTGGCCATGATCGAACCGGCGGTGCCGCCGACCAGCAGGCCAACGATCACGTAACCGATACCGGCGGTCGCTAGCTCGGCGCCCAACTTATAGATGAGACCTACGGTGGTCAGGATCGCCAACGCCATGCCGAGCATGCCAAACAGATTGCCGCGCCGCGAAGTAGTCGGGTGCGAGAGGCCTTTGAGGGCCTGGATAAAACAGATCGACGCGATCAGGTAGAGCGTCGTGACGAGATTCATGCTCATTACTTCGGCGCCTCTTCTTTTACTTTCGGGGCTTTCTTCTTGAACATCTCAAGCATGCGGCGGGTGACCAGGAAGCCACCGAAGACGTTGACCGCCGCCAGTGCCACGGCGAGGGTGCCCATGGTTTTGCCCAGCGGCGTGACGGTCAGTGCGGCCGCGAGCATGGCGCCGACGATCACGATCGCCGAGATGGCGTTGGTCACTGCCATCAATGGCGTGTGCAGCGCAGGTGTAACGTTCCAGACCACGTGGTAACCGACATAAATCGCCAGCACGAAGATGATCAGGTTGTAGATACCGGGGGAGATAAGCTCTTCCATCGTCTGAATCCCTGCTTAGGCGTTTTTGCGGATGACTTGGCCGTCGCGGCACATCAGGCACGCGGCGACGATGTCGTCTTCGAGGTTGACGTCGAACTGGCCTTCTTTGGTGAACACCAGCTTGAGGAAGTCCAGCAGGTTGCGCGCGTACAGTGCCGAGGCGTCTGCAGCGACTTCACCGGCCAGATTGGTTGGGCCACAGATGGTCACGCCATTCTCGACGACGACCTGATCGGCCACGGTCAGCGGGCAGTTGCCACCCTGAGCAGCGGCGAGGTCGATGACCACCGAGCCCGGTTTCATCTGCGCCACAGTCTCCGCGCTCAACAGCGTCGGTGCCTTGCGCCCCGGAATCAGCGCGGTGGTGATGACGATGTCGGCTTGTTTGGCGCGTTCGTGCACGGCCTGGGCCTGACGCTGCATCCAGCTCGCTGGCATTGGCCGCGCGTAACCGCCGACACCGACGGCGCATTCACGCTCTTCATCGGTCTCGTAAGGCACATCGACGAACTTGGCGCCGAGGGATTCGATTTGCTCTTTTACCGCCGGACGCACGTCGGACGCTTCGATCACCGCACCCAGACGTTTCGCCGTGGCAATTGCCTGCAACCCGGCCACTCCGGCGCCAAGAATCAGTACGCGCGCCGCTTTCACGGTGCCCGCAGCGGTCATCAGCATTGGCATGAAGCGAGGGTAATGGTGGGCGGCCAGCAACACAGCCTTATAGCCGGCAATGTTCGCTTGCGAAGACAACACATCGAGACTCTGCGCGCGCGAGGTGCGCGGCGCCGCTTCGAGGGCGAACGCGGTAATCCCGCACTCGACCATCTTCGCGATGGTTTCGTTGTTGAACGGGTTGAGCATGCCCACCAGCACCGTACCGCGCTTGATCAGCGTCAGTTCGGCATCGCTCGGGGCGACCACTTTGAGAATCAGCTCGGCGCCAAACGCGTCATTGGCACTGCCAATGGTTGCGCCTGCCGCTTCATAGGCACTGTCGACCACACTGGCTTTTACGCCGGCGCCGGTTTGCACAGTGACCTTATGACCTTGGCTGATCAGCTTTTTAATGGTTTCCGGGGTTGCAGCAACCCGTGTTTCACCGGTCTGGGTTTCGAGAGGAACACCAATGTGCACGTCAAATCTCCTGCGTGATCTTATTGAGTAAACCCATGCACTACGGATGGTGCGACTGGGGCGGCCGATCAGCACGATCCCGCCAAATCAGGGCGGGGCGCGGCATTTTGCAGGCGAACTTTATGCCCTTCAAGGGATTATGACGGGTGACGGAAAATTAACTACAAGTCATGCCGTGACCGAATGTCGCAGATGGCCAGCTGAATCCCTTGCAGGCCGTGCCTTGTAAGGATTCTGGCCGAATATGAAAAAATTTCTCATCGGTGGCGTGAATAGGCAGCAATGCGTCGCCGATGAAGGCTCAAAGCCACGTCGGCAGGCGCTTGTGGGACGTCTGTACGACTTTCGGATACAGTCTGTGAAATTGCGACAAATAGTTATATCTGTAGGGCTTTTAAATTCCTGACTACGGGGTTAGCTATCGTTGTAGGCCTTTATCCTTCTAGGCTGTAGCTCTGCGCCTGGTTTACCAGCCAGTCACGAAATGCTTTCAGTGACGCCGATTCGACCTTTCGCTCTGGAATCATCAGGTAATAGGCCTTGATGCTCGAGAGTGCTTGCGGGTTGGCAATCACCAAACGTTTCTCGGCCAGTTCGCGCTGGATCAGGAACGGTGGAATCAGCGCAATGCCCATGTCGTGCATCGCGGCCTGGGCGAGCATTGAGAATAGCTCGTAGCGCGGACCTGTCATGTCGCGGGGGATATTCAGGGCCTGCGAGTTGAACCACTGGCGCCAGGCGTAAGGGCGCGTGGTCTGTTGCAGCAGTGGCAGATCGGCAATCTCATCGGCTGTCAGAAGCGTCTCGTTTCCGAGTAGGGCCGGGCTGCACACCGGCATCGGATTTTCACCCATTAGCCTATGGGATTCGGTACCGGACCAGTCGGCATCGCCGAAATAGATCGCGGCGTCGAATTCGGTATCGGCAAACAGAAAGGGCCGGGTGCGGTTGGTCAGGTTGACCGTGACTTCCGGGTGTTTGAGCTGGAAATCCTTGAGCCGCGGTAGCAGCCATTGCGTGCCGAAGGTCGGCACCACCGCCAGTTCGATCACGTTGGTGCCTTGCTGGCCCATCACCGACAAGGTGTCGCGTTCGACTGCATCCAGTTGCGTGGCGACACGGCGACTGTAGGAAAGTCCCGCCTCGGTTAGTTTTACCCCGCGTCGCGAGCGTCGGAACAGTTCCACACTGAGGAACTCTTCAAGGCTGGCGATCTGTCGGCAAATGGCGCCTTGGGTGAGGGAAAGTTCTTCAGCGGCCCGGGTAAAGCTCTCGTGGCGTGCGGCAGCTTCGAAGCTGATCAGGGCGGTGGTGCTGGGAATCTTCCTGCGCATGTACGTCAACCTCACTAATGCGCCGCATAAAAGGCATTTCGCGACGTTTCGAAGTGAGAAATTAGCACAACAGAATGCGAAATCCTCGTTTGCCGCGACGGCGAACCGCGCCTAGGATCAATGCCACGTTAATTCACCCGATTTGCGAGGGCACACTCATGGGCGGTAAAGCTAGCTTCAACTGGATCGATCCCCTGCTGCTGGATCAACAGCTCACCGAAGAAGAGCGCATGATCCGCGACACCGCCGAGCAGTTTGCTCAACAGAGCCTCGCACCGCGTGTTCTTGAAGCTTTTCGGCATGAGAAGACTGACCCGGCGATCTTCCGCGAAATGGGTGAAGTCGGCCTGTTGGGCGCGACCATCCCTGAGCAATACGGCGGTAGCGGCCTCAACTATGTCAGCTACGGTCTGATTGCTCGCGAAGTGGAGCGTGTCGACTCTGGCTACCGCTCGATGATGAGCGTGCAGTCCTCGCTGGTGATGGTGCCAATCAACGAATTTGGTACTGAAGCGCAGAAACAGAAGTACCTGCCGAAGCTGGCCTCTGGCGAATGGATCGGCTGCTTCGGCCTGACCGAGCCGAATCACGGTTCCGACCCAGGTGCGATGATTACTCGTGCACGCAAAGTTGACGGCGGCTATAGCCTGACCGGCGCGAAGATGTGGATCACCAACAGCCCGATCGCTGATGTGTTCGTGGTCTGGGCCAAGGACGATGCCGGCGACATCCGTGGCTTCGTGCTGGAGAAGGGCTGGAAAGGCCTGAGCGCTCCGGCGATTCACGGAAAAGTCGGTCTGCGCGCGTCGATCACCGGTGAGATCGTCATGGACAACGTGTTTGTGCCGGAAGAGAACATCTTCCCGGACGTGCGCGGCTTGAAAGGCCCATTCACCTGCCTTAACTCCGCACGTTACGGCATCTCCTGGGGCGCACTGGGTGCTGCCGAGTTCTGCTGGCACACCGCTCGCCAGTACACCCTGGATCGTCAGCAGTTCGGTCGCCCATTGGCCGCCACTCAGCTGATCCAGAAGAAACTGGCCGACATGCAGACAGAAATCACCTTGGCCCTGCAAGGTTGCCTGCGTCTGGGGCGTATGAAGGATGAAGGTACCGCTGCGGTCGAAATCACCTCGATCATGAAGCGCAACTCTTGCGGCAAATCGTTGGATATCGCTCGTATGGCGCGCGACATGCTCGGCGGTAATGGCATCTCCGATGAGTTCGGCGTGGCCCGTCATTTGGTCAACCTCGAAGTGGTGAATACCTATGAAGGTACCCACGACGTCCACGCACTGATCCTCGGGCGTGCACAAACCGGTCTGCAGGCGTTCTATTAATAGGAGAGCGACCATGGGCGCGCTGTCGCATCTGCGGGTACTGGATCTATCGCGAGTGTTGGCCGGGCCATGGGCCGGGCAGATCCTCGCCGACCTTGGCGCCGAGGTGATCAAGGTCGAGCGCCCGGGCAATGGTGACGACACTCGCGCCTGGGGGCCTCCTTTCCTTAAGGACGCCTATGGCGAGAATACGTCGGAGGCGGCTTATTACCTATCGGCGAACCGCAACAAGCAATCGGTGACCATCGACTTCACGCGTCCTGAGGGGCAGAGGCTGGTGCGGGAGCTGGCGGCCAAGTCGGACATCCTCATCGAGAACTTCAAGGTCGGTGGGCTTGCGGCTTATGGTCTGGATTATGAGTCGCTGAAGGCGATCAATCCGAATCTGATCTATTGCTCGATTACCGGTTTCGGCCAGACCGGGCCATATGCCAAACGTGCCGGCTATGACTTCATGATTCAGGGGTTGGGAGGGCTGATGAGCCTGACCGGTCGTCCCGAAGGTGATGAAGGTGCCGGGCCGGTGAAGGTGGGTGTGGCGTTGACGGATATCCTCACCGGTCTGTATTCGACGGTGGCGATTCTGGCGGCGCTGGCTCATCGCGATCACGACGGTGGTGGTCAACACATCGATATGGCTTTGCTGGATGTACAGGTTGCGTGTCTGGCTAACCAGGCGATGAACTACCTGACGACGGGCAATGCCCCGAAGCGCCTGGGCAATGCGCATCCGAACATCGTGCCTTATCAGGACTTTCCTACGGCCGATGGGGATTTCATTCTTACCGTGGGCAATGACGGGCAGTTCCGCAAGTTTGCTGAGGTGGCGGGGCAACCGCAGTGGGCTGACGATCCGCGCTTCTCTACCAATAAGCTGCGGGTGGCCAATCGGGCGGTGTTGATTCCGCTGATTCGTCAGGCGACGGTGTTCAAGACAACTGGCGAATGGGTTGCTGAACTCGAGCAAGCGGGTGTCCCTTGTGGGCCGATCAACGATCTGTCGCAGGTGTTTGAGGATCCGCAGGTAAAAGCGCGTGGCCTGTCGATAGAGCTGCCGCATGCGTTGGCGGGGATGGTGCCCCAAGTAGCTAGCCCGATTCGTCTGTCTCAGACGCCGGTTGAATATCGCCGAGCGCCTCCTCTATTGGGTGAGCATACGCTGGAGGTTCTGCAGAGTGTGCTGGGCTTGGGCGCGGGGGCGGTGGCTGAGTTGAAGGCGGCTGGGGTGCTCTGACAATCCCTTCTATATAGAAGGGATCGTGTTTTCTAGCTATCTATGGATGTTTCTGGTCGCTTTTTAACCAATCTGCAAGTGATTGAAAGAAAAGCGCAATTAACGGTTGACGGCAGATTTCAGATGTCTATAATTCGCCCCACTTCCGGCGCAGTCGAAACGGAAAACTCCTTAAGATTCAATGAGTTATGTAGGTTTCGGCAGCAGGTTGCTTCAGTTCATCGAAGCCGAAAGGAAGTTGAAAAAGAGGTGTTGACAGCAGCGTGTAACGCTGTAGAATTCGCCTCCCGCTGACGAGAGATCGGAGGCGCAAGTGGTTGAAGTTGTTGAAGAATTCTTCGAAAACTTCTGAAAATAATCACTTGACAGCAAATGAGGCTGCTGTAGAATGCGCGCCTCGGTTGAGACGAAAGATCTTAACCAACCGC
>NZ_JAMDGW010000014.1:0-208263 GCF_028656995.1 Pseudomonas sp. TNT2022 ID642 | reverse complement strand
AACAACAAAATGCACAACTGTCAGGATCCAGGCAACGCGCACTTCACCCACCTGGAAGAAGTGCAGTTCACCTACCGCAAAATCACCTGGACCCACGAAGTGTCCGGTACTTCGGGTTCCGATGACTGGCGTGCTCCAGTCGTTTAATTACGGCTGATGGTTGTACCGCCCCGATCGGCATGACTGGTCGGGGCGGATTCACTTCTAAAGAATTTTTTGCCAATAGCCCCTTGAGGGCTGTTGCGCGTCGCAGCACTGCGCGAGGAACAAGGGATGTTCTCACCGGCCAACCAGCCTCATTTCAATCTGACCGTCGATGGCATCGACAGCGACTTTCAAGTGCTGTCGTTCACCGGTCGTGAGGCCCTTAACACGCCATTCGAATTCGAGCTGGAACTGGTCAGTGAAAAGGCCTCGATCAACCTCGAAAGCGTGCTGCACAAACTGGCGTTTCTTCAGCTGTCGCCAACCGGTACGGGCATCCACGGGCTGGTCTACAGCATCGCCCAGGGCGAGGCGGGCAAGCGTCTGACCCGCTACAAAATCTCCCTGCGCCCGCAACTGGCGTACCTCGCGCATCGAGTCAATCAGCGCATTTTCCAGCAGATGACCGTGCAGCAGATCATCAGCCAGGTGCTGGAAGAACACGGCATCCTCGCCAGCGATTACCACTTCCAGCTCAGCGCGATTTATCCGGAACGGATCTACTGCGTGCAGTACGACGAGTCGGACCTGGATTTCATCCAGCGGCTGTGCGAGGAAGAAGGTATTCACTACCACTTCCAGCACACGTCCAGCGGCCACAAGCTGACATTCGGTGATGACCAGACGGTGTTCCCGAAATTGGCGCCGGTGGCCTATCAGCAGGACTCCGGACTGGTTGCCGACAAACCGGTGGTCAAGCGTTTCGGCCTGCGTCTGGCCACGCGCACCAGCCGCACCACGCGTCGCGATTACGACTTCGTCAAACCGAAAATCGAGCTGGAGAGCGACGCCAAAAGCAGCGCGCAACCGGACCTCGAGGACTACGATTACCCGGGCCGTTTCGTCGATCGCGAGCGTGGCAAGCATCTGGCCAATCGCGCACTGGAACGTCATCGCAGCGACTATCGTCTGGCCGAGGGCAACAGCGATCAGCCGATTCTGGTCAGCGGGCATTTCCTCGCCCTGACCGACCACGCCAATTCGACCTGGAACGACCTGTGGCTGCTCACCGAAATCTTCCACGAAGGCAAGCAGCCGCAAGTGCTCGAAGAGTCGGTGACCAGCGACACCACCGACCTCAAGGACGATTTCCACCAGGGCTATCGCAACCGCTTCAGCGCGATCCCGTGGGATGTGCCGTACCGTCCGCCGCTCGATCACCCGAAACCGAAAGTCCTCGGCACGCAAAGTGCGGTGGTCTGCGGCCCTGAGGGCGAAGAGATTTACTGCGACCAGTACGGCCGCGTGAAGGTGCAGTTCTTCTGGGATCGCGAAGGCAAGCACGACGACATGACCAGTTGCTGGATGCGTGTCGCATCGAGCTGGGCGGCCGAGACCTTTGGTTCGATCAATATTCCACGGGTCGGCATGGAGGTGTTGATCACCTTTCTTGAGGGCGATCCCGATCAGCCGCTGATCACCGGCTGCCTGTACCACGGCGCCAATCTGCCGCCGTACAAACTGCCGGATTTCAAGACCCTGGCCACGGTCAAGAGCAAGGAATACAAGGGCAGCCGCGCCAACGAACTGCGCATCGACGACACCACCAGCGAGATCAGCATCGCGCTGCGCAGTGATCATGGTGCGAGTGCGATCAACCTGGGTTATCTGACCCATCCGCGCCCGAGCGGTGGTCAGCCGCGTGGTGAAGGTTTTGAACTTAGAACCGACCGCCACGGTGCGGTGCGTGCGGCCGCTGGTTTGCTGATCACCACCGAACCACGGCCGAACGAATCCAAGCACCACAAAGATCTGCCGGAAACCGCTGAACGCTTGGCCACCGCCAGCGATCAGCAAGACGGTTTTGCCGTGCAAGCCAAAGAGTTGCAAGCCCAGGAAGCTGGCGATCAGGACGACGTCGCCAAAGCGCTGCACGCCCAGCATCAAGGCGTGCTCGGCAGCGGCCCGGCCAACCTCACCGCCAACGAATTCCCCGAGTTCACCGAGCCGCATCTGGTCCTCGCCAGCCCGGCTGGTATTGCCCTGACCACGCCGCGCTCCAGCCACATCGCCACCGGCGAACACCTGGCGCTGAGCAGCACCGGCCACACCAGTCTGTCGATCGGCAAACGCCTGCTCGCCAGCGCCAGTCGAGGCATGCGCCTGTTCGTGCAGAGCATGGGCTGGCGGCTTGTCGCAGCGTCCGGCGACATCGACGTGCGCGCACTGAAGGACAGCATCAACCTGCTGGCCAAACTCAACATCACCGCCAACGCCGACCGCATCACCATCACCGCGAAAACCGAACTGGTGATTCAGGGCGGTGGCAGCGCCACCACCTACAACGCCGGCGGCATCACCCACGCCACCAGCGGCCCTTACACCGCGCACGCGGCGAACTTCGCCTACACCGGCGCGAAAAGTCTCGCTGGGGTGTTCCCGGAACCGCCGAAACCGGGCAAGGGCAATCTGGAATTGTTCAACCAGTACGCCGGGCGACAAGGCATCAAAGAGGGCGATTACGAAGTCATCGATGCGCTGGGCAAAAGCATCAAGGGCAAGCTCGACGGCAAGGGTTTCGCCAGCGTCGCCGGCGCCGCACCGGGGCCGGCGCAAGTGCTGTTCGGCAAGGATCCGGCGGATACCTGGAGCGATGGCAGTTACATCGGCAAGCCGGAATGGCCGTTGAATCCACCGGGTGCCGAAGACGTGCCAAGTCAGGTGCAAGCCATGGTCGCGCAGGTGTTGCCGAGCAAGAGCTGGGAGATGTTGGAGAAGGGCAAGGACATGGCGCAAACAGGGATGAGTGCGATGCAGACGGCGCAAGGTGCGATGCAAACAGCGCAGCAGGTGAAGGGTGTTGTGCAGGGCGGGGTGGCCGGGTTGCCGAAACTTGCCAGTGCCTCAATGCCGAGTGCTTCGGGGCTTCTAGGGGCGGCGAGCAAGGCGGGCAAGTTGCCGAGCCTGCCTGCACCGAGTCTGCCAAAACCTTCCTTGAAAACCCCGGGCCTGTTGGCGGGTGAGATGCTGTCATGACTAATGAAGTAGCTGCTGTAAAACGTGAACCTCAGGTTGCCATCGTTCCACTCAATGCCATCGACATTCAGGACGTCGCCAGCAGTGCGGCAACCTTCGATGCTTGGCTGCAATCGGCTACGGATGGCGTGGTCACGCTTGATCGAATCAAGAACTACGCCGGCTTCCTGCCGGTGGTGGGCAACATCATGGCGCTGGTCGATGCGCTGGGTGACATCGTCACCCTGTCGAACGCCAAGCAACGCGACTTGCTCGCTTGGGCCAGTCTTGGCATCAACCTGATCGGCGTCTTGCCGTTGCCGCCGTCGATGGCCGCGGCGCGGATGACCCTGCGCCCGACGCTGTTTCTGGTGCGTCAGGAAATGAGGGCCAGCAGCAAGGTGTTGCTCAGCACTTCCGTGATCGAGGTGCTGGTCGGTCACCTGAACGCCTCGATTATCGGCACGCTTGATGATTTTGTTGAGCAAGCCAAAGGCAAGTTACCGGGCATTTTGGCGGACGCTGGCAAGCTCGGCGAAGAAATCATTGATCAGATTGCAATAGGCATCGAAGCGGTGGCGTTCGGCAATCTGGATGCCAAAGGTGATTTGAATGCAGCCAGCGCCCAGGCGAGCGCCGCAGCCGATCAATTCAAGAATGATCCGCTGGCGTCATTCAGCAATGTTTTTGGGGCTGCCAACAGTGCTCTGAAGTCGGCAGGCAAAGGTCTGGCCAACAGCGTGGCGCAAAACCTCGTTCCCGATGACTTCAAAAAAACCGTTTCCGACGAAACCAAAAAACTGCGGGCGATGGGGCCGGAGTTGCGCACGCAGTTGAGCAAGCTCGACGTTGAGTCGGTGCAGAACTCGATCGGCTGGTTGCTGCTGATCCTCTCCAGTGCCGTGACCTTGTGGCGCAAGCGCAATGCCCATGGGCAGAACGCCGCGGTCCACCCGGACAAGACCGGTCAGGCGAAGCGTACGGCATCCGAGGGGCAGTTGGCCTCTAACGGCCAACAGGCTTCGGCGACTCACGCACCCGAGCCGAAAAAAAACTGCGCCTGCGCCAGCACGGGGCGCAGTATCAATTTCGCCATAGGCTCTGAAAGCCTCAGCCATACCGATTTCAGCCTGCCCGGCCCCTTCCCGATCGAATGGACGCGCACCTACAACTCCCGCCTCGACGCCTACGATCAGAGCGAACTCGGCGCGCGCTGGATCAGTGAATTCACCACGCGTTTTGACTGCGTGGACGATGGCCTAACGTTCTACGGCGCTGACGGCCGCGACCACAGCTACCCACTGCCAAAGGTCGGCCTGTTCCACTACGACGCCATTGAAAACATCACCCTGGTCCGCAAAAGCGAAGATCAGTTGTTGCTGTGCCGTGGTTTCGAACGCAAGGAAACCTACGTCCGCCGTGGCCAGCGCTTTGTGCTGAGTAACATTTCGCTGCGCAACGGCGCCGGAGTGATGCTGCATTACGAGCATCGTCACGGCGAACACTCGGTGCTCTCCGACCTGATCACCTATCAGGAAAACGACTACACCAAAGTCCATTTGCACCTCGGCACGATGATCGACGATCACGGCCGGTTTATCGGCCTTTGGCAGATCGTTGACGGCGAACCGCTGCGTCAGCTCTGCGCCTACCAGTACGACGCCTATGGCGACCTGATTCAGGCGCAGGACGAGAACGGCGCCGTCTGGTCGTATCAATTCCAGCATCACCTGATCACCCGCTACACCGACCGCACCGGGCGCGGCATGAATCTGCAGTGGGATGGCCAGAGCGCCAAGGCCAAAGCCGTGAGCGAATGGGCCGACGACGGCAGTTTCGACACGCGTCTGGAATGGGACGAAAACATCCGTCTGACCTACGTCACCGATGCCCTCGACAACGAGACCTGGCACTACTACGACATCCTTGGCTACACCTACCGCATTCGCTATGCCGACGAGCGTTCGGAATGGTTCTTCCGCGACGAGGCCAAAAACATCGTGCGCCGTGTCAATGCCGACGGCAGCACCGATCGCTACAGCTACGATGAACGCAGCAACTTGCTCGAACACATCCGCGCCGACCACACGGTGATGCATTACGCCTACGATGATCAGGATCTGCTGATCAAGATCAGCGATGCCGAGGGCGGTCAGTGGCAACGCGCCTATGACGACCAAGGCAATCTGGTTGAAGCGCTGGATCCGCTCGGCAACAAAACCGAATACGCCTACAACAAATCCGGCCAGCCCACCGCGATCAAGGACGCCAACGGCAACGAAAAAACCCTCGACTACAACGATGCCGGGCAACTGGTCGAGTACGTCGATTGCTCGGGTAAAACCAGCGCCTGGGAGTACAACGAACTGGGGCAGATGATCTGCTTCACCGACGCTGCCGGCAACGCCACCGAATACGAATACAAGGCCGGCCAACCGGTGCTGATCAAGCACCCGGACAAGACCGAAGAGCGCTTTGATCGTGATGCCGAAGGTCGGTTGTTGGCGCACGTTGATGGACTTGATCGTTGCACCACTTGGAGCTACAGCGCCGCCGGTTTGATCGCCGAACGCATCGACGCTGCCGAGCAGACCCTGCGCTATCGCTGGGACCGGCTCGGACGGTTAACGGCGCTGGAAAACGAAAACGAACAACGCGCGCACTTCCACTACGACCCGGTCGGTCGTCTGCTCGAGGAACGCGGTTTCGACGGCCGCAGCACACGCTATCAGTACGACCCACTCACCGGACGCCTCGCCCAATCGATCAATGGCCAACGCGTCATCTCGTTGAGCTTCGACCCGATGGGCCGCTTGACCGAGCGTCGCGCCACTCTGGGCGACCAGTCGCAAAGCGAAACCTTTGCCTATGACGGCAACGGCAACCTGGTGCTGGCCGACAACGCCGACAGCCGCTTGCAATGGTTCCACGACCCGGCCGGCAATCTGCTGCGCGAGCACCAGCATTATCTCGGACTGGAAAAGCCCACCGTCGCAATCTGGCAGCACGAGTACGACGTGCTCAACCAACGAGTCGCCAGCGTGCGCCCCGACGGCCACCGCGTCAGCTGGCTGACTTACGGCAGCGGCCACCTGCTGGGCCTGCGCCTCGATGAACACGAACTGATCGGCTACGAACGCGACGACCTGCACCGCGAAGTCGCCCGCCATCAAGGCAATCACCTGCTGCAAACCCAAAGCTGGGACCCGGCCGGTCGTTTGCAGGAACAGTTGCTGGGACGCAGCGACGACAAATCCACACTGCTCAAACGCGAGTACACCTACGACGCAGCCGGCCAACTGACCGACATCAACGACAGCCGTCGTGGCCCGCTCGCCTATCGTTACGATCCCGTCGGCCGACTGCTCAGCGCTACCACACGTCAAGGCGTGGAAACCTTCGCCTTCGACCCGGCCGGCAACCTGCTCGACGACAAGGCGACAGAAATTCGCCGCCCGCTCGACCTGACCCCGCCGCGCAGCAAACTGGTCGACAACCTGCTGCGCGAATACGCCGGCACCCACTACGACTACGACGACCGCGGCAACCAGATCCAACGCTGGCACAACGGCCAACGCAGCGACCTGCGTTGGGATCTGTTTGATCGACTGGTGCATTTCGAAGACCCGCGCCTCAGCGTTGATTTCGCCTACGACGCACTGGGACGCCGCCTGCACAAAAATTCCCGCGCGCACTACAAACAGCGCCCGGAAGCAGGTTCCCTCTGGAACAGAAACGAACACGCGCGCAAACAGCGCGAACTCGGCTGCGGTTTCACCTTGTACGGTTGGGATGGTGACAACCTCGCCTTTGAAAGCAGCCCGGCGCAGAGCGATGGCGAACCGGGTCGCACGGTGCACTACGTCTTCGAACCGGGGACTTTTGTCCCTGTGGCACAGGCTGTGCGGCAAGCGCCGATCGATCTGATTAGGCTGCCGGATTACAGTGGTGAATACAGCCTCGATGAAGACCCGGTGTGGAATCACGAGGCAACGGCATTACCGTTTGATGCGTTGGCCTGGTACCAGTGTGATCACCTCGGCACGCCGCAGGAATTGACGGATTCCAAAGGCAACATGGCGTGGACCGCGCAGTACAAGGCGTGGGGGCAGGTGACGGAGCAGCGTTCGGAATGGGCGCGGCAGCATGGCGTGATGAACCCGATACGGTTCCAGGGGCAGTATCACGATCATGAGACGGGGCTGCATTACAATCGCTACCGATACTACGATTCTGAGGTAGGGCGTTTCATTTCACAGGACCCGATTGGGCTGGCTGGTGGACTGAACCTTTATCATTACGTACCTAACCCGCTGGAGTGGATTGATCCACTTGGCCTTTCCGCCTCTTCTGATCTACCTCGGATGAAAGGTACGAGTATTCCTCGCGCCGGTAGAACGTTGAACAGCGCCGGATTTTCGAAAACCAAAGACAATGGGGTTAACGAAACCTGGAAGCATGCAGACGGTTCAGAGGTCAGGGTTCACAAGTACGGAAACTTGAATGCCTGCCCTCACAAATCTGGCAACAATGCACACATCCATAAACAGGATCCGTCCAATCATCAACTGGATGATGAGGGTAAAGTTTCCACCGATCCTAATAAAACTCACATTGGCATTCGTAATCCTGCCGATTTACCAGCTGTCCGAGGGAGACCACACGGATCATGAGTTATGAATACAAATTGGTGTTTGACGACAACTCTACAGCTCAGCATGTCATCGACATTGTTAAAGCTAGTAGTGCTTGTGTTCGCTCGGGCGACGGTGATCTTTATTTGAAGGATCACTCGTTGAATAGCAGTGGGGCTTACGATACTCGTCTCATTTATGGGGATGATGAATCCCTGTGGCTCCAAGTGAATTTCCAATCAGCAGAACTGTACGCCCTACTTAAAACAGCACTCAATGGAAGAAATTTCAGGTGTCTTGAAGATGGGGACGAGGATGAAGAGGTTGGCTTAAATGAGGCCTTCCGCGTGTAGGTTGACTCTCGGTCAAATTGCAGCCGAATAGCCACTTTTTAATCTCTAAAAATTTATGAAATATATCAGGGGCAGGCCACGTTTTTGAAGGTTGATTAAACGCAACCTGCCTCTGATAAAACTCTCTGCCATTGGTGGTCGAAAGACGCGAAATTGATCGAGGCTGCAGTCAACCCTCGTAGTCGAAGGAATGACAACATGAAAGACGCCATTCGCTTGGGCGACTCCACCACTCACGGTGGCAAAGTCCTCGAAGCCTTTTCCCAGACTGACCTCAACGGCAAGCCCATCGCAGGGGTTGGCCACAAAGTCAGTTGTCCTCTGTGCAAAGGCATTTTTCCAATTGCCGAAGGCAGCAGCACTTACACCGTCGATGGAACGCCCATCGCGCTGGACGGCATGAAAACCGCCTGCGGGGCCGCGCTGATTGCCAGTGGCCCGAAAGGAGCGGTGGTCAGTTGAATCCGCGAGGGTGAGCTCTTCGTTCGCCCTCAGGAATACTGCAAGTAAACAACCTGGCTTCATCCATTAAAGGAATAAACATGAAGAACACCGCTTTGATCCTCGCACTGACCGCCGCTCTCGGCACCGTCAATGTTGCTCACGCAGAAGGACCGGACGCCGCTACGTTGAAAGGGATGTACGACACTGGGCGCAACATGTCCGGTCTGATTAACCATTGCGTTGACAAAGGTTTCCTGAAAGCTGAAAGCGCTACGAACGCCAATAAAATGGTGGCGTTTGTTGCTGGTATTCCAGGGCAGATGGACAAGAGCGACGGCGATAAGAACGAGGCCCATGGTCGCAAGGGTGAGGTATTGGACGATGGTCAATACAAAACCCTGGAGGCCAATCTGCCGCCGAGTCTGACGCTCAAGCAATGGTGCGAGCAGGCGGATCAAGGCATGCGTCAGGGATTGGAGCGTGTGGGTCTGTAATCTCCTTGGTGATTGATCGTTCCCACTCGCAGCAACGGAATGCCTCTAGGGACGCTCCGCGTTCCAGTTCTCGAAGGGACGCAGAGCATCCCGGGCTGCATGCCTTTGCTGCGCGTGGGAACGATCAGCGTTGGAGGTTATTTAGCGGAGAACTTCAACACCACGCTGTGGCTGTAAGTCTGCCCCGGATCAAGCCGAGTACTCGGGAAGTCCGGCTGATTCGGTGAATCCGGATAATGCTGAGTCTCCAGGGTAAACGCGCCCCAGTGCGGATAGACCTTGCCACCCTTGCCCTTGACCGTACCGTCGAGGAAGTTGCTGGTATAGAACTGCACACCCGGCTCCGTGGTGAACAACTGCAGCACACGACCGGACTGCGGATCACTCACCTCAGTCGCAACTTTGCCGATATCGCCCTTGGTATCCAGCGCCCAGTTGAAATCGAACCCACCCTGTTTCGGCTCGGCAAATTTCAGCTGCGGATGATCCGCCTTGATGTGCGTGCCGATCGCCGTCGGTTTGCTGAAGTCCATCGGTGTGCCGGCCACGGGTGCCAGTTCGCCGGTCGGGATCAGTTTGGCGGTGACCGGGGTGTAATGGCTGGCGTGCAGGGTGGCGACCTGTTTGAGAATGTCGCCATTGCCGGCGCCGGCGAGGTTGAAGTAGCTGTGGTTGGTCAAGTTGAGCACGGTCGGTTTGTCGGTGCTGGCCTTGTAGTCGATGCGCAGTTCGTTGTTGTCGGTGAGGCTATAGGTCACTTCGGTGGTGAGGTTGCCGGGGAAGCCCATTTCGCCGTCCGCCGACAGATAGGTCAGGGTCACGCCGACTGAGTCCTTGTCTTTGGTTTCCTGGGCTTTCCAGACTTTCTTGTCGAAGCCCAGCGTGCCGCCGTGCAGCGCGTTGGTCTTGTCGTTCTGCGGCACTTGATAGCGCTTGCCGTCGAGTTCGAACGCACCTTCGGCGAGGCGATTGCCGAAGCGGCCGATGGTCGCGCCGAAGTAGGCGGTGCCTTTCTGGTAGCCCTGCACATCATCGAAACCGAGCACGACGTCGTCGAACTTGCCGTGCTTGTCCGCCACTTTCAGCGATTGCAGGGTCGCGCCGTAGGTGATGACGGTGGCTTGCATGCCGTGGCTGTTGCGCAGGATGTATTGCTCGACGGGCGTGCCGTCATTGGTTTTGCCGAAGGCTTTGTGTTCGGCGCTGAGGCCGGCCGCGTTGGCGGAGAGGGTGGCGATCATCAGGGACAGTCCGAGGCCGGAGAGCAGGTGACGGGATTGAAGCATGGTTGACCTTCCTTTTTGTTGTTGTTTTTGAAAGCGGCGTTCTATCGGTATGTTAATCACCGAAAAAACAAAGTAGTCATACTAAATACTCATCAGGTGAAAATTTATAGCTGATTAATCGTTTATTTCAACAATAAAGACAGACTAAATTGCAGGTCGTGGCAGGTGGAAGGACGACCGGGCATTCGGCGCACTGCACTTTTTCCCAATCAGCGGCTCTATCCATGGCCAGGATGCGGTGACTCCCGCCGCACAGGAATGTGCCTGTTCGAGATTTCATGCCGAGAGCTTTTGCCCTGATCACTGCTTTTTTCCGCCGCCCGTGCCTGTTGCTGGCGTGTTTGTCGTCGCTGTTTTTTAGCGGTTGCAGTCACCAGGACGGCAACGGCTTCTTCAATCAGATGCGTGAAGGGAAGCCGCAGGAGTTCCTGCAGACCAGCGTCGACCGCATGGCCACGCTGGCGATGCGCGACAACCTCAGCAGCCTCTATCGCTTGCAGGGCAAGCTGTACTTGCGCAACCCGGAAGAACTGCGCAAGTCAGGGTTTCTCAACATCCATGCCGCTGTGAAGCAGGTGCGTATGGCCGTAGAGCAGCAACAGCCGCTGCCGGTGTTGGGTGGCCGAAAGGACCTGGCGGCGCTGAGCTATGCGATGAGTCCGGAGTTTCTCGGCGACCGCGTCGGCGCGTTCATCTATGCCATCGGCAGCATGCTGGTCACCGCCCACGGCAATCGCACCGAGTTCTATATGACGGACGCGATCAACCCGACGTTCGTTCACAACGCCGCACGCAATATCGAAAAAGCCACGTGGATTTTGTCCCAGCGGCAGAACAAGGAAGGTCAGCCGCTGCTGTTTTCCAATGAGATCTCGGAGGAGGGCAGCAACCTGAGCTTCGCCACCGAGTTCGGCAAAATCGTTGCGCGACTGGATCTGATCACGCAGATGCTCGATGAGCGTTACCGGCGGATCGGCCTCAACTACGCGCAGAGTTTGTTGTTTTTGAATTTCTTGCCGGTGCAATAACCACCGCGATGGTCTGCAAACACCTTTCCCCTGTAGGAGCTGCCGAAGGCTGCGATCTTTTGATCTTGCTGTTTATAAGGTCAAAAGATCGCAGCCTTCGGCAGCTCCTACAGGGATTCGGTGTTTTGTCAGTCCGTACGGTGTTGGTGGCGTGGCACGGGGATAAGTTGTATACAATCATCCGCCATAGTTGAGTCAAAAGGAGCCGCCCCCGTCATGACCGACCCCGCCAGCGCCGATTTCAGCCGCGTCGACCGCACCGCCCGTGCGGACAAACTGCCCTATGCCGCGTTGCTGGCGTTCGCCATGACCGGTTTCATTGCCATCCTCACCGAAACCCTGCCCGCCGGGCTGCTGCCGCAAATCGGCGCCGGGCTCAACGTCAGCGAAGTACTCGCCGGGCAACTGGTGACGCTGTATGCACTGGGTTCGATTGTCGCGGCGATTCCGCTGACCGTCGCCACGCGCGGCTGGCCTCGACGCCGTGTTTTATTGATGACGGTCGGCGGGTTTCTGGTGTTCAACACCGTCACCACCTTCTCCAGCCATTACGGCCTGACCCTGGCCTCGCGCTTCCTCGCCGGGATGGCGGCGGGGTTGTCGTGGGGGATCATGGCCGGTTATGCGCGTGGCATCGTGCCGGTGCATCAACAGGGGCGGGCGCTGGCGATTGCCATGCTCGGCACACCGGTGGCGTTATCACTGGGCACGCCGGCAGGGACGTGGCTGGGCAATCTGATCGGCTGGCGCGCGTCGTTCGGGATCATGTCGGCGCTGGCTCTGGTGTTGGCGGCGTGGATTGTCATCGCCGTGCCGGATCGTCCGGGGCAGGCCAGTGACGAGCGTCTGCCGCTGCTCGAATCGATGCGCCTGCCGGGTGTGCGACCGGTGTTGTTCGTGGTGCTGACGTGGATGCTCGGACACAACATTCTCTACACCTACATCGCGCCGTTTCTGATGCAGGCCGGATTGGCTGACCGGGTCGATCTGGTGCTGCTGGTGTTTGGCCTGTGTTCGCTGGTGGGGATCTGGATCATCGGCATGCTGGTGGATCGCTGGTTGCGCTGGCTAACGCTGATCAGCCTCGCGGTGTTTGCGCTGACGGCATTGGTTCTGGCATTGGCAGCGCCGTCGCCTCTGATCATTTATGCCTGCATGGCGGTGTGGGGCTTGTCGTTTGGCGGCTCGGCCACTTTGCTGTTGACCTCGGCGGCGGACTCCGCCGGTGAACATGTCGATGTGGTGCAAGCCATGCTCACCACGTCCTGGAACGTAGCGATTGCCGGGGGCGGGTTGTTTGGTGGCTTGTTGCTGGATCGGGCCGGAGCGATGTCGTTTCCGTGGGCGTTGCTGATTTTGTCGCTGATCGCGCTGGCCACGGTGTGGGTCAACAAAAACCACAGCTTCAAACCTGGCCGAAGGGTGCACTGAATCTGCATCCACCACCTAACCCTGTAGGAGTGAGCCTGCTCGCGATAGCGGAGGGTCAGTCACTGAATCCGTCACTGATAGACCGCTATCGCGAGCAGGCTCACTCCTACAGTAAAGTGATGGTGAGTTCGTTATGGCATAACGATAGACCGCATCGATATATGTGGTTATAAGAAAAATCGCTATGCTGCGGGCCAGATTTTTCCTGTCGTTTTTCTGGACGGTTTAATGGAATTGGCAAATTTCGGCCTGGTGATTGCCGGGCTGGTAGTGGGGTTTATCGTCGGCATGACCGGTGTCGGCGGTGGTTCGTTGATGACGCCGATCCTGCTGTGGTTCGGCATCAACCCGGCAACGGCGGTGGGCACTGACCTTTTGTACGCCGCCATTACCAAATCCAGTGGCGTCCTCGTTCACCGCAAAAACAAAAACATCGACTGGGCCATCACCGGTTGGCTGACCCTCGGCAGCGTGCCGGCGGTGGCCATGACCCTGTGGTTCCTCAGTACCCTGCACACCGCGCCGGACGCGATGAACGCCATCATCAAACAGGCGCTGGGCTTCGTCCTGTTCGCCACGGCGCTGGCGATCTTCTTCAAGAAACGCTTGCTCGAGTTCGCCCACAAACGCGCCGGCGGCAACTACAACCCGAGCGGTTCACGGCTGAACGTGATGACCGTGATCACCGGTCTGATCCTCGGCACCATGGTTGCCCTGACCTCGATCGGTGCAGGCGCCCTCGGCACTGTCGCGCTGTTCATCCTTTATCCGCTGCTGCCGACCCGTCGCCTGGTCGGCACTGAAATCGCTCACGCCGTGCCGCTGACCCTCGTTGCAGGCCTCGGCCACGCGAGCATGGGCAATATGGATTGGGGCGTGCTGGGCTTCTTGCTGGTCGGCTCGTTGCCAGGCATCTGGCTCGGCAGCCACCTGACCGGACGCATCTCCGATGAAGTGCTGCGCCCGTGCCTGGCGACGATGCTGGTGCTGATCGGTTACAAACTGGCGTTCTGATCCGGCCATGCCTGAAACCACTGTCCACTGCGATGGCCGCCTCGCGATCACCGTCGAACCGCGTGAGATGCGCATGAGCCATTGGCTGTACGCACCGCGAGTAGTCGATTTGCAGCGCCAGCGAGTGCTGCTGGATCTGAGCGAGAGCCTGTGGGATTTGCTCAGTACCGCCGACGAGACGGCCAATGGCATCGATCTGGTACTGCGCAAGTACCCGGGTGATCGGGCGTCGGTGAGGTTGAGCGTTGAACTCGACAGCGGTGAACTCAAGCTCGGGGGACATCCTGTCGACCCTTCGCAATTGCTCTCGGTGCTCGATTCAGCGCTGGTGTGAGGCGGTACAGCTTGCGGCGCGCCGCCTCACCACGGGTTAACGCTGAATGACGTATTTCATCACCGTCACTGGCAAATCGTCGTAGACCAGCTCTTCAACCTCCTCCCAACCCAGTCGCGCATACAGCGACTGCGACGTGTCGGTGTACAGATACAACTCAGGCACACCGAGCGCCGCCGCTTCTTCAACCACTCGATTGACCAGTTGCGAAGCAATCCCGCGACCGCGTTCTTCAGCCTTCACATAAACCCCGGCCAGCCATGGCGTCAGATTCGGGCGCAGCTTCAGATCACTTTCGATCAGCAGCGCGCCGCCCAGCAGTCGCGAACCCTCAAGCGCAACCACCACACTCGGCACGGCACGTTTGCCGCAGGACTCGCGCATGTGTTCGATACGGTCCTCGACGGTTTGTCCGGGACGAAACTCGCCCCACTCCTCGAAGTTGAGCGTGGCCAGTTCTTCAATCAATTCGGGGTGATCGCACAGGTAATCGATGTGCATACGGGTGAACTCCATTTCATGGGCAGAACTGCCACCCTAATGCGGTCATAAAAGGTAATCAAATCCGCGTTGCGATCACCTCGGATATGTTGCGCAATGTCGCGCCTGTCCTAAGCTTCTGACTAGGCGGAAGATATTTGCCGGGTTGTCCCGGAACAATCGCCACGATGCGCAATCATTAGAGCGTGGATATCAAAAGGAGATGCGCATGCTCATCAGGTCATTGACCCTGACACTCTTGCTGGCGATTGCCGGCCCCTTGTTCGCCGCTGACAACGATTCGCCCATCGCCGGGGACATGGGCCGCGCCCGACCGCTGATCGTGATCGCACAAAGCACCGTCGACCCCGTGTGGGTAGCCCTGAAAAAGTCGCTGGAGGATCCCGCCAACAAAAAGGGCGTCACCGACCGCAACATCAAGGTCTACACCATCCTCAACATGTCCGGTCAGCTCGACGGCAAGGACATGGGCCAGCAAGACACCATGGCGCTGCTGCGCTCGCTGAAACTGGGCGCTGGGGCCTATCCGAAAGTGTTCCTGGTGGGCAAGGACGGCGAGACCAAACTTTCGGCTTCGGGGGATGAGGCGAAAGCGGTGGATTTGAAGAAGATCTTCGACACCATCGATGCCATGCCGATGGCCGAGAAAGAAGCGGCCGCTGCGGCTCAAGCGCCGGTTGCTGCTACCCCGGAACCTGCAAAAGGCGCGAAGAACGCCAAACCCGCCAAGCCTGCGAAACCAGCCAAGCCGCCGGAAATGCCGGATGATTGATCGGTTGTTGTAGAGACGATTTCACGTCAAAAGGGGCGAGAGGATTCAATCTTCTCGCCCCTTTTCTGTTTCTGCATGCTGCGACGCAAAGCCCTTCAACCTCGTCGGATTTTTCCTGCAAGTCGCGGCGGCGGTGGTGAACTGGTGGGCTTGGGTGAGGAGGGATAGTCTTCTTTGGCCGCTGCAAAACACAGTGGTCGGGTGTGGAAGTCCGGTGTTGGTCGTGAGCGCATGTGCGCCTGTGAACACATGTTGGCGGTTTTTATGCCAACATTCTTTGCTTATGGCAGCTATGCGCAGGAGCACTCTCGAGTGCACCGGGTCTCTCGACCTCCCCGGACTTCCACCCCTGCGCAAAGCTGCCACCCTCTCGTGGAAGTGAGTTTGGCAGTTTTTTCTCCCATGTTTAGAGGTCATTTACTTATGAAAAAACACACGCCAAACCCTCCCGAATCCCCCATGGATTCAGGATCCTTCGACGCCAACAACCCCCGCTTGCGCAACCCCCATCACCCCGATCCCATCAGCCACCTCTTCACCATCCTCCCCGATATCGATACCCCCACGCTGCTCTGCCACGCTTGCGAAACTCTCGCCTCACTGAACGTCCTGACCACTGACCTCGCCGCAGAGCTGAAAGGTTCGCCGCGCAGCCTCGCCTTGTCGATTCAGCAGTTGGCTGTGCTCGGTGAGTTGCTGGTTAACCGTGCGCTGGACAATCTCGATCCACTGGCGGCGACGCCACATTGAACAGGGAGGTTCAAACATGACGCGATACATTCCGCTGACCGGGATCGACTGCAAGATTCCCTCTTTGCTGATCGACCGCGAGGCGCCGGTGGATGTGCTGCATGGCACGGCGGCTTACCGTTTGCGTTGTGTCACGCAACTTATGGAGACACTGGCGCTGGGGGATGGCAAGGGCCAAGACGCTTTGCTGCTGCAGGATTTCGCCCGGGTGATGGCGATCCCGTTGCGCGATAGCTGCGACTTGATGGATGTCATCGGCTGGAAGTTGCAGGCACAGCTTTAACGGCTGAAACGAAAAGATCGCAGCCTGCGGCAGCTCCTACATTGACCGAGTGAAAACCCGATCCTGTAGGAGCTGCCGCAGGCTGCGATCTTTTGATTTTCAGTCAGCGACAGCGCTGAGGATTTTGTGGGCGATCTTCACCCGCTCAGGAATCGGGAAGTTCTTGTTGGCCATGATCACAATGCCCACGTCTTTGCTCGGCACAAGCGCCACGTAGGTCCCGAAGCCACCCGTCGAGCCGGTCTTGTTGATCAACACATCTTCAGGTTGCGGTTGCGACGGGGTCAGCCACTGCACCTTGTGTGCTTCCATGGCCATTTCCGTCGAGTTGCCCGCCAGCAAACGCTCGAGGCTGATCGGATAGCGGTACATTTCCCAACCGAGGCCTTGGGTCATGTCGCCGACGGTGTAGTAACCGGTGTGGGTGTTGGCAATGGTTTTTTGCAGGGACGCTTCCAGCGTTTCAGGCTTCAGGTTGGCCTGCACGTAACGCAGCATGTCCACCGCGCTGGTTTTCACGCCATAGGCCTGTGAGTCAAGCGCACCGGGCGTGACGCGCACCGGTTTGCCGTTCTTGTCATAGCCCTGCGCATACAGGTCCATTTGCGCAGCAGGCACGCTGAGGTAGGTGTGCGAAAGGCCAAGTTTAGGCAGCAGGGATTGTGTCATCGCCTGATCAAACGGTTGGCCGAGGCTTTTCGCGGCCAGATAACCGAACAGGCCCAGACTCGGGTTGGAGTACTGGCGATGGCTGCCGGCGGGATATACCGGTTTCCACTGTTGGAAATAGCCGAGCATCTTGTCAGACGAATCCGCGTCGTCCGGGAATTGCAGCGGCAAACCGCCGGCACTGTAGGTGCCCAATTGCAGCACGCTGATGTTGTCGAAGGCGCTGCCTTTCAGATCAGGCCAGAGCTGACTGGCCTTGGTCGACAGATCGAGTTTGCCAGTCGCCTGGGCATAACCGGCGAGGGTGGCGGTGAAGGTTTTGCTCACCGAGCCGATTTCAAACAGGGTGTTTTCGCTGACCTTTTGCCCGGTATCTTTGCTGGCGACGCCGTAGTTAAAGTAATGCGCCTTGCCGTTGATGGTCAGCGCTACGGTGAGGCCGGGAATGTTCTGCTGCTGCATCACAGGCGTTACTGCGTCGTTGACCAATGCTTGCAACTGCGCAGCGTCGGGCGCGGCGGCGAGACAGGATGTGGCGCCCAAAAAAAGGCCGAAAGCAGCGCAGGAAATGACTTTGCTCGATTGAATGGATGGCATGAATGAACCACTCTCCATGAGTGTTGATGACGTTATCCCGCTACACTGCGGGCGATTTCTTCGTTGGGCGACTGATCAGCGCCGCCAATTTAGTCAGCGCGACGCCAATCGACAAACGACGAAAACTCCCACGAGCCATTAGAAAAATTTGGGACTGGGCATGATTCGACCGCAATTGCCGCTCAACGCACTGCGCGCCTTTGAAGCGTCCGCGCGGCATTTGAGCTTCACCCGCGCCGCCGTGGAGCTGTGCGTCACCCAAGCGGCTGTCAGCCATCAGGTCAAAAGCCTTGAGGCACAACTCAACGTTACCCTCTTCAAACGCCTGCCCCGTGGGCTGATGCTGACCAGCGAGGGCGAAACTTTGTTGCCGGTGCTGAGCACTTCGTTCGATCACATCGCGCAGATTCTCGAGCGTCTCGCGGGAGGACAGTATCGTGAAATGTTGACCGTCGGCGCGGTGGGCACCTTCGCCGTAGGTTGGTTGTTGCCGAGGCTGGCGGACTTCCGGGCGAAACATCCGCTCATAGATTTGCGGCTGTCGACGAACAATAACCGTGTGGATGTGGCGGCGGAAGGGCTGGATTACGCGATCCGTTTTGGCGCCGGGGCATGGCATGGCATCGAGGCGACGCGTTTGCTCGAGGCGCCGCTGTCGGTGTTGTGCGTGCCGGAGATCGCCCGGCAATTGCATTCGCCGGGGGATTTGTTGCAGCAGACGCTGCTGCGTTCGTATCGCACCGATGAATGGCCGGAATGGTTTCAGGCGGCCGGTCTGGCTACTCAGGCGGCACCGCCGCAGAGCATTGTGTTTGATTCGTCGCTGGCGATGATGGAAGCGGCTTTGCAGGGCAGCGGGGTGGCGTTGGCGCCGCCGCTGATGTTCGCCCGGCAACTGGCGGCGGAGGCGATTTGTCAGCCGTTTGCGATTGAGATTACGACGGGGAGTTACTGGTTGACGCGGTTGCAGTCGCGGCCTGAAACGGCGGCGATGACAGCGTTCAAAACCTGGCTGCTGCAAATCTCTACCTGATACAAACCCTGTAGGAGCTGCCGAAGGCTGCGATCTTTTGATTCTGTTTTTAAGATCAAAAGATCGCAGCCTTCGGCAGCTCCTACAGTTATTAGTGAGGCATCAGCGCACCAGACACGGCCGCTTGTTATCGAATTTCCACCCCGGAATCAGAAACTGCATCGCCACGCTGTCATCGCGTGCGCCGAGGCCCATGCCTTTATATAGCTCATGAGCCTTGGCCACCTGGTCCATGTCCAGCTCGACACCCAGCCCCGGTTTCTTCGGCACCTGCACCAGACCGTCGACGATTTGCAGTGGTGCCTTGGTCAGGCGCTGGCCGTCCTGCCAGATCCAGTGGGTGTCGATCGCGGTGATCTCGCCCGGTGCGGCCGCAGCGACATGGGTGAACATCGCCAACGAAATGTCGAAGTGGTTGTTGGAATGCGAACCCCAGGTCAGCCCCCATTCATGGCACATCTGCGCCACGCGCACCGAACCCTGCATGGTCCAGAAGTGCGGGTCGGCCAGCGGGATGTCCACCGACTGCAACTGGATCGCGTGGCCCATTTCACGCCAGTCAGTGGCGATCATGTTGGTGGCGGTTTTCAGCCCCGTGGCACGGCGAAACTCGGCCATGACTTCGCGACCGGAATAACCGTTTTCCGCACCGCACGGGTCTTCGGCATAGGCCAGCACATGATGCTGGTCGCGGCACAAGCGAATGGCTTCTTTCAATGACCACGCGCCGTTCGGATCAAGGGTGATGCGCGCCTCAGGAAAGCGTTCGGCCAGCGCCGTCACCGCTTCGATTTCCGCATCGCCACTGAGCACGCCGCCCTTGAGTTTAAAGTCCTTGAAACCGTACTTGGCATGGGCCGCTTCAGCGAGGCGCACTACGGCTTCGGCAGTCATGGCCTTCTCGTGACGCACGCGGAACCAGTCATTGTCGGCGTCCGGTTCGCTGCGATAGGCGAGGTCAGTTTCGCGTTGATCACCGACATAAAACAGATAGCCGAGCATCTTCACTTCATCGCGTTGCTGGCCTTCGCCGAGCAATGCCGCCACCGGTACATCGAGATGCTGACCGAGCAGATCGAGCAGCGCGGCTTCAAGTCCGGTCACGGCGTGAATGGTGATGCGCAGGTCAAAAGTCTGCAGGCCACGGCCGCCGGCATCGCGGTCAGCGAAGGTCTGGCGCACTTGATTGAGGATCTTCTGCCAGGTGCCGATCGGACTGCCGATCACCAGGCTACGCGCATCTTCCAACGTCTGGCGAATACGTTCGCCACCGGGCACTTCACCGACGCCGGTGTGGCCGGCGTTGTCTTTGAGAATGACGATATTGCGGGTGAAAAACGGCCCGTGGGCGCCGCTCAGATTGAGCAGCATGCCGTCGTGGCCGGCCACGGGGATGACTTGCATTTCGGTGATGATCGGGGCTTTGGCGGTGTCGTGTGCAGTCATGTTTTTATCCTTTTAATAAAGAATTCAGGCGTGTTTCGGCGCGGCATCGGCCACGGCGATATCAGCAGCAGGTTTCGGCGTGGTGCGTGCGAAGAAGACAATGATCGCGGCAATGATCGAGGTCGCGGCCAGACCATAGAGGCCGCCCTGAATCGAACCGGTGTGTTCTTCGAGCAGGCCGAACGTGGTCGGCGCGACGAAACCGCCAAGGTTGCCGACCGAGTTGATCAGCGCGATCACCGCCGCCGCGATGCGGGCATCCAGATACGCCTGCGGAATTGGCCAGAAAAGCGACGATGCGGATTTGAAACCCAGCGCGGCAAAACAGATCGCGACGAAAGCAAAGATCGGCCCGCCGGTGGTGGACATGAACATCCCCGCTGCGGCAATCAACAGGGCGGTGGCGACCCACGCCTGCTGGTGTTTCCATTTGGCCGAGAACGAGGCGAAGGCGTACATGCCAATGATCGACAACAACCACGGAATCGAGTTGAACAGGCCAACCTGGAAGTCGCTCATCTCGCCCATTTTCTTGATGATGCTCGGCAGCCAGAAAGTCGCCGCGTAGATGGTCAACTGAATGAAGAAGTAGATCAGGCAGAACAGGATGATCTGGCGGTCCTTGAGCAGTTTGCCCATGGATGGCCGGATCGGCGTCGCGGCTTCGCGGGCCTTCTGTTCAGCGTCGATGGCGTTGACCAGTGAATCCTGTTCGGCGCGGCTCAGCCATTTCGCGTCGTGGGGTTTGGCGTCGAGCCAGAACCAGACGAACACGCACAGGCACACCGAGAACATCCCTTCAATGAAGTACATCCATTGCCAGCCGTGCATGCCCAACCCGTTGATTTGCAGGAGCAGACCGGACAACGGGCCGGAGATCAACGAGGCCACGGCGGAGCCGCTGAGGAAAATCGCAATCGCCTTGCCGCGTTCGGCGCCGGGCAGCCAACGGGTGAAGTAATAGATCACCCCGGGAAAGAACCCGGCCTCGGCCACGCCTAGCAAAAAGCGCAGTACATAGAAGTGGGTTTCGTTCTGGATGAACGCCATGCCGGCGGCGACCAGGCCCCAAGTGAACATGATGCGAGTCAGCCAGATGCGTGCGCCGACTTTCTGCAGCAGCATGTTGGAGGGTACTTCGAACAGCGCGTAACCGATGAAGAACAGACCGGCGCCAAAGCCATAAGCGGCGGCACCGATGCCGAGGTCATGTTCCATGTGGGTGCGGACGAAACCGATGTTCACCCGGTCAATGTAATTGACGATGAACATGATCACGAAAAGCGGCAGGACGTGGCGTTTCACTTTCGAGATGGCGGACGCGAGTGTCGAATCGACGCCCTCGTTTATCCCGGAGACGGAGGTTTTCACTTGGTTTTCTCCCACTGATTATTTTTATGCGGGGTAGGGCAGGTGCTGCGTTGTTGCTAGACATCATACAACTGAGATTTTTTGTCCTACAAGTGGGAAGTGCCGATTAATTTTATCTGGAAGGCCGGTTTCTTATGCTTTTTCGTGTTTTGTTCTAATGTTTATTGGGTTTTTAACTTTGGGGGTCGCGATCAATTTCCCCGGCTGCGCACGAGTAATCTTCAAGAGGTCCTGATTTTTTCCGATTTATTTGAATGTTGTCATACAAGTTGAGGCGCTAGAATCAATCCCGTCAGCCAGCCTCGCAATGCTACGATCGGCAAGCCCCGATCACCGGAACCGACCATGCAAGAAGACCTCGACGCTCCCGCACGCAAACGTGCGCACAACCTCGCCCATGATCTGGTGGAGAAACTCACCCAGAGCATTCTTCTTGGTCAGCTGTCGCCCGGCGACAAGCTGCCGTCGGAGAATTCCATCGTTCAGGAACACGGCGTCAGCCGTACGGTGGTGCGCGAGGCGATTTCCAAATTGCAGGCCTCCGGGTTGGTGGAGACCCGGCACGGCATCGGCACGTTTGTCATCGAGCGTGCGCCGGAGCAGGGCTTGCGCCTGAATGTCGACACGGCGCTCGGCGTGCGCAGCATTCTTGAATTGCGTCTGGGCCTGGAAACCCAAGCGGCGGCGTTGGCGGCGCAACGGCGCACGGAGCCGCAATTGCTGCAAATGCGTCAGGCGCTGGATGACTATCAACGGCTGCTCGACAACAACGACAGTTGCGTCGAGGCCGATCGACGCTTTCATCTGCTGATTGCCGAAGCCACGGGTAACGTCTGTTTCAGCGAGATCATGCAGCACCTGGGCAGTGCGATGATTCCGCGTAACCGGCTCAATGCTGCTGAACGTGGCGCGGCAGATTTGAGCAAACTCGGGCAACTGGCCCATCTGGAGCATGAGGCGATCTTGAACGCGATCAAGCGTCAGGATGCGGATGCGGCGCGGGCAGCCATGTGGCTGCACCTGACCAACAGCCGCGACCGCTTTTCCGCGCAAGGTTGAGCACCGCTGGTCTGGTCGATAGCACGCCGTCCACAGGCCTGATTCCAAGTTGTACGGCCCGGGTATTCCGGACCTCCTTGGTGAGGTGTGTCATGGCTAATGATTTGCTGTTTCAGGGTGGTGTGCTGCCAACCGATCCAACCCGGCCGATGCCTGGTACCGATGAACCGACACTGGCTGATCACGATGCACCGATGGGAATGCCCCCGGGGCGTGATCCGTTGAGCGATGCTGATCGGCCGGAGGATTGGCAGGATCCGGCGGCTGATGATGAGGATGTGCCGCCGGCGGATGAACCGACGCCGTTGTCGGATGATCGGCGCTGATCAGTGATTGGCTTTGATTAATGTGTTGTCTGGGCTGGCCCCATCGCTGGCAAGCCAGCTCCCACAGGTTATGCGGATGTACCTGAAAACTATGTTCACCATAGAACCCTGTGGGAGCTGGCTTGCCAGCGATGTCGGCATTTGCCTCAACAACAATCATTGATCAGATCGCTGCCCGAACACCCCCAATCCGCCGCTCCAGATTCAACGCCAACACACTGATCAACACCACCACCGACCCCACCAGCACCAGCAACGTCGGCCGCTCGCCCAGTCCGACCGACGCAATCCCCATCGCCGTCGGCGGTATCAGGTACAACGTCATCGTCGCCCGGCTCAAATCCACATGTTTGAGCACAAAGCCCCACGCCAGATAGGCCAGCGCACTGGGGAAAACGCCCAACGCCAACACCGCCCACTGCACTCGCAGCGGCGCATTCAGCACGGCTTGGCCCAGCCCGGGCAGATAAATCAGCAGCATCAACGTTCCCGACCACACCGCGTAACACGCCAGACTGAAGCCGTCGTAACGCCGCGCATGATGTTTTTGCAGGGCGAAGTAAACGCTCCATGAAAGCGCCGCCAGCAAGATCAGCAGTGCATGCGCATCGATATCGCCTAAGCCCTTATCGCCGCTGACCACGATCACCACGCCGACAAAACCAAGCAACACGCAGCCCCAACGCCAGGCGCTGACCTGATCCTTGAACAAGAACCGCGCCAGCAACGTGCTGAACAGCGGACTCGATTGCGCTAACACGCTGGAAGCGCCGGCACTGACGCTTTGCTGGCCGATGTTCAAAGCGACGTGGTGCAGGCTGACGGCGAAAAAACCCAGGGCAAACAACAGCGGCGCATCGCGCCAGTGCGGCAGGCGAATGCCTTTAAACACGGCGATCAGCGCCATGAACAACGACGCCAACAGAAACCGCAGCAACGCCAGATGTCCGGGGTCGTAGGCTTGCAGGCCGATGTGAATACCGGTCGGCGAATAGGCCCAGCAAGCAACGACAAACGCCATCGCCAGAAGGATTTTCAGTGGGGAAGGGTGCGGCATGATCAGGCGCTCAGTGGTGTTGATGCGCCGAGTATCCGGGTCGCCAATCATTCGCCACAACTGACTTATACTGCTCGCAATGTTCACTCAGAGTGATGGTTATGGAGCTCGCACAAATCCGTATGTTCAAGACCGTAGCCGAGCTCGGCAGCATTGCGCGGGCGGCGGAAAAGCTGTTCTGCGTGCCGTCGAACATCACTGCGCGAATCAAGGCGCTCGAGGCGGAACTGGGCGTTGCGCTGTTTCTGCGTGAGGGACGCGGGTTGCGCATCAGTCCGGCGGGGCAGACGTTTCTCGCCTATGCGGAAAAGATTCTGGCGCTGACCGCCGAGGCCAAACGTGCGGTTGATCCTTCATCCGAACCGTCCGGGCCGTTGCGCATTGGCGCGATCGAATCTTCGGCGACCGGGCGCTTGCCGCGCTTGTTGGCGAAGTTTCACCAGCGCTACCCGCAGGTGGCGCTGGAACTCACCACGGGCACTTGGGCGCAGTTGCTCGACGATACCGTCAGCCATCGCCTCGATGGCGCGATTGTCGCGGTGGATGTCGAACGTTCGCAGCTCAAGCGCACGCCGATGTATCGCGAAGAACTGCTGCTGATCGCGTCGACGTCGTTCGGGCCGGTGCGCGGCATTGAAGACCTGCAGGACAAAACCGTGTTCATGTGGCCGCAAGGTTGTCCGTATCGGGCGGCGCTGGAGCATTGGTTGTTGCGTCAGGGGCTGTCGCTGCCGATCGTCAGTCTCGCCAGTTATGGGGCGATTGTGGGTTGCGTGAGTGCCGGGGCAGGGGTGGCGCTGGTGCCCAAGGGCGTGTTCGAGCAGTACGCGAAAGGAGCCGGGTGTGTGGGGTATGAGTTTGCTGAGCTGACGGCCGTCGACAACTTGTTTTACTGGCATGAAAACGCCGGGGTGCATCCGGCGCGGGAGGCGTTTGTGGCGATGTTGCGGGAGGAGTTTGTTGCGTAAAAAAGGCTTCCCTCATCGGAACGCCGCCCGCCCAGCCCTCTCCCGGAGGGAGAGGGGGCCGACCGAGGTGTCTCGGGTTATACGCCGACCTGAATAACCGAGTCGATTATGGATTCAGCCAAGCTGAACGAGCGAGTCGATTATGGATTCGATCAAGTCCAGTGTGCTTGATCGGAAGAGTTGATTATGGATTCGGCGCAGCACGGTCAGGTCGGTGAATTTCTCCAATATCCCCCAATCGGTCCCCTCTCCCTCTGGGAGAGGGCTAGGGTGAGGGGCTTCTCAGGCACCCCGCAGATCCCGCATCAACAACCCAAACCGCAAATCCACAACCTCCGGAATCGGCAGATAAACCGTATGCCCATCCCCCGGCGCCACCTCGATCGCCTCACCCTTAACACTCTGCAACTCATGCAGATCAAAATGAAAATTGCCTGCGGGCGTCATCAATTCCAAATGATCACCCAGTGCAAAACGATTCTTCACCTTGACCTCGGCCAGCCCCTCACGCCGCTCCCCAGTCAGCTCACCCACAAATTGCTGACGCTCCGACACCGAGCTGCCATTTTGATAATTCTGGTACTCGTCATGCACATGCCGACGCAGAAAACCTTCGGTGTAGCCACGCTGCGCCAGTGACTCCAGGTCCGTCATCAGGCTGCGATCAAACTCACGCCCGGCCACCGCATCATCAATTGCCCGGCGATACACCTGGGTGGTGCGCGCGCAATAGAAGTGCGATTTGGTCCGGCCCTCGATCTTCAAGGAATGCACGCCCATGCGCGCCAGACGCTCGACGTGCTGCACCGCGCGCAGGTCCTTGGCGTTCATGATGTAAGTACCGTGCTCGTCCTCGAATGCCGGCATCAACTCGTCGGGACGATTCGCTTCCTGCAACAGAAACACCTGATCGGTGGGCGCGCCCAGACCCAGGGTCGGCTCGGGCTGGAAAGTCTGGACGATCTCGCCGAGCTGATTTTCCGTGGCCTCTTGCGCCGAGTATTTCCAGCGACAGGCGTTGGTGCAGGTGCCCTGATTGGCGTCGCGCTTGTTCATGTAACCCGACAACAGGCAGCGCCCGGAATAGGCCATGCACAGCGCTCCATGAACGAACACCTCCAGTTCCATGCCCGGCACGTGTTCGCGGATCTCGCCGATTTCTTCCAGCGACAATTCCCGCGACAGGATGATCCGGCTCACACCTTGCAGCTGCCAGAACTCGACACTCGCCCAGTTCACCGTGTTCGCCTGCACCGAGAGGTGGATCGGCATCTGCGGGAAATGCCGGCGCACCAGCATGATCAGGCCCGGGTCGGACATGATCAGTGCATCCGGCGCCATTTCGATGACCGGCGCCAGATCCTTGAGAAAGGTTTTCAATTTTGCGTTGTGCGGGGCGATGTTGACCACCACATAGAAGCGTTTGCCTTGCGCCTGGGCTTCACGAATGCCCAGCGCCAGGTTGGCGTGATCGAATTCGTTGTTGCGCACCCGCAGGCTGTAACGCGGCTGGCCGGCGTAGACCGCATCGGCGCCGTAGGCAAAGGCGTAGCGCATGTTTTTCAGGGTGCCGGCGGGAGCGAGCAGTTCGGGGGCGGCGAGGATCGAGGTCATGGCGGTGTCGGTCGCAAAAGCGCGGCAGGGTAATGCAGATCCGGACGGGATTTATTGATCTGGATCTATGCCCAGTTGCCGGTCTGATAACCGGCTCGCGCCGATCCGCAACTATGCTCCATGAATAAAGATGGCACTCGTGCACGCCGCGGCTGACTAAGCATCGGGGCGTGCATGACGCCTGACTGACATGGACCGGACATGAACGAAAAGAGTCTGCAATTCAAATCCCTGACCGTGCTGCTGGTGCTGGTCACGGTGGCCTTTATCTGGATCCTGTTGCCGTTCTACGGTGCGGTGTTCTGGGCAGTGATCCTCGGCATCCTGTTTGCGCCGATGCAACGCAAGTTGCAGGCGAAATTCGGCTGGCAACGCAACCTGACCTCGCTGTGCACGTTGAGCATCTGTCTGGTCATCGCGATTTTGCCGGTGATCATCGTCAGCGTGTTGCTGGTGCAGGAAGGGGCGACGGTCTACAAGAATATCGAAAGTGGTGAGCTGGACATTGCCGCGTATCTGGCGCAGTTCAAGCACAGCTTGCCGCCGTACTTTCAGCACTTGCTCGACCGTTTCGGCATGGGCGAACTCAATGGCCTGCGCGAGAAAATCGTCAAATCGGCGATGCAGGGCAGTCAGGTCCTGGCCACTCAAGCGTTCAGTTTTGGCCAGGGTACGTTCGAGTTCGTGGTGAGTTTCTTCATCATGCTGTATCTGCTGTTTTTCTTTCTGCGTGACGGCGCCGAACTGGCGCGCAAGGTGCGCACTGCCGTGCCACTGGAGGAAGGCCACAAGCGGCGCTTGCAGTTGAAGTTCAACCGCGTGGTACGGGCGACGGTGAAGGGCAATCTCGTGGTCGCGGTGACTCAAGGCGCGCTGGGCGGAGCGATTTTCTGGTTTCTCGACATCCCCAGCGCATTGCTCTGGGCGGTCTTGATGGGGTTTTTGTCGTTGCTGCCAGCCGTGGGCGCGGGGATTGTCTGGGCGCCGGTGGCGGTGTATTTCCTGCTCAGCGGGATGATCTGGCAGGGCGTGGTGCTGGGCTTGTTCGGGGTGTTCGTGATCGGTTTGGTGGACAACGTACTGCGTCCGATTCTGGTGGGCAAGGACACCAAAATGCCCGATTACTTGATTCTGATCTCGACCCTGGGTGGCCTGGCGGTGTTCGGCCTGAATGGCTTTGTGATCGGGCCGCTGATCGCGGCGCTGTTCATGTCGAGCTGGGCGCTCTTCGCCGAGACCAAGCCCAAGGTGCAACTACCTTAAGCGTGGAACGGCTCGCTGACGATCTTCTGCGACAGTGCCTGCGCGGCGGGCAGCGAAGTGAGCGGGCCGCTGATCGCTTCGCCGTCGCGCATCAGATACCAGCAGGCGAGCAAGCCCGATGCTCTGAGCGAGGCGGGAACGGCGCTGCCGATAACGGACATGATTTGAACCTGAGCCATGACGAGTACCTCCATCTAACAATGGAGCTACCTTAAAGATTCGCCGCTTCTACGGACAATCAACGCTTTCGATAGTGGTCATTGACGCCGTTGAGGGCTGGCTCAATCGACCACTTGATCGAGCATGTGCATGACTTCGCGCTCGTTGAGCAAGCCTTTGTGCACGAGGTTTTCCGCCAGCAGCGAAAGGAACTTGGCGCAGCGATGGCCTTCCAGGTGCTTGAGTTCGGTCAGCGCGCTGTACACCTTGCTTGAGGTGCACAGGCCGACGATGCGGTGCGGGTTTTGTGTTGGCATACAGTCGTCCTTGTTGTTATCAACCTGTTGTTTACGGACGGATTCAGATTGCGGTTCCGTCATGACAAATAGATGACCGTTTTATGGAAAAGTACATAACGGTCAATCAATCATGCCGACTTTAGCCGGTGAAACTGTCCTCACAGCGACCTTGGCGAGATTTTTTCAGACGCTCGCCGACCAACGGTCATAAAAAAGCCCCGCTGTAAAAGCGGGGCTTTGTGTGGCGATTACCAGCGTGGGCCGCCGTAATAGCCATGTGGCCGGCCATAATAACCGCGAGGCGGGCCGTAGTAGACGGGGGCCTGTTGAATGTAAACCGGTTGCTGCACGTACACCGGTGCCGGCTGGTAGTAGACCGGTGGTGGTGGCTGCTGCACGTAGACCGGTTGCGGCTGAACATAAACCGGCTGTTGTTGCACATACACCGGCCGATCCTGATTGATCAGTGCCGAGCCGATGATGGCCGAGCCGACGATCGCGCCAAACACCGCAGGGCCTTGCCAGCCGTGGCCACCACCGGCTTCTGCCTGACCTGTGACAGCGAGTGCGCCAATCAGCAAGGCCAGAATGGGGAGTTTACGAATCATGATAAGTCCTCGGTTCTTCGACCCGGCGGCAGGGCCTGCACCAGGCCCACAGTTGTCGCGGGGATACTTCTAAGACAGCGAAATTCTGAAAATCAGCACAGCCGCTGGGTAAATTTTGTGTAAGGTCTGTACCGGCTTCTTTACCGGGCCGTGCAAGGGCCACAGAACCCGTTTAAAACAGGCCTCTATGATCGTTCAGAACCCGATGGGCTGGCTAATCCCGTCTATCCGAAAGTGCGTTTGAAGGAGAAGTTTCATGCAGATGAACCCGAACAAAGACACCCAACTGTGCATGTCCCTGTCGGGGCGCCCAGGCAATTTCGGTCTGCGTTTTCATAACCATTTGTATGAACAGCTGGGCCTGAATTTCTACTACAAGGCATTCAGCAGTAAAGACCTGACCGGCGCGGTCGGCGGCATTCGCGCCTTGGGCATCCGTGGTTGCGGCGTGTCGATGCCGTTCAAAGAGGCGTGCATCGCGCTGGTCGATGAGCTGGATGCGTCGGCGGCGGCGATCCAGTCGATCAACACCATCGTCAACACCGATGGCCATCTCAAGGCTTACAACACCGATTACATCGCTGTCGCGCAGTTGCTGGAAACCCACGCGGTGCCCAAGGACTCGACCTTCGCCCTGCGTGGCAGCGGCGGCATGGCCAAAGCGGTGGCCAGTGCCCTGCGTGATGGTGGTTACAAAAACGGTTTGATTGTTGCGCGTAACGAACGCGCCGGGCGTGCGCTGGCGGATTCGCTGGGTTATCGCTGGCAGGCGGAACTGGGCGAGGAGCGCCCGCAGATGCTGATCAATGTGACGCCTGTGGGTATGGACGGCGGGCCAGAGGCGGGGCAACTGGCGTTTGAGCCTGAGGTGATCAAGGCTGCGGATACGGTGTTTGATGTGGTGGCGATTCCGTCGGAGACACCGTTGATCGTGCGGGGTCGGGCCGAGGGCAAGCGGGTGATTACCGGACTTGAGGTGATTGCGATTCAGGCGCTGGAGCAGTTTGTGCTGTACACCGGCGTGCGCCCGACTGAAGAGCAGTTTGCGGCGGCGGTGGCGTTTGCCCGGAGCTGATTGAGTGTTGTGGTGGCTGGGCGGGCCTATTCGCGAGCAGGCTCGCTCCCACAGTTGGATTTAGTCCTACACAGATTGTGTGTTCGCTATAGATCCCCTGTGGGAGCGAGACTGCTCGCGATGCGGTGTGTCATTCAAAAATGAAGTGGCTGACACAAACTCTTCGCGAGCAGGCTCGCTCCAACAGTAAAACGGAGGTGATTATTCGAGGCGGGCCAGACGCTCTTCCAGCGCCGCAATCCGCGCTTCCAGCTCTTCGATGCGCTCAACTGAAACGCCAGTGCTGGCACTGCGATCCTGCGGATTCTGCCGCGCTGCCATGATCGCCTCGCTGTCCGCCGGATCTCCGAGGGCATGGGTATAACGATCTTCACGCTGCCCGGCCTGGCGCGGAATCAACACCGCCAACCCCCGCGCAATCAAGCGCTCAAGCTGATGCACCACTTGCTCGGCATCTTCGAAATCATGCATGCGTCCGCTGCGGGTCAGCAGCTCATTGACGGTTTGCGGGCCGCGCAGAAACATCAATCCGCTGAGAATCACCTGCGCCGGCACCAGCTCCAACGCCTTGTCGACCTTGTGCTCCCAGCGGTCGGCGCGACTGCCCATGACAAGCTTGGCGAAACCGCGACCTTCCAGCGCACGCAAACTCTGCCCGACCTGACCCTGGGTCAGGTTCATCACCGGTTCGCGGCTGGTTTTCTGATTGCACGCCGTGACCAGTGCATTCAGGGTCAGCGGATAGGTTTCCGGACTGGTGGCCTGTTTCTCGATCAACGAGCCGAGGATGCGGATTTCCGTGGCATTGAGCCGTGGCTCGTCGAAGGTGGATTCTGGTTCTGTGGTCATCGCGCGTTCCCTCTGCAGTCGAAGGCGCCTAGCCTAATCCTTGCCAAACAAAAGGCAAGCCGTGTGGTCATCAAGCATGGCTATAATCGCCTCCTTGTTCCACCCAGCCACCACACGAGACTGCCATGACCATTTCCCTGTACGCCGCATCCGTCCCGGTTTTTCAACAAATGCTCAACGCTTTGAGCGATGTGCTGAAAAAGGCTGAAGCCCACGCCACCGAGAAAAACATCGACCCGAACGCGTTCCTGCAGGCCCGTCTGTTCCCGGACATGTTCCCGCTGACCCGTCAGGTGCAGATCGCCGTGGACTTCGCCAAAGGCGTTTCCTCGCGTCTGGCTGAAGTCGAAGTGCCGAAGTACGACGATACCGAAACCACCTTCGCCGAGCTGCAAGCCCTGATCGCCAAGGTTCTAGCCTACATCGGCGAGATCAAGCCAGAGCAGATCGATGGCAAGGAAGGCATCGAAATCGTCACCCGTCCGGGCACGCCGAAAGAGAAGCGCTTCAGTGGTCAGGCTTACCTGCTGACCTACGGTCTGCCGCAGTTCTTCTTCCATGTCACTACTACTTATGCGCTGCTGCGTCATAACGGTGTTGAAGTGGGCAAGCGTGATTACATGGGCGCGTTCTGATTTTTTAAGAGCCCCTCACCCTAACCCTCTCCCAGAGGGAGAGGGGACTGACCGAGTTGTTTGTTCGAGATACGCCGACCTGATCTATCGAGTCGAACTCAGGTTTTGAACAACACTCGGTCTGCCCCCTTTCCCCCTCGCCCACCTTGGGGGGAGAGGGTTGGGGTGAGGGGGGAAAAGATCTCAGCCACAAAAAAGCCCGCCAAGGTTCACACCATGGCGGGCTTTTCATTACAGCGAATATCAAGCCGTGCGTTGGGCTTTCGCTTCTTCACCCAGGCACGCCGCAGCGGTAAACAACACGTCAGTCGACGAGTTCAGCGCGGTCTCCGCCGAATCCTGCAACACGCCAATAATGAAACCGACCGCCACCACCTGCATGGCGATCTCGCTCGGAATGCCAAACAGGCTGCACGCCAACGGAATCAACAGCAACGAACCACCGGCCACGCCCGATGCGCCACACGCGCAAATGGCGGCGACAACGCTGAGCAGAATCGCCGTCGGAATATCCACGGCAATACCCAATGTATGCACGGCCGCCAGCGTCAACACGGTAATGGTGATCGCCGCACCGGCCATGTTGATGGTCGCGCCCAGCGGGATCGACACCGAATAGGTGTCTTCATGCAGGCCCAGACGTTTGCTCAACTCCAGATTCACCGGAATGTTCGCCGCCGAACTGCGAGTGAAGAACGCGGTAATGCCACTTTCACGCAGGCACTTGAGGGTCAGCGGGTACGGGTTGCGACGCAGCTTCCAGAACACGATCAGCGGGTTCATCACCAGCGCGACGAACAGCATGCAACCGAGCAGCACGGCCAGCAGGTGTGCGTAACCGATCAAGGCGCCGAAACCGGAGGTGGCCAGCGTCGAAGCCATCAGACCGAAAATACCCAGCGGTGCAAAGCGAATCACCACACGCACGATCACTGTCACGCCATTGGACAGATCACCCAGCACTTCGCGGGTGGTGTCGCCGGCATGGCGAATCGCGATGCCCATGCCGATCGCCCAGGCCAGAATGCCGATGAAGTTGGCGTTCATCAGCGCGCTGACCGGGTTGTCGACCACGCTCAACAGCAGGCTCTGCAGCACTTCGCCGATACCGCCCGGCGCCGTCACCGAAACGTTGTCGGTCGACAACACCAGGTGCGACGGGAACGCCATGCTCGCGACCACCGCCACGACTGCTGCCGCGAAGGTGCCCAGCAGATAGAGGAACAGGATCGGGCGGATATGGGTTTCCTGGCCGTGCTTGTGGTTGGCAATCGAGGCCATTACCAGCACGAACACCAGAATCGGTGCGACGGCTTTCAACGCTGAAACAAACACTTTGCCGATGAACGCCGTGCCTTTCGCCGCTTCCGGGGCAAACAGCGCCAGGGCGATACCGGCGATCAGGCCGATGAGGATCTGCGTGACCAGGCTGAGGTTCTTGAGGCGTTGCAATAGAGAAGGGGATGAAGCGGTCATAGCGGCATCTCTGATTTTTTATAGGGTGCAAGGTTGCGTAAAGCGATGGCAGAACAGGGGCAGGCCACCGCCACGAACCGAAAGTGTTGATGCGACATCAACGCCAATAAACCGGTCGTTGAACAGGCTGTACGTTTTTCAGGGCGCGGACTTTATCACAGCGTAGGCCTTATCCTTCAGGCATGTGACGATCTGCCACCGGATCAGGCAACAAAGTCGGCAGGTTTGTGCAAGTCAGCCCGGACACACTCTGTTAAGATTGCGCATCCTTATTTTCAAACTCTGCCAGCGGGCCTCCGGGTCAACGCTGGTGTCGTCGTTTTGCTGGAGTTGCGCATGCTGTTGCCCATTCTTCTGTTGTCCGCCGCCGGCTTCACGGTGCTGACCACGGAATTCGTCATCGTCGGCCTGTTGCCGGCGATTGCCCGAGACCTCGCCGTCACCATCCCGCAGGCCGGGTTGCTGGTGACTCTATTCGCCTTCACGGTGGCGATGTTCGGGCCTTTCCTGACCGCCTATTTCGCCCGCTTCGAGCGGCGCAAGCTGTTTATCAGCATCCTGATCATGTTTGGCTTGGCCAATACGGTGGCGGCATTGGCGCCGAACATCTGGGTGATGGCATTTGCCCGGTTGATCCCGGCCCTCGGTTTGCCAGTGTTTTGGGCCTTGGCCAGCGAGACCGCCGTGGATATTGTCGGCCCGGATTTCGCCGGGCGCGCCATCGCCAAGATCGGTTTCGGTATTGTTTGCGCCACGGTGTTTGGCATTCCGGTCGGCACGCTGATTTCTGACGCCTTCGGCTGGCGCAGTGCCTTTGGCATTCTGGCGGTGATCGCCTTTGCCAAGGCTTTGTTGCTGTTTGTCTACTTGCCGAAAACCAGCCTGCACCAGCATCAGGTCAGCTTCCGCTCGCAGTTCAAGATCCTGCGCAGCCCGTTGATGATCGGCCATATCGTGCTGTCGATTCTGGTGTTCAGCGGCATGTTTACCGCTTACACCTATCTGGCCGACATTCTTGAGCGCCTCGCCGGCTTCAACGGCACCGTGGTCGGTTGGTGCCTGATGGCCTTCGGTGCGGTCGGGTTGATTGGTAACTCGTTGGGCGGTCGTGCGGTCGATAAGCATCCGCTGGGGGCGTCGGTGTTGTTCTGTGCGTTCATGATTGCCGGGATGGTCTCGCTGGTGCCGAACATTCATTCGCCGCTTGGGTTGGCGGTGGCCATGGGGATCTGGGGGATTACCCAGGCCGCGTTGTTCCTGGTCAGCCATGTGCGTCTGATGAAAGCCGCGCCGGAAGCGCCGGCCTTTGCCGCTTCGTTGAACATCGCCGGGGCTAATCTTGGGATCGGCCTGGGCGCCATTGTTGGTGGTCGGGTCATCGACAGCGCAGGTCTGGGGTTCCTCGGCTTTGCCGCCGCCGGATTCATCTTGCTGTCGGTGTTCCTCGCCATGGTGCTGATGACGCTCAAGCCGCGCGAGATGTGCGCCGAGGCCTCATAACGCCGTAAACAGCTCGCGTCGGGCACCTTCGGTAATCGCAACGATGCCGGGGTGCTTGACCTTGCGCTCCACCGAAATGGCATAGAACGACTCGGTCACCGCATCGGTCTGGCCAATCAGCTCGACGCCGTACTGGCGCTTCACTTCATCGGCAATCACGCTCGGGCCAATAAAAATCCCGCTGCCGGATTGGCCGAAGGCCTGCATCAAGGCACTGTCATCAAACTCCCCAACGATTTGCGGCTGGATCTGCTGTTCGGCAAACCAGCGCTGCAGACGGCTGCGCACCACGGTTTCCGCGCCGGGAATCAACAGCGGCGCGCCATGCAGGCTGCGCGGGAAGTCCTGACCGTATCTGGCTGCCAGTTCCGGGGTGGCGAAGAAACTGATCCCGCATTCGCCAAGCTTCTGGCTGTAGCCCTTGATATCGAGGTGTGAGGGCATCGGGCTGTCGGAAATCACCAGATCCAGGCGCTGGATGGCCAGATCGGCGAGCAACCGTTCGAGTTTGTCTTCGCGGCAGGTGATGCGCAGCGGCTCGTTCAACTCCATGGTCGGCGCGATCAGTCGATAAACGATGGATTTCGGCACTACGTCGGCGACGCCGACGCGGAACAGAATCTGCTGTTCGTTGGGTTGCGCGCGCAGCATCAATTCCAGTTCGCCGCCCAGTTGAAACATTTGCTCGGCGTAGGGCAGGGCTTGTCGACCGGCTTCGGTCAATTCGAGTTGCCGGCCGACCCGTCTGAATAACTCGATGCCGTAAGTCTGTTCGAGCAAAGAAATCTGCCCGCTGATGGTTTGTGGGGTCAGGTTCAGCTGCTCGCAGGCGCGCACGATGCTGCCGGTCTTGGCTACGACCCAGAAGTAATGCAGTTGTCGGTAATTGAGCATGACGTTCTACAGTTCGTGAAAACCGAAGTATAGCCGCTAAAAATACGAATTTTCCTGAAGTGTTCATCTCCCTAGAATGCCCAGCCATCGACGGCCGGTCTGTGAGCCTGTCTGTTCATTCGAAGGAAACCTTATGAAATATACAATCCCAGCATTGATGTTTACGTCTTTACTGCTTCTGGCCGGTTGCGATCAGGCCGAGAAAAGCGCCCAGCAACTGATGGGCAAGGCTGCCGAAAGCGCCAAACAAGCGATTGACGACACCCACAAAGCGGCTGAGCAAGCACTCAGCGATGCCACCGGCGGGTTGATTGAAAAGAAAGAAACACCGGAAAAAGATGCGGAACAATCCGAATCTTCCTCCAAGACCATCTAATTCGTCTTACACAGAGTCAGGACTGACCCATGGAATATCTGTTACAGCTCGCCGCCAGCCCCACCGCTTGGGTTGCTTTGGCCACATTGGTGGTGATGGAAATCGTGCTCGGCATCGATAACCTGATCTTTATCTCGATCCTGACCAACAAATTGCCCAAGCAGTACCAGCAAAAGGCGCGCCGCATCGGTATCGGCATGGCGCTGATTCTGCGTCTGGCGCTGTTGAGTACCATCGCCTTCATCGTGCAGCTGACTGCGCCGGTGATCGAGATCCTGGGTCAGGCCTTCTCCTGGAAGGACATGATCCTGATTGCCGGTGGTCTGTTCCTGGTCTGGAAAGCCACGACCGAGATCCATCACAGCATGGACCCGGCCCCGGAAGATCCGAAGTCGGCGACCTCCACGGTTACCCTCGGTTTTGCCGCTGCCATTGGCCAGATCCTGATGCTCGACATGGTGTTCTCGATCGACAGCATCATTACTGCGGTCGGCATGACCGAACACTTGCCGATCATGATCATCGCGGTGGTGGTGTCGGTACTGGTGATGCTGTTTGCTGCTGAGCCGCTGGCCAAGTTCATCAACGACAACCCGACTGTGGTGATGCTGGCTCTGGGCTTCTTGATCATGATCGGTATGACCTTGATCGCTGAAGGCTTCGGCGCCCATGTACCGAAAGGTTATGTGTATGCGGCGATGGCGTTCTCGGCAGCGATTGAAGTGCTGAACATGATGTCTCGTCGGGCGAGGCAGAAGAAGCTGGCTGAGCAGGCGTAACCGCGCGCAGTAAGCCAAAAAGGCCGCTTGAACTGAGTTCAGGCGGCCTTTTTTCATTTCAGGTTCTCAATGCTCTGGTAGAACCAGCCCCTCACCCCAGCCCTCTCCCGAGGGAGAGGGAGCCGATCTGTGTGGTTTCAAACTTGAGTTCGGCTCGGTATTTCAGGTCGACGTAATTCGAGCCTGCCACTCGGTCAGTCCCCTCTCCCTCTGGGAGAGGGCTAGGGTGAGGGGCTTTTCGCTTTTGACGTTAACCCTCAATGCGCGGCGGCGTGGCGTACCCGGTGCTTCTCGTTTTTCTCAACCGCAGCAGGCTGAACCGGATGGTGATGATGGCGCCGCGAAACACGCAGCACCCCCCACAACATGGCAGCGGCCACGGCCAGCCAGCCGGCAATCAACATCACAATGGTCATGGTCAGGCTCATCAGTGCCTCCTCTTCGCCCTGCATCGGGCGCCCACTTTTTCAATTTGCTCTGTTTCAATGACAGTCTAAACAATGGGGTGTTTCAGACTATTGACCAAAGGTCGATTGCGACCAATCAGTTTGCTCTATGCAATCGACGGGTCTGCCGCTTAAGGCTATACCGCAGCCGGGCGCGGCCCTATGATCGCAGGCGTTGCCGGAACACGATGACCGGCGTCTGAACAGAGAGTGATGATGGTGCAGGTATTTTCTCGAATTCGTGTGGCGCTACTGGTGGCCGGTTGCGCGGCCATGTTGGCCGGGTGTGCAGGCAGTGTCGCGCCCGAGGTCAAGCGTCTGCCGGAGCGGGTCGAACTCAGCGGCACGTTCTATCGCGGTGAAGCCAATCAGAGCGGCCCGCAAGTGCTGGCCAGTCTCCTGTCGCAGCAAGGCATCGTGATCACCCCGGGCTTGCTGGAAAAACCCCTGCATCTGCCGGGCGCCGAAGACAAACTGCAGCAGAATATCCAGAACCTTGCCCGTGAGTACGGCATGGTGGTTTATCCGCTGGACAGCAACCTGCCCGCGCTGTTGACCCAAGTGGCGGCAGGCTATCCGGTGATGGTGCGCTTCAGCGAGGGTTCGGCATTCTGGGCCGAGCCGCGTTACGCGATCCTGTCCGGCTACGACCGCAACAAGCAGAAGGTGCTGCTGCGTGCAGGGATGAACCGTCGCGAATTGATGAGTTTCAGTTCCTTTGAGTCGGCACTGGAGAAATCCGGTGGCTGGGCCGTGCTGATTCAGAAACCGTCGCAGATTCCTGCTGCCGTCGACCGTCAGCGCTGGCTCAAAGCGGCCGATGAACTGGCTCAGGCCGGGCAGGAAAACGAAGCAGCGCAGGCTCGCAAGGCGTTGGCCGCACACTGAGTTTTCCGTTCGTCATCTGCCGGGCACGACGGCGCCCGGCAATCCTCCTACTTATACATCCCGTGTTTTGCGGGTGAATCAGGAGGCGATATGAAAGATTCCCCAGCAGCGAAAGGCCCGCATTCCTCCGAGCATTCTTCGGGAGATGATTTGGGGTTCGATCCGGACTCGCCCGATCTTGATGATCCGCAAGTCGATCCTGTCGGCCCCGCCAAAGCGCCTCTCGACGTCGAGCCCGGCGAGGATGCCAAGAAGCCGGCCAAGCCTTATGACCCGTTAGCCAATCTGAAACCTTGATGCGAGGTGCGTATGAGTACCGATTCAAGCTTCGATGACCAAAAACCGGACAGCGTACCCACGACGCCGGAGCCAGAGATTGATCCGGTGCTGGACCCGGACAGCCCGATGCGTGACCCGATGGCTCGGCCTAATGTGCTGACACCCGAGCCTGCACGGGATCCGAGTGCAGGCGATGGCATTCCTGATGACGACAAGATGCCGCTGCCCAATGACTGAAATGCAGGCGAAAAAAAGCCCCGAGGATTCGGGGCTTTTTCCTGTGCGACGGGTTACTTGGAGGCTTCAACCACGCCGCTCTGGCGCGATTTGAGGTTTTTCTGCGCCTTGTATTGTTGAGCCACCGCTGGAACGTTGGCGCTTCGGCCGGTTTCCACCCAACTGCGGATGCGGCTGGCATCGGCAAAGTGGGTGTACTTGCCAAACGCGTCGAGAATCACCAAAGCGACCGGGCGGTTACCCATTTTCGTCACCAGCACCAGGCAATGCCCGGCGGGGTTGGTGAAGCCGGTTTTGGTGATCTTGATGTCCCAGTCGGCTTTATTGACCAAGTGATCGGTGTTGCGGAAACCCAAGGTGTAATTGGGTTTACGGAACGACACGGTTTTTTCCTTGGTGGTGGTCAGTTCGCTGAGGAGCGGGTACTTGTGCGCGGCCACCAGCAGCTTGCTCAGGTCGCGGGCGGTGGAAACGTTACGCTCCGACAGACCTGTCGGCTCGACAAAGTGCGTACTGGTCATGCCCAGTGCCTTGGCCTTGGCGTTCATTGCGGCGATAAAGGCTGCATAACCGCCCGGGTAGTGGTGGGCGAGGCTGGCGGCGGCGCGGTTTTCCGATGACATCAAGGCGATCAGCAGCATCTCGCGACGCGGCAGCTCACTCTTGAGTTTGACTCGGGAGAACACACCGCGCATTTCCGGCGTGTTGCTGATATCGACATTGATCCATTCGTCCATGTTTTGCCGGGCTTCAACCACTACCAAACCGGTCATCAACTTGCTGACAGAGGCGATCGGCACGATCACGTCAGGGTTGCTGGAGTAGATGACTTTGTTGGTCTGCATATCCATGAGCAGGGCACTGCCGGAGGCGATCTTCAAGCTCGAAGCGTCACGTGGGGCAGCGGTGGTTTCCGCAGCGTTGATCGTTGGCGTGATGAATGTGCCTGAAACTGCAAAAAACAGGCTCAGAATCGAAAGACGAATTTTCACGCGGGCGAACTCATAAAAGTTGGATATTCCGTTAGTTTGTAACGGGTTATTTCTTCAAAGCGTCGCATTCTAGGAGTATGGCTGAAGATCTGTCGATGGTTGTTTGAGTGACCTGAAAATCTCGTGAAAAGGCCTGTAAAAAGAGGGGTTTCCGGCGAACGGTTACAGTTTTTTCTCAGGCATGAAAAAACCCGCACAAGGCGGGTTTTTCTTATTGCTGAAAGTACCGATCAGGCGTGCAGGGTTTCTGCCGCATAGAGGGTGTTTTCCAGCAGGCAGGCGCGGGTCATCGGACCGACGCCGCCCGGTACCGGAGTGATCCAGCCGGCGCGGGGCAGGGCGGTTTCGTAAACAACGTCACCGACCAGTTTGCCGTCGTCCTGACGGTTGATGCCGACGTCGATCACGATCGCGCCTTCCTTGATCCACTCGCCTTTGACCAGGCCCGGCTTGCCGGCGGCCACGACCACCAGATCGGCACGGCCGACGTGGCCGGCCAGATCCTTGGTGAAGCGGTGAGTCACGGTCACGGTGCAGCCGGCCAACAACAACTCCATCGCCATCGGGCGACCGACGATGTTGGAAGCGCCGACGACCACTGCGTCCATGCCATAAAGATCAGCGCCGGTGCTTTCCAGCAGCGTCATGATGCCTTTAGGCGTGCATGGACGCAGCAGCGGAATGCGCTGGGCCAGACGACCGACGTTATAAGGATGGAAACCGTCGACGTCTTTGTCCGGGCGGATGCGCTCCAGAAGTCTGGAGGCATCCAGATGCTCGGGCAGCGGCAACTGAAGCAGGATGCCGTCGATTGCAGGGTCGTCGTTGAGGCGATCGATCAGATCGGTCAACGCGTCTTGCGTGGTGTCAGAGGGCAGGTCGTAGGCTTGAGAGAGGAAGCCAACCTCTTCACAGTCTTTACGCTTGTGCGAGACATAAACCTGAGAGGCAGGATCGCTGCCGACCAGGATCACCGCGAGGCCGGGAGTGCGCAGGCCTTGCTGGCGACGCTCGGCAACTCGTTGGGCGATCTGCTGGCGCAGGCTGGCGGCGATCGATTTGCCGTCGATTAGTTGTGCAGTCATTGCGCGTGATTAACCATCGAGAGGGGAAAAAATGAGAACGCATTCTCGCATGTCGAGCGGTGAGGGCAAAGGCGCTTGGTCAGCAAATTCCTCTAACTCCTTTAATTAAATGAATTTTTTTCAAAAAGGATTTGACGACCTTCGGAGCGCTCTATACTATTCGTCGCACTTGTCGGGCACAGCCTAGCACTGGTTAAGAAGGTGAAGCGGAATCAAGGTTCTGCGACACTGGAAAGCACTTAGTTTGTAGTCCTTTAAGAGTACAGATTAATAAGGCGCCCGTAGCTCAGCTGGATAGAGCATCCGCCTTCTAAGCGGATGGTCGCAGGTTCGAGTCCTGCCGGGTGCGCCATTAGGCAGCTTTGGCACAAGTAACGCGATATGGTGGGCGTAGCTCAGTTGGTAGAGCACGGGATTGTGACTCCCGTTGTCGTGGGTTCGATCCCCATCGTCCACCCCATATTTCGAAAGGCGCCAGATGTAACAGTCTGGCGCCTTTGCTTTAAAGCTTCACCCGCGGATGTGGTGGAATTGGTAGACACACTGGATTTAGGTTCCAGCGCCGCGAGGCGTAAGAGTTCGAGTCTCTTCATCCGCACCAATTAAAGCTTCATTCATGTCTTCGGGCTGGTGAGGTTTCAACAAAGAAGTTGTTTGGCTTTTTTGTTACGCAATATGGTGGGCGTAGCTCAGTTGGTAGAGCACGGGATTGTGACTCCCGTTGTCGTGGGTTCGATCCCCATCGTCCACCCCATATTTCGAAAGGCGCCAGATTTAACAGTCTGGCGCCTTTTTTGTTTTAGCGGTTCTGAAAACCGGCGAGTGCCGGTTTCGGGGCGCAGGGGCAGGGCGCTTCGTCGTATTTATGTTGCGCGATGATGCTGCGCTGCTCGTCGGGCTTGCTTGCAAGAACGGCCGTCAGGGACTGATTGGCAGTCTCTTCTATATATAGAAGCGGTTGGCGCAGGGCCCTGGCGTGATTGGTTGTATTCGCCTGTGGGGCGCGCTGCATTGGTGTGGCGGCCTCTATTAAATGCCTGCTGTTTTTTTACCCGTTTTCAGTAGGGTGACTTCTTGAGTTTGACCCACTAGAATGCATGCCCTTGATTCTGGGGTCGGAAACGGCCGGCTAACGTCTGTGCAACGAGGAATATCCATGCAAGTTTCTGTTGAAAATACTACTGCTCTCGAGCGCCGCATGAGCGTCACCGTGCCGGCAGAGCGCATCGAGACTCAGGTCAACAAGCGTCTGCAGCAGACTGCCCAAAAGGCCAAGATTGCTGGCTTCCGTCCAGGCAAAGTGCCAATGAGCGAAATCAAGCGCCGTTTCGGTGCTGATGCTCGTCAGGAAGCTGTAGGCGACGTGATCCAGTCTTCCTTCTACGAAGCTGTGGTTGAGCAGAAGCTGAACCCTGCTGGTTCGCCATCGATCGAGCCTAAGTCGCTCGAAGCTGGCAAGGACCTAGAATACGTTGCTGTATTCGAAGTGTTCCCTGAGTTCACCGTTGCCGGTTTCGAAGGCATCACCGTTGAGCGCCTGAGCGCTGACGTGGCTGACGCTGACCTGGACAAAATGCTCGACATCCTGCGCAAGCAGAACACCCGTTTTGAAGTGGCCGATCGTGCTGCCCAGAACGAAGACCAACTGAACATCGATTTCGTTGGCAAGGTTGACGGCGAAGTGTTCGCTGGCGGCTCCGCCAAAGGCACTCAGCTGGTACTGGGTTCCGGCCGCATGATCCCGGGCTTCGAAGAAGGTCTGGTCGGTGCAAAGGCTGGCGAAGAACGCGTTCTGAACCTGACCTTCCCAGAGGACTATCAGAACCTGGACCTGGCTGGCAAAACCGCCGAGTTCACCGTGACTGTGAACACTGTTTCCGAGCCTAAGCTGCCAGAACTGAACGAAGAGTTCTTCGCTCAATTCGGTATCAAGGAAAGCGGCATCGACGGTTTCCGCACCGAAGTTCGCAAGAACATGGAGCGCGAACTGCGTCAGGCGATCAAATCCAAGGTAAAAAATCAGGTTATGGACGGTCTGCTGGCCACCAACCCGATCGAAGTGCCTAAGGCGCTGCTGTCCAACGAAGTTGACCGTCTGCGCGTGCAGGCTGTTCAGCAGTTCGGTGGCAACATCAAGCCTGATCAACTGCCGGCCGAGCTGTTCGAAGAGCAAGCCAAGCGCCGCGTCGTGCTGGGCCTGATCGTTGCTGAAGTGGTCAAGCAGTTCGACCTGAAGCCTGACGAAGCTCGCGTTCGCGAAATGATTCAGGAAATGGCTTCCGCTTACCAGGAGCCTGAGCAGGTCGTGTCGTGGTACTACAAAAACGAGCAGCAGCTGAACGAAGTGCGTTCGGTTGTGCTGGAAGAACAAGTTGTGGATACTGTTCTGCAGAAAGCTAGTGTGACCGACAAAGCGGTCTCTTACGAAGAAGCAGTCAAGCCGGTAGAAGCTCCAACAGCCGACTGATTGAATTTGCGTTAAGAAGTACACACCATAAGCCAGCTCTCGAGCTGGCTTATGCGTATTCAAGACATAACTATTTGGGAGCGACTGCAGAGCATGTTCCGTAATTCTTATATTCAGCAGAACTCTGATATCCAGGCCGCCGGCGGCCTGGTCCCGATGGTTGTCGAGCAATCTGCTCGTGGCGAACGCGCCTATGACATCTATTCGCGCCTGCTCAAGGAGCGAGTGATCTTTCTGGTTGGTCCGGTAGAGGACTACATGGCCAACCTGATCTGCGCGCAACTGCTGTTCCTTGAAGCGGAAAACCCGGACAAGGACATCCATCTCTACATCAACTCCCCGGGCGGTTCGGTGACAGCGGGCATGTCGATCTACGACACCATGCAGTTCATCAAGCCGAACGTGTCGACCACCTGCATCGGCCAGGCCTGCAGCATGGGTGCATTCCTGCTGACCGCAGGTGCCCCGGGCAAGCGTTTCTGCCTGCCGAACTCGCGTGTGATGATTCACCAGCCACTGGGCGGTTTCCAGGGCCAGGCGTCGGACATCGAAATCCACGCCAAGGAGATCCTCTTCATTCGCGAGCGTCTGAACACGCTGATGGCCAAGCACAGCGGCCGTACTCTGGAAGAAATCGAGCGCGATACCAATCGCGACAACTTCATGAGTGCAGAAGCTGCGAAGGAATATGGCCTGATCGACGAAGTGATCAACCAGCGCCCAGCTTAAAATAAGCAGCTCAAAATAGGCTTGGTCGGCTTGTCTGATCAGCGGCGGGCTTGAAAAAGCCCGCAATAGCCTTCATCTTGTGTTGCAAGCCTATCGGATTTGGATCGAACGAATGACTGACACCCGCAACGGCGAGGACAACGGCAAGCTGCTCTATTGCTCCTTCTGTGGCAAAAGCCAGCATGAAGTGCGCAAATTGATTGCCGGCCCCTCGGTCTTTATCTGCGACGAGTGCGTCGACCTGTGCAATGACATCATCCGTGAGGAGGTGCAGGAAGCCCAGGCCGAAAGCAGCGCGCATAAATTGCCTTCGCCTAAAGAAATCAGCGGCATCCTTGACCAGTACGTCATTGGTCAGGAGCGTGCGAAAAAGGTTTTGGCCGTAGCGGTGTACAACCACTACAAGCGCCTGAACCAGCGTGACAAAAAGGCTGACGACGTCGAACTCGGCAAGAGCAACATCCTGCTGATCGGCCCGACAGGCTCCGGTAAAACCCTGCTGGCCGAAACACTGGCCCGCTTGCTGAACGTTCCGTTCACCATCGCCGACGCAACTACCCTCACCGAGGCGGGTTACGTGGGTGAAGATGTCGAGAACATCATTCAGAAGCTGCTGCAGAAGTGCGATTACGACGTAGAGAAAGCCCAGATGGGTATTGTCTACATCGACGAAATCGACAAGATTTCCCGCAAGTCCGACAACCCGTCGATCACCCGGGACGTTTCCGGTGAAGGCGTGCAACAGGCCTTGCTGAAGTTGATCGAAGGCACGGTCGCTTCCGTACCGCCGCAAGGTGGTCGCAAGCACCCGCAGCAGGAATTCCTGCAGGTCGACACCCGTAACATCCTGTTCATCTGCGGTGGTGCGTTCTCTGGTCTGGAAAAGGTTATTCAAAACCGTTCCACCAAAGGCGGCATCGGTTTCAACGCAGAAGTGCGCAGCAAGGAAGAAGGCAAGAAAGTCGGTGAGTCCCTGCGTGAAGTCGAGCCTGACGATCTGGTCAAGTTCGGTCTGATCCCGGAATTCGTCGGTCGTCTGCCGGTCCTCGCGACGCTGGACGAGCTGGATGAGGCTGCGCTGATGCAGATCCTCACCGAGCCGAAAAATGCTCTGACCAAACAGTATGCCAAGCTGTTCGAGATGGAAGGCGTGGATCTGGAATTCCGTACAGACGCGCTGAAATCGGTCGCCAAGCGTGCCCTGGAACGTAAAACCGGTGCCCGTGGCCTGCGCTCGATTCTCGAAGGTGTACTGCTCGACACGATGTATGAAATCCCCTCGCAGTCCGAGGTGAGCAAAGTCGTGATCGATGAAAGCGTGATCGAAGGCAAGTCCAAGCCACTGTATATCTACGAAAACAGTGAGCCGACGGCCAAGGCAGCGCCGGACGCGTAAGCGTCCAGTCTGCTGGAATAAAGAAGGGGCCTTCGGGCCTCTTTTTTTTTATGTCATTTTTTACATCCGCTTTGCGCTTGTTTTTTTTCAAGGCAGCCCCCATCTTGGTTTCAAGCTCAATTCCATCTGATTACGGCCATATGGCCGCCGTAGAGGCGAAATCATGAAGACAACCATCGAATTGCCTCTCCTGCCATTGCGTGATGTCGTGGTTTATCCGCACATGGTTATCCCGCTGTTCGTGGGGCGCGAGAAATCCATCGAAGCCCTCGAGGCCGCGATGACGGGCGACAAGCAGATCCTCCTGCTGGCCCAGAGAAACCCGGCTGACGACGATCCCGGTGAAGACGCTCTCTATCGCGTAGGTACCATCGCCACTGTTCTACAGCTTCTGAAGCTGCCTGACGGCACCGTAAAGGTTCTCGTCGAGGGTGAGCAGCGTGGCACCGTCGAACGTTTCAGCGAAGTCGACGGCCACTGCCGTGCCGAAGTCTCGTTGATCGAAGAAGTCGACGCCGCCGAGCGCGAATCCGAAGTGTTCGTGCGCACACTGCTGTCGCAGTTCGAACAATATGTACAGTTGGGCAAGAAAGTCCCGGCTGAAGTCCTGTCGTCGCTCAACAGCATCGATGAGCCGGGTCGCCTGGTCGACACCATGGCGGCGCACATGGCGCTGAAAATCGAGCAGAAGCAGGAAATCCTCGAAATCATCGATTTGTCGGCCCGGGTCGAGCACGTTCTGGCGTTGCTGGATGCCGAGATCGATCTGCTGCAAGTCGAAAAACGCATTCGTGGTCGCGTCAAAAAGCAAATGGAGCGCAGTCAGCGCGAGTACTACCTGAATGAGCAGATGAAGGCCATTCAGAAAGAACTCGGTGACAGCGACGAAGGCCACAACGAAATCGAAGACCTGAAAAAGCGTATCGACGCTGCCGGTCTGCCGAAAGACGCGTTGGCCAAAGCCACTGCCGAGCTGAACAAGCTCAAGCAAATGTCGCCGATGTCCGCTGAGGCCACCGTGGTGCGCTCGTACATCGACTGGCTGGTGCAAGTGCCGTGGAAGGCCCAGAGCAAGGTACGTCTGGACCTGGCGCGCGCAGAAGACATTCTCGACGCCGATCACTACGGCCTCGAAGAGGTCAAGGAACGTATCCTTGAATACCTCGCCGTGCAAAAACGCGTGAAGAAAATCCGTGGCCCGGTGTTGTGCCTGGTCGGTCCTCCGGGTGTAGGTAAAACCTCGCTGGCAGAGTCGATCGCACATGCTACCAACCGCAAATTCGTGCGCATGGCCCTCGGTGGCGTGCGCGATGAAGCGGAAATTCGCGGTCACCGTCGGACTTACATCGGTTCGATGCCGGGAAGATTGATTCAAAAGATGACAAAAGTGGGTGTGCGCAACCCGCTGTTCCTGCTCGATGAAATCGACAAAATGGGCAGCGACATGCGTGGCGACCCGGCGTCGGCGTTGCTGGAAGTGCTCGATCCTGAGCAGAACCACAATTTCAACGACCACTATCTGGAAGTCGATTACGACCTCTCGGATGTGATGTTCCTGTGCACCTCGAACTCGATGAATATCCCGCCGGCGCTGCTCGACCGGATGGAAGTGATCCGTCTGCCGGGCTACACCGAAGACGAGAAGATCAACATCGCCGTCAAATACCTCTCGCCAAAACAGATCGCCGCTAACGGTCTGAAAAAGGGCGAGCTGGAATTCGACGCCGAAGCGATCCGCGACATCATCCGTTACTACACCCGTGAAGCCGGTGTGCGTGGCCTTGAGCGTCAGATCGCCAAGGTTTGCCGCAAGGCCGTTAAAGAGCACGCGCTGGAAAAACGTTTCTCGGTGAAAGTGACAGCTGACTTGCTGGAACACTTCCTCGGTGTGCGCAAATTCCGCTACGGTCTGGCCGAGCAGCAGGATCAGATCGGTCAAGTGACCGGCCTTGCCTGGACTCAGGTTGGTGGTGAATTGCTGACCATCGAAGCCGCTGTTGTGCCGGGCAAAGGGCAATTGATCAAGACCGGTTCGCTGGGCGACGTGATGGTCGAATCGATCACTGCCGCACTGACCGTGGTTCGCAGCCGTGCCAAGAGCCTGGGCATTCCCCTGGACTTCCACGAGAAGCGCGACACGCACATTCACATGCCGGAAGGGGCGACGCCGAAGGACGGCCCTAGCGCTGGTGTAGGCATGTGCACGGCGCTGGTGTCGGCATTGACCGGGATTCCGGTGCGCGCTGATGTAGCCATGACCGGCGAAATTACTTTGCGTGGTCAGGTGCTGGCGATCGGCGGTCTGAAGGAAAAACTGCTGGCGGCTCACCGCGGCGGAATCAAGATCGTGATTATTCCGGAAGAGAACGTGCGTGATCTGAAGGAGATTCCTGACAATATCAAGCAGGATCTGCAGATTAAACCGGTTAAATGGATTGACGAGGTCCTGCAAATTGCGCTGCAATACGCGCCGGAGCCCTTGCCGGATGTGGCTCCGGAGATAGTTGCCAAGGACGAAAAACGTGAGTCTGACTCTAAGGAAAGAATTAGCACGCATTAATACGCTTTTGCCTGGGGGGCTTCCTTGACAGTTTTTTAGAGCCCTTGTTATAAAGCGGCTCTTAAGTGTCTGTAGGCCATTCAGCACTCGTTTTTGCTTTCACCAAAAAACTTAGAATCATCTCAAAATAGATATAAGGGGACTTAGAGTGAACAAGTCGGAACTGATTGATGCTATCGCTGCATCCGCTGATATCCCGAAAGCTGCTGCTGGCCGTGCGCTGGACGCTGTAATCGAATCCGTCACTGGCGCTCTGAAGGCTGGCGACTCCGTTGTTCTGGTTGGTTTCGGTACTTTCTCCGTGACGGACCGTCCGGCTCGTACCGGTCGTAACCCGCAGACCGGCAAGACTCTGGAAATCCCGGCTGCCAAGAAGCCAGGTTTCAAAGCCGGTAAAGCACTGAAAGAAGCTGTTAACTAAGTTTTCAGGTTTTTACCCATCCGGGTCGGGGTCATGCCTGACTTGGCAGCGGAGCGGTAGAGCAGGTCGCTGAAACAGTTGCCTGTAACGCCGGGATCGAGGGTTCGAGCCCTGTCCGCTCCGCCAGTTACGAGAAGGCGCATCCTCGGATGCGCCTTTCTTCTATCCGGATTCTACCCACGCTCCACGGTTGCCTAATTTTGAAGTTCAACCGTTTCTGGGGGACGCATGCTGCAGAATATCAGGGACAATTCACAAGGCTGGATTGCCAAGACCATTATCGGGGTCATCGTTGCACTGATGGCTCTGACCGGTTTCGACGCCATTTTCCAGGCCACGACTCACAAGAATGAGGCGGCCAAGGTCAACGGTGATGAAATCAGCCAGAACGAGCTGAGCCAGGCCGTTGATATGCAACGCCGTCAGCTGATGCAACAGCTGGGCAAAGACTTCGATGCTTCTTTGCTCGACGAAAAAATGCTTCGCGAATCGGCTCTCAAGGGTCTGATCGATCGCAAGCTGCTGCTGCAAGGCGCCGAACAAGCGAAGTTCGCTTTCTCCGAAGGCGCACTGGATCAAGTGATCCTGCAGACGCCTGAATTCCAGGTGGACGGCAAGTTCAGCTCCGAGCGCTTCGACCAGGTGATCCGTCAACTGGGTTACAGCCGCATGCAATTCCGCCAGATGCTGGCTCAGGAAATGCTCATCGGCCAACTGCGCGCCGGTGTGGCGGGCAGCGGTTTCGTCACCGACGCCGAAGTGCTGGCATTTGCCCGTCTGGAAAAACAGACCCGCGATTTCGCCACCCTGAACGTCAAGGCTGACCCGGCGGCGGTCAAATTGACCGACGACGAAGTCAAGGCTTACTACGACGAGCACGCCAAGGAGTTCATGACTCCTGACCAAGTGATCATCGATTACGTAGAGCTGAAGAAGTCTTCGTTCTTCGATCAGGTTGCCGTGAAAGACGAAGACCTGCAGGCGGCGTATCAGAAAGAGGTCGCCAACCTGTCGGAACAGCGTCGTGCCGCGCACATTCTGATCGAAGTGAACGACAAGACCACTGAAGCACAGGCCAAGGCGAAGATTGACGAAGTCCAGGCGCGTCTGGCCAAGGGCGAGAAGTTCGAAGCGCTGGCCAAAGAGTTCTCGCAGGATCCGGGTTCGGCCAATAACGGCGGTGACCTCGGTTACGCAGGCCCGGGCGTCTACGACCCGGCGTTCGAAAAAGCCTTGTACTCGCTGTCGAAAGACCAGGTGTCCGAGCCGATTCGTACCGACTTCGGTTACCACTTGATCAAGCTGTTGGGTGTGGAAGCGCCTGAAGTGCCGACCCTGGCCAGCCTGAAAGACAAGTTGACTCGCGAGCTGAAAGCCGCGCAGGTCGAGCAACGTTTCGTCGAGGCGACCAAGCAACTGGAAGACTCCGCGTTCGAAGCGTCTGACCTGGCTCAGCCAGCGGCGGATCTGAAGCTGACCGTGCACACCTCCAAGCCGTTCGGCCGTGAGGGTGGCGAAGGTGTTGCGGCCAACCGTGCCGTGGTCACCGCAGCGTTCAGCACTGAAGTGATCGACGAAGGTGCCAACAGCACCGCCATCGAACTGGATCCGGAAACCGTGATCGTGCTGCGCTCCAAGGAGCACCTCAAGCCTGCGCAACTGCCGCTGGAAAGCGTGAATGCGGCGATCCGCACTCAGTTGACCAAAGAGCACGCCAGCGCGGCTGCCAAGACCAAGGCTGAGAAGCTGATTGCTGATCTGCGTGATGGCAAGGCGCCGTTGGACAAGGCCGTTGAGGGTCAGAACTGGAAAACCACTGAAGCGGCCACCCGTGGTCAGGAAGGTGTTGATCCGGCGGTGCTGCAAGCGTTGTTCCGTATGCCGAAGCCGGCTGCCAAGGATAAGCCGACGTTCACCAGTGTGACGTTGGCGGATGGCAGTCTGATGATCGTGCGTCTGAACGGCGTTAACGAAGCGGCTGCGCCGACGGATGAAGAGAAGGTTCAGTACCGTCGTTTCCTTGCTTCGCGTGAGGGGCAGCAGGACTTTGCGGCGTATCGCAAGCAGTTGGAAGCTCAGGCTGAGATCAAGCGGTTTTGATGTCTGATTGAGCTGTGATGTGATGTGATGTGATGTGAAAGCCCCGGCCTTATGGTCGGGGTTTTTTTTGGGGCGTTGGGTAGTGGCGGCCTTTGGGCCGACCATGTTCTTGGGGTTTTGGGTGAATATCCGTTGCTTCGGGTGCTGCCGCTGGCGGTTTCGCCCTTACGGCGAGTCACCTTTTCCAAACGCCGAAAAGGTAACCCAAAAGGCTTTGCCCTGACGTTCGGCCCGCTCGCTGGGGCTCGGGGTTCCTTCGCTCCGGGATTCATCCGGGGGCATCGCCTACGGTTTGCTTCGCTGCACCTCCTCTCGATGTGTTCGACTTCGTCGAACGGTCGCTGCGCTCCCACCCCCGGATAAATCCCTCCACTCAGCCTGCCGACGGGCCTTCAGATCAAGATCAAAAGCTGCAGCCGAGCTAACGCTCATCCTGTTGAGTGGGGCGGCTTTGCCGCGTGGGCCGCACACGAATTAAACCTGTGGGAGCGAGCCTGCTCGCGATGGCGGCCTGCCAGCCGACCAATCTTCTGTCTGATGTACTCAGTTCCACTGTAGGAGTGAGCCTGCTCGCGATGGCGGCCTGCCAATCGACCGATTTCCAGCTGTCTGGCCTCAATCCAACAGCGCATTCGGTCTCATTCGGCTCTTGGAAAACCATGTCCCCGAGCCATTGCCGCCACATAAAGTGTCAACACCAACAATCCAGCAACAATCCACGGGAATACCCCCACACCAAGGTCGCCCAGCAACAAACCACCCACCAACCCCCCGCCAGCAATCCCGACATTCCACAGCGTAACCAGCATCGATTGCGCTGTGTCAGCAGCCTCTTTCGCGGTTTTCGCCGAGGCGGTTTGCAGCAGCGAGGGCATTGCGCCAAACGCCAGTCCCCACACAGCGGTGGCGATGTAAACCACGCTTGGCGAGTCGCGCCACAGGCCCAGTGCTATCGCGGACAGCAGGAACAGTCCGGCACTGATCAACACCAGTTCGCGCAGCCAGCGGTCAATCAGGCTGCCGACGATCCACAGGCTCAGCACTGAGGCGAGGCCGAATACCAGCAGCACGCGGTCGACATTGGCGTCCAGTCCGGAAGGCTGCAGGAAGGGCGCGATGTAGGTGTAGAGCAAGTTGTGCGCGACGACGTAGGTGAGGGTGACAAACAAGACGGATCGCACGCCCGGCAAGGTAAACACCTGACGCAGCGGCATGCGGTTTCCCACGCGTTCGCCGGCGAAATCCGGTACTTGCAAGCGCACCCAGACCACCAGCACAACGGTCAGCGCGGTCATGATGGCGAAGCTCAGGCGCCAGCCGACCAGGGTGCCGAGCAGGGTGCCTGCGGGTATTCCCAGCGACAGCGCAAGCGGCGCGCCGAGCATGGCCACGGTAATGGCGCGACCTTGCAGGTGTGGGGCGACCATGCGGCTCGCGTATCCCGCCAGCAGTGCCCAAAGCAAACCGGCAAATAGCCCGGCGATAAAGCGTGCGATCAAAGTCAGCCAGTACAGCTCCGACAGGGCGGTGATGCTGTTGGCGATGGCAAAGCCGCCGATAGCGGACAGCAAAAGTGGTCTGCGGCGCCAGCCGCGGGTGGCGATCGTCAGGGGAATTGCTGCGAGTATCGAACCGATCGCGTACAGCGTGACCAATTGGCCGATCAGCGCCTGGGACACATTCAGGCCGCTGCTCATCTGCGGTAAGAGGCCGGCGGGCATGGCTTCGGTCATGACCGTAATGAATCCGGCGGTGGCCAATGCCAACAGGGCGCCGAGGGGTAATCGCTCGTGGCGATCGACAGGGTGTTCAAGTGTGGGGCAATTGAGTTGTGCGTCGTTCATGAGCCGGCATCCATGTGCAAAGTTGACGAGGAGCACAGGGTAGGGCGCTGCACATCCGCGAAAAACGGGTTAAGGTTCCGAACATATCGGACACGGATGTCAGCAATGGGAGGTTGGTATGGATAGCCTTGGCAGTATTTCGGTGTTTGTTCAGGTCGCCGAGACGCGCAGTTTCACTGAGGCTGGCCGACTGCAAGGGGTGTCATCGTCGGCGGTGGGCAAAAGTATCGCGCGGCTGGAAGCGCGACTCGGCGTGCGGCTGTTTCAGCGCACCACTCGCAGTGTCACGCTGACCAGTGAAGGGGCGCTGTTTCTGGAGCGCTGTCGCAAAATTCTCGCGGAGGTCGAGGCGGCAGAGTTCGAGTTGTGTGACGCGGCTGCGAAACCCCATGGCAAGTTGCGTATCAGTCTGCCGCAGGTGCATGGCCTGGTGATGCCGGTCATGAACGAGTTCATGGCGTTGTATCCGCAGATTGAACTGGATCTGGATTTGACCGATCGCATGGTCGATGTGGTTGAAGAAGGTTTCGACGCCGTGATCCGCACCGGCAAGCCGCGGGATTCACGACTGATGGCGCGACCGTTGGGCGAGTTTCATATGGTGCTGGTGGCCAGCCCGGCTTATCTGCAGCAACGCGGTGTGCCGCAAACGCCCGGGGATCTGGCGACTCATGCGTGCCTGCGGCATACGTTTCATGCCACCGGCAAACTGGAAGCCTGGCCGTTGATTCGCGCGGAGGGCGCCGCCGAGCCGACGTTGCCGACGCGGTTGGTCAGCACGTCCATAGAAGCGGTGAGCCACGCGGTGCTGGCCGGTATGGGTATCGCCTGTCTGCCGGATTTCATGACCCGCGAGGCCGAGGCGCAAGGGCGCTTGCTGCGGGTGCTCGATGCGCATCTGGAGCACACGGGGCAGTTCTGGGTGCTATGGCCGTCCAGTCGCCACGCCACGGCGAAATTGCGCGTGTTCATCGATCATCTGGCATTGCGACTTTTTCCCGCAACGCGCGGTCGATAGAGTTGTAACTGCTTTAAGACACTAATCCATGCGCCGCCGGCCAGCGATCTGTTGCACAATACGCCCCGGACTGTTTTCTCTCAGGATGTTCAATGTTGATTTCCACTCCCATGCGTGTTGTCGGGCTGGCGCTGTTGTTGACCGCTGTTGCCGGCTGTTCGAAAGACAAGCCGATGTATGAGCATGAGAACTTCGATGACTCTGGTACGTTTTCGCGTAATTACCCGGTGACCGACTCGGTCAGTTGCGAAGCGGCCCGTCGTGCGTTGCTCAGCCAGGGCTACATCATCACCAGCAGCGACCCGAAACTGGTCAGCGGCCACAAGAGTTTCCAGCAAACCGGCGATACCCACATGGAGATCAGCTTCAACGTGGTCTGCGCCGATGACGGCAGCGCCGGGCACCATGCGACGATGTTCGCCAACGCCTTGCAGGATCGCTACGCGCTGAAGAAAACCAACAACTCGGCCAGTCTCGGCGTGGGTGTGTTGGGTTCGGTGTCGATGCCGATCGGCTCGTCCGACGATTCGATGGTCAAGGTTGCCAGCGAGACGGTGACGTCGCAGAAGTTCTATGAGCGTTTCTTCACGTTGGTGGAGTTGTTCCTGCCGGCGGAAGCAAAAAAAGCCGCGCATATCGAAGAGAAGCCGAAGGCTGACCTCGGCGTGCCTGAGGCGAAGGCGGCTCCGGCAGCGTTGGTACCAACGCCAACACCAACGCCGACTCCAACGCCTGCGCCTGCGCCCGCCGCAACCCCTGCGCCTGCAGCGGAGCCCGCTCCCGCACCTGCCGAGGTCGCGCCAGTGACGTCTGAACCGGTTGCGCCACCAGCAGAGGCCGCGCCGATCACTCCGGCCCCGAGCGCGGAACCGGCGCCAGCATCGACGACCGAAACCATCACGCCACCGGCCAACCCGGACATCCCGCCGCCATCCGAGCCGATTCCGGCGATGCCAGCGTCCGGCCAATAAACCAGCCTCACCCCAAATCCCTGTGGGAGCGAGCCTGCTCGCGAAGACGGACCTTCAGTCACCTAGGTGCTGAAGGGACCGACGCCTTCGCGAGCAGGCTCGCTCCCACAGTGGTTTCTGATGCACTTAAAATCTCGTTACATTCCCCTGACAAAATTCCCGCGATAAATTCCTGACCACCTGCTACGTTTTATTCATGAAGGCCGGGTTTCACTTTTCCTTCACACGAGCACGTTAAGCTCGAGGCACTGGGCATTTGCTCAGGCCCATTCAAGAGAGCAGCAGGGGGATTACACGATGGACGAATATCAAGAAGAGCTGCTCGAGTACCAAGCCTTTGAACTGGACCAACCCGAGCCAGCCGAAGACGCCACTGAGCTTTGACTTGCAGCTTGAAACTGATAGCTCGCAGCTGCGTTTATGCCGTCTTGCGGTGACTGCGGCGGAATTCGCCCGGCGTCTGACCGCTCCAGCGTTTGAAGGCGCGCTGGAACGCTTCGGCTGAGGCAAACCCCAGCAGATAAGCGATTTCTCCGAAGGCAAGTTCGGTATCGCGGATGTAGGTCATCGCCAGATCCCGGCGCGTGTCGTTGAGGATCGCGCGAAACTGCGTACCTTCCTCGGCCAGTTTGCGCCGCAAGGTCCAGGTCGGCAGCTTCAGGCGTGCCGCCACTTCTTCCAGGTCGGGTTCCCGGCCACCATTGAGCAACGGCCCCAATAACTGAGTGATGCGTTCGCGCAGGCTGCGGGTGCGGGTCAACTGCTCCAGTTCCCGCTCACACATTTGCAGCAGATGCCGCCAGGTACTCGGGCAATGCTCGGGATTACGCAGTGCGAGGCTGTTGAGGTTCAGGCGCAGTTGATTGCGCTCGGCGCCGAACTGGATCGGGCAATCACCCAGCAAGCTATAGGACTCTCGGTAATCCGGCGCTTCGAATTCGATATCGATGCGTTCCGCGCGTAGCGGTTCGCGGCAGACACTGGAGAGCTGATGCAGCCACCCGGCGATGATCGAATCCACGACAAAACGGTTATAGGCGTTATACGGGCTGATCGAATAGAAACGCAGCCACGCGCCATGGGCATCTTCGTGAAAACTCGACTGGCCACGATAGTTGGAACCGTACAACGCCTCGAAGCGGATCAGACAGCGCGCGGCTTCACGCACGGTTGGCGCTTGTGCAGCGGTGACGCCGGCCAGCCCGGCCTGGCTAAGGCGACTGAGCTGGCCCATGCGCAAGCCCAGCGCCGAATCACCGGTCAACTGGATCGCCGCGTGGCCCAGGCGCATATAGCGCGGAATCGACAAGCGCGCCCCGGCCTCAGCCAGTCGCGCGGCGTCCAGGCCATATTGCTCCAGCAGCGGCTGCGGATCGACCGCATGACTGCGCACGGCATCGGCGAGGCTGTGAACGAAGCCTACCGACAGATCCCCAAGACGCATCGGCAGCGGCTTCATGGCTTACAACCAGATGTTCAGCAAGCGCGCGCCACGGGCCTCGCCATCGGCGAACTGCTGACCGTTGCTGCTGAGGAAGCTCTGACCGGAGCTGGCCTTGTCCCAGAACTGCCCGCGCAAGAACACGCTGATGCCGGCAATCGCCCGACTGCTTGGCGGCTGAGCGGTCAGCGTCAACCGATGCCAAGCCTGTCCTTCGGTGACTTCACCGGGTTTGAGGCTGACCGATCCCGGTGTACTTGAACCTTTGTAGCCACGCCACGGTTGGTTCCACGCACCCTGACCGAGCACCTGTGCCGGCACCGCGACCAATTGCGCGTTTTGCTCGTCGAGTTGGCGATAGTTGTCCGGATACCAGCTGTCGCTGCCAATCAATACGCCAAGGCGCCCGGCCGGAGTATCGACCACGTTGAGCAAGTGTTTGTCTGCGGCTTCGATCACTTCACGTTGATCGAACACCGGGTGCATTTGCCGTTGCGGTTGGCCGAGCGGCACGCCGTCGCGACCGAACACCACGCTGCTGTTGAACAGCGCGCCGCTACCGGGCTTGAGCTGGCCGTCGCGAATGCTTGGCTCCGGCAGCACGATCGAACCCGCTACCAGCGTCACATGAAACTCTTTGGCCAGACCACCGAACAGTGCCTGGTAGTCCTTGGCCATCGCCTTGGATTTCATGCGCAGGTACGCGTCATTGAGGCGGTCGCTGCCGTTGGCACTGAGCCAGGCGCGGGCGAACAACAACGGATTGCTCGCCGCCAGCCAGTTCATTGCCTCGGCGAGGGTCGGGGCCTGATACAGCTCGTCTTTCTCACCGCTGAGCAGCAGCCAGGTGCCGACGTTCTCCGGCAACACCACGACGGTTTTATCGTTCAACAAGCCTTGATCCTGGGCCTGCTGCAAATACGCCGCGAGTTTGCGGTGCAAGCGCTCGGGGCTTTGATAGTCAGTGGGAAACAGTTCGGGCTGGATGCCCAGCAGATTGCCGCGGTCGGCGGGGCTGCCCTGATCGACCGCCACATTAATGCGTAAGTCCGACAGGTAATGCCCCGCCGGCCGGTCCGCCGCCCACATGGCGTAGGTGGTCAGGGCGGCGACAAGGGCCATGGAGAAGAACAGGTACAAAAGTTTGCGCATGAAAACCAACAGCGACCGGGTACAGGGTATGGCGACTAGGGTAGGGCGCATGGGCCTGGTTGCCAAGGGGCGCTGCGCATTTGGATCAATAAGTTGTCAGTTACGGTCATTGAGTGACAGCGATGCGACTCTTAGTCTGTCGAACATGACTGACGGGAGCCGCAGAGCGCCCGCAACTTTTCCGTGATTGCTCGATGTGGAGTTACCGATGACCGCCGCTCATTACCCGCACCTGTTGGCCCCGCTGGACCTGGGATTCACCACGCTGCGCAACCGCACCCTGATGGGCTCGATGCACACCGGCCTGGAAGAAAAACCGGGTGGTTTCGAGCGCATGGCGGCGTACTTCGCCGAACGTGCCCGTGGCGGCGTTGGCCTGATGGTCACTGGCGGTATCGGTCCGAACGACGAGGGTGGCGTGTACTCCGGTGCGGCCAAGCTGACCACCGAGGAAGAAGCGCTCAAGCACCGCATCGTCACCCGCGCGGTGCACGACGCGGGCGGCAAGATCTGCATGCAGATTCTCCACGCCGGGCGTTATGCCTACAGCCCGAAACAAGTGGCGCCGAGCGCGATTCAGGCGCCGATCAACCCGTTCAAGCCCAAAGAGCTGGACGAGGAAGGCATCGAGAAGCAGATCAGCGATTTCGTCACCTGTTCGGTACTGGCGCAGACCGCTGAGTACGACGGCGTCGAGATCATGGGCTCGGAAGGTTATTTCATTAACCAGTTCCTCGCCGCGCACACCAACCACCGCACCGACCGTTGGGGCGGCAGCTACGAAAACCGTATGCGCCTGCCGGTGGAAATCGTTCGTCGCGTGCGTGAAGCGGTCGGCCCGAATTTCATCATCATTTTCCGTCTGTCGATGCTCGATCTGGTCGAGGGCGGCAGCACCTGGGATGAGATCGTCACCCTGGCCAAAGCCATCGAGCAGGCCGGCGCGACCATCATCAACACCGGCATCGGCTGGCACGAAGCGCGCATCCCGACCATCGCCACCAAAGTGCCACGTGCGGCATTCAGCAAGGTCACGGCCAAACTGCGCGGCTCGGTGAAGATCCCGTTGATCACCACCAACCGCATCAACACCCCGGAAATCGCCGAGCAGATTCTGGCTGAAGGCGATGCCGACATGGTCTCGATGGCGCGGCCGTTCCTCGCCGACCCGGACTTCGTCAACAAGGCTGCTGAAGGTCGCGCGGACGAGATCAATACCTGCATCGGTTGCAACCAGGCGTGCCTCGACCACACCTTCGGCGGCAAGCTGACCAGTTGCCTGGTCAACCCGCGTGCTTGCCACGAAACCGAACTCAACTACCTGCCGGTGCAGCAGATCAAGAAAATCGCCGTGGTCGGCGCTGGCCCTGCCGGTTTGTCCGCCGCCACTGTGGCGGCCGAGCGCGGCCATCAGGTGACCTTGTTCGATTCGGCCAGTGAAATCGGCGGCCAGTTCAACATCGCCAAGCGTGTGCCGGGCAAGGAAGAGTTTTTCGAAACCCTGCGTTACTTCAAGCGCAAGCTGCAGACCACCCACGTCGAGGTGTGCCTGAACACCCGCGTCGATGTGGCGAAACTGGTTGAAGGCGGTTACGACGAAATCATCCTCGCCACCGGCATTGCGCCGCGTGTGCCGGCGATTCCGGGTGTCGACAATGCCAAGGTGCTGAGCTACCTCGACGTGATCCTTGAGCGCAAACCGGTGGGTAAGCGTGTCGCGGTGATCGGCGCCGGCGGTATCGGTTTTGACGTGTCGGAATTCCTCGTTCACCAAGGCGTGGCCACCAGCCAGGATCGCGCCGCGTTCTGGAAAGAGTGGGGCATCGATACGCAACTCGAAGCCCGTGGTGGCGTGGCGGGTATCAAAGCCGCACCGCATGCACCGGCACGCGAGGTGTTCCTGTTGCAGCGCAAGAAAACCAAGGTCGGCGATGGCTTGGGTAAAACCACTGGCTGGATTCACCGTACCGGTCTGAAGAACAAACAGGTGCAGATGCTCAACAGCGTTGAATACCTGAGCATCGATGATCAAGGCCTGCACATCCGCATCGGTGAAACCGGCGAGCCACAAGTGCTGGCGGTGGACAACATCGTGATTTGCGCGGGTCAGGATCCGCTGCGTGAACTGCACGACGGTCTGGTTGAAGCGGGGCAGAATGTGCACCTGATCGGCGGTGCGGATGTCGCGGCCGAGCTGGATGCCAAGCGTGCGATCAACCAGGGTTCGCGCCTCGCCGCTGAACTTTAAGCTCCGCCGCTGAACCTGTGGGAGCGAGCCTGCTCGCGAAGGCGTGGTGTCAGTCGACATATGTATTGGCTGACACTCCGCTTTCGCGAGCAGGCTCGCTCCCACAAGGGCTGTGTTGTTCACAGATTCGGTGAGCACCACCCAACCAATGCAGGAGTGAGCCTGCTCGCGATGGCTGCTGATGAGCGACTAGAATGCGGGCTCTGTCCAGATCGAATCGCCGCCCATGCTTTTGCCTCCCGCCAACTGGCTCCCCCAAGCCCCTCTCGAACACCTTCACCTTGACTGGCTGACATCCGCCGGCATTGAAGTGGCGATCCTGCGGCTCGACCAGATCGACCCGCTGATCAGCGGCAACAAATGGTTCAAACTCGTTGAACACCTCAAAGCCGCCGACCGTGCGGGCGCGAAAGGCATCATCAGTCTCGGTGGAGCGCATTCCAATCATCTGCACGCATTGGCAGCGGCGGGGAAACGGCTGGGGTTCAAAACCGTGGGACTGTTGCGCGGGCATGCACAGGAAACGCCGACAGTGCAGGATTTGCAGGCATTCGGCATGCAACTGCATTGGTTGGGTTACGGCGGCTATCGCGCACGAAACGAGCCGGGATTCTGGGAGCCATGGCACGCGCAGTATCCGCAGTTGTATGCGGTGCCGGAGGGCGGTGGCGGCTTAACGGGGGCGCTCGGTTGTGCGGCCATCAGACTGCAGGCGCAAGCGCAATTGCACACACTGGGCTGGAGCGATTACCACGGATGGTGGCTGGCTTGCGGCACCGGCACGACATTGGCGGGATTGGTGCTCGCCGAAGCAGGAGCGCATCCGGTCTATGGCGCGCTGGCAGTACCTGAAGATCACGGCGTGGCGCCGCAAGTCGAGTTGATCCTGCAAGCTGCAGGGCAGGGCATCGGGAGCTATGAACTGATCGACGCCAGCCGCGGCGGTTTTGCCAAGGTCGATCCGCTGCTGCTCGCGTTCATTGAGCAGACCGGGCAGGCCAGCGGCGTTCCTCTGGAGCCGCTGTACACCGGCAAGGCGTTGCTGGCACTCAAACAACAGGTCGAGGCAGGCAGGTTCTCGCCCGGCACGCGGCTGATCTTCATTCATACCGGCGGCTTGCAGGGCCGCCGTGGGTTCAGCGCCAGCCGCTGATATTCAGCCGCGCTTGGGCATCATCCGCAGCAGCGTGTTATCACCGACCACGTAATGGTGATAGAGCCCCGCCAGCGCATGCAGCCCGATCAGCCAGTAACCTATAGTGGCGATCAGTACATGCCAGCCCTCGACTTGTTTGGCGAATTCCTTGTTCTCCGCGACCAGCAGCGGCAGATCAAAGCCATAGAACATCACCTGATGTCCTTCGGCGCTGGTGATCAGCCAGCCCAGAATCGGCATGCTGATCATGAACAGGTACAACGCCCAGTGCATCAGCCGCGCCAGCACGGTCTGCCATTGCGGTGAGGCGGGGAAGATCTTCGGTGCCGGGCCAATACTGCGCGCGAGCAGGCGAAACCACACCAGCACAAACACGGTGAGGCCGAGCATGTAATGTACTTCGCGGATCAGCGTGCGCCCGCCACTGCCTTTGGGAAACAGGCCGCGCAACTCCATGCTGGCGTATACCAGCACCAACAACACCAGCATCAGCCAGTGCAGCAGGACCGATACGGTGCTGTAGCGTGATTCTGAGCTTGTCCACGGCATACGCTGTTTCCTCACAGATCAGGGGCGAACCTGCCGTTCTTGGGCGACGGCATGCTTTAACTGTAATCCGCTTTGGCGGATTTGCCTGAGGCTGATCGGACTTTCAGTGCTCTGAATCGGGGCTTTGCCAATAAAAAACGCCAGTGTCGGCAAGACACTGGCGTTTTTCTTTGCAGCAAGCGGCAGCAATCAGCTCGATTGCGGCATCTCGCCGTTGGCCAGACGTTTGTTGATGTCGGCAATCACTTCCGGCAAATCGGTGATGGTGTCGATCATGTAGTGCGGGCGCGAGCCTTCGAACAGCGCGTGAATGCGTTTGCGCTCGCTGGCCAGTTCATCACTGCCCAAGGCGCGGAACCCTTCGTAGTCCAGACCCAACGCGTTGCCCGAGCAGATCAGCGCCACGGTCCACATTCCAGCGCGACGGCCTTCGAGAATGCCCGGCACGGTGTCATCGATCTTCACGCACGCCGCGACATCGTCGATGCCCAGCGCGATCACGTTGGCCAGGGCCTGCGCCGGCCATGGGCGACCATTCGGCACTTCATCGGTGGCAACCACGTGGTCGGCGACGTAGCCGTTGGTGGCAGCCAGTTCGACGACCTTGTCCATCACTTGCTTCGGATAACCGGAGCAAGAACCGATCTTGATCCCCTGCTGACGCAGGTTGGCGATGGTTTCCAGCGCGCCGGGAATCAGCGCCGAGTGCTCGGCAATCTTCTCGATCTGCAGCGGCATGAAGCGGTTGTAGATCGCCGTCACGTCGTCATCGGTCGGCGTGCGGCCGAACGCCTTGCGATAACGTTCGGCCACTTGCGGCTGATCGCAGAGGGTGCGGATGTGGTCCCACTTGCCCATGCCCATCGGGCCACGGGCTTCTTCGATGGAGACCTGCACGTCGAACTCGGCGAAGGCTTCGACGAAAATCTGCGTTGGCGCGAACGAGCCGAAATCGACCACGGTGCCGGCCCAGTCGAGGATCGCGGCTTGCAGCTTGTTTGGATTGACGTAGTTCATGGCAATTAAATTCCTGATTTGAAATGCAGTTCAAATGTGGGAGCGAGCCTGCTCGCGAAGGCGTCGGATCAGTCGACATCTATGTTGAATGTGCGACCGCTTTCGAGAGCAGGCTCGCTCCCACAGGGGATTGGTGGTGTTCTTAGACTTCGAGGACTTCCATCTCGCGCAACACTTCGCCGACCGCCGCGACGGCCTGGCGCATTTCGTCCGGGCTGACATGGCCGATGCAACCGACGCGGAAGGTCTCGACCTGAGTCAATTTGCCGGGATAAAGGATGTAACCCTTGGCCTTCACGCGTTCGTAGAAATCCTTGAACTGATAGCGCGGATCTTGCGGCGCATGGAACGTGGCGATGATCGGCGCTTGAATCGCCGCCGGCAGGAAACTGCGCAAACCGAGTTTGCCCATCTCTTCCATCAGCGCCTGACAGTTGGCGGCATAGCGCGCATGCCGCGCCGGCAGGCCACCTTCTTCGTTGTATTGCAGCAGCGCTTCGTGCAGCGCAGCGACGACGTGGGTCGGCGGGGTGAAGCGCCATTGACCGGTTTTCATCATGTAGGCGTGCTGATCGAACAGGTCCATCGCCAGCGAGTGCGAATTGCCAGCGGCAGCGGCCAGCGCCTCTTTACGTGCGAAGACAAAACCCATCCCCGGTACGCCTTCCAGGCATTTGCCGGAGGCGGCGATCAGCGCGTCAAACGGTACTTGTTGCGCATCCACCGGCAACGCGCCGAAGGAACTCATGGCATCGATAATCAGGCGTTTACCGTGTTGCTCGACGACCTGAGCGATCTCCGCCAGCGGGTTGAGAATCCCGGTGCTGGTTTCGCAATGGATCAGCGCAACGTGGGTAATGTTGCTGTCGGAGCGCAGCAGGCGATCGACGTCAGCGGCGGTGGTTGGTTCATCTTCAGCGGTTTCAAAAGTGCTGAAAGAGCGGCCGAGCACTTCGCAGATTTTCGCCAGACGCTTGCCGTAGGCGCCGTTGATCAGCACCAGCACTTTGCCGTCACGCGGCACCAATGTGCCGATTGCCGCTTCAACAGCGAAGGTGCCGCTGCCCTGTAAGGGTACGCAGTGGTGAGTGGCGGCGCCGTTGAGGATCGCCAGCAGTTGTTCGCACAGGCTGGCGGTCAGTTGATTGAAGCGGTCATCCCATGACCCCCAGTCGACCATCATCGCCTGGCGGGTGCGGGCCGAAGTGGTCAACGGGCCGGGAGTGAGCAGGATGGGTTCGGCGATACTCATTCGTATGTCCTCGGATTGCGCTGTGGGATGAAGCTACGGGGCATACGTTGCAATTCGCCGTTGCATCAATCAAATTGTTTGTTGTTATGCCAGCCATCAGCGAGAGTTATTCATGAACCTGTTCCAGCTCCGTGCGTTCGACGCCGTGGCCCGTGAAGGCAGCTTCACCCGCGCCGCCGCGCGGTTGTTCATCAGTCAGCCGGCGGTTACCGGGCACATCAAGGCGTTGGAAGAGCACTATCAGATCACCCTGTTGCGGCGCACCGCGCGACGGGTGGAACTGACCGAGGAGGGCACCAAACTCGCGGCGATTACCCGCGCAATGTTTGGCCTCGCAGAAGAGGCGCAGACAATGCTCGAGGCCAACCGGCAATTACTCACCGGACGGCTGGAAGTGGCGGCGGACGGGCCGCACATGGTCATGCCGATGCTCGCCAGCCTGCGTGCACGCTATCCGGGAATCACGGTGAATCTGCGCTTGGGCAATGCCCAGGAAACCTTGGCGGCGTTGTTGTCGGAACACGCCGATGTGGCGGTGTTGACCGAAGTCGAGCCGCGCAAAGGTCTGCATCTGCAAGCGTTGAGCGAATCACGGATTTGCGCGTTGGTGCCGGCAGGGCACCCGTGGGCGATGCGCGCCGGGGAAGTGAAACTCAAAGAACTGGATCAGGTGATCATGGTGCTGCGCGAACCGAGTTCGATCACCCGGCGTACGTTTGATCAGGCGTGCGCGCAGGCGTCGATCCATCCGCGCGTGCTGCTGGAACTCGATAGCCGTGAGGCGGTGACCGAAGCTGTTGCCGCTGAGTTGGGCGTTGGCGTGGTGTCATCGGTTGAGGTTAGTCATGACCCGAGGGTGGTGGCGATTCCGATTGTCGGGGACGGGCTGGTCAATCGGCACATGATCGGTTGCATGGAGCGGCGGAGGGAGTTGCGCCTGATTCAGGCGTTCTTCGGTCTTGCGCCAGTCTGATACACCGAGTCGCCCCAATCGCTGGCAAGCCAGCTCCCACAGTGATCTCGGTCGTTCAAAGGTGCTGGGTACAGCCAAGAAACCTGTGGGAGCTGGCTTGCCAGCGATGGGGCCGGTATTACTTACACAAGGCTGGCGCGGACCATATCGAGGAAGGTCGCCACCACCCGTCGATTGCTTTGCTCGCGCAAACACACCAGCGTCTCCGTCAGCCGTCGTGTGCAATCGACAATCGGCAACGCACACACCCGCGAATCCGCACCAAACTCCGCCGCCGAAACAACGCCGACACCAATCCCGACCACCACCGCCTCACGCGCCGCTTCCCGGCCTTCCACCTGAATCGCCGGGCGAATGCGAAACCCCGCCCGCGCCATTTCCTCTTCCAGCGTCTGCCGCGTCACCGAACCGTGCTCACGCAACACCAGCGGCGTGTCATCGAGATCTTCCAGACAGATCGATTCACGCTCGGCCCACGGATGATTGCGCGACACGAACGCCACCATCGGATCATTGCGCAGCGGCACACAGAGCAGGCGTTCATCGCTGACATCACGCCCAAGCAACGCCAGATCGGCCTGATAGTTGAACAGGCGAAACAGCGATTCATCGGTATTGCCGGTCTCGATCTTCACGCTGATTCCCGGATAGCGCTCACAGAACCGCGCGATCTGCGGCAGCACGTGCACCGGCGCATCCACCGCCAGAATCAGGCTGCCGGTCTGCAGGGCCTGGGATTCCTGCAGCAATTCCTGCGCTTCGGCTTCGATTACAAACAGACGCTGAGTGATTGCCAGTAAGCGCTCGCCCAAGTCGGTCAGGCGTACGGAACGTTTATTGCGGTGGAACAGCAAAACGCCGAAACGCTCTTCGAGTTTGCGCACTTGGTCGGATATCGCCGGTTGCGTGAGAAAAAGGCGCTCGGCGGCTTTGGTGAAGCTTCCATGCACGGCCACGGCGTGGAAGGCTTTGAGTTGGGCGTGGGACACCGACATGCAGTCACCTGATCGTTAAGTCAGTAACAAGCTGAGCTTATGTGTGAAATACGATAAATCGATTTTATTTATTAAACAGTAATTGCTTTGATCGGCTCACGCCATCGCTGACTGCCCGCTCGGGCCGCACGGTGGCCATGAGCCTGTGCGTGCAACAACAGGACTCATCTGACCGGTATCGCCTTAGGGACGGGGTGATATCGCAGTGCTCAACAATAAAAAAACACAGGCGTTTTGCTTAACGATTCTGCCGGCACACTCACACCCTGAGGTCAGAACCACCATGAACAAGCACATCGGCACCATTGCGCGTTGGCGCGTGCAGATTTTCGCGATTACCTGGCTGGCGTACGCCGCTTTCTATTTCACCCGCAAAGCGTTTTCGGTGGCCAAACTCGGCATCGCCGAAGACCCCACCTTCATGCTCGACAAGATGGCCATGGCCAACCTCGATGCGATTTATCTGGCGGCTTATGCCCTCGGCCAGTTCACTTGGGGCATGCTCGCTGACCGCTTTGGCCCACGGGTCGTGGTGCTCGGCGGTTTGCTGATTTCCGCCGCAGCGGCGCTGGTGATGGGCAGTTACGCGACGTTGCCAATCTTCGCCACCTGCATGCTGATTCAGGGGTTGGCGCAGTCCACCGGATGGTCGGGATTGTGCAAAAACCTCGGCAGTTTTTTCCCTTCCCAACAACGCGGGCGAGTGCTCGGGTTATGGAGTTCCTGCTACGCGTTTGGTGGTCTGGTAGCGTCGCCGTTCGCCGGTTGGTGGGCGTATACCTTGATGGGCACCTGGCACGCGGCATTCATTTCCAGTGCGGTGATGGTTGCCGTGGTGGCGGTGTTGTTCTTTATCTTCCAGCGCAATAAGCCGGAAGACGTCGGCTTGCCGGCGGTCGAGCCGGAACCTGAACTGACGGCGGAAGAAACCGAAGCCAACAGCAAGCTCAGTGTCTGGGAGCCGTTGAAGGAAATCCTGCGTAACCGCACGGTGCTGGTGCTGGGCCTGGCGTATTTCATGTTGAAACCGGCGCGTTACGCGATTCTGTTGTGGGGCCCGGTGATTGTCTTTGAACAGATGCCCAGTGTCGGCAAGGTTGGCGCGGCGATCATTCCCACTTCGTTTGAACTGGCCGGGTTGCTCGGGCCGATCCTGATCGGCCTGGCCTCGGACAAACTGTTCGGTGCCCGGCGCATGCCGGCCTGCGTGTTGAGCCTGCTGGCGCTGACCGTGACGCTGGCGCTGTTCATGGCTGCGTTGCAGAGCGGCAGTGTCTTGCTGGTGGTCGCGCTGCTGTTCGTCATGGGCCTGACCTTGTACGGGCCGGACTCGATGATCAGCGGTGCCGCCGCGATCGACTTCGGCAAAGCCAAGGCCGGCGCCACGGCGGCCGGTTTCGTCAACGGCTGCGGCTCGGTTGGTGCGGTACTTGGCGGTTTGCTGCCGGGTTACTTCGACTCGGTGACGGTGTTCATCGTCTTCGCCGGTTGCGCGCTGTTCTCGGCGCTGGTGCTGATTCCGCACTGGAACAGCCGCCCGGTTGGCGTGATGGAGCCGCGCGCCGCGATCCCCAATTGCCCGCTGACGATCAAACCCCTGCGTTCCTGAAACCCTTGCCTCGCGGCCTGCTGCGGTGCTCGCGGCAGGCTGGGTCGTGGCCATCTGACTTGGAGAAACCCCATGAGACCGTTTTGGCTGGAGCAGGCTTTGCAGGCCGACACCTCGGAAACCTGCCCACCGTTGCACGGCGAAGTACGCACCGATGTGTGCATCGTCGGCGGCGGCTACACGGGGTTGTGGACGGCGATCATGCTCAAGCAACAGAACCCCGAACTCGATGTGTTGCTGATCGAAGCGGACATCTGCGGCGCCGGCGCCAGCGGGCGTAATGGCGGATGTGCGCTGTCGTGGTCGGCGAAATATTTCACCCTTGAACGCCTGTTTGGCGTCGAGGAAGCGGTACGTCTGGTCAAGGAATCGGAGCGCAGCATTCACGCGATCGGTGAGTTCTGCGAGCAGTACGGCGTCGATGCCGATTACCGCCTCGACGGCACGCTGTACACCGCGACCAACCGCGCACAAGTCGGTTCGACCGACGCGGTGATCGCCGCACTGGAACGCAACGGCATCAACTCGTTCACCCAGCGTCCGCTCGCCGATGTGCAACGCATGGCCGGTTCGAGCAAGCATCTGGAAGGCTGGTTCTCGCCAGCGGCGGCCAGTGTGCAGCCGGGCAAACTGGTGCGCGGCTTGCGTCGGGTGGCATTGCAACTGGGTGTGAAAATTCACGAAAACACGGCAATGACCGGGCTGGAGGAGGGGCGCCCGGCGCGCCTGCAAACGCCGAACGGCAGCATCGTTGCTGACCGCGTGGTGCTGGCGATGAATGCCTGGATGGCCCGTGCCTTCCCGCAATTCGAGCGCAGCGTGGCGATTGTTTCCAGCGACATGCTGATCACCGAACCGCGCCCGGATCTGTTGCAGGAAATCGGCTTGACCAGTGGCGTCACCGTGCTTGATTCACGGATCTTCGTGCACTACTACCACAACACCCCCGACGGCCGAATCATGCTCGGCAAGGGCGGCAACACCTTCGCCTTTGGCGGGCGAATGCTGCCGGTGTTCGATCAGCCATCGCCGTATGCCGGCCTGCTGAAAAACAGCCTCGCCGACTTTTTCCCGGCGTTTGCCGATGTAAAAGTCGACGCCACCTGGAATGGCCCGTCGGATCGCTCGGTCACCGGTTTGCCGTTCTTCGGCCAGATGAGCAGTGCGGGCAATGTGTTTTACGGTTTCGGCTATTCGGGCAGCGGCGTCGGCCCGTGCCACATGGGCGGGCAGATTCTCGCGTCGCTGGTGCAAGGCCTGGACAACCCGTGGACGCGCTCGCCGCTGGTCAACGGGCCACTGGGCTATTTCCCGCCGGAGCCGATCCGTTACCTCGGCTCGTTGATGGTGCGCAACGCCATCCGCCGCAAGGAGCGCGCCGAAGATCACGGGCGACGTCCTCGGCATCTCGACGTGCGCCTGGCGAAATTCGCCGCAGCGGCGGGCAAGGCTGATAAAGCCTGAGGCAAGGTGTGTTGCTGTAGGAGCTGCCGCAGGCTGCGATCTTTTGATCTTGTTTTTAAGATCAAAACCAAAAGATCGCAGCCTGCGGCAGCTCCTACAAAAAGATCAGCGGGCGTCGCTGTTCAGCAGCCAGTCGAGCAACAAGCTGCTGTCGCGCGCGGGTGGTGACTCGCGAGGCGTGGGCTTGCGTGAGTTGCCCAGAAACAGGATCGGCCGGTCGGGGTCGCTGTCGAGGAAACTCACCCACACTTCGCTGCCGGCGCAGGGCAGTTCTTCCAGTGCGATCCGGCCATTGGTCCGCGTCATGGCGATGGGCAGCCAGATCGCGTCGTCTTCAAGGGTTTGCAGATGTTCCGAGGGCCACAGCCTGACGGCGACTCGACCCTGTTCATCGAGCTGCGCCGGTTGCCCGGCAGGCCCGAACACCTGCGCCAGGTGATACCCGGCAATGCTCGGGCGGGCTTGTTTGAGCGCTGGACGAAAGTCGCTGGACCACGGCTGGGCGGTGAAGTCGTTGTGGTAGCGGTGCAGGGTCGGCGTCGGGTCAAGAATCGACGGATGTTGCCCGTGATGGCGTAGGGCGGTGAGCCGCCATTGTTCGTTGAAGTGGCTGATCGGATGCGCCGACACTTGCAGCAGATGCCCACTGAGCAAGCCGACCCGGTCGCTGCGGCCGTTGATCGTGCGATGTTGGCAGCGTTGCCGTTCCAGATGCCGACGGCTGCGCTGCTCGTGGTGACGTTGTTCAAGAGAAGGTATCGGCAGCAGGGGATTGGCCGTGATGTGGTTGGCAGCCTCGTCGCGGACCGCCTGCTGGCCTCGATTACGCACGGTATGCAGGGTGGCGATCGGCGCGGCGTGGTGATGCTGGTAAAGCGCACTGACGCAGGGTGATGGCGTTTGCTCGCAGGCCTTGAACGCAATCAGTACCGGCGCTTGCGGCAGGCTCAGGCTGTCATCGGCAAACACGACAATGTGCCCGTCCACCCGGTGTTCGAAGTGGTAGTGAATGCCTTCCTCTTCACACAGCCTGTGCAGCAGCGCCAGATCGCTTTCTTCGTACTGGATGCAAAACGGTCGGGGCGGGTATTGGCCGACAGTCATTTCAATCCGGTAGCCATCAACGGGCAGGGCATTTTCCGTGAGCAATTGCTGGAGAATCTGCGGCACGCTGCGTTGCACAAACACGCGGCGTTTGCTCGGCTCGGCAAGACTCTGCAAGCGCGGCACAACAGTCAGTCGATAGCCGATGCGATGTGTACCGCGATGTTCGCAACTGGCACTGTCGATCATGCCGTGAATCCCATGTTGATCGTTCAGACGCAGAAAGGCCGGTTGATGCAGAAAGGTACCCGGCGCCACGGCGGGGGCGAGGCCGATCAGCTCGATGTCGAAACGGTAGGGCTGGTTGAGCGCTTCCTCGCCGTGAAAGCGCACCACCGGCAGGCACAGACCGCTGTCGGTCAGGGTCAGGGTAAAAGGACTTTCCTTGTCATTGAGCATTCGAACAGGCTCTGTCAGGCAATACGGGCTTGAGAGGGTACGAAACCACAGCGCTGAATGGTCATGTCAAAGGTGTTTTTCAGAATCCCCCTACAAGCACTGGTGAAGATGTCGATTCTGCATTGTGTTTTTTTGGTCGATTGCCGACTTTAGGCCGTATAAACTTGGCGCCACGCGTCGGCCAATAGATGTCTCGGCGCCACAGATCAAGAGAGTGAGTAATGGGCGCACAGTGGAAGGTTAAACACAAAGAAGCGGCAGCCAACGCCAAGGGCAAGATCTTCGGCAAACTGGTGAAGGAAATCACCATCGCTGCCCGCAACGGTGCCGATACCACCACCAACGCACACCTGCGTCTGGTGGTCGAACAGGCCAAGAAAGCCTCGATGCCAAAAGAAACCCTGGACCGCGCGATCAAGAAAGGCGCCGGTCTGCTGGGTGAAACCGTGCAATACCATCGCGTGACCTACGAAGGCTTCGCCCCGCACCAGGTGCCGCTGATCGTCGAGTGCGTGACCGACAACATCAACCGTACCGTCGCGGAAATCCGCGTGGCATTCCGTAAGGGCCAACTGGGGGCGTCCGGCTCCGTGGCCTGGGACTTCAACCACGTTGGCATGATCGAAGCCTCGCCGGACACCCCGGACGCCGATCCGGAAATGGCCGCGATCGAAGCCGGCGCGCAGGATTTCGAGCCGGGCGAAGACGGCGCGACGCTGTTCCTGACCGATCCTACCGATCTGGACTCGGTGCAGAAAGCGTTGCCAGAGCAAGGCTTCACCGTGCTGTCGGCCAAGCTGGGCTACCAGCCGAAGAACCCGGTCAGCGGTTTGAGCGACGAGCAGATGGCTGAGGTTGAAGCATTCCTCGAAGGCCTCGACAACCATGATGATGTGCAGGACATGTTTGTCGGCCTGGCGGGCTGATCTGTTTCGTCAGTGATGGCCTCATCGCGGGCAAGCCCGCTCCCACAGGTTCAGAGGTGTCCACACATTTTGTGAACGACCCGGACACTGTGGGAGCGGGCTTGCCCGCGATTGACTGCGCAGCAGTCAGCTTTCCTGCAACACCGCAATAACTTCAGCAAACCCCGGCCGCGCCAGCACATCCGCCTGACAGCAACGCCGCTCCAGCTCTTCAAGCACCGCACGCTGCTCATCACTCAACCCCGAGTCGATGCGCGCCAGCAATTCCCCCAGCAAAACCCCGAACGCACGCACTTCGACGCGTTGCAATGCGCGGGTTTGCGCAGTATCGGCAATGGCGTGGAACGATGCCCCGCCAAAATCTCCGAGCAGGCAATCGCCGCGTTCATTCAACAGAATGTTGTGCGCGTAGAGATCGCCGTGGGTAATGCCTTGCTGATGCAGATGCTCTGCTGCCGAGGCGATGCCTTTGGCAATGTTCAGCGCAACCTCGGCACTGAACCGACAGTCGTCGGCATAAACATCTCGCGAGCAGGACGCCAGGCTCGGCAGATCAGCGAGGTTGCGGAAAGACGGATCGATCAACTGCATCACCAATCCTTGCTGGTCGTCGGGATGGCCGCTGATGCGACCCTCGACGCGGATCAGATTGGGATGCAGGCCAGCAGTGATGCAGGCATTCATTTCGTGCAGTGGCGAACCGTCGCTGGTCATTTCACCTTTGTACAGTTTCACCGCGACCGGCGTCACTGCGCCATCGGCGCGTTGCCAGCTCGCCCGGGAAATCACCCCCGAGGCGCCTTCACCCAGCCGTTGTTCCAGACGCAGCGCCGACCAAGGGATTTGCGGCGTTGCCTCGAGTGCGGCGGCGTCGGCCTCGGTTTCCAGCGGGTTACCGGCATAAGCCAGCCAGGTCAGGCTCGGCAGGCTGAGCAGCCATTGCGGCAGTTCGCTCAGGCGGTTGGCGGAGACGCGCAGCAGCTCCAGTCGATGGCAGTTGCTCAGCGAGGGCGGCAGCGTTTGCAGACGGTTGCCCGAGAGCATGAGTTTTTGCAGGGCAGGGCGTTCGCCAAGTTCGCTCGGCAGGCTTTCGATGCAGTTGTCCGTCAGGATCAGCCAGCGCAGCTGAGGCGGCAGGGCGGCACCGGGTACGTTGACGATGCGATTGGCCCTGAAGCCGACCATCGTCAGGGCCGCACACTGGCCGAGGCAGGCGGGCAGTTCGGTGAAGGTGTTATCGGAGCAGAACAACACGCGCAGGCGAGTCAGGCGATGCAAGTCGTCCGGCAGGCTGCTCAATTGGTTGCCGCTGAGGTTGAGGATTTCCAGGGTGTCGGCCAGCTCGAAAATCTCGACCGGGAATTCGCTCAGTCCGCAAGACAGATCCAGCCGTGTGATGCCGGACAACTCGCCGGCGCGCAATTGAGCAAGGGTGTGCATGTTGGGTGTTCGCTTTGATCAGGGGCGCGCCGCTGGGGCGCTGGGAATGGGCGACATGATAACGGCAAAGTCCGGGTTTGAATTGGACAGGTGGCGAAACTTCAGATGCCTTGGGTGGGAGCGAGCCTGCTCGCGAAAGCGGAGTGTCAGCCGCTGATGTTTTGACTGATAGGGCGCTTCGCGAGCAGGCTCGCTCCCACTGAAACTGTGTGGTCAGGCGGGTTCGTGCACTTCCTGCAATTGCCCCAACCGGCTGCGTGTGCGCGCCAGGTCAATGGCATGGCCGTCGAGGCTTTCACGCAAGGGCAACCGGCCGAGCAGCGTCAGGTGCCTGTCCTGGTCGTACAACACGTCGATCAGATTGATAAAGCGCTGTTGCGCGGCGATCGAGCACTCCGCCAGTTCCGGCAGATCGTCAATGACCCAGCGATCGAAACGTCGGCACAACTCCAGATAATCCATGACCGCCGTTGGCTGTTCACACAGATCGTTGAAGGTAAAACCGATCCGCCGCTCCTCACAAAACCGCGCCTGAAACTGCCGGGTGCCGACCGTTAGCGCAACGGTCGGTGCATTTGCGGGGGGCAGATCCAGGGCCGCGCGTTGTGCTGGCGTGGCCGGCCACACGTAATGTCCCTGGGTGAAGATCTGATGTGCAGAGTGGCGCGCCTGACTGCGGTAATCATGCGGGCCGCCGACTTCCATCACCTGCATGCGCGTATTGATCAGTTCGATCACTGGTTTGAAACGAGCGTGATAGAGCGGGTTGGGCAGCAGACCTTCCGGCGCATAGTTGGACGTTACCAGCAGCACAATCCGCCGTTTGAACAACGCCTTGAACAACCGGGTGATGAGCATGGCATCGCCGATGTCATGCACATGAAATTCGTCGAAACACAGCACCCGACAATCCTCCAGCAGTTCGTCGAGGGTCACTTCGAGGGCATCGTCCTGCTCGCGATGGCTGAACATGCCCTGATGCAATTGCGCGAAAAACTGATGGAAATGCAGGCGCCGTTTCTGCGTGATCGGCAGGGCCTGAAAGAAGCCGTCAAGCAACCAGCTCTTGCCACGCCCAACGGCGCCGAACAGATACAGGCTCTGTGGTGTGCGCGCGCTTGCGCTCAGCAAAAGACTGGCCTGCTGCGCCATGCAATCGATGACGCGCTGCTGGCTGTGGCTGAGGGTGTAGCCCTGACCGCTGGCCTTGTGTCGGAAGTAATCACGGATCGACTGGGCACTGGCGTCTTGGCCTGCGCTGGCCGGCAAACCCTTGCCGAACCAGCGGCGCAACGCCGGCCAGCGCTGGATCAGTCGCGATCGTTTCGGCAGGTGGGCAGGCACTGTGGGCGTCTCCGTGTTCGTCAAAACCGGCTCCCGGGAGCGCGGCGACACAGTGTAACCAGACGCCGGGTTGGCCAGCCACCATGGCGGATCGACAGTGGGCGGTTATTGAACAAATTTGTCCGGCACGTACAGCTATTTTCAGCGACATGGCGCGACCTCTTGCCAACCTTTCGAAACATATCCCGGGAGATCCCTGGATCCAATCGACTGGCGGAATCGTCGACCGTTGCTAACCTCAATCACAGCAACGACGTCGCAAGCGATCACTGACAAGGAACGGCGCAGTGAATATACGGGTGGTCATGGGCCTGCTGGGGGTACTCGCTACGCCTGCTTATGCGGCAGATCTTCAGGTCGAAGTGCGCGTCGATGTGCAGCGCGGCTGCCAGTTGGTTGGCCAGCAGCGGGAGGCAGGCATCGAGCAATTGGGTGTGCTCGACTTCGGCAGCACCGCACGCCTCGATGATCCGGCGGGGCCTTTGGCAGCGGCGCTGACCAATCAACGTCTGCCACGGCTGGAGTGCAACCCCGACACGCCGTACCAGATGCGCGTCGACGGCGGTCTGCACGGCGGTGTCGGGGAAGTCCGTTACATGGCGGGGGCGGCGGGCAGCAAGCCGATTCCTTATCGCTTGTATCAGGACGCTGCGCGACGGCAGCCGTTGGTGGTGGATGTGCCGGTCAGCGGGCGGGTGCCGGACAGTGGCACGGTGGAATTACCGCTGTACGCGCGGATCGAGCGCTTGGCTGAGGTGCCGCGAGTCAGCCGTTATTCGGATCTGGTCAAGGTGACGGTCACCTGGTGATCGCGATGGCAACAGGCACTCCGTGGACGCGGGTGCGCAAGGAAGGCGTTCAATGATGAGCGCGGTGATCGAGTCAGCGTAAAGGAGCAGGGACGGCGCAATGACAGGCAAACACTGGATGGTGGTGGCGGCAGGGACGCTGGCAATCCTTGCAGACGACGCGCAAGCGGCGATGAGCGGGCAGATCAATGCGCGGCTGATCCTGATTGCCGGCTGTGAAGTCACCAACACCAGCACTCCCGCCAGCCCGGTCAGCGACCTCGGCACCCTTGATTTCGGCCTTCAGGGGCCCACCTGGAACGCGCCGATCAAGGCCAGCCTCGGCGCCGACAGCAGTGGCAAACTCAACGTCGCCTGCAATCCTTCGGTCACCGGTTTCACCGTCACCATCGACGGCGGCGCCCACGGTGACGGCAACACCCGGCGTCTGAGCAACGGCCGCCAGACCCTTCCCTATCAGCTGTTTGTCGATCCCTCCGGCGCCCGGAGCTACAGCATCGGCCAGCAACACAATTTCGCTGTCACCAGCGCTGCGCAGATACCCATTCCGGTATTTGGCTCGGTGGTGGCGAATACCCGCGCGGTACCGGCAGGTGTCTATACCGACACGCTGACGGTGACGCTCGACTGGTAACCCCGTAGAGGACGGACACCATGCGTACGTTTGCATCAAGGATAGGTTTGTCGTTGCTTGGCCTGGCGCTGGTTTCCAGTGCCAACGCCGCCACCACGGTCACCGGCCAGATCACCTCCAGCCTGATTCTGATCAGCAGTTGTCAGGTCAACGGTGCCGGCGGTTCCACCGGGCTGAACTTCGGTGCGTTGAACTTCGGCACCGCCAACAGCCTGTTCACCACCGCCACCGGGCAAGTGTTGGGCGGTGGCGGCGGGGCGCTGTCGATTCTCTGCTCCAGCGGCACCACGCCGACGGTCAAGGTGCGCGCCGGTGCCCATGACGGCATGTCGCCGGGGGGCACGCGAGCTTTGTACGACGGTGTTGCCAATTACGTGCCGTACGACTTGTACACCGACGCCGGGCACTCGCAACTGCTGGCGATCGACGGGACGATCAACCTCGCCGCCAGCACCGGGGTCGCGCAGACGGTGAACATCTACGGTCAGGCGGTGGGCAAGGCCGGTTTGCCAGCGGGGACGTACACCGACACAGTCGCCGTTGAACTGACGTTCTGATGCCATGCGCCGCCATGGCTGTGCCGCGCTGCTCCTGCTCTGTGCCGGCAGTGCACCGCTGCCGCTTACCGCAGCGACGAGCCAGAGCTTTCAGGTCAGCGCCACGGTCACTGCCGGGTGTCTGGTGGTGGGTGGGGTGTCGAACTATGGCGGGCTGAATTTCGGTTCGCGTTCGGCACTGGCCACCGGCACCGTGCAGGTCGCACTGACCGGTGGGGTGCAATTGCAATGCACGCCGGGCGTGACACTGAACATGAGCGTCGATGGCGGCCAGTACAACAGCAGCGGCCGGCACATGCAGGTCAACAGCGGCAGTGCGCGGGTGGCCTATGCGCTGTTTCGCGATGCGGCGTATAGCCAAAGCCTGGGCATCGGCCAGAGTGTGGCGGTGGCCTACAGCGATGCGAACAACATCAGCCTGCCGATCTACGGTCAGGTGCAATTGCCGGGCAATCAGCCTGGGGGGACGTACAGCGACGTGTTGCAGGTGCAACTGTCGTGGTAAGGCGAAGTTGAATGGCCGACAAGGAGCAGGTTTATGGGGTCAGTTACGTCACGGCATTCTTTCGTGCGTTGTGTGATGTGGACGATGGTCATGCTTGGGGCAAGCCAGGCACAAGCGGCGAGTTCGGTGCTGATCTGGCCGATCGATCCGGTGTTGGAGGCTGATCAGCAGGCCAGTGCGCTGTGGCTGGAAAACCGTGGCAGCGAAACCGCCAATCTGCAGATCCGCGTATTCGGCTGGAGCCAGAGTGGTTTCGCCGAGCAATACCAGAACCAGCGCGATGTGATCGGCAGCCCGCCGGTGGCGAAAATCGAGCCAGGGCAGAAGCAGCTGGTGCGTCTGACTCGCACCAAGGACGTACCGCCGGGGCAGGAATTGGCCTACCGGATCATCATCGACGAAATTCCTTCCGCACAACCCGCAACCGCTGACGGGAGCAAAACCGCCGCAGCGATTCGCTTCCAGATGCGTTATTCGGTGCCGCTGTTTGCCTACGGCGCAGGGTTGTGGAGCAAAGAGGACAGCACCCGCGCGCGTGATCCCAAGGGTGTCGGCCTGCCGCAGTTGAGCTGGCGCACGGTGGCCGTCGACGGCAAGCCTTATGTCGAGGTGCGCAATCAGGGCGCGGTGCATGCGCGACTGACTGACGTGACCATCAAACAGGCTGGGCAGAGCAAACCATTGGCCGAAGGGCTGCTGGGTTACGTGCTACCCGGCGCGGTAATGCGCTGGCCGGCACCGACGCCGCTGACCAATGATTCGGCGTTGCAGGTACGAGTAAATGGCGCGACGCAGGTGCAGAGCATTACGCCCGCCAAGTGAGTGAGTCGTAGCGCAAGTATCTGGCGGCGGCTAAAGCGGTATCAGGGAGGACTCAGTCCATTGACGGACGTAAAACGCGTATGAACCCAGGACGGGTTCGCCGTATTCAGCGTCCGTTGTGGCTCATCACCGGCGCGTGTTGCCTGATGTTCATTCAACCATCCGGGGCCGGCGATCTGCCGCCGCCTCCCAGCGGCATGGAGGCCGTGAGTGATGCACAGTTGTTTCTGGAACTGGTGGTCAATCAGATGAATACCGGACGCGTGGTGGCGGTGCAGCAGCGCGACGGGCGCTTGTTTGTCCCGGCGACGGCGTTGCGCGAAACCGGTATGAGACTGCCCGACAGCCTCGGCGCCGAGGTCGATCTCGACAGTCTGGCGGGGCTGCACAGTGACTACGACAGTGTTGGTCAACGCTTGCTGCTGGACGTGCCGCCGGACTGGCTGCCGGAACAGTTCATCGGCAACCGCCAGGCTTACCCGCGTACCCCGGCGCTGAGCAGTTTCGGCGCGCTGTTCAATTATGACCTGTACCTCAATGACACTGACGATGCCGGCACTTACCTGGCGGCGTGGAACGAAGTGCGGCTGTTCGACAGCTGGGGCACGTTGTCCAACACCGGGCAATACCGGCGCACCTTGTCCGGTGATTCGCTCAACACGCTGGACAACGGCTACCTGCGTTACGACACCACGTGGCGTTACTCCGACGACGAGCGAATGCTCACCTACGAGGCCGGTGACGTGATCAGCGGTGCGTTGCCGTGGAGCAGTTCGGTGCGTTTGGGCGGCGTGCAGTTCTCTCGGGATTTCGCGGTGCGGCCGGATCTGGTGACCTATCCGCTGCCGCAATTTGCCGGTGAAGCAGCAGTGCCGTCCTCGGTGGATCTGTTCATCAATGGCTACAAGTCCAGCAGCGCAGATTTACAGCCTGGGCCCTACACGCTGACCAACATTCCGTTCATCAACGGTGCTGGCGAAGCGGTGGTGGTGACCACCGACGCATTGGGCCGACAGGTGTCGACCACGGTGCCGTTCTATGTCACCAGCACCTTGCTGCAAAAAGGCTTGAGCGACTTTTCCGTGGCCGCCGGTACGTTGCGCCGCGACTACGGCTTGAAGGATTTCAGTTACGGCCCGGGAGTCACCTCCGGCAGCCTGCGCTATGGCGTCAGCGACAGTTTCACCCTGGAAAGTCATGCCGAAGCGGCCGACTCGCTGACACTGGGCGGCCTTGGCGGCAATTGGCAGCTCGGTAACTTCGGTGTGCTCAACAGTGCCTTGAGCCAAAGTCGTTTCGACGGCGAGGGCGGTCACCAGGTCAGCCTTGGCTATCAGTACAGCAACCAGCGTTTCAGCTTTTCCTACCAACGCCTGCAGCGCCACGATCAATACGCCGATCTCAGCGTGGTCGACAGCCCCTACATCAGCCTGAGTCGGCGCAGCGAACAGGCGACCCTGAGCCTCAACCTCGATCGCTGGGGCAGCCTTGGCGCCGGTTATTTCGATGTGCGCGCGGCGGATGATTCGCGCACGCGGCTGCTCAACCTCAGTTGGAGCAAACCGCTGTGGCGCAACAGCAGTTTCTACCTGTCGGCCAACCGCGAGATCGGCGACAGCAACTGGGCGGTGCAGGCGCAACTGGTGATCCCGTTCGATCTGCGCGGCAGTCTGGCGATCAGCAGCGATCGCAGTAAAACCGGGCAGAGCCAGCAGCGGGTCAATTACAGTCGCGCGGTGCCGACCGAGGGCGGCGTAGGTTTCAATCTGGGTTACGCCAAGGGTGACGGCGCTGATTATCGTCAGGCCGACGTCACCTGGCGGCTGCAATCGGTGCAGTTGCAGGCCGGCGTCTACGGTACTTCCGACGCCGAAACCCGTTGGGCCGATGCCAGTGGTTCGCTGGTATGGATGGACCGTCAGGTGTTCGCCGCCAATCGTATCGACGATGCATTTGTAGTGGTCAGTACTGAGGGATTTGCCGACATTCCGGTGCGCTACGAAAATCAGCAGGTCGGTCAGACCGACAAGAACGGTCATCTGCTGGTGCCATGGAGTAGCGCGTATTACCGGGGCAAGTATGAAATCGACCCACTGAATCTGCCGGCCAACGTGCGCAGCCCCAACGTCGAACAACGCATCGCGGTGCGGCGTGGCAGCGGTTATCTGCTGGAATTTCCGCTGAGCCGAGTGATTGCCGCGAGCATCGTGCTGGTCGATCCGCAGCAGCGCGAACTGCCGCTGGGTGCGGGCGTGCTGCATGAGCAGAGCGGCACGCGGACGGTGGTCGGTTGGGATGGGCTGGTGTATCTGGAAAACCTGCAGGCGCAGAACTCGTTGCAAGTGACGCTGGCCGACGGCAAGACCTGTCAGGCGCAGTTCAGTGTCGACCTGAATCAGGATCAGGTGCCTTTGATTGGCCCGTTGGTGTGCCAATGATGTTCCGGCGATGGCTGTTATGTCTGGCACTGCTTATACCCGGGGCGGCGCAGGCCGCGTGTTCGGTAGTCAGCACCACGCCGGCGGCGTTCGGCATGCTCAGCTCGATCGCCGTGCGCACGACTTCGCAACCCAGTTCCACGCTGAATGCGGGTTTGAGCTGCACCGGTTCATTACTGTCCTTGTTGACCAGCAACGACCACTTCTGGGGCACCGTATCATCGACTCAAAGCGGTCTGGTCGGGCCGACCGGCGATGTCATCAGTTACACGGTTTACGCCAACAACAGCACCAGCTACCCGCTGACGCGCGGCACCGCCTATGACTTCGCACGCAACGGCATCATCGATGCCTTGGGCCTGCTCAACGGTACGACGCCAAAAACCGTGCCGCTGTATCTCGGTACCACCATCGGCAGTAACGTCGCCGCCGGGGTGTATACCGAGACCCTGAGTATTTTCTGGAACTGGAATTACTGTTCCGGGATCGGCATCGGCGCTATTTGCCTCGGGCGTGATATCGCCAACGGCACGACCTCGTTGACGGTGAACCTGACGGTGTCCAACGACTGCACGATTACTGCGCCCAACATTGCCTTCGGCAGCGCGCCGGTGGTCAGCGCTTTCACACCGGTGACCGGACAGACGATCAATCTGGCCTGCACCAAGGGCAGTGCCTACACCGTGGGGCTGAGCGACGGGCAGAACGCGGTGAGTGTCGGCGGCCGGCGACGGATGATTTCCGGAAGCAATTATCTGGCCTACGACATTTTCAAAAGTGCCGGCACCACGCGTTGGGGCAGTGTCGGCGCGGCACGGCGGGCGAGTACCGACGCCGAGGTCAATCCGGGAAACGGCTTGGGCACGGGCAGCCAGATTTTCAACTACAACGCGAAGATCTACACCGACCAGACCACACCGCCGGCGGGCACTTATCTGGACAATGTGGTTTTGGACGTAGGTTTCTGAGCTGACACGATCCTTTGTAGGAGCTGTCGAGTGAAACGAGGCTGCGATCTTTTGATCTTGCCCTTAAGAACAAGATCAAAAGATCGCAGCGTGCCGCAGCTCCTACATAGAACAGCGGTGTTTTCAGAATTGCAGTGATTGCTTGAGCTGTTGCGCCGCCGGTGTATCGACCGGGCTGACCATGGCGTAGTTGTACCCGCCACCCGACCAGTACTCGGCCTGCAAGTCGCCATCACTGCGGCTTCCACGCGGCAAAAAGGTGTTCTTCGGTCCGGGCGGGCGCACGTAGAAACTCACCTTGTGGCCACTGCCATCCTCATACATCACCATCGCTGCCGGACCTTCATCAGTGCTGAGCAAGCGCCCGCTGACCGGTTCGAACCCGGCCGCCTTCAGATCCGGTAAACGACTGGCCCGGTTGAAATAACGATCGAGCCAGCGCTGCATGTCGCCATCACTGTCGACCTTGTAATCGGCTGGCAGCATGCCTTGCTGGGCAATCAGGCGATAGGCCTGCAAGGCGTCGGTCATCGGCAACATGGATGGGCGCACGAGAGTCATTTCCCGCGCCTGCCAGCCACTGAAACCGCCGACGCTGACCGCGATCAGCAACACCGCCGCGCTGGCCAGATGACGACGCGACTGACGCTGGCGGCGCTGGCGAATCATCGCCGGATCAAGCGCCGGGTTGGCCGGTTGCTGCAACGCGCCGCTGAGTGCCGCGCGCAATTGCTGGGCATCCTGTTGCCAGGCGCGAACCTGCGCCGCTTCGTCCGGGTGAGTGGCCAGCCAGGTCTCCAGCACACGCCGGTCGGCGTCGCTGAGCTGGTGGTCGACATAGGCGTGCAGGTCACGCTCGTTGGGAGGCAGGCTGATCATTTGAGTATCCGCAAAGAAGGGCTGCTGATTTCGCCGTCGCTGAGTTGGCGCAAGGCCTGGCGGGCGCGGGACAGGCGCGACATCACGGTGCCGATCGGGGCGCCGAGAATCTCGGCGACCTCTTTATAGGAAAGGCCTTCCACCGAGACCATCAGCAGCAGCGCGCGCTGTTCGCTGGGCAGGCGATCGAAGGCTTGCAGGGTCGACTGGGCGATGACGGTACGCTCGACCGAGGGCTCGGCGTCGTCGCGACCGGTGAAGAGTTCGAGCATGCGCGCATAGCGTCGGGAGCGACGATGGGCGTCGAGAAACTGCCGATAGAGGATCGCAAACAGCCAGGCACGCAAGTCGCCGTCGGCGCGTTTATCGCCCCAACTCGACAGCGCCCGCTCTAGGCTGGCCTGCACCAGATCGTCGGCGCTGCTGCTGTTGCGTGTCAGTGACACGGCAAAGCGGCGCAATCTGGGAATGATTTCTCTCAACTGTTCGTCGAATTCGCTCATGAAATTCTGCTAGTCACTACGCTGTGGACTAGGGAGACGCCCGTCGTTGGAGGTTATTCCACGTTCGGAAAAATAAATACCGTCGCGTGGAATAAACCCGGACGAGGCGCGTCTTGCTGATTCTTCCTACTTGTGGCCGATGGCCCTGGAGTTTTTCATGGTTGATCGTTCATCACCCGATACTGCACCGCCCGGCAGGCCGCAGCGCCCGCCACTGAGTGCGGCGAGCCTGGTTCTGCGTCTGGGCGGCATTGCCGTGGTAGTCGCCGCAGTGGCCGGGGCATTCGCCTACGTTCACGGCAACTTTGACCCACAACGCCTGACGCCAAAAGCGCTGGTCGATGTTCTGGAGAAGAACAACGGCGTGCACCCCGGGTTTCGCCGTAACCACGCCAAAGGCGTGTGCGTGATCGGCCATTTCGAGAGCAGTGGTGAGGCACGGGTGTTTTCGACCGCGCAGGTTTTCAACGAATCGCGGACTCCGGTGGTCGGGCGTTTCGCGCTGCCGGCGGGCAATCCGTATGCACCGGACAGCAGCGTGCCGATTCGCAGTCTGGCGTTGCGGTTCACCCAGGCCAACGGGCAGCAATGGCGCACCGGGATGAACAGCATGCCGGTGTTCCCGGTCGGTACGCCTGAGGCGTTTTATCAATTGCAGCAGGCGCAATCGCCAGATCCGGCCACCGGTAAACCGGATCCGGCGAAGGTCCCGGCATTCTTTGCCGCGCACCCGGAAACCGTGCCGTTTCTGACGTGGGTGAAGACCGCCAAACCTTCGGCCAGTTACGCCACCGAAACCTACAACAGCGTCAACGCGTTTTATCTGGTCGACGCCAGCGGTAAAAAGCAGGCCGTGCGCTGGAGCATGACGCCGTTGGCGCGCGATGCTGCGGGCGCCAGTGCGCCTGAGGGCGGCGATTTTCTCGAGAAGGATCTGGTGCAACGGTTGTCGTCTGCACCGCTGCGTTTTCAGTTGAATATCACTCTGGCCAATCCCGAGGATCCGGTGAACGACGCCAGCAAGACTTGGCCGGCCGGGCGCAAAGTGTTGAACGCGGGCACACTGGTGCTGGAGAAAACCCAGCCGCAACTGAGCGGCGAATGCCGTGACATCAACTATGACCCGCTGGTGCTGCCGGCCGGGATTCAAGGTTCCGACGACCCGTTACTCGCGGCGCGTTCGGCCGGTTACGCCAATTCCTATCTGCGTCGCACCAGCGAAGTCAGCCAGTTGCCCGCCGCCAAACAGGAGGCTCGCCCATGAGCACTCAACCGACGCATTTCGCCCTGTTGGCGCGGCTGCTGCACTGGCTGATGGCGGTGATGATCATCGCCATGCTGTTTATCGGCGCCGGCATGGTCACCTCGGTTTCCGAACGGCATGAATGGCTGATCAATCTGCACAAACCGCTGGGCATTGCGATTCTGGCGCTGGTGATTGTGCGTTTGCTGGTGCGCCTCACCACGCGCCAGCCACCGCTGCCAGCGGATCTGCCGGGTTGGCAAGTGCTGGCGGCCAAGGCTTCACATCTATTGCTGTACGCGCTGATGCTGGTGTTGCCGTTGCTTGGCTGGGCAATGATCAGCGCTTCGGGTGAACCGGTCATGCTCAGTACAACGTTGCAGTTGCCAGCGATCGTTCCGGCCGACGCACAGTTGTTCGCGTTTCTGCGCAAGGCGCACGGGTATCTGGCCTATCTGTTGTTCCTGACGGTGCTGCTGCACCTGGCGGCGGCGTTGTTTCATGGCTGGATCCGCCGCGACGAGGTGCTCGACAGCATGTTGCGCGGTCGCGATCGCGACTAACCCGTTTGAGTGGCGCATCGTACCGGTGCGCCGCGTTTCAGGGTCAGCCACCAGTACACCAACGCCACGACGTTGATGGCCGCACCGAGCAGGCACACGCCGATCCAGCCGGCCCACGCGTACATCGCGGTCGAGCCGATGGAGCCGAGCGCGCTGCCGATCGAGTAAAACAGCATGTAACCGGCGGTGAGACGGCTTTGCGCTTCGGGGCGCACGCTGTAGATCATGCTCTGGCTGGTGACGTGCACGGCTTGCAAGCCCAAATCCAGAGTGATCACGCCGAGCAGTAAGGCCCACAGCGAGGATTGGGTGAGGGAAATCGGCAGCCACGAAGCGAGCATCAACAACAGCGAAAGACCACTGACCCATTGTCCGAGACCGCGATCGGCCAAATGCCCGGCCCGTGCGGCGGCCAGTGCACCGGCAGCGCCGGCCAGTCCGAACAGACCGATTTCACTGTGTGATAAGGACAGTGGCGGGGCGGCCAAGGGCAATACCATCGGCGTCCACAGCACCATCGCGCTGGCGAAGGTCAACAATGCGAGGATCGCGCGTTGGCGCAACACCGGTTCTTCTTTGAACAGGCTGAACACCGAGGCGATCAGTGCGATGTAGCCAGTCGTCGGCTGCGGGGGTTCATGCTTGGGCAGCACGCGAAACAGCAGCAATGCCATCACCAGGGTCAGCCCGGCTGACAGAAAGTAGATCGCTCGCCACCCGGCCAAATCGGCCATGCCGCCAGCGACCGTGCGCGCCAGCAAGATGCCGACGACGATGCCGCTGGTGACCACTCCGACCACGCGCCCGCGTTGGGCCGGGATTGCCAACGTCGCGGCGTAAGCCACCAACACTTGCGTGACCACGGCGAGCAGCCCGGTCAATGTCATGCCGAGCAACAACCAGACACTGCTGGGCGCCAACGCGATCATCAACAACGCCGCTGCCGACAGCAGGGTTTGAGTCACGATCAAGCGGCGTCGGTTGAGCAGATCGCCGAGGGGCACCAGTAGCACCAGACCGATGCCGTAGCCGATTTGCGTCAGGGTGATCACGACGCCGATGGTTACCGGCGACATCGCAAACGCTTCAGCCATCGCGTCCAGCAGCGGCTGGGCGTAGTACACGTTACCCACGGCCAAACCGCAGGCCACAGAGAAAAGCAAAACGACGCTGCTTTTGAGAGGTTTCATATCCCGCATCCTTTTAGGTTTCAAAATAAAACCTTGATTACGGTATTGATTAAGGTTTTATTTTGCAACCTGTTTGCGCGAAGGTACGAATGGCAGAAAGCAAAAGATCGCAGACAAGCTGCGATCTTTTCAGGGAAGGAGGAGGGGATCAGCGCAGGGTATCAACCATGTCAGCGATGGTTGTCAGCACGTCTTTGCCAAGCTGTTTGGAGCGTTTGCCCGACCAGCCGGTTTCCTTGTCGGGATGGTCGTCGTGATCCTTGAACGGCATTTCCAGGGTCAACGACAGGCAGTCGTATTTCTGGCCGACACTGTTGCACGCCAACGTCATGTTGGCCTGGCCCGGTTCGTCGCGGGTGTAGCCGTACTTGGTCTGGAAGTCTTTGGTGGTGTGTTTCAGGTGATTGCGGAAATGCTCTTCGAGCTTTTCGATGCGCGGCGTGTAGCCCGGATTGCCTTCGCAGCCGGCGGTGAATACGTGAGGAATGGTTTCATCGCCATGGGCGTCCAGGAACAGATCGACGCCGTACTTTTCCATTTGCTGCTGGACGAAGAGCACCTCGGGACTGATCTCCTGGCTGGCGTTCTGCCAGGCCCGGTTCAAATCCTGGCCCATGGCGTTGGTGCGCAGATGGCCATGGAACGCGCCGTCCGGATTCATGTTCGGCACCAGGTACAGATCGGCACTGGCGAGCAGCTTGTTCAGCACCGGATCATCGTGCCTTTCCAGGCGCTCGATCACGCCTTCCATGAACCATTCGGCCATGTGCTCGCCCGGGTGCTGCTGAGCGATGATCCAGATTTTGCGCTGGCCTTCGGCGCCCGTGCCTTTGCGCAGCAATTGAATGTCGCGACCTTCGACACTTTTACCAGTCGCAAATAGTTCGGTGCCGGCCTTGCTCAGCGCCTGCTCGATCAGCCAGTCGTGACGGCCACGGCTGTAAGGTTCGAAGTAGGCAAACCAGGCGTGGGTCTGGGTGGCTTCGAGGCAGAAACGCAGACAGTCGCCTTCGAAAATGGTCGGCACGCGGAACCAGTTGACGTGATCATAAGACGCTACGGCCTGATAACCCGGCCAGCCCTTGCTGTAGGTGGATTGGCTGGCGTTGTTCAGGCGAAACCAGTGTTCCTGGCCGACGTGCAGGCCGCTGGCCTTGAAGTGAAACCACTGAAAATGGGCACTGCGGGTATCCGGGCGAATGGCCAGGACCGGATTGAGCGGATTGCTGATGTCGATGACTTGGATGTTGCCGCTGTCGAAGTTGGCGCTGATGTCGAACGAAGATTTGGCCACGGTCATAATCGATTCCTGAATATGATTTTTATGGCCGTTACTGTACACGCAGGCAGGACTGAAACCGAGGGGAATTGCGGGGTGTGGCGGGGGGCGTCCTCCATGACGCGCAAGCAGCTTAGAGACTGTGCGATTGATTCTCAAGTGCTAATTGTCATTAGTTTGACCCAATGTAGCCGGGCCTGGCTTGCCAACCGATATTCTTTTGATATTATCCGCGCCATCGAATTTGCAGCACCTAAAGACTTCATTAGCCTGAAGCCACAAGCCCGAAAAAAGGGCAAAAAAAGACCCGGCAAAAAGCCGGGTCAAAAACCGTGATTAGCCTGATGAGGAGATAGTCCAGAAGACCGACCTAAGGTCTCTGGTCCATCGACTGATCTCGCGACCAGCTGCATGCAATAATAATCATTATCATTTGCAAGTCAAATGTTTTTATCTGCGCGATTGGAAAATTCTTTCCCGTCCGTTTGCGTTTCCGTTCCTCAGGCTTCATCGCCATCGAGCGAATGGTCGACCATCGCCCGCGCCATATCCACCATGTGCACCACTGAAAAGGCCAGATCGCGACTCGCGCCTTGCAGGTTTTCGGCTGCCTTGAATGCAGTGGCCGCTGCACAGCGCAGCAAGTCCGACGCATGCACCAGGGCTTCTTCGCCACTGAGATGGCGCCTGACATCGAAAAAACGTTCGTCGACCGCTGGTTCTGACACAGCTGGTTTCAAGTAATAGTCCAGCGCTCGCTGCGCCGCCGCGTTGCCTTGGGGCGAGGTGAAGGTGGTGTCCATTTGCAGATCGGGCAAGTCTTTGCTGCTGATATTCATGATGAAGAGGCACTCCTTGGGCGATTGAAAATCCGTGCCTTCAGAATAGTACGACGCGTAGTTGTGACGAGAATTTAAATACTACAATATGTGTTTTGCTGGCCGAAGGCGTCGACGTAAGGTGCTGCACATGGATAAATGGATTGAGTTGGTCAAGGCCAAGATGAGTGAACTCAAAATCACTCAAACAGAGCTCGGAGAGCGCGTCGGCATGTCCCAGGGCGGGATCGGCCATTGGCTGAACAAGCGTCGCGAACCCGGTATCACGGAAATGAACCGCGTGCTGCAGGCGCTGGGCATGGATTTCCTTGAAGTGGTGCTGGTCATCCGTGAACCGCAACCCACAGCGGACGACGAGATGCCACTGGCGCAGAAGTACAACCCGTACTTCCGTTACCCGGTCAGCGATTGGCAGACGACGTGCGAGGTGCGCGAGAACGATCCGGCGTCTTACACCAAGGCGTCAGGCAAGCAGCGCTTCGAACTGACGGATTACCATGCGCGTGGCCCGGCGTTCTGGTTGACGGTGACGGGGGATTCGATGACTGCCCCCAGTGGCCCGAGCATTGCCGAAGGCATGTTGATTCTGGTCGACCCGGCGGCCGAGGCGGTGCCCGGCAAACTGGTGATTGCCCAGTGGCCCGATAGCGCTGAGGCGATTTTTCGCAAACTCGATGAAGAGGGCGGCCAGCGTTACCTGGTGCCGCTCAATCCGACCTGGCCGAAAGCCCTGCTGACCGACGAGTGCCGAATCATCGGCGTTGTGGTTCAGGCAACGGCGCGTTATTAGTCAGATCGATCCGCGCCAGGCGCAGGATCGATCCTCATGTTCACACGGCTTCCAGTTCAACCAAAGCGCTGCCTTCGCCAACCATTTCGCCTTCCTGGCAATACAGCGCTTTGATCACCCCGGCATGCGGCGCACGGATGCTGTGTTCCATCTTCATCGCTTCCAGCACCACCAGTTGCGCACCGGCCTCGACCGATTGCCCGGCCTCGACCAGCACACGGACAATGCTGCCGTTCATCGGCGCGGTCAGTCCGCCCTGATGGCTGTGACTGGCTTCGACGGCGCTGATCGGGTCGTACGTTTCGATGCGCCGCAATTCGCCTTCCCATTGCAGGTACAGCGAATCGCCCTGGCGGATAGCCCGCAACGTACGACGTACGCCCTCGTGCTCGACGATGAGTGCTTCGCCGGACAGTCTGGCGTGATCATCGGTACTCAGCGTCAGCGCTCGATCCTGTCCCTCGCAACTCAAATGCAGGGTGATTTCCCTTGGCAGACCCGCCCGCAAACCGCTGTTGAGTGACCACGGCGAAGCAGGGTCATCCTGACGCGCCAACTGCGGCAGACTCTGCGCCACCGCTTGAGCCGCTGCGTTCCAGAACGCATCGCTCAACGTGCCCGGGGCGGGTAGCAATTGCTCCTGATAACGCGGAATAAACCCGGTATCCAGCTCCGCCGCTGCGAACGCCGGGTGCGCAATGATCCGCCGCAAGAAGTTGATGTTGGTTTTCAAACCGCCAATCGCAAACTCGTCGAGCATGCTCAACAAGCGCAACCGGGCCTGTTCGCGATCTTCGCCCCAGGCAATCAGCTTGCCCAGCATCGGGTCGTAGAACGGCGAAATTTCATCGCCTTCTTCAACCCCGCTATCGACCCGGCGCCCAGGCCCTTCAGCCGATTCGCGATACAACGCCAAACGCCCGGTCGCCGGCAGGAAGTCATTCGCAGGATCCTCGGCGTACAAGCGCACTTCGATCGCATGGCCGTTCAACGGCACTTGCTCCTGAGTGATCGGCAATGCCTCACCACGAGCAACGCGTATCTGCCAGGCCACCAGATCGAGACCGGTGATAGCCTCGGTCACCGGGTGTTCGACTTGCAGCCGCGTGTTCATCTCCATAAAGAAGAATTCACCGCGCGCATCCAGCAGAAACTCCACCGTACCGGCGCCGACATAACCGATCGCCTGCGCCGAGCGCACAGCCGCCTCGCCCATCGCCCGACGCAGTTCCGTGGACAAGCCCGGTGCCGGCGCTTCTTCGACGACTTTCTGATGGCGCCGTTGAATCGAGCAATCCCGTTCGTTGAGGTAAAGGCAGTTGCCATGCTGATCGGCGAACACCTGGATTTCCACGTGGCGCGGCTTGAGCAGATATTTTTCCACCAGCATCCGCGAATCGCCGAACGACGACTGCGCTTCACGCTGAGCCGAGGCGAGGGCTTCGGCCAACTGGCTGACGTCCTCGACCACTTTCATGCCTTTGCCACCGCCACCGGCCGTGGCCTTGAGCAGCACTGGATAACCGATGCGTTCACAAGCATCACGGAAGGTGTCGAGGTCCTGTGCTTCGCCGTGATAACCCGGCACCAGCGGCACACCGGCGGTTTCCATCAGCGCTTTGGCGGCAGACTTGCTGCCCATCGCATCGATGGCCGAGGCCGGTGGGCCAAGGAAAATCAGCCCGGCGGCTTCGATGGCGCGAGCGAATCCGGCGTTTTCCGAGAGAAACCCGTAGCCTGGATGAATCGCCTGCGCGCCGCTGGCTTTGGCCGCCGCGATCAGTTTGTCGATTTGCAGATAACTCTCGGCCGCTTTGCTGCCGCCGAGGTCAACGCGTATGTCCGCTTCACGGCTGTGCCGCGCCTCGCGATCGATGGCGCTGTGCACGGCGACGGTGGTCAGGCCCAGCGCTTTGGCGGTGCGCATCACGCGGCATGCGATTTCGCCACGGTTGGCCACCAGCAGGGTGGTGAGAACGGGTGCGCTCATCAACGCGGCTCCTTGGTGGTGGTTGCAGCTTGCCAGCTCGGCGGACGCTTTTGCAGAAAGGCGCGCAAGCCTTCCTGGCCTTCAGGGCTGACGCGGATACGGGCGATGGCGTTTTCGGTGTAGCGACGCAGCGCCGGGGTCAGTGAGCCGTTGCCGACTTCACGCAGCAAGTCCTTGCTGGCGCGCATCGCGGCGGGGCTGTTGAGCAGCAAGTTGTTGATCCACTGTTCTACTTGTTGTTCCAGTTCGGCGGCTGGATAGCTGTCGGACAACAAGCCGATTTCCCGAGCGCGTTGGCCGCCGAAACGTTCAGCGGTCAGCGCATAGCGCCGCGCAGCACGTTCGCCAATGGCTTGCACCACGAACGGGCTGATCACCGCTGGCGCCAGACCAATGCGCACTTCCGACAGGCAGAATTGCGCATCATCGGCGCCAATCGCCATGTCACAGCAACTGATCAACCCCAGCGCGCCACCGAACGCTGCGCCTTGCACGACGGCAACGGTGGGGATTTTCAGCTTGGCGAGGTTGTACATCAGCTCCGCGAGTTCGCGGGCGTCGTCGAGGTTGGTGTGGTAATCGAGCTCGGCCGATTGCTGCATCCACGCCAGATCGGCGCCGGCGCTGAAATGCTTGCCACGGCCACGCACCAGCAAGAAACGCAGGCTGGCATCACTGGCAACCTTGTCGAGAGCGAGGATCAGCTCGCGGATCATCTCGGCGTTGAACGCGTTGTTCTTTTCCGCGCGGTTGAGCCACAGCGTCGCGAAACCGCGTGGGTCGCTTTGCAGTTCGAGGGTGTTGAAGTCACTCATATTCATCCGTCTCCACGGTTCTTGTGGGAGCGGGCTTGCTCGCGAAAGCGGTGTTTCAGATATCAGAGATGTCGACTGACAAACCGTATTCGCGAGCAGGCTCGCTCCCACAAAAAATCACATCCGGAACACGCCGAAGCGGCTCGGTTCGATTGGCGCGTTCAGCGACGCGGACAAGGCCAGGGCCAGTACATCGCGGGTTTGCGCGGGGTCAATGACGCCGTCGTCCCACAGCCGTGCGCTGGAATAATAGGGGTGACCCTGCTCTTCGTACTGGTCGAGGATCGGTTGCTTGATCTCGGCCTCCTGCTCGGCACTGAAGCTTTGGCCACTGCGTTCAGCCTGTTCACGCTTGACCTGCACCAGCACGCCGGCTGCCTGTTCAGCACCCATCACGCCGATCCGCGCGTTCGGCCACATCCACAGGAAGCGCGGGTCGTAAGCGCGGCCGCACATGCCGTAGTTACCGGCGCCGAAGCTGCCGCCGATGATCACGGTGAATTTCGGCACCTTGGCGCAAGCCACCGCTGTTACCAGTTTCGCGCCGTGTTTGGCGATGCCGCCGGCCTCGTATTTCTGACCAACCATGAAACCGGTGATGTTCTGCAAAAACAGCAGCGGAATGCCGCGCTGACAAGCCAGCTCGATGAAGTGCGCGCCTTTCTGTGCGGCTTCGGCGAAGAGGATCCCGTTGTTGGCCAGAATCGCGATCGGATAACCGTGCAAATGGGCGAAACCGCAGACCAGCGTGGTACCGAACAGCGCTTTGAATTCATCGAACACCGAACCGTCGACCAGCCGCGCAATCACTTCGCGCACGTCGAACGGCTGCTTGGCATCGGCGGAAACCACGCCGTACAACTCATCGCTGGCGTACAGCGGCGCAATCGGCGCGCGTTGCTGCACTTCACCGAGTTTGCGCCAATTAAGGTTGGCGACGCTGCGGCGGGCGAGGGCGAGGGCGTGTTCGTCGCTCTCGGCGTAATGGTCGGCGACCCCGGAAATCTTGCAGTGCACATCGGCACCGCCCAAGTCTTCGGCGCTGACCACTTCACCGGTCGCGGCCTTCACCAGTGGCGGGCCGGCGAGGAAAATCGTCGCCTGATTGCGCACCATGATCGCTTCGTCCGCCATTGCCGGCACATAGGCGCCGCCGGCAGTGCACGAGCCCATGACCACGGCGATCTGCGGAATGCCCATCGCGCTCATGTTGGCCTGGTTGAAGAAGATCCGCCCGAAGTGCTCACGATCCGGAAACACTTCGTCCTGACGCGGCAGGTTGGCGCCGCCGGAGTCCACCAGATAGATGCACGGCAGACGATTCTGCTGAGCGATGGTTTGTGCGCGTAGATGCTTTTTCACGGTCAGCGGATAGTACGAGCCACCCTTCACCGTGGCATCGTTGGCGACGATCATGCATTCGACGCCTTCGACTCGACCGATCCCGGCGATCACACCAGCGGCTGGGACGTCTTCGCCATACACAGCGTGGGCGGCCAGTTGGCTGATTTCCAGAAACGGTGAGCCCGGATCGAGCAAACGGTTGATGCGTTCACGCGGCAGCAGTTTGCCGCGCGAGGTGTGGCGTTCCTGGGCTTTCGCGCCGCCACCCTGCGCCACTTGGGCGAGCAGGGTGTGCAGGGCGTCGACTTGTTTAAGCATCGCCGCGCTGTTAGCAGCGAACTCCACTGAACGAGGATTGAGTTGAGTGTGCAGAATCATGGCTTACTCCGTAAGCAGCTACGAGTTGCAAGCTTGGAGCCGCAAGTTAAAGCTGTTCTCTTGCAGCTTGAAACTCGCAGCTCGCAGCTGACGAAATTTATTTCGTTTCATTGAAGAGTTCGCGACCGATCAGCATGCGACGGATCTCACTGGTGCCGGCGCCGATTTCGTACAGCTTGGCGTCACGCAGCAAGCGACCTGCCGGGAATTCGTTGATGTAACCGTTACCGCCAAGAATCTGGATCGCGTCGAGGGCCATTTGCGTAGCGCGTTCGGCGGTGTAGAGGATCACCCCGGCGGCGTCCTTGCGGGTGGTTTCGCCGCGCTCGCAAGCTTGGGCAACCGCATAGAGGTAGGCGCGACTGGCATTGAGTTGGGTGTACATGTCGGCGACTTTGCCCTGGATCAGCTGGAACTCGCCGATGCTTTGGCCGAACTGTTTGCGGTCGTGGATGTACGGCACGATCAGGTCCATGCACGACTGCATGATCCCGGTCGGGCCACCGGACAACACGACGCGCTCGTAATCGAGGCCGCTCATCAACACTTTGACGCCGCCGTTGAGCACGCCGAGGATGTTTTCTTCCGGCACTTCGACGTCATCGAAGAACAGCTCGCAAGTGTTGGAACCGCGCATGCCGAGCTTGTCGAACTTGTTGCTACGGCTGAAGCCTTTCCAGTCGCGCTCGACAATGAATGCGGTAATGCCGTGCGGGCCTTTCTCCAGATCAGTCTTGGCGTAGATCACGTAGGTGTTGGCGTCAGGGCCGTTGGTGATCCAGGTTTTGCTGCCGTTGAGGACGTAACGGTCACCGCGTTTGTCGGCGCGCAGTTTCATCGAAACCACATCGGAACCGGCGTTCGGTTCGCTCATCGCCAGTGCGCCGACGTGCTCGCCGCTGATCAGCTTCGGCAGGTATTTGGATTTCTGTTCGTGGTTGCCATTGCGGTTGATCTGGTTGACGCAGAGGTTGGAATGCGCGCCGTAGGAAAGCGCCACCGAGGCCGAACCGCGGCTGATTTCTTCCATCGCCACGACGTGCGCCAGATAACCGAGGCCAGCGCCACCGTACTCTTCCGGCACGGTGATGCCGAGCAGGCCCATGTCACCGAACTTGCGCCACATGTCGGCGGGGAACAGGTTGTCGCTGTCGATCTGCGCCGCGCGCGGGGCGATCTCCTTGGCGACAAAGGACTGAACCTGATCGCGCAGCATGTCGATGGTTTCACCGAGGGCGAAGTTCAGGGATGGATAGCTCATGGGGCACCTTTTGGCTTTTTTGTAGGGTGGGGAGGGCGGTCACTCAGCTCTCACCTTTACGTTAACGTAAGCCTGTGATGGATGGCTGTCAATCACCCTTTACGTTAACGTCAACTTGAGCGAGAGTAAGGGCAGTTCAAGATTGAAAGCTGATTGGTTTTTGTAGGAGTGAGCCTGCTCGCGATGGCGTCGTGTCAGTCGACGTAAATGTTGACAGTTGGATCGAGATCGCGAGCAGGCTCACTCCTACAAGTGACCGTCGGCAACCCATAAATAAAGACAATAGGGGTCGTCATGGATCAACCCAGTGCAAACCCGCAGCGCAGCTACACCCGTGGCTCTCAGGACAAAGCCTTGCTGGCGATGACCATCGGGCAGAAGTTCGATCAGACCGTCGCGCAGTATCCCGACGGCGAAGCGCTCGTCGTCCGCCATCAGCAACTGCGTTATTCCTGGCAACAACTGGCCGATGCGGTGGACCTGCACGCCAGAGCGCTGCTCGCTCTGGGTTTGCAAGCGGGGGATCGGCTTGGCATCTGGGCGCCAAACTGCGCGCAGTGGTGCATCACTCAAGTCGCTACCGCAAAAATCGGCGTGATCCTGGTCAACATCAACCCGGCCTACCGCAGCTCCGAACTCGAATACGTGCTCAAGCAATCCGGCTGCCAATGGCTGGTCTGCGCCGGGGCGTTCAAGTCCTCCAACTACCACGGCATGCTGCAGGGACTGGTGCCGGAACTGGCCGAACAACCCATCGGCCAATTGCGCAGCGAACGTCTGCCCGAGTTGCGCGGGGTGATCAGCCTCGATGCGCAACCACCGTCAGGTTTTTTGCCGTGGTCGCAACTGGCCGATCTGGCCACCAGCATCTCCCCCGCGCAACTGCGCGAACGCAGCGAAAGCCTGCACTTCGATCAGCCGGTGAACATCCAGTACACCTCCGGCACCACCGGTTTCCCCAAAGGCGCAACCCTCAGCCACTACAACATCCTCAATAACGGTTACATGGTTGGCGAAAGCATCGGTCTGACTCCGCGCGATCGTCTGGTGATCCCGGTGCCGCTGTACCACTGCTTCGGCATGGTCATGGGCAACCTCGGCTGCATCACCCACGGCAGCACGATGATTTACACCAACGACGCCTTCGATCCATTGCTGACCCTGCAAACCGTCGCCGAAGAAAAAGCCACCGGCCTTTATGGCGTACCGACCATGTTCATCGCCATGCTCGACCAGCCGCAACGCGGCGAATTCGATCTGTCGAGCCTGCGCACCGGGATCATGGCCGGCGCGACGTGCCCGATCGAAGTAATGCGCCGGGTCATCAGCGAGATGCACATGAGCGAAGTGCAGATCGCTTACGGCATGACGGAAACCAGCCCGGTGTCGCTGCAAACCGGCCCGAACGACGAGCTGGAATTGCGCGTGACCACTGTCGGCCGCACCCAGCCACAACTGGAAAGCAAGATCATCGACGAAGCCGGCAACCTCGTGCCGCGCGGCACCATCGGCGAACTGTGCACCCGTGGTTACAGCGTGATGCTCGGCTATTGGAGCAATCCGCAGGCCACCGCTGAAGCCATCGATGAGGCGGGCTGGATGCACACCGGCGACCTGGCGAGCATGAACGAAGAGGGTTACGTCAACATCGCCGGACGTAACAAGGACATGATCATTCGTGGCGGCGAGAATATTTACCCGCGTGAGCTGGAGGAGTTTTTCTTCACCCATCCGGCGGTGGCGGATGTGCAGGTGATCGGCATTCCGTGCTCGCGTTACGGCGAGGAGATTGTCGCCTGGATCAAATTCCACCCCGGGCACAATGCTTCCGAGCTGGAGCTGCAAACCTGGTGCAAGGAACGCATCGCGCACTTCAAGACGCCACGGCACTTCAAGTTCGTTGAAGAGTTTCCGATGACGGTCACGGGCAAGATTCAGAAATTCAGGATGCGTGAGATCAGTATCGAAGAACTGAAAACAATCGAGCGGTGAACACAAACACTGTGGGAGCTGGCTTGCCAGCGATGGCGTCGGATCAGCCAGCATCAATGTTGAATGATCTACCGCAATCGCTGGCAAGCCAGCTCCCACAGGGATTTGGGGGGATTGAGGAATTATAGAAAGCACAAAGGGGAGCCGAAGCTCCCCTTTAATTTTGTCGTCGCGTGCTCTTTTTTATTATTGAGGGTCGGTCTGTTGTTGTTTTTGGCAACCGTGGCCCTTTACCGCTGTTTTTGGCGACCCCCATCCGGGGTCAAGAGCAAACGTATTTTTTTGAGCGCTGATCTACTTTCTCGCTAAGCGATCCAACCGATTCGGGAGCTACCTGAAGGTAGTTTTATTGTTCTCTGCCCGGTTGCGGGTCACTCCTGAGAGCACCCTGAAAAGCACACCTTCTCCAAAAAAATCTGTTAGCTGCGTCTCTGCCGTGTTGTTTTTGTTATGTCAGAGTCGGTACGTCTTATTTTTATTGGTTTGCTGCTTTTTATTCTTGTTATGCCATAGAGATAGCAGAAGCCGTGCCAACTTTTAAAAGTACTTATAAATCAATGGCTTGAGAATTTCGGCAAATTTTCACTCCAGCGAAACCAGACAATTTGTTTCCGTGTTACTCGCTTAAACCCACATTTCGGACACAGCGGTAACACCTTCCCCCCTCACTGCGCGCTTCGAGCCTTGGCCACGCGCGAACCGCTCGGACGACCGAGCACCGCGCTGATCTGCTGACCCGCGGCAATCAAGGCGTCCAGGTCGATACCGGTCTCGATGCCGAGGCCGTTGAGCAGGTACACCACATCTTCGGTAGCAACGTTACCGCTCGCACCTTTGGCGTACGGGCAACCGCCGAGGCCCGCGATAGAGCTGTCGAACACCGAAATGCCTTCAAGCAGGCTGGCATAGATATTGGCCATGGCCTGGCCGTAAGTGTCGTGGAAATGCCCGGCGAGTTTTTCCCGTGGCACTTGCGCCGACACCACTTCAAACAAGCGGCGAGTCGCGCCAGCGGTGCCGGTGCCAATGGTGTCGCCCAGCGATACTTCGTAGCAGCCCATCGCATACAACTCGCGCGCGACCATCGCCACTTGCTCCGGCGCGACCGTGCCTTCGTACGGGCAGCCGAGCACGCAGGACACGTAACCGCGCACGGTAACGCCGTGCTGTTTCGCCGCTTCCATGATCGGCGCAAAGCGCGCCAGACTTTCGCTGATCGAGCAGTTGATGTTGCGCTGTGAGAACGCCTCAGACGCGGCGGCGAACACCGCGACTTCCTTGACCCCGGCGGCTATGGCATCTTCGAAGCCGCGCAGGTTCGGCGCCAGTGCACCGTAGGTCACGCCGGGTTTGCGCTGAATCTGCGCGAACACTTCGGCGGAACCGGCCATTTGCGGCACCCACTTCGGTGAGACGAAACTGCCGACTTCTATATAGCCGAGGCCAGCGGCGCTCAAAGCATCGACCAGTTGCACCTTGTCAGCGACGCTGATCGGTTGGGCTTCGTTCTGCAGGCCATCGCGCGGGCCGACTTCGATCAGGCGTACTTGGGAGGGGAGGGACATGATGGTTGACCTGCTCTTTTGAATTCGTGGAGAACCCCTGTAGGAGTGAGCCTGCTCGCGATCGCGGAGTGCCAGATAAAAATTGCTTGACTGATACACCGCTATCGCGAGCAGGCTCACTCCTACAAGGGAATTTATGATGTTAGTCAGATCGCCTGCTGGCTCTTGAGCGTCTGCTCCAACGCCTGCACGCAGCGCTCTTCAGCGGTATCGAGTTCCAGTTTCATCTGTTCGATATCCAGCAACTGCTGCTCCAACTGTTCGCGGCGCTCGCTGATTTTCGCCAGCATGCTGTTGAGCTGTTTGGTGTTACCGCTGGACGGGTCGTAAAGCTCGATCAGTTCGCGGCATTCGGCCAGCGAGAAACCAATGCGCTTGCCGCGCAGGATCAGCTTCAGGCTGACCTTGTCGCGCGGTGAATAGATGCGTTCCTGGCCACGGCGCTCAGGGCTGAGCAGGCCTTGCTCTTCATAAAAGCGGATCGCCCGGGTGGTGATGTCCAGCTCGCGGGCGAGGTCGGAGATGCTGTAAGTCTGGCTGCTCATGGAAGCGCTCGGAAAAAGGTCTTGGCGCTAAGCTAATGGCAGGTTGACGTTTACGTCAAGCAAGAAAAAGATCGCAGCCTTCGGCAGCTTCTACAGGGGGATGGATTCCAAATGTAGGAGCTGCCGAAGGCTGCGATCTTTTGATCTTTCCTTACACCACCTGCTTATCGAGCTTCTTCTCCTGCGCCGTCACCTGCTGGCACAACTCGATCATCTGCTCGCGCATCCAGCGATTCGCCGGATCCTGGTCAGTGCTTTCATGCCAATACAGATGCGTCTCCACCGGCGGCACATCATTCACCGGCAGGTTAAACGCCTGCAACTCATGCCGGCGGGCAAAGCGTTCCGGTACGGTCATGACCATGTCGGTCTGCTGCATCACCTGCGACGCCATCAAGTAATGCTGCGAACGCAGGGCAATCTTGCGCTGAATGCCCATTTTGCCCAGCGCCAGATCGACATAACCCAGACCACTGCGACGGCTGGAAATGTGGATATGGGTCAGCGACAGATAGTCATCCAGCGATAGCTTTTCTTTGCCCGCCATCGGATGACCCTTGCGCATCGCGCACACGTAACGGTCTTCCATCAGCTTGACGTGGCGCACCTGCGGGTCGGTGTTGAGCGGCGCATCCACGGCGAAATCCAGACGCCCGGCGGCCAGCTCTTTGGTGGTCTCGCGGCGTTTGGACAGAAAACTTTCGATGATCACCGTCGGCGCCAGGCGGCGCAGGCGCTGAAACAGCGGCGGTAAAATCACCGCCTCGGTGAGGTCGGTCATGCTGATGCGGTAAGTCTTGACCGCTTGGGCCGGGTTGAAAATGCGGCTCTCCTGAACCGATACGCGCAGCAGCGACAGGGCGTTGCGCACCGGGCCGATGATGTTCTGCGCCATTGGCGTCGGCACCATGCCCTGAGCCGTGCGCACGAACAGTGGATCATTAAAGGTTTCGCGCAACCGCGCCAAGGCGTTGGATACCGCAGGCTGGGTGATGCCGACAATCTGCCCGGCGCGGGTCAGGTTGGCTTCGGTATAGATCGCGTCAAAGACGATGAAAAGGTTGAGGTCGACCTTGCTCAGATTCATAACGCGGCTTCTCTTGTTTTTAAGGGCTGACGATCACTGGATCATATATCGGTGATGAATGTTTATACACGCCGAGAATAGGCTAGGTAAATTATCAACGCTGTTCTAGCATCGATTGCATGACTTGAACAACCTCTGCCCAAGAAGGTAATTGATCATGGATTTCGCTTATTCGCCCAAGGTGCAAGAACTGCGTGAGCGCGTGACCGCGTTCATGGACACTTACGTTTACCCGGCTGAGGCGGTGTTCGAACGCCAGGTTGCCGAAGGCGATCGCTGGCAGCCGACGGCGATCATGGAAGAGCTCAAAGCCAAGGCCAAAGCTGAAGGCTTGTGGAATCTGTTTCTGCCGGAGTCGGAACTCGGTGCCGGTCTGACCAACCTCGAATACGCACCATTGGCGGAAATCATGGGCCGCTCGCTGTTAGGCCCGGAGCCGTTCAACTGCTCGGCGCCGGACACCGGCAACATGGAAGTGCTGGTGCGCTACGCCAACGAAGAACAGAAACAGCGCTGGCTCGAACCGCTGCTGCGCGGCGAAATCCGCTCGGCATTCGCCATGACCGAACCGGACGTGGCCTCCTCAGATGCAACCAACATGGCCGCCCGCGCCGTGCGTGATGGCGACGAGTGGGTGATCAACGGCAAAAAATGGTGGACCTCCGGCGCCTGTGATCCGCGGTGCAAGATCCTGATCTTCATGGGCCTGAGCAACCCCGATGCACCACGCCACGCCCAGCACTCGATGATCCTTGTGCCGGTCGACACCCCCGGGGTGAAAATCGTCCGTCCGTTGCCGGTATTCGGTTACGACGACGCACCACACGGCCACGCCGAAGTACTGTTCGACAACGTACGTGTGCCGTATGAAAACGTACTGTTGGGTGAAGGACGCGGTTTCGAAATCGCTCAAGGTCGTCTCGGCCCAGGCCGGATTCACCACTGCATGCGCTCGATCGGCATGGCCGAGCGTGCCCTGGAGTTGATGTGCAAACGTGCGGTGAGCCGCACGGCGTTCGGCAAGCCGCTGGCACGGCTGGGCGGTAACGTCGACAAGATCGCCGACTCGCGGATGGAAATCGACATGGCGCGCCTGCTGACGTTGAAAGCGGCGTACATGATGGACACCGTCGGTAACAAAGTCGCGAAGAGCGAAATCGCGCAGATCAAAGTGGTTGCGCCGAACGTCGCGCTGCGGGTGATCGACCGGGCGATCCAGATGCATGGCGGGGCCGGGGTGTCGAACGATTTCCCGCTGGCCTACATGTACGCCATGCAACGTACTTTGCGCCTGGCCGACGGCCCGGACGAAGTGCACCGCGCGGCGATCGGCAAGTTCGAGATCGGCAAATATGTGCCGAAGGAAATGTTGCGTAGCGAACGCTGATCCAGTACCGCGTTATCGTTCATCGCTGGCAAGCCAGCTCCCACGGGATTCTTCGGTGTTCACAAAATTTGTGTTCACTGGAGATCCCTGTGGGAGCTGGCTTGCCAGCGATGACGTAAGCCGGTTCAACCCATCAACATCAGGCTCAATACACCCAAACCTCAACCCGCCGATTCTTGATCCTCCCCTCATCCGCATTGTTCGCCGCCACCGGCATCAACGCGCCAAAGCCACGAACCTCACGCAATACCACGCCGTTCTTCACCAATTCCCGCCGCACCGCCATCGCCCGCAGCTTCGACAGCAGATCTGCCCGTGCCGGGTCATCCTTGGCATCACCAAACCCAACCAATGTTACCGCGCGCTCGGTCTTGTCATGGCGCTTTATATAGTCGAACACCCGCGCCAGATCCTGACGCGCCTTGTTATCGAGATTCGCGCTACCTTCTTCAAAACGGAAATTCACCGTCAGACGCTGGGCGTGACGGCTGAGGGATTGATAACCCTCGGGCATCAGCGCATTCGGCGCGACGCTCATGGCGTGCACGGTCTGACTGATGAAACCATTGGCCGCCACGATCGCCTGGCCCTGACGACTTTGCGCGAACGTCACCAACGCCTTCGCCCAAGGATTGTTGCTGTCGGGCGGCAGATAGAAGAACAAGCGCCGCGACAGTGGATAGTCTTCGGTAGCGATCAGGCTGTTGAGCGGCAGCATCGACTGCGATGCGCCATCGGCAATCGCCACGGCTTTGGCTTGGCGCACATAAGGCAAACCGATGAAACCGATGCCTTGCGGATCCGCGCTGACGGCGTCGGATAATTGTTCGCTGGACTCAAACCTTTTCGCAGCGCTGTTCAGACTTTTCCCACGCCGGCTGAGGACCAATTCCTTAAACGTGTCGTAGGTGCCGGATTGATCATCCCGTGCATATAAATGAATCGCACCGCCACGACCGCCGAGGTCTTCCCAGGTTTTCACCTCGCCGGCAAAGATCCGCGCCAGTTGCTCGGTGTCGAGTTGCTGCAATGGATTGTCGGGATGAAGAATGATCGCCAGGCCATCAATGGCGATGACTTGTTCGGCGCTGGGGCTTTTCAGATCGCCGAGCGATTGCAGGCTGAGCAGCTCACTGTCTTTGATCTCGCGAGAGGACGCCGCCAGATCGGCGCTGGCATTTTTCAACGCGGTGAAACCGGTGCTGGACCCGTGGGCGGCCACTTCAACGACCACACGTTTGCCTTGGGCGGTCTGGCCGACAATGCGCAATTCATTGGCGGTGTCCGGGGTTTCGCGGTGGATCTTCAGCAAACCCTGTTCCTGCAGCAGGCCTTCGACCAGTGCCGGGCCGAGTTCGGCGCCGATGGTGTTGGAGCCTTGAATGCGCAGCGCGGGGCCGTTTTCAGGAAGGGGCAGGGCGGCGGCAGAAACCGACAGCCACGCACTCAAGAGAAAAACGCACAGAACACGCAGGGTCATGCCGGCACCGAATCAAGCCAAGGGGATTGCCGGGGAGATTAAGTCAGGCGCATGACCGAAAGATGACAGATCAAAAGATCGCAGCCTTCGGCAGCTCCTACAGAGGAAGGCATTCCAAATGTAGGAGCTGCCGAAGGCTCGGGCCGCGATCGGACGATCTTTTGATCTTGGCTGATATCAGCTTAGTTCAAGCCAGATCGGCGCATGATCGGAAGGTTTTTCCATTCCGCGCAATTCATAGTCAACACCGGCGGCTTTGACCCGCGGCAACAAACCATGGGACGCCAGAATCACGTCAATGCGCAGGCCACGCTTCGGCTCATCTTCAAAGCCTCGGCTGCGGTAGTCGAACCAGCTGAACATGTCGGTCACGTCCGGGTTCAAGTGGCGATAGCTGTCGGTCAAACCCCAATTTTTCAGGCGCGCCATCCACTCGCGCTCTTCCGGCAGGAAGCTGCATTTACCGGTTTTCAGCCAGCGCTTCATGTTGTCCGGGCCGATGCCGATGTCGCAGTCTTCCGGGGAAATATTCACATCGCCCATCACCACCAGCGGCTGTTCGTTGTGGAACTGGCTTTCCAGCAGTGCTTGCAGATCACTGTAGAAACGCTGCTTGGCCGGGAACTTGGTTGGGTGGTCGCGGCTTTCACCCTGAGGGAAATAGCCGTTCATGATGGTCACCGGCACGCCATTGGCGTCGGCGAAGGTGCCCCAGATAAAGCGGCGCTGGGCGTCTTCTTCGTCGGTGGCGAAACCTTTGTGGATGGCGATCGGTTCCTGACGCGAGAGCATCGCCACGCCGTAATGGCCTTTCTGGCCATGGAAGTACACGTGGTAGCCGAGGGCGCGGACTTCTTCGAGCGGGAACTGATCGTCGTGGACCTTGGTTTCCTGCAGGCCGATCACGTCCGGCTGGTGTTTTTCGATCAGCGCTGCCAGCTGATGCGGACGGGCACGCAGTCCGTTGATGTTGAAGGAAACGATCTTCATGGTCGGCAGTCCTGGCAAAAGGGCGATGCTAGCTGACATGGGGGAGATGGGCCAGTGTGGGAGAAATCATTTTGGCCTGTGGGACATGTGTTGCCCCGGAGGGCCCCATCGCTGGCAAGCCAGCTCCCACAATGTCCGCGTCGTTCATAACATTCATGTACACCAGAGAAACCTGTGGGAGCTGGCTTGCCAGCGATGAGGCCAACCCGGTCGATGAAGATCCCGAGTTGGTCTATACCTGTGGGGAACCACGCCACCCGCAAAAGGTTCGTACCAACAAGAGCGCCGCCATTTGAACGCGCCCCGGGGAGAATCATCGTCATGCCTGAAACCCAGACCGCAATCGCCGACATTCATATGCTCGACCGCGGTTATTCCCGCGAAGCCCGCTCGCTGCTTTATCAGGCCTATCGCCACGAACCGACCTTCGGCTACCTGTTCGAAGCCGAGCGCCCCGGTTACGAACAGCGCGTGCGGGCAACGGTGCGCGAACTGGTCAAGCAACACTTTCTGCAGGACCTGCCCGCCATCGGCCTGTTGGTCAACGATCGCCTGATCGGCATCGCCCTGATCGCGCCACCGCAACGCCGTTTGGGCATCACCGAAAGCTGGGCGTGGCGCCTGCGCATGGTGCTCAGCACCGGTTTCCGCTGCACCCGCCGCTATCTCGAATATCACGACGCCGTGGCGGCCTGCGTGCCCAGCGATTCCGTGCACATGCTGCCGCTGCTGGGCATTCACCCGCAGTTCCAGGGCAAACATTTCGGCGAGCAACTGTTGAGCGCCGTGCACAACTGGTGCGCGGTCGACGAAACCTCGCAAGGCGTGGTACTCGACACCGGCAACCCACGCTATCTGGAATTCTACAAAAGGCAGGGTTACCAAGAGATCGGCGAAGTTGCCGTCGGCCCGGTGCGTGAACACGTATTTTTCCACGCCAATCCGCAGGTGTTACAAACTGCAACAGCATGACAATCGAACTTCTTGGGAAATTTCCTGTTCTATCACGCTCCCAAGCCCGTGATAGCATCCGCGCCTATGAAGTTTCCAGGAAGATTTACCAGTGGCGTGCTCCTGCTGTTAACCAGCTGCGCGGCGCTGGCGCAAAGTGAATTGGATGTGCGGATCAAACCGTCCAACGATGAACTCAAGGCCAATATAGAAGGCTATATCGGCAGCCTCGGCGATCGTGACGAAGAAGCCCTGCAGCGCTTCAGTCGCGGTGCCGAAGAGCAGGCGCGCAAAGCGGCCCAGGCGTTGGGCTACTACCAGCCGCAGATCGAAAGTGACGTCAAGGGCGGCGACAAGCCGCGCCTGGTGTTGAACATCGATCCCGGCGAGCCTATTCACCTGCGCAACGTCACCCTCCGTGTCGACGGCCCGGCTGCCTCCCTCAAATCCTTTCGTGTACCGAAAAGCGACGCGCTCAAGTCCGGTGCGGTGCTCAACCATGGCCGTTACGAAGACGCCAAAAGACTTATTCAGAATCAGGCTTCACGCTTCGGTTTCTTCAGTGGCCATTTCACCAGTCAAAAACTTATGGTCGACCCGCGCGCCGGGGTGGCCGACATCGAACTGATCTACGAAAGCGGCCCGCGTTATGCGCTGGGCAAAGTCAAATTCGAAGGCGACACGCCGTTCGACGAAGACCTGCTGCAACGCATGGTGCCGTTCAAGGAAGGCGAGCCGTACGATTCCGAGCTGATCGCTGAACTCAATCGCGACCTGCAATCGAGCGGCTATTTCGAAGGCGTGCGCGTCGATGCCGCACCGACGACAGCGAAAAATGACGTGATCCCGGTCGACGTCAAACTCGACACGCGCAAGCCGCGCACCATGGGCCTGGGCCTCGGTTACTCGACCGACGTCGGCCCGCGCATCAAAGCCAACTGGACACGCCACTGGGTCAACCCGCAAGGCGACAGTTATGGTTGGGAAGCCGAGCTGTCGGCGCCACGGCAAAACGTCGGGCTGTTCTACGACATCCCGCTCGACCCGCCGCTGACCGACAAATTGCGTTGGGCTGGCGGTTATCAGTTCGAAGACATCGACGGTTCCGACACGCTCAGCAAGCTGCTGACCTTCGGCCCGGAATGGCACAGCAAGTTGCCGAGCGGCTGGCAGCGGGTGATCTCGTTGAAATGGCAGCGTGAAGAATATGAACTCGGCGATGACTCCGGCCTGAGCACCTTGCTGATGCCCGGCATCAGTTACTCGTACCTGAAAAGCGACAACCGCATCGACCCGCACAACGGCTATCGCCTGAGCTTCGAAAGTAAAGTGGCGAAAGAAGGCGTCGGCTCGGACAACAACCTTTTATATGGCACCGCGCTGGTCAAAGGCCTGACCACGGTGTTCGACAAGCACCGCTTCCTTGGTCGCGTGCAGGTCGGCGGCAGCGCCACCAATGGTTACAATTCGGTGCCGCCGTCGCTGCGGTTCTTCGCAGGTGGCGATCAGAGCGTGCGCGGTTACGACTATCAGAGCCTGTCGCCGAAAAACTCCGACGGCGACCGGATCGGCGGGCGTTACATGGTCGCCGGCAGCGTCGAGTATCAATACTCGATCGCCGAAAAATGGCGCGTCGCGACTTTCGTCGATCAGGGCAACTCCTTCAACAAACTCGAACTGCCGAACCTCAAGACCGGGGTCGGTATTGGTGTGCGCTGGGTCTCGCCGGTGGGGCCGATCCGCCTCGACCTGGCCCACGCACTCGACGACGATGGCGGCATCCGGCTGCACTTTTCCATGGGGCCTGAGCTGTGAAGCGTGGTTTGAAAATTACGGCGCTGGCGTTGTTGGCGCTGGTGTTGTTGATTGTATTGAGTGTCACCGCCGTACTCGGCACGGCGGCCGGCAGCCGCTGGGTGCTGGGCCTCGTGCCGGGTCTGACAGTGGAGAATTTCCAGGGTCGTCTCGGCGGGCAGTGGAGCGCCGATCATCTGCTGTGGCAGCAGGACAGCAGCCGCGTCGAGCTGAACCAGGCGATCTTCGCCTGGTCGCCGCTGTGCCTGACGCGCATGACCCTGTGCATCGAGCAACTGCAGGCTGATCAGGTCATCCTGCAATTCCCGCCGAGTGAAGAAACCACCGAAAGCGGCCCGATCAAACTGCCGGATCTGCAATTGCCGGTGGCCATCGAACTGGGCGACGTAAAGGTCGGCAGTCTGCTGTTCAACGGCAGCGAACAGCTCAAGGGTTTGCAACTGGCAGCGCACTGGACTGCCCAGGGTATGCAGATTGAAAGCATCAAATTGCAGCGCGACGACCTCAGCCTGAACCTGTCCGGCACACTCACGCCGACCGGCAACTGGCCGCTGAACATCGCCGGTGACCTGACGTTGCCATCCCCGGGCACTGGGCCGTGGACACTGGCGTTGAAGGTTGATGGCGACCTGTTGAAAACCCTCAACCTGCACGCCGACAGCCGGGGTTACCTCGACGGCCAGTTGAGCGGCGAACTGCAACCGCTGGCGGAAAACCTGCCGGCCAAGGTGCGCATCACCTCCGAAGCGTTCAAGCCGAGCGCCGACCTGCCGGACACCTTGCAACTCAATCAATTGCTGCTGACCGGCGAAGGCGATCTGAAAAACGGTTACCAGCTCAACGGCAACGCCACGCTGCCCGCCGACAAAGGTCCGGTGGCGCTGTTGCTCAAAGGTAAAGTCGACGCCAGCGGCGCGCAGATTGCCGGTCTCGACCTGACAGCCAACGACAAGCAAAGCCTGAAACTCACGGGCAGCGTCGACTGGAGCAAAGGCCTCAGCGCCCAAGCCAACATCAACTGGCAGGACTTTCCGTGGCATCGGCTCTACAACGAAATCGACGAGCCACAAGTCGCCTTACGCACCTTTACTGGTGAAGTCTCCTACACCGACGGTCAGTACCTCGGTAACTTTGCCGCCGCGCTGGATGGCCCGGCGGGCGCGTTTACCCTGAGCAGTCCGTTCAGCGGCAGTCTTAAACAGATCGCTTTGCCGCAACTGAAAATGCAAGCCGGGCAGGGCAAGGCTGAAGGGCACGTCAACGTCCAGTTCGCCGATGGCATCGCCTGGGACACGGCGCTGGAGCTGTCGGCGCTCAATCCGGCGTACTGGGTCGCCGAGTTGCCGGGCACGTTGGCCGGGCCGCTGAAAAGCCAAGGCGAAATGAAGAATGAACGGCTGAGCCTCACCGCCGATCTCGACTTGAAAGGCAAGCTGCGCGGGCAACCGGCGATTCTCCAGGCCAAGGCTGACGGCGCTGGCGAACAGTGGAACCTCAACGCCCTGCAAATCCGCCTTGGCGACAACAGCATCAACGGCAAGGGCAGTCTGCAACAGAAGCTCACCGGGCAGATCGACATCAAGCTGTCGCGTCTGGCCCAGCTCTGGCCGCAGCTGCGCGGCCAGGTCACCGGTCAGGTCAATGTGGCCGGTACGTTGAAGGCGCCGCAGGGCAAACTCGACCTGCAAGGTTCGCAACTGGCCTTCCAGGACAATCGCCTGCAAAGCCTCAACCTCGATGCCACCCTCGACAGTGCGCAGCGGGCAAAGATTGATCTGAAGGGCAGCGGCATTCAGGCCGGCGACACCAACTTGGGTGTGCTGACCGCGAGTGCTCAGGGCGACATCAAGAACCAGAAACTCAACCTCGACCTGATCGGGCCGAAGCTGAAACTCGCCCTGGGTCTGGACGGCAATCTGGACAAAGGCAACTGGCGTGGGCGCCTGGCCAGCGGCGATATTCAGGCCGGCGGCCAGGACTGGAAACTGCAGAATCCGGCCAAACTGGAACGTCTGGCTGACGGCAAAATCAACTTCGGCGCGCATTGCTGGATGTCCGGCAATGCCAGTCTGTGCGGTGAAGATCAACGGCTGATGCCGGAACCGAAACTGCGCTATCACCTCAAGCAATTCCCGATCGAAAGCCTCGCGCAATGGCTGCCCAAAGACTTCGCCTGGCAAGGCAAACTCAACGCCGACCTGCAACTGGATCTGCCGGCCAGCGGCCCCAACGGCGTGGTCAGCATCGACGCCAGCGGTGGCACCTTGCGCATGAAGGAAAAGGATCAGTGGCTGGATTTCCCCTACCAGACGCTGAAACTCACCAGCAAACTCACGCCCAAGCGCGTCGACACCGAACTCAATTTCGTCGGCGGCAAACTGGGCGAATTGATGGTGCAGGCGCAGCTCAATCCACTGCCGAAAAACAAACCGCTGAGCGGCTCGTTCCGTCTCAGCGGGCTGGATCTGTCGGTGGCGCGGCCGTTTGTGCCGATGGTCGAAAAACTCACCGGGCGCCTGAATGGCAGTGGCACGATTTCCGGCGGATTGCTTGCACCGCTGGTCAACGGCACCGTGCAACTCAGCGACGGCGAAGTGTCCGGCGCCGAGTTGCCGATGGAGCTGCAGAACCTGCAACTCACCGCCCTGATTGCCGGCGAATCGGTACGCCTCGACGGCGGCTGGAAAAGCGGCAAGAGCGGGCAGGGCAGCCTGAACGGTAACGTCGCCTGGGGCCAGGCGCTGGTGGTCGATCTGGCTTTGAAAGGCACGCAGTTGCCGGTCACCGTCGAGCCGTACGCGAAACTTGAAGTGGCGCCGGACCTGAAGATTTCCATGGCCGGCGACGAACTGAAGATCGCCGGCAAAGTGCAGGTGCCCAAAGGCGAAATTACCGTGCGTGAATTGCCGCCATCAACGGTAAAAGTCTCCGATGACACGATCATCGTCGGCGCGCAGACCGAAGAGGGCAAACCACCGATGGCGATGAAAATGGACATCGACGTGGTGGTCGGCGAAGACAAACTGGCCTTCGCCGGTTTTGGCCTGACCGCCAATGTGCAAGGTCATGTGCACATCGGCGACAACATGGACACCCGTGGCGAGTTGTGGCTCAACGACGGCCGCTACAGTGCCTACGGCCAGCGCCTGCAAGTGCGGCGTGCACGTCTGTTGTTCGCCGGCCCCCTCGATCAGCCGTATCTGGACATCGAAGCGATCCGCCAAACCGACGACGTGATCGCCGGTATTCGCCTGAGCGGCAGCGCCGAGCAGCCGACCACACAGATCTTCTCCGAGCCGGCGATGAGTCAGGAGCAGGCGTTGTCCTATCTGGTCTTGGGTCGTCCGCTGAGCACCAACGGCGAAGACAACAACATGCTCGCGCAAGCGGCGTTGGGTCTGGGCCTGATGGGCAGTTCCGGGGTCACCAGCAGCCTGGCCAAGGATCTGGGGATTCAGGACTTTCAGCTCGACACGGCAGGCAGCGGCGATGCCACCAGTGTTGTGGCCAGCGGCAATATTACCGAGAAGCTCAGTTTGCGTTATGGCGTTGGCGTGTTTGAACCGGCCAGCACTATTGCGCTGCGCTACAAGCTGAGCAAGAAGGTCTATGTCGAAGCGGCGAGTGGCGTCGCCAGTTCGCTGGATATTTTCTACAAGCGGGATTTCTAGACCGTAACTGGTTATTTGAACCGAGGCGCGGCCTTCGCGAGCAGGCTCGCTCCCACATTCGATCTGTGCCAGGCACGGATTTGTGTTCGCTGGCCCCCCCCTGTGGGAGCGAGCCTGCTCGCGAAGGCGTCTTCTCATTCATCGATGATGCTGAAGCTGCCGACCTCTTCGCGATCAGGCTCGTTGCTGATTTGATCTTGGATTTACTGGGACGGACGGCACACCAGCGAGGCCCGCTCGTAGTTCAACGCCTTGTCACGTTCAGGTAACGCATACGGTGCTTCACAACGCTGGCCTTGCCAATTGATCGTGAGCGTCCCGGTGTCGCTTTCCACCAGCGCCAGCGCCTTGCCACTCGGGTCGGAGATTGCCAGTTGCTTACCGGCGCCATCTTCCAGCGCCGCACCAAACGGGATCGGCCGGTGCTGCGCATCGAACAAGGCGAATTGCACCCGCCGCCCGGTCTTGCTCGCATAGCGCGCCAGCACCACCGCACCACGGCGCGGCACCACTTGCCGGGTCGCGTTATCGATTTCAATATCACCACCCAGATCGCGGGTGTCGAGGTTGATCCAGTTGACCCGATAGGGTTGCGCATTGGGCACCACGGCATAGCCATTACGCCCGGTTTTCGCCCCGGAGAAGCTGCCGATTTTCACCCCGGACACTCCTTCGACCTGCGCCAGCGCAAACGTCTCACCCACGGTCTGGCCCAGGTTGATCCCGCCGCCGTGACCGACGATCGAGCCGGCCAGATTAAGGTTCTGCGAGTTGTAGCCGCGCCCCTGGCTGTAACCGGCGCTGATATCCATCACCGATGTTCGCGTGCTGATATTGGCCGAACCGCTGCTGCCACCAGTGCTGCTGTTGCCGCCTTGCACCGAGTAATAAGTGTCGCTGTCTTCCGTCAGGTAGCCGTTGATCCCGACCTGAGTGCTGTCGGTGGCTTTCTGTGTGCTGGCGGAAACGAACGCTCGCGGCGCGCGCGGTTTTGAACCCAGCGGGAACGACAGCGACAGATTGACCAAAGTGTCATTGTTCGCCGGCCCATAGTTGCCGACATCCTTGGTGTAAGTCGCGCCGAGGTTGTAGCTGACATCACCCCAATAATTGCTGTAACCCGCCGACAGGCTTTGCGATCCGCCGCGCCCCCAATAACGCTGGTCGCTGGCGTTGAGGTAGACGCTGCCAAATTGCTGGTTACTCCCCAGGCTCTGGTTGACGGTCAGGTCGGTGCGGGTTTTCGAGTTGCCCGTGCGTTTTTCGCCCTCGTGGCTCAGCTCCTCGACGTGCTCAGTGAGGGTGCGATAGCCCTCGGTCGAATAGCGATAGGCGGCGAGGGTGAAGCTGGTGTCGGTGCCGGTAAATGTCTTGGCGTACAGCGCGCGCAAACTGTTGCCTTTGACCACTTGGCCAAAGGTGCGGCTGGCGGAGTGCGTCACGTCCAGTGACACGGCGCCGATCGGCGTATTACGCCCGGCGCCCACGGACAGCGCCTGAAAATTCTCGGTCGCCTGCACGCCGACGATGCCGGACAAGTTGCTGCTGATGCCATAGGCCAGCGTGCTGCTGACAAACTGCGGCGACTGTTGATCGTCGCTGTTGCTGTTGTAGCGGCCGGCCGAGACGCTGTACTTCAACTGCCCCTGGCGCACCATGATCGGCAGGCTGGAAAACGCCTGCACGGTCACCCGGCGCTGGCCGTCGGCCTCGATAATCGTGATTTCCAGATCGCCGTTGGAACCGCTGGGATAGATATCGCTGATCTCGAAAGGGCCCGGCGGCACGTTGGTGGTGTAGAGGATGTAGTTGTTCTGACGAATTTCCACCGTGGCGCTGGACTGGGCAATCCCGCGAATCACTGGCGCATAGCCGCGCTCGCTGTCGGCGCGCATGCCGTCATCGGAGGCCAGTTTCAGGCCGCGATAGCGCACGCTGTCGAACAGGTCGGCGTCGGAGAAAATATCGCCGGCACTGAACTGGCCTTTCAACGCGGTCAGGTCATGTTGCAGATAGCTGCGGTTGCTCTTGAAGGTGCTTGGCTGGCCCGTACTGCTGTTGAAGTTGGACTCGTTGCGCAGGCGCCAGCCACCGAAGTTGATGCCGTTGCGCAGGCCGATGTTATTGGAGATCGTATTGGCCGTTTGCGTGCTGTTACGGTTGCTGCTCAGCTGATAGTTGATGAACGCTGCAGGCACGCCGTCGTCCCACAACGCCGGGTCGACATAACCCCGTCGACCGCGTTCCATGGCGCTTTGCGGCACGCTGACCAGCAGGCGCAGGCGTGGCACGTCGTAACGCACGCTGGCATGCTCAATCAGTGCGGGCAGGTCGAGGCAGGCGTTCGGGTCGTCAGCGTTGAGTTTGCCGCTGGCTTGCAACTTGGCGATGTCGACGCCCAACTGCTGGACCATTTCCAGGGTCAGGCAGGCCTGGATCTTGCCGTTGCCGGGGTGGCGGCGGAAGTCGATGTCGCGACGACCGACCAGCGTGTCGTTGCTGTAGAGGTCAACCCGGTAGTTGCCGGGCAGCACGCTGTTGCTGGCGAGCAGCGATTGCACATCGACAGTCGACGCGGCACCTTGCAGAAACGACGTGTTGAACTGTTCATCGCCGTCAGCCTGGCACGCCGTGCTGATAGCCGAGGCGATCAACAACGACGTCAAACCGTCGCGTTTGAGTAAAAACATGCAGGAACCCTATATCACCTCCGATACGAACTAACGGAGCGAAGAGAAATACAGTGAAAGTGTGCGATCAGAGCGATTCGCGAGTTATGGCGTTTCTTTCTTTGGACTGGCGCTGGTGTCGGCGCTGTTGGAAAGTTGCGCGGTAAAACGATCTTGTGCGCCATAGTCGTTAATGCTGCTGAACAACAAATTTGCCGCATTAGTTGAATGAAGTTGTTTGAGGGCGAACTCTTTGCGTTCGCCGGGGGCGATCATCATCGAATCAAACGGGTGCTCGCTGAGTGCGCCGGATTGCAGGGTGATATCGGCAATCGACACGTGATACAGGCCGGGATTGTTTACCACCAGCACGCTTTTGCCGGCGCGCTCGGCCAGGCGCCAGGTCAATTCGCTCGGCGCCAGATAGGCGTTGTTTTTCAGGCCGGCGGGGCGGAAGAACACCTTGATGCGCTGGCGCACGGCAAGCTGCAAAGTGTTCTGGGTCTTCGCGTTCTGCGGGATTTCCTGCACGTTGAGCCAGACCACCGATTCGCGGTCGCTCGGCATGCCGGTGCCTTCGTAGATGACCCGCAGTATTTGCTGTTCGTCGCCGCTGACGCGCACCAACGGCGGCGTAACCGCAAACGGCACGGAAGCGGATTCGCTGGCATCGGTGTCGATCCACGACTGGACCAGGACATCTGCACCGCTGTTACGTACGGTGATGCCGGCTTCCTTGTGCTGGCCGTCGAAGACCAGGCGGGTGCTGCTCAAGGAAATGCCGGCGGTGGCCTGATTGACCACGAACAGGCCCAGCAGGCCTGCGCAAAAGGACAATGAGTGACGATAAAACATGATGGTTACCGCGCAAGTGATTGAAAGCGCGGGGCCGCGTGGCCCCGCACCGGGCTCGAGCATTCGCGCGGGTTATTCGTATTGCAGGGTGAACGGCAGGGTGGCATCGCCGCGACCGGCAACGGCAGTTGCCACGTCGGCGGTGGTGACGTAGGCGGCCGAGAATTTCAGCGTGGTGTTGCTGTCTTGCAGGGTGTTTTCGATCTTCGCGGTGGATGGCGAGCTCAGGTCGATCAACGCGCCATTGGAGTCGAGCAAGGCGATACCGATGTTCTTCGCAGCGCCCAGGCCGTCGATCAGCTTCAGCACTTTGGTCCCGGCAACGATGCCCGAGCCTGCGCCCTTGGTCGGTTCGAAAATCATCGCCACTTTTGTGCCGGCGTTGCAGTTGATCTTCATGTCGAAGTTTTCGGCGCTCAGGGTGCCGTTGCCTTTAGGTGCAGTGGCGGTGCCCATGTCCTTGATCGACACTTCGCCCATGTTGACCGAAATGGTTTTGTTGCTTCCGGCGCCTTCAACCGAGCAGGCATCGTTGTTGATGGTGCCGGTGAAATTGATGGTGCCGCTACCAGCCTTGGTCGGGGTTGGGGCCGGTGGATCTTCTGCCAGAGCGTTGCCGGCAGCGGCAATGATCGAAAGGGCGAGAAGTGCGCGAGTCAGCTTTTTCATGTTGTTTTCCAATGGTTGGGGTTAAAACAACAACACGATATAGCGCGCACTTTTGCTGGAACATCAGACGATTCCTAGAAGTCGTCTTTAACTAGGGTGTCATTACCTGTTAGTTAAACAAGTTGCGCTCTATGCAATAAGCCAATAATTCCTGATCACTGCTGACTTCAAGTTTGCGCATTGCCGATATTTTTTGCGTACTGATGGTTTTAGCACTTCTGTTCAAGTAACGGGCAATGTCGTTGACGCCTTGGCCCTGAACGAACAAACGCAGAATTTCATGTTCCTTGGGCGACAACCGGGAAAACCGTTCATCCAGATCAGCGCCGTCGTTCACTACAGATGTCGGCGCGGGTGCCTGCCAGCGCACCGGGTTGCCTTTGGCGATGGCTTTGAGTGCGGTCTCGATTTCGTCGTGCAACTGGTTTTTCTGAATGACTGCCAGCACACCCAGTTCCTGCAGGCGCGTCAGGATCAATGGATTGGAAATCATCGTCAGTACCAGCACTCGAACCTTGGGAAAGTGCCTTATCAGGTACTCCACCAGTTTCAGGCCGTCACCGTAAGGCGAATCGGCGGGCATGTTGAAGTCGGTGATCAACAGATCTACAGGCTTGGTCTCCAGCAGCTGGATCAGCTCATCGGAGCCAACGGCTTCGCCCACCACGCGAAAGCGTTGGTCACGCTCGACCAGTTCCCGCACCCCCAGCAGCACGATGGGATGATCATCGGCAATGACAACGTTGAAGGTTTCCATGAGTGATTTATCCAGAGTGAAGTTATTCGAGGGAGTCGAGCAGATCTTGCAGCCGCGTCAGATTCTGTCGCACCGCCACGGCCAGAGCGGGCGTCACGGCCATACCGGTCAAGCGACATTCCAGCTCGACAAACGCGCTGGCCAAGGCGTTGATCTGCACTGCCCCTAGCGCCCCCGCCATGCCGTGCAGTTGCTGCGCGACGCTGTTGGCGTCGGCCGCATCCAGTGCCGCCAGGGTGGTCTGAATATCCTGGCGCAGGGTGGTGACAAACAACTCGCGCATTTTTGCCGATAGCGGCGGCGGGGTATCGATAACGGGGGCAACAGCGATTTTGCAATGCTGCTCAAGTTGCGTGCGCAGGGTAGCGAGGTTCAGCGGCTTGACCATCCACGCGTTCATGCCGACGGCGGCGCAGCGTTCGCCTTCTTCGCGCAGGGCGTTGGCGGTGACGCCGATGATCGGCAGCGTTGCGTCCTGTTGGCGTACCGCTTCGGCCAGTCGGTAACCGTTCATGACCGGCATGTTGACGTCGGTCAGCAGCAGATCGAAGCGGCCGGGCGCCCACTGCGCCAAGGCTTGTTCGCCATTCGCGGCGACGACCACCGAGCAGCCGAGGGCTTCCAGTTGTTCCTTGATGATCGCCGCGTTGATCACGTTGTCTTCGGCCACCAGCACCTGCAGATTCAGGGGGCGGGTCTTTGCCTGCAACGAGGCGGGGCGCTGCGCATTGGCGCCGTTTTGTGCCAGATAAATAGCCCAGGCAATCGCTCGCACATCGTCGGCATCGACCGCCCAGTCTTCACCGCTTGGCTGCGCCGGATTGGGGCCGCCCGGAATGGCGAGGATCCGTGGCCCGCTCCAGTGCGGAGCGTTGTCGAGAGGCGTGAGGTCCACCAGCAGCGCCGAGGATGGTGGCATCTCGGTCGTTACCAAGCGGCAATCCAGACCAAAACGGTTCAGCCACGCCATCAGGTGCAGCGCCAGTTCGCTGATCGGTGCACGTACATAAACGGCGGGGCTGCCAGTCACGAAAGCGGGGCAGTCGGCCAATGCGCCCGGCACGTTCTCCAGCGTGAGTTGCAGGGTAAAACTGCTGCCCAGTCCCGGTTCGCTGACCACGCTCAACTTCCCTAGCATCAACTCGCACAGCCATTTGCAAATGGCCAGGCCCAGACCCGCGCCGGCCTGACTGTCGGCATCGTTGACCTGATAGAACGGGTCGAACAATTGCTGTTGCTGCGCCGGGGAAATCCCCACCCCCGAGTCGCTGACCTGCCATTGCACTTCGGCGCTGCCAGTAATGTTTTGCACCACGCGCACGCGCAGCACCACGCGACCGTTGTCGGTGAACTTGATCGCGTTGCTCAGCAGGTTGTTGAGGATCTGGCGGATGCGCAACGGGTCACCGCGCAGTTGATCCGGCAAGCCCGAATCGATGCAGGCATACAGTTGCAGGCCTTTGGCGCGGGCAAATGCGCTGTAAGTACGCACGACATCTTCAGTCAGCTCCAGCGGGCAGAAGTCCTGAAGCTCAAGGGTCATTTGCCCGGCCTCGATCTTCGACACATCCAGCACATCGCTGATCAGCTTGAACAGGCTGGCGGAGGAACGCTGGATGGTGTCCAGATAATCCTGCTGGCGTGGGGCGAGCGGTGTCAGCCCGAGCAATTCGAGGGTGCCCAGCACGCCGTAGAGCGGGGTACGAATTTCATGGCTCATGGTGGCGAGGAAGCGGCTCTTGGCCTGGTTGGCCGAGTCGGCGGCCTGACGGGCTTCTTCCAGGGCGGCGGCGTCTTCGATATGCCGGGTCACGTCATGCAACGCACACAACCAGGCATCCTGGCCTTGATAGCGCGTCGAGACGAAAGCCAGATGCAGATGACGCCCGTCGATCTCGAGATCGGCATGGCCGGACTCGCTGTGTGACTTGAGCAGGCTCATCAAACGACTGCTGTCGTGCCATTGCTGGGCGCGCTGATTTTCCAGAAGCACGTGGTGATCACTGCGGCGAATCACACAGAGGCCGATCGGTGCGGTGTCGATCACCGCACGGCTGAAGGCCTCACTTTCGGCAATGCTCGCGTGGGCACTTTGGGCGGGAATGATCACGCGCGCGGTGTACCAGCGATTGATGGCCCGACCGCAACCGAGCAACGCCAACACCACCGCCAACAGGCACAGCAATGGCCACAACGCATAGCTGAGAAAACTGCGCAGGCTGATGACGTAGATTGCGGTCCAGTGTTGCTCGCCGGGGCTGCTCAGTTTGAACACCAGGCCGTCACGGTCGAAATTTATCCCCTCATCCAGTTCCTGGTCGGATCTCTGTGCGCCGGTCAAGACCACGCCGGCCGGGGTGATCAAGGTGAAGTCATCGTAGATCGACCACTCCATCAATCGCTCGATGTTGTTGACCTGGGACAGTTTCAGCAACGTGCCGAGCACCACCCAGGAATCGGCGCCCTCGATCGCCTGCATAGGCTGGAGCAGATTGATCCTGACGTAGGCCAGCAGCGTCGGCGTTGCCTCGTTGTCCTGAGTAGACGGGTAGGGCACCCAATGCACTTGATGATCAGCGACTGCTGACTGCTCGCGTGCATGCTGGTTCACCTGGCTCATGACTTGGGCAAACGCGCCGATCTGCATCGGGCCGGCACCGCGCAAGCGCCCGGCGGAGGGCACGGCCACGTCGAAATTGTCGGGGCCATTGAGCAGGATCACTTGCGGCGACTGATAGTGCGATGCCGCCCAGAACGCGCTGTAGTAGGCGGCCAGATAACTGCCCAGCGCGAAAACCTTGGGGTATTGGTCGGCGGCGATTCTCTGCGGATCGATCTTTACACTGAACGGCAGTGAAAACGGCAAGCCGCGACCTTCATAGATATTCGGGCCTTCATCGGGCAGCAGCTTTTGCGAATAGGTGGGCAACACCACCAAAGGGAAATATTGGCCTTTGGCACTGGCCTGGGAGATATCGCGCAGGAACACTTCCTGCTCATGGATATTTTCCATCAACCGGGCGAAGTGAAACTGCAGGGTGTCGCGCTGCTCTTCGAGCATGCGCTGCACGCCCAGATAGCTGATGCCCAACAGCAGCAATACCAAGGCGCCGAGCAGCAGCAGACTTTTGTTCAAACGCAGCGAACTGCTGGCCAGTTTGTCCAGAAATGCATTGGTATGCGGCATTACAGCGCCTGACCAGCGGTGATGGAGCAGCCTTGGGACACAGTGACCTCGGTAGCGAGCGACGTTCAATAATAGCCACGTGCCGCTCACCAGGCGTTCGCCGGCCCGTCGTGGGTCAGCAAGTGCTGGAACTGATCGGTTGAAACGGCGTGGGAGATCAGGAAACCCTGAACCTGAGTGCAGTCGATTTTACGCAACAGAGCAAGTTCTTGTGCGGTTTCTACACCTTCGGCCACCACGGTCAGACCCAATTGTCGACCGAGGCTGACAATGCTGGTCAGCGCCTGCGCGAGTTCGGCGTTGGCGTTGCAGCCTTGCACCAGCGCGCGGTCGATTTTCAGTTCGGTGAACGGCGCCGACACCAGGTTCATGTACGAGCTGTAGCCCTTGCCGAAATCATCCTGCGACAGACCGAAACCCTTGATCCGCAGACGGCACGCGCCAGCGTAGAAATTGCTGATGTCATCGGGCACCGAGCACTCCATCAACTCGAAACAGATCCGCGCGGGCAAGCCTTGATGGGCAAGCACGAAAGCGAGGATGCGGTCGGGCAGGTCGTGGCTGTTGAGCAGGTGCGTGGGCAGGTTGACCGAAACCGGAATGTCATAGCCCTGTTCGCGCCAGGTCGCTTGGGCGGCGATCGCCTGTTTCAGCACGCACCAGAGCAACGGCTCTTCGAGACCGAACGCAATCAACGCCGGCAAAAATACCCCGGGCAGCAGCGTGCCATGTTCAGGATGATTCCAGCGTACCAGCGCTTCGGCGGCGACGATCCGGCCATTGTTCAAAGCCTTCTTCGGTTGAAACCAGGCTTGCAGTTCACCGTTGTCGAGGGCGTTGCAAATACTCTGGCGATCGATGCCGGGATGGATCGCCGCCGGGACGTTTTGGCGCAACGCCTGCAATTGATCGATCAGGCAACGCAGGGCGGCAGCATTCACCGGTTTGGAAATCAGCCCGATGACTTTCACTTGCAGGTTGCTCGCCACCAGGCTCGCGCCCATCAGCATGCGTCGTGAGGCGGCGCTCATGATCGCCAGTGCCGGGCGCGAACGTTGCGCGGCGAGGCCCTGAATGAATTGCACACCGTCCATGCCCGGCATCAGCAGGTCGGTGAGCACCAGATCGAAATCACGTTGTTTCAGGCAGTCCAGCGCTTCTTCGCCGTCCTTGGCGCACGCCAGATCGAAGTCGCCCAACTCGCTGAACAGGTTCTGCAAATACAGGTGCTGGAAGGGGTGATCTTCGACAATCAGAATGCTACAGGGCTTCATGGACGACTCGTTCGTAGGGAGCCAGGACAGCGAACAAGGCTCGTAGCGTAAAAGGTTTGACCAGGCAGTGATTCATGCCCGCAGCCAGGCACAGCGCATCCTCACCGCGCAGGGCGTTGGCGGTCGCGCCGATGATCGGGATGCTGCAACCGAGGCGCCGCAGGGCTTTGGCCAGTTCGTAGCCGTTGAGTCGGGGCATGTTGACGTCAGTCAGGACGATGTCGAACGCAGCGTCGGGCCACAGCGACAAGGCCTCTTCGCCATCGCTGGCCAGCGCTACGGTGCAGCCCAGTTCTTCGAGCTGATCGCGCAGGATCAACTGATTGATGACGTTGTCTTCGGCCACCAGAATGTGCAGGCGCAACGGACGCAGGGCATGGGGTTCACTGTCTTGCGGGCGGTGAACGATCTGGCCGCTCTGGGCCTGGCGAACGGCGCGTTGGATCGCCAGCAGATCATTCAGATTGACCTGCCAACCGTCGCCGCTGAACTGCGGCTCATGGGCGCCGTCACCGCTGGCGAGTACGCGCGGGCCACGCCATGCCAGGTTCGGGCGCTGTCCGAAGGCTGCGGGGTACAGTTCCAGCAGCACCGCCGTCGCATCAGGCTCGATGCCGTCCGGTGCGCCGATATGCGCGCGGGCGCCCCAGCGGCGCAACCAGCCACTGATGCTGTCGGCCAGTTCGCGCACGGGCGAAACGACATAGATGAGGTCCGCGGCCAAGGGCGGCAAAGCAGTAGAGGGTGCGTTGCCGCAGCGTTGCTCCAGCGGCACGCTGAGGGAAAAACTGCTGCCCAGGCCCGGCTCGCTGACCATGCGCAGAGTGCCGTTCATCAAGTGCGTCAGACGTTGGCAAATGGGCAGACCGAGGCCCGTGCCGGCGACCACATTGGTGTTGCCGGCGGTCTGGTAGAACGGCTCGAAAATGAACGCCTGATCGTCATGGGCGATGCCTTTGCCGGTGTCGGAAACCTGCCATTGCAGGCACACGCGTTCGCCTTCGCGAGCGAGCAGTCTGACCCGCAATACCACGCGCCCGGAATCGGTGAACTTGACCGCGTTGCTCAGCAGATTATTGAGGATCTGCCGTACGCGGCTGACATCCCCCAGCAGGCAATCGGGCAGTTGCGGATCGAGGCAGGCATAGAGTTGCAGGCCTTTGCTTTGCGCGGCGGCGGCATAGCCTTGCACCACTTCGTGCACCAGTTCCGGGACGGAAAACTCGCTCAGCTCCAGCGCCAATTGCCCGGCCTCGATCTTCGACACATCGAGCACGTCGCAAATCAACTGCAACAAGGTGGCCGATGATCCTTCGATCGCGCGCAGGTAACTTTTCTGCTGAGTGTCCAGTTGCGTGCGCGCGAGCAACTCCAGGGTGCCCAGCACGCCGTAGAGCGGGGTGCGTATTTCGTGGCTCATGGTCGCCAGAAACAAAGTCTTGGCTTCGTTGGCGGCATCGGCCGATTGGCGTGCCTGTTCCAGTGCTGCTTCGATCTGTCGCCGAGCGCTGATGTCACTGAACGCACAGAGCAAGACGTCTTCACCTTTGTAGCGGGTCGGCGCACAGCTCAGGTACAGGTGACGACCGTCGGCAGTCTCGAAGTAATCGGTCAGGCACGGCGAGTGTTGGTCGAACGCATCGCGGATCCAGCCGGCGCCCAGTTGCTCGCTGCACGGGCCGAGCCATTGCCGAGCGAGGGTGTTATCCAGCACCACTTGGCCGTCACTGCGGCGCAGCACGCACAGCGCCACCGGCGCGGTCTGAATCACGTCGCGGCTGAACAGTTCGCTTTCCACCAGCGCCTGAATGCGCTGGATCGCCGGGGTGATGAAACGATGCTCCAGACGACGGACCAACAGGCACACCAGGCTGATACTCAACACGCAGAACAGCAGCGCGCCGAGCATTTGTGGCCACAGGGCGCGCAGCACCGCCAGCAAGTCGATGGAGTAAGTCAGCTGCCAGTCCGAGGATTTCAGCTGCTTGCGCAACACCAATTGCTCGGGCAGCCAGCCATCGCCGACGAAGCCGAAGAAATCCTGTTGTCGCAGCAACGGCAGGTGCTGTTCTGGCGGTGGTTTGTGGCTGTTGCTGAACAGCGGTTTGCCTTGGGAGTTGAACATGGTGAACTCGCCGGCACTGTGGTCGTTCAGGGCGCTGGAGACTTCGCGGTCGTCCATTTCCAGGCCGAGCCAGCCGGAGTTGATATCGCGCGCGTCTAGACGAATGAAGATGTATAGCTGCGAGTGGCCGTCGGCGGCATGGGTCAGCCAGAGTTCTTTGACGTTGCCGCTGTTGTGGTGCTTGAGGGTCTGCAGTTGTTCGAGCATGGTCTCGGGGACACGGCCGATCACCGCGGTTGCGTTGTACAGCCGCAACACTTGGGTCCGGGGGCCGCTGCTGACGTAGACCAGGTTGAGCTGCCGGGCCTTGAGGTAATCGCGCATGCGTCGGGTCAGCCAGATGCTCCATTGCTGCCCCGGCGCTTGCCCGAGCAGCAGGCGGATCTCTTCCTCGGAGACCGGCAAATCCATGTTGGCCATGTGCGTAGCCGACAGGCTCAGGCTTTCCAGCAGTGCTTCGCGGGTGGTGAAAAAGGTATGTGCTTCGGCGATGGCGCTGCTCATGTAGCTGCGCCGTTGGGAAATCTCATTGTTGAAGGTAAACAGCAGAAAGCTGTAGACGCCGCCGAGAATGCCCACCAGCAGCACCAGGGCAAAAATGCGCAGCAGACGCCGCGCCGCATCGGGCGAGGACAGGATCGGGCTGATCTGGTGGAGGTAGTTCTTCAATCGCATCCCGGCACAGTAGAAGCGGCCGGGCATGATGAAAATCAGACGATTCTTAAAGAGAGCTGCGCAAACAATTGGCTATAGCAACGCATCAATGGATTCAAAGGTAACTCATTACAAATGCAATCGTTGCGTTGGCTGTTCCGGCGCGCATGCCCTTGTCAAACCCACCATTGCCACCTGTTTCAGCGACGCGAAAGTAACGAGCGCTCAGGGGGATCTTCAAGTTGCCTCCCACAGAGGGATAGTCTGCGAATACATAGCTTTGATTTAAAACCAAGGGGTTTCCATCGCTATTGAGTACTTGCAAAGCCACACCCTGAGCAGTCGAATCTGCACTCAGCTGTACGATACCCCTCGTGGAATTTTGCGAGGGAGAAGTTGGGGTAGGCTTGAGTGTATAAGTTACTTTTTTTATGCCTGGCGGACAATTGTTAAGGCTGATGTCAAATTTGACCAGCTCAGAATATGCTCCGTTGTGGGCAAAGCTACTCATGTCATGCGACCCCATGTCTACTTTGATGTCAGGCGTTTCACAGGATTGAGGCACAATCGTTGTGCCATTGGTCGCCATTGCTAGTGGTGATACACCATCTGCATGGAAAGTCCCCAGTGTTCCTGCCGGGATTTTCTGTACATCGATTACATCCGCTATTTTGAATAGTCGTAGCACGTGTCTTGTGGTGTCCCATCCGTACCCGCCCGCTGCTCGGCGAATAGCCGGATAAATGGGTATGGTTATACCTTCTCTGAAGGACCACTGCCATGCGAGCCCGGTGTTTCCGATTGCGTAAACAAGGTCACCCGATTTAGACACACCGACGTTGTTCTGAACACCATATGAAAACTCGTTAGTACATCTATACGAGCTGGGCGTAGGTCCAAGTGTTAATGAAGGACTTTCATATATTACGGTGCCGTTAGGTGTATCACGAGGAATCGAAAGTGTAGTGGGTAATTGCATAGTGAGAGTTGTTTGATGATGACCCGGGAAGAACGAGCAATTAGCCGCGCCTGCGTAGCTGGGCGCGAAAAGTAACGACAGACATAGCGTGTGAATCATTTTCGTTAGCTGGAGCAGGCGCTGGAGTTTGAAACGCTTCATGAAGGGGTTTACGTAATTGGCCAAAGAGCGGCTTACGTTAAACACGCCGTTTGCCGATGGACATCAGGCGATTCTTAGAACACGCTCCCGCGCCTGCGCAAACGCGGCGATGTATTAGACTCACCACAGCCTGAAAACCGTGCAGGTTGTGCGGCCCCCGGTTCACCAGAGAGGTCATATGATCCGCTTGAGTATGGTCTTGCTCGGTCACGAATTCGTCCGCAAGCGTTGGTCCGCGCTGGCGCTGACGGGCATCGTCTGGGGCGCGGCCGGAGTGGGCATCTTCATTGATGCGCTGGACGGCGTGCTGTATTTTCCGCTGCATCTCTTCGGCTATCTGTTGCTGCTCGAAGCGCTGATCCTGCTGCTGGTGCCGGCACCGCAAGCCGGAACTGCTGCGGCCCTGCGCAGAGCGCGCGGACTGGCTTTTCTCTTGCTGGGACTGCTGATCGTCGACCGGCAACACGCTGCCGGGCTGATTCTGGCTGTGCTGTTTGGCGGGGCTTTTTTGCTCGATGGCGGTTTTCGGTTGGCGGCGGCGCTGGTGGTGCGCTTTGTCGGTTGGCAAGTGTCGCTGCTGGCGGGGTTGTTCGAAATCGGCTTTGGCGTGTTTATCCTTGAGCCGTATCCGACGCTGTATAAGGGCACGGTGCCGTTTTGCATTGGCATGAGCCTTTTCCTGACCGGTTGCGCCTTGTTGCGGCAAGCCGTGCGCTTCAAAAACCAGCTGCCGCTGACGAGTCCTGCTGCAGTGAGTGCGCCGGTCAGCAGCGACGCGTTGGTGATTCACGTCTGGACTCCCAGCGGCACCGTCGACGACACTCTGGTGCGCAATCGCCTGCTCAACCGCTACATCGCGGCGGTCGATATCAACGGCGTGATCTCCGCCGGTCATGCAGCGCTGGAATGCGGGCCGGACATTTACATCAGCCATTACCCGCAGGACGACATTGATCGCTCGGCGGGAGATTTCGTGCGCTTGCTGCGGGCGACGCCGAACAACGATGTTGCCGGCAGGTTTTTGCCGGATTATGCGGGGGAGGTGGCTGACTGGTGTCCGTCTTCGGTGCAGGTCAGTTTTGCCCATTACGACGCCCGGCGCCTGCATGCATTCTGGACGGAGTATCGGCAGAACAGCACGTACAACCTCACCAGTCGCAACTGTTCCAGCGCCGTCGCCCATAGCCTCGAAGCGGCCTTGGAAGGGGCGATGAACCGGGGGCATTCGAGCATGCTGGATTTCGCCCGGGTCATCTTCAGCCCCGAGTTCTGGGTCGCCGCGCAAGTGCGCAAACGGGCAGAGGCGATGGCGTGGACGCCCGGACTGGTGCTCGATTATGCGCGGGCGTTGCATGCCGCCATCGAGCCGGCACCGCCGGGCTGGCACAGCATTTATGCGGTGAGCAAGCGGGCGTTTGGGTATGTGGCCACTGCGTTGCGGGGGCGTGAGGTGCATCCGGTGCAGCCGCCTGCGCATCCTTCCGACGAATCCTCGACATCCTCATAAAGGTCAAAAGATCGCAGCCTTCGGCAGCTCCTACATGTTTCACATCCCTGTAGGAGCTGCCGAAGGCTGCGATCTTTTGATCTTCGTCACCCCTCTTCAGCACAAAAACCAACTCCACTGGTCAACTAATTGCAAAGCAACCTAACTATTGCGTTGACATTCGCTGCCTAGGCAGTAACATCTCGACACACATTCACTGCCTAGGCAGTTATTAGGTGAGCAAATGAAGCATTTCACCCCGGACGAATTCAAACATTGCCATCTCGGCCTGTTGCTTGGCCGTGCGGCGCTGCTCAAGGACCGGATCATCGACACCCACATGGAACCCCACGGCATCACCGCCGCGCAGTTCAAGGTGTTGATCATCATGGCCCAGTTCGGCGTCGATACCCCGGCCGAGCTATGCCGGCATCTGTCGCTCGACAGCGGTTCGATGACACGCATGCTCGATCGTCTGGAGCAGAAAGGTTTCCTGGCTCGCCACCGCTGCGAAGGCGATCGCCGTCAGGTGCAGCTCAAGCTGACCGAACAAGGCCAGCAACTGGCCGATCGCCTGCCGCACATCGGCGCCGATGCGATGAATGAACTGGCCGGCGCCGTCACTCCGGACGAGTTGAAGACCCTGGAATACATCCTCAAGAAAATCCTGCTGGCAGCCGGTGACCCGATCACCATCCAGCGGTTAGGTGAACACAATGAGCGGTAAAACCTTGCGCAGCAGCCTGACGCTGGTGCTGTCGGCGATGATCCTCGCCGGCTGCGCCAACTACAGCGGCCTCGACACTCAAGGCAAAAGCCTTGATGCGAAAAGCCTCAACGCCAGCCAATCCCTCAACGGCGTGACCCTGTCGCCAGCCGCGTGGCCGAAAAGCGACTGGTGGACCAGCCTCGGCGACCCGCAACTCGACGGTCTGATCCGCGAAGCCCTGCACGACAGCCCGGACATGCAAATCGCCGAAGCCCGCGCGCATCAGGCCAGCGCCGCCGCGTATGCCGCCGATGCCGAACGCTATCCGACCCTCGACGCCAGCGCCGGCATCAGCCGTTCGCGCCTGGCCAAGGATCAGGACCCGCGAGGGCAGGGCGATGCCTACGCCACCGTGCGTAACGTCAGCGCCGGATTCAATTACAACTTCGACCTCTGGGGCGGTCAGCGTGACGCCTGGGAAGCAGCACTCGGTCAGGCCCGCGCCGCTGAAGTTGATCGTCAGGCTGCGCAGTTGACCCTCGCCGCCGACGTCGCCCGTGCCTACAGCGATCTCGGTCAGGCGCACATCGTTTATGACCTGGCCAACGAAGACCTCAAACGCACCAAGCAGATGCTCGACCTGAGCCAGCGTCGCCTCAGTTCCGGGATCGACAGCCAGTACCAGTTCCAGCAAACCCAGAGCCTGGAAGCCAGTTCCGAAGCCAGCCTGATCGACGCAGAAAAACGCTTGAACAGCGCCAAGATCGCCTTGGCCGTGCTGCTCGGCAAAGGCCCGGATCGCGGCAACGAAATCGCCCGGCCGAAAGTCCTGCAAGCCAGCGCCGTCGCCGTGCCATCAGTGTTGCCGGCGGAACTGCTCGGTCGGCGCCCGGATCTGGTTGCTGCGCGTTGGCGCGTCGAGGCGGCGAGCAAAGACATCGACTCGGCGAAAACCCGCTTCTATCCCAACTTGAACCTCACGGCCTCGGCCGGTGCCGAGTCCTTGTTGGGTGACGCGATGTTCGGTTCGGCCAGTCGCTTCTTCAACATTGCCCCGACCATCTCGGTGCCGATCTTCGACGGCGGACGCCTGCGCGCCAACCTCGATGCGCGCGACGCCGATTACGATCTGGCGGTGGCGCAGTACAACAAAAGCCTGGTGAAAGCACTGGGCGATGTCAGCGACACGATCAACCAGTTGCGTGACATCGGCCGGCAGATCGGTGCGCAGCAACACGCCACCGACATTGCTCAGGATTCTTACAACACCGTCGTCCAGCGTTACGGTTCCGGCATCGGCAACTATCTGGACGTGCTCAGCATCGAGCAGCAATTGCTCCAGGCCCAGCGTCAACTGGCCAACCTCAATGCCGAGCAGATCGACCTGTCGATTCAACTGATGCAAGCGCTGGGCGGCGGCTTCCAGGAGCAAACCCTGACCGCAGTCAACGCCAGCCCAGCTACGCCGCACAACTAATTCAAGGTAATTGTCATGGCCACTGCCGAAAACACCCAAGCTCAAGGCAACACCCCGGACACCGGCAACCCGCGCAAACGCAAAGTCATGCTGTTGCTGCTGGCCGTTGTGGTTGCACTCGCCTGCGCCGGCGTCTGGGCGTATCACGAATTCATCGGGCGCTTTAACGAAAGCACCGACGACGCCTACGTCAACGGCAACGTCGTCGAAATCACGCCGCTGGTGACCGGCACCGTGGTCAGCATCGGTGCTGACGATGGTGATCTGGTTCACGAAGGCCAGGTGCTGATCAACTTCGACCCGAACGACGCTGAAGTCGGCCTGCAAAGTGCGCAAGCAAAACTGGCGCGCACCGTGCGTCAGGTACGCGGCTTGTACAGCAACGTTGATGGCATGAAAGCCCAGGTCAACGCGCAACAGGCCGAAGTGCAGAAAGCCCAGGACAACTACAACCGCCGGAAAAATCTGGCGCAGGGCGGGGCGATTTCCCAGGAAGAACTGTCCCACGCTCGCGACGACCTGACCTCGGCGCAAAACGCCCTGGCCAACGCCAAGCAGCAACTGAAAACCACCAGCGCGCTGGTCGATGACACCGTGGTGTCGTCGCATCCGGACGTGATGTCGGCCGCTGCCGATCTGCGTCAGGCCTACCTGACCAATGCCCGCAGCACCTTGATCGCGCCGGTCACCGGTTACGTCGCCAAGCGCACCGTGCAACTCGGTCAGCGCGTGCAGCCGGGCACGGCGTTGATGGCGGTGATTCCGCTGGATCAACTGTGGATCGACGCCAACTTCAAGGAAACCCAACTGCGTGACATGCGCATCGGTCAGCCGGTCGATATCGAGTCCGACATCTACGGCAGCGACGTGAAATACAGCGGCACCGTCGACAGCCTCGGCGCCGGTACCGGTAGCGCGTTTGCTCTGCTGCCGGCGCAGAACGCCACCGGTAACTGGATCAAGATCGTGCAGCGCGTACCGGTGCGCATTCACATCAACGCCGAAGAACTGGCCAAGCATCCGCTGCGCGTCGGTCTGTCGACCAATGTTGAAGTGAACCTGCACGACCAGAGCGGCCCGGTACTGGCGCAGCAGCCGCCGCAAAAGGCCTCGTTCAGCACCAGCGTCTACGACCGTCAACTGGCCGAAGCCGACGCGATGATTGCGCAGCTGATCCACGACAACAGCGCAGCGGTGAGCAAAACCGCGCAACGCTGAATCTTTCCCCTGTGGGAGCGAGCCTGCTCGCGAAAGCGGTGTGTCAGACAACTTCCATGTTGAATGTCAGTCAGCATTCGCGAGCAGGCTCGCTCCCACAAGGGCTGCTGTGTCTGTAACAGACAGGGCGCCAACCCGGTTCCAAAGGATTCACAATGAGCAATAACGCCTCTTTCACGCCGCCCAGCCTGTTGCTCAGCACCATCGGCCTGTCGCTGGCGACCTTCATGCAAGTGCTCGACACCACCATCGCCAACGTGGCGTTGCCGACGATTTCCGGCAACCTTGGGGTGAGTTCGGAGCAGGGCACCTGGGTGATCACCTCGTTCGCCGTCAGTAACGCCATTGCGCTGCCACTGACCGGTTGGCTTAGCCGTCGGTTCGGCGAGGTGAAGCTGTTTCTCTGGGCCACGATTCTGTTCGTGCTGGCCTCGTTTCTCTGCGGTATCTCGACGTCGATGCCGGAATTGATTGGCTTCCGCGTCCTGCAAGGGCTGGTCGCCGGGCCGCTGTATCCGATGACGCAAACACTGCTGATCGCGGTCTATCCGCCCGCCAGGCGTGGCATGGCCCTGGCGTTACTGGCGATGGTCACGGTGGTCGCGCCGATTGCCGGGCCGATCCTCGGTGGCTGGATTACTGACAGCTACAGCTGGCCGTGGATCTTCTTCATCAACGTGCCGATCGGCATCTTTGCGGTGATGGTGGTGCGCTCGCAACTGGCCAAACGTCCGGTTGAGACCAGCCGTCAGCCGATGGATTACGTCGGTCTGATCACGCTGATCATTGGTGTCGGCGCGTTGCAGGTGATCCTCGACAAGGGCAATGACCTGGATTGGTTCGAGTCGAACTTCATCATCATCGGCGCGGCGATTTCGGTGATTGCGCTGGCGGTGTTCGTTATCTGGGAAATGACCGACCAGCATCCGGTGGTGAATCTGCGGTTGTTCGCCTACCGCAACTTCCGCATTGGCACGCTGGTGTTGGTGCTGGGTTATGCCGGGTTCTTCGGCATCAACCTGATCCTGCCGCAGTGGTTGCAGACACAAATGGGCTACACCGCGACCTGGGCCGGTCTGGCCGTAGCGCCGATCGGCATTCTGCCGGTGCTGCTGTCGCCGTTTGTCGGCAAGTACGCGAACAAGTTCGACCTGCGATTGCTGGCCGGACTGGCGTTTCTGGCGATTGGCTTGAGTTGCTTTATGCGGGCGGGTTTCACCAATGAGGTGGACTTCCAGCACATCGCGCTCGTGCAGTTGTTCATGGGCATTGGCGTGGCGCTGTTCTTCATGCCGACCTTGAGCATTCTGATGTCGGACCTGCCGCCGAGCCAGATTGCCGATGGTGCTGGTCTTGCGACTTTTCTGCGGACGTTGGGCGGTAGCTTTGCGGCGTCGCTGACCACGTGGATCTGGATTCGACGGGCGGATCAGCATCATGCGTATATGAGTGAAAGTATCAGCACCTTCGAACCGGCGACTCGCGAGACCTTGAATCATTTGGGCGGGGCGAGCCAATCGGCGTATGCACAGATGGATCAGATTTTGACCAGTCAGGCGTACATGCTCTCTACCGTGGATTACTTCACGTTGTTGGGCTGGGGGTTTATGGGGTTGATTCTGATTGTATGGCTGGCGAAACCGCCGTTTGCTGCCAAGGCAGGGCCGGCGGCTTCAGGGCACTAAGATCAAAAGCCCCTCACCCTAACCCTCTCCCGGAGGGAGAGGGGACTGATCGTGGTTTGCTTTCGAGGTACGCCGACCTGAGCCACCGAGTTGAGCTCCGGTTTGGAGAAAGCATGATTTCAGATTGTGAGTCGAACTCAGGGATTGAACTGCATGCGGTCGGCTCCCTTTCCCCCTCGCCCCCTTGGGGGCGGTCCGACGTTTCGGGAGGGCTGGGGTGAGGGGGTAGCGATCTTCAGCCGTGCGGCAAAGCCAGTGGCGGGGCGAAGTCGAACGGCGCCAACGCGTAGCCGCTCTCATCCACCTGCAACGCCCAACCCTGCCGATCCCAATCCCCCAGCACAATCCGCTTCGCCGCCTGCTCACCAAGCTGCAACTTGTGAATCGCCGGGCGATGGGTGTGCCCGTGGATCAAGGTTTTCACGCCAAACGCCTGCATGATCCGCGGAATCTCCTCCGGCGTGACATCGACAATGTCATTGGCCTTCATCCGCGTCTGCGCCTTGCTCTCGCTGCGCAGTTTGCGCGCCAGTTTATGGCGGCTGCTGAGCGGCAGATTGCGCAGGATAAACAGCGTGATCGGATTACGCAGATAACGCCGCAGCTTCATATAGCCGACGTCGCGGGTACAGAGGCTGTCGCCGTGCATCAACAGCACCGGCTCGCCGTAAAACTGCACGACACTCGGGTCCTTCAACAACGTACAGCCGGCCTGCTTGCAGAAGGCCTTGCCGAGCATGAAGTCGCGATTGCCGTGCATCAGAAAAATCGCCGTGCCGCTGTCGCTCAGTTCGCGCAGGGCTTGGCAGATGGAACGCTGAAAGGGCGTCATGGCGTCGTCGCCAATCCACGCTTCGAAGAAGTCGCCGAGAATGTACAACGCACTCGCCGAGCGGGCGCGTCCGGCGAGCAAATCCAGAAACGCCCGGGTAATGTCCGGGCGCTCCTCTTCCAGATGCAAGTCTGAAATCAGCAATATCACGCTTCGATGATCTCGGCTTTCTCGATGATCACGTCGTCTGCGGGTACGTCCTGGTGGCCGGCCTTGGAAGTGGTCGACACGCCTTTGATCTTGTCGACAACGTCGGTGCCGGCGGTCACTTTACCGAATACCGCGTAGCCCCAGCCTTGCACGTTCTTGCCGCTGTGGTTGAGGAAGGTGTTGTCGGCGACGTTGATGAAGAACTGTGCGGACGCCGAATGCGGTTCCATGGTGCGGGCCATGGCAACGGTGTATTTGTCGTTGGAAAGACCGTTGTCAGCTTCGTTCTGGATGCTTGGACGCTTGTCTTTCTTTTCCTTCATGCCTGGCTCGAAACCGCCGCCCTGGATCATGAAGTTACCGATGACGCGGTGGAAAACGGTGTTTTCGTAGTGACCGGCGTTGACGTACTCGATGAAGTTGGCGACGGTGATCGGCGCCTTTTCAGCGTTCAGTTCGATGACGATGTCGCCATGATTGGTGGTCAATTTAACTTGAGTCATGATCGCTACTCTTTATAAGGAATTCGTGGGCAATGGGACATTTGCGCCCGTTACCGGTTCAGCCCGTGGGCCAAGGTGCGCAGTTTAGCGTGACAGGCGCGAATTTCGAGGCTGTTTTTTGAAATCAGGTGCATTAAACGCACCTGATTTAAGGCCGTGCTCTGTCAGCCCCTTGACAGCATCGGCTATGATAGCGGCTTTGTTTTGTCTGGCCCCCTCTGCGGCCGCGCACATGTAAGTCAAGGATCCTATGAGCAAGCCCACTGTCGACCCTACCTCGAATGCCAAGTCCGGCCCTGCCGTGCCGGTCAATTTCCTGCGGCCGATCATCCAGGCAGACCTGGACTCGGGCAAGCACACGCAGATCGTCACCCGTTTCCCGCCTGAGCCCAACGGCTACCTGCACATCGGCCACGCCAAGTCGATCTGCGTGAACTTCGGCTTGGCCCAGGAGTTCGGCGGCGTCACGCACCTGCGTTTCGACGACACCAACCCGGCCAAGGAAGATCAGGAATACATCGACGCAATCGAAAGCGACGTCAAATGGCTGGGCTTCGAATGGTCCGGCGAAGTGCGCTACGCCTCGCAGTATTTCGACCAGTTGCACGATTGGGCCGTCGAGCTGATCAAGGCCGGCAAGGCCTACGTCGACGACCTGACCCCAGAGCAGGCCAAGGAATACCGCGGCAGCCTGACCGAGCCGGGCAAGAACAGCCCGTTCCGCGACCGTTCGGTAGAAGAAAACCTCGACTGGTTTGCGCGCATGCGCGCCGGTGAGTTCCCGGACGGCGCCCGTGTGCTGCGCGCGAAGATCGACATGGCCTCGCCGAACATGAACCTGCGCGACCCGATCATGTATCGCATCCGTCACGCCCATCACCACCAGACTGGCGACAAGTGGTGCATCTACCCGAACTACGACTTCACCCACGGTCAGTCGGACGCCATCGAAGGCATCACCCACTCGATCTGCACCCTGGAATTCGAAAGCCATCGTCCGCTGTACGAGTGGTTCCTCGACGCGTTGCCAGTGCCGGCGCACCCGCGTCAGTACGAGTTCAGCCGTCTGAACCTCAACTACACCATCACCAGCAAGCGCAAGCTCAAGCAACTGGTCGATGAAAAGCACGTCAACGGCTGGGACGATCCGCGCATGTCCACGCTGTCGGGCTTCCGCCGCCGTGGCTACACGCCGAAATCGATCCGCAACTTCTGCGAAATGATCGGCACCAACCGTTCCGACGGCGTGGTCGACTTCGGCATGCTCGAATTCAGCATCCGTGACGACCTCGACCAGACCGCACCGCGCGCCATGTGCGTGCTGCGTCCGCTGAAAGTCGTCATCACCAACTACCCGGAAGGCCAGGTCGAGAACCTCGAACTGCCGCGCCACCCGAAAGAAGACATGGGCGTACGCGCACTGCCATTCGCTCGGGAAATCTACATCGACCGTGACGACTTCATGGAAGAGCCGCCGAAGGGCTACAAGCGCCTGGAACCGGCCGGTGAAGTGCGTCTGCGCGGCAGCTACGTGATCCGTGCCGACGAAGCGATCAAGGACGCCGATGGCAACATCGTCGAACTGCGTTGCTCTTACGACCCGGAAACCCTCGGCAAGAACCCTGAAGGCCGCAAGGTCAAAGGCGTGATCCACTGGGTGCCGGCCGCGGCCAGCGTCGAGTGCGAAGTGCGTCTGTACGATCGTCTGTTCCGTTCGGCCAACCCAGAGAAGGCCGAAGACAGCGCGAGTTTCCTCGACAACATCAACCCTGATTCGCTGCAGGTACTCACCGGTTGTCGTGCTGAGCCATCGCTTGGCAATGCACAGCCGGAAGACCGTTTCCAGTTCGAGCGCGAAGGTTACTTCGTCGCTGATTTGAAGGACTCGAAACCAGGTCAGCCGGTATTCAACCGTACCGTGACCCTGCGTGATTCGTGGGGCCAGTGATTCAGCGTCAAAGGAAATAACGTGCTAACGATCTACAACACGCTCACCAAGAGCAAAGAAGTTTTCAAGCCGCTGGATGGCAACAAGGTGCGCATGTACGTCTGCGGGATGACCGTGTACGACTACTGCCACCTCGGCCACGGCCGCAGCATGGTCGCGTTCGACCTGGTGACCCGCTGGTTGCGGTTCAGCGGTTACGACCTGACCTACGTGCGCAACATCACCGACATCGACGACAAGATCATCAACCGTGCCAACGAGAACGGTGAATCGTTCGAAGCGTTGACCGAGCGCATGATCGCCGCGATGCACGAAGACGAAGCGCGCCTGAACATCAAGAAGCCGGACATGGAACCGCGCGCCACGGATCACATTCCGGGCATGCACGCGATGATCCAGACCTTGATCGACAAGGGTTACGCCTACGCCCCGGGCAACGGTGACGTGTACTACCGCGTTGCCAAGTTCATGGGCTACGGCAAGCTGTCGCGCAAGAAAATCGAAGACCTGCGCATCGGCGCCCGCATCGAAGTCGACGAGTCGAAACAGGACCCGCTGGACTTCGTGCTGTGGAAAGCCGCCAAACCGGGCGAGCCGAGCTGGGAATCGCCATGGGGCGCCGGGCGTCCGGGCTGGCACATCGAATGCTCGGTGATGTCCACCTGCTGCCTCGGCGAGACCTTCGACATTCATGGCGGCGGCAGCGACCTCGAGTTCCCGCACCACGAAAACGAAATCGCCCAGAGCGAAGCGGCCACCGGCAAGACCTACGCCAACGCGTGGATGCATTGCGGCATGATTCGCATCAATGGCGAGAAGATGTCCAAGTCCTTGAACAACTTCTTCACCATTCGCGACGTGCTGGAAAAGTACCACCCGGAAGTCGTGCGTTACCTGCTGGTGTCGAGCCACTACCGCAGCGCGATCAACTACTCGGAAGACAACCTCAAGGACGCCAAAGGCGCCCTCGAGCGTTTCTACCACGCGTTGAAAGGCCTGCCGACTGTGGCGCCGGCGGGCGGCGAAGCGTTTGTCGAACGTTTCACCACGGTGATGAACGACGACTTCGGTACGCCGGAAGCTTGTGCCGTGCTGTTTGAGATGGTGCGTGAGATCAACCGTCTGCGCGAGAGCGATCTTGATGCGGCGGCAGGTCTGGCGGCACGTCTGAAAGAGCTGGCGAGTGTGTTGGGTGTGTTGCAGCTCGAAGCCGATGACTTTTTGCAGGCGGGCGCTGAAGGGCGTGTCGATGCGGCAGAGGTTGATGCGCTGATTGCGGCGCGTCTGGCGGCGCGTGCGGGTAAGGATTGGGCTGAGTCGGATCGTATTCGTGATCAGCTGACGGCGATGGGCGTTGTGTTGGAAGACGGCAAGGGTGGGACTACCTGGCGTCTGGCTGACTGACCGAACCTGCTCGGCGTGATGATCGTTCCCGCGCTCTGCGTGGGAACGCCTCCTCGGACGCTCCGCGTTCGGTTTTGCAGGGACGCAGAGCGTCCCGGGCTGCATTCCCACGCGGAGCGTGGGAACGATCAACAAAACCCGCCTTGTGCGGGTTTTTGTTTGGCCGCGAGAAAAGCCCCTCACCCTAGCCCTCCCGAAACGTCGGACCGCCCAGAGGGAGAGGGGACTGATTGGGGGATATTCAAGTAATACGCCGACTTGAAGGTGCTGCACCGAATCCATAATCGACTGGTTCTTTCAGGTCGATGCATCACGTCAGACACCACGGTCGGCTCCCTCTCCCTCTGGGAGAGGGCTGGGGTGAGGGTTGCTTTTGACGTTCGCGTAGGTCTTGATGTCGGCAACGCGTTCAGCAGGATGCTGAGTGGCGACGAATATCGAATGGAGACACCATGGCTAATCACTATCGCGAACTTCTGGGGACCCCCGGTGCCACCGGGCTGGTGCTCGCGAGTTCTATCGCACGCTTGCCGCAGGCAATGATCGGCATCGGCATCATCACCATGCTGGTGCAGCAAACCGGGGTTTACTGGCTGGCCGGTGCCGTCGCCGGTACGTTCACCCTGGCCAACGCGCTGCTGGGCCCGCCCATCTCCAGACTGGTTGATCAGCATGGCCAAAGCCGCGTGCTTCCCGTTGTCACGGTGTTCAGCATTGCCATGTTGCTGGCGCTGATCATTGCCGTCTACTTGCGCGCGCCAGCCATACTGCTGTTTGTGCTGGCGGCACTGGCGGGGACGATGCCGAGCATGCCGTCGATGATCCGCGCGCGATGGTCGCAATTGTTCCGGGGCAAGCCGCAGCTGCACACGGCGTTCTCGCTGGACACGGTCCTCACCGAAATGGCCTACATCGTTGGCCCGCCGCTGGCGATTGGCTTGAGCGTTAGTTTTTTTGCCGAGGCCGGGCCACTGGTCGCGGTCGGGCTGCTGGCCGTCGGAGTCACGGCGTTTCTCCTGCAACGCCAGACTGAACCCAAGGTTGTCGTGGGTCACGCCAGCCATAGCGGCTCGACCTTGCTGATCCCCGGTGTGCGCACTATTGTCCTCGCGTTGTTGGCAATGGGGGTCATTGGTGGAGCAATCGATGTCGCCGTTGTCGCGTTCGCCAATGCACAAGGCTGGCCAGCGTCGGCGACTTTCATCCTCGCTGCTTATGCGTTCGGCTCACTGGTGGCGGGCCTGACGTTTGGTGCATTGCGGGTTTCCCTGGCGATCGAAAAACAGTTCCTGATCGGGATATTGGTCACGGCGTTCACCGGCGTTTTACCGATTTTTGCCGCGGACGTTTACGTCCTGTCAGCGACGCTGTTTATTGCCGGCATTTCGTTTGCGCCAACGATGGTCGTGGTCATGAAGCTTGGGACGATCATCATCCCGCCGTCGCGGATTACCGAAGGGCTGACGTGGATGACCACGGGGATCAGCATCGGCGTCGCGCTGGGCGGCATGCTGGCGGGGTTGGTCATTGATGCGTGGGGCGCGCGGGCGGGTTTCGGTGTGGCCATTGGCGCTGGGATCATGATGGTGGTTGTTGTGCTGGTCGGGTTGCGCACATTGGAGGCGGCTTCGGTTGCGCATGTTGAGCCGGCCTTTTCGCCCTCACCCTAGCCCTCTCCCGCAGGAGAGGGGACTGAATGGGGGATGTTCAGGAAATACACCGACCTGAACGATTTGCGCTGAATCCATAATCGCCACGATGTTTCAGGTCGATGTCCGGCGCCAGACACCTCGGTCAGCTCCCTCTCCCTCCGGGAGAGGGGACTGATTGGGGGATGTTCACGAGATACGCCGACCTGATCGATTTGCGCCGAATCCATAATCGCCACGATGTTTCAGGTCGATGTCCAGCGCCAGACACCTCGGTCAGCTCCCTCTACCTCTGGGAGAGGGCTGGGGTGAGGGGCGTGGGATTCACTCAACCTTCAATCTGCCGCAACCGCTTATAGAGGGTGTTGCGGCTAACTCCAAGCCGACGCGCCAAATGTGAAATATTCCCCCCTGAAGCCTTCAACTCCCGGTTCAACGCCTCAACATCATTCAAATCCAGCCCCAACGGCGCCGCGCTCTCAACCGGCTCCATCTCCAGATCAACAAAAAAATCATCCGGCAAATGCTCAGGCCTCACCGGCTGTTCCTCAGCCATTGCCAGTGCCACCTGCATCACACTACTAACCTGACGCAAATTCCCCGGCCACGGATGCCTTTCAAACAATGCCAACACCTCCTGACTCAACCCCGCCCATTGCGTCGGCTCACGATGCTGCTCCCACAGTCGTTTAAACAACGCCTCCTTGTCACTGCGCTCGCGCAATGGCGGCAGCTCCAGCGTCAGGCCACCAATGCGGTAATACAAATCCTCACGAAACCGCCCCAATTGCACTTGTTCGCGCAAAGAACGGTTAGTCGCCGAAATAATCCGCAAATCCACCGGGAACAACTCGCTACTGCCCACCGGCTGCACACAACGCTCCTGCAACACCCGCAATAACCGCGCCTGAGTCGGCAACGGCATATCGCCGATTTCATCAAGAAACAACGTGCCTTTATCCGCCTTGCGAATCAGCCCGATGCTGCCTTTCTGATTGGCGCCAGTGAACGCGCCTTTCTCGTAGCCAAATAACTCGGATTCGACCAGTTCGGCGGGGATCGCTGCGCAGTTAACGGCAATGAACGCCTGTTTGCTACGCGAACTGGCTTGATGAAGGGCTTTGACGAAAACTTCCTTGCCGACCCCGGTTTCGCCATGGATCAGCAGCGGAATGTCTTTCTCCAGTAACCGCTCAGCCTGACGCACGGCTTTTTCCACGCGACTGTCGCCGAAGTGCAGGGTGTTGAGGCTGATGGCGGTGGGCGCGGCGGTTTTGGGTTCAGCAGCAAAAACGCGCGGCTGAATTGACGCCTGTTTCGGCCGCTTCAACAAACACTGGAAGCGGTTGCGCCCGGACGTCTGCAAGGCAAACGGCAAGCCGTCCGGCTGGTTGATCAACTCCAGCAGCGACACCTTGAACAGGCTTTCAACGCTGATACGCGACAAACGCACACCCAGCAAATTGTCAGCCCGCCGATTGGCCGACAGCACCTGACCGCTCTCATCAAAGATCAACAACCCCGCCCACTGACTGTCGAGGTTGTTCAACCCGGTGTTGAAAGTCAGTTGAAAATGCTGGCCATGGAACAGGTTGAGGATCAGCCGGTTCTCCACGGTCTGGCTCATCATCTTGACCATGCCCAGCGTGTGTGAGGGCGGCAGATAGCTGTCGCTGGACACGTCGAGCACCGCAATGACCTTTCGTTCGGCGTCGAAAATCGGCGCGGCGGACCCGGTCATGAAGCGGTTGGCTTTCAGAAAGTGTTCATCGTGTTCAATGTGCACCGCTTGCTCACACGCCAGTGCCGTGCCGATCGCATTGGTACCGCTGCAGCGCTCCATCCAGCTCGCCCCAGCCTGAAAACCCCGGGCCAGATTCGGCTCGATAAAGCGTTGCGTGCCCCACGAGGTCAGCACTTGGCCCTGATTGTCGGCGAGCATGATCAGGCAGTTGGAGTTGCTGAGGATGTTTTCGTAGTAGGGCAGGACTTCCTGGTGCGTGGTCTGCACCAGTGAATGATGGCTGTCGAGCAACTGCGCAATGCCGGCGGCGGGCAGTTGATCGAAAGCGGGCGTACTTTGGTGGTCGAGACCGAACGCGCGGCAACGTTGCCAGGAAGTCTGGACGATCGCGTCGTGGGACAGCGGCGGGGCAGGTGCGGCCATGGCAGTCAGCCTCTGATGCAGCATTCTTATTATTGTTATTCGATCCCCTGTAGGAGCTGCCGCAGGCTGCGATCTTTTGATCCTGTTTTTTGACAATCAAGATCAAAAGATCGCAGCCTGCGGCAGCTCCTACAGGGGATCGGTTCGCAAAAAGCGTTCATAGAGTGTTGTTCACTATTGTTCATTGTCAATCGGCCAACTGTTCAAATGTGTTCAGCAATGAACGCCTGTTCCCCGCGCTTTCAACGATTTTCACACCAAATCAACCACTTGCCATTTCTGGCACGAAACTCGCTCCCGTGCACAGGTCGCTTGACTCCAATAATAAAAAGGCCGAGCCATGTCACTCACCCTGGAGCACGTCAGCCGTACCGTCGAGGGCCAGACCTGGATCGACGATGCGTGCCTGAAATTCGAACCCGGTTCTTTCAACGTTTTGCTCGGCCGCACGCTGTCCGGCAAAACCAGCCTCATGCGTTTAATGGCCGGTCTGGACAAGCCCGACAGCGGCCGCATCCTGATGAATGGCGTCGACGTCACCCAACGCCCGGTGCGTCTGCGCAACGTGTCGATGGTCTATCAGCAGTTCATCAATTACCCGACCATGACCGTGTTCGAGAACATCGCCTCGCCGTTGCGTCAGGCCGGTGTGTCGAAAGAGATCATCCACAGCAAAGTGCAGGAAACCGCGAAGATGCTGCGCATCGAGAAGTTTCTGCAGCGCTATCCGCTGGAACTGTCCGGCGGTCAACAGCAGCGCACCGCCATGGCCCGCGCACTGGTCAAGGATGCCGAGTTGATCCTCTTCGATGAGCCGCTGGTCAACCTCGACTACAAACTGCGTGAAGAACTGCGCCAGGAAATGCGCGAGCTGTTCAAGGCGCGCCACACCATCGCCATTTACGCCACCACCGAGCCCAACGAAGCGCTGGCACTCGGCGGCACCACGACGATTCTTCACGAAGGCCGGGTGATTCAGAGCGGCCCGTCGACTTCGGTCTATCACCAGCCGCAAACCGTGCTCGCCGCCGAATTGTTCTCCGAACCGCCGATCAACCTGATGCCCGGACGCATCGCCGGCAATGAAGTCAGCTTCGCCAACTTCGTACACTTTCCGTTGAACGTTGATCTGCGCCCAGTGGGCGAGGGCGAGTTCCGTTTTGGCGTGCGCCCCAGCCACATCTCGCTGGTGCCAAGCAACGATGACGACCTTGAACTGGCAGTCACCGTCGAAGTCGCCGAGATCAGCGGTTCGGAAACCTTCCTGCATGTGCGCAACGAGCATTTCCTGTTGGTGCTGCACCTGCCCGGCGTTCATGAGTACGACGTCGATGCGCCGATCCGCATTTACATCCCGACCCACAAACTGTTCGTTTTCGATGCGCAGGGCCGTCTGGTGCAAGCACCGGGCCGGCGTGTCGCGAGGGTTGCCTGATGGCCGAAATCCGTTTGCAGCACCTCGCCCACAGCTACAGCAAAACCCCGAGCGGCGCCGAGGATTACGCGATCCGCGAGATGGATCACGTCTGGGAGCAGGGTGGTGCCTACGCCTTGCTCGGGCCGTCGGGTTGCGGCAAGTCGACCTTGCTCAACATCATCTCCGGCCTGCTCAGCCCTTCGCAGGGCCACGTGTTGTTCGACGGCAAAGCGGTCAACGACCTGACGCCGGAGAAGCGCAACATCGCCCAGGTTTTCCAGTTTCCGGTGGTCTACGACACCATGACCGTGTTCGATAACCTCGCGTTTCCCCTGCGCAATCAGGGCATGGCCGAGGCGAAAGTGCACAGCAAGGTGCAGGAAATTGCCGAAGTCCTCGACCTGCAAAACCTCCTCAGCAAGAAGGCGCGCAACCTCACCGCCGACGAGAAACAGAAAGTCTCGATGGGCCGTGGCCTGGTGCGTGATGACGTTTCGGCGATCCTCTTCGACGAGCCGCTGACAGTGATCGACCCGCACCTGAAGTGGAAACTGCGGCGCAAGCTCAAGCAGATCCACGAGCAGTTCAACATCACCATGGTCTACGTCACCCACGATCAACTGGAGGCCTCGACCTTCGCCGACAAGATTGCGGTGATGTACGGCGGCCAGATCGTCCAGTTCGGCACGCCACGGGAATTGTTCGAGCGGCCGAGCCACACCTTTGTCGGCTATTTCATCGGCAGCCCGGGGATGAACCTGATCGACGTGCAGCCGCAGCCCGGCGGCGTTGGTTTCGCCTCGACGCATTTGCCGTTGTCCGACGCCATGCAGCGACATATCGAACACGGTCAGTGGAAGAATCTGAAGGTCGGCATCCGCCCCGAGTTTATTCATGTGTGGGACGAGCCGTTTGATGACGCGATGCAGGCCAGGGTCGTACACGTCGAAGACCTCGGCACCTACAAAATCATGACCCTCGATCTCGACGGCGCACCGCTGAAAGTGCGTCTGGCCGAAGACAAACCGGTGCCACAGGGCACGGCGTACATCAGTTTCCCGGCGCAGTGGCTGATGGTCTATGCCGATGAGTTTCTGCTTGAAGCCGATGAAGAGGTGCAGCCATGAACAAGGTGCAGAACAACAAGGCCTGGTGGCTGGTGTTGCCGGTATTCCTGCTGGTGGCATTCAGTGCGGTGATCCCGATGATGACCGTGGTCAACTATTCGGTGCAGGACATCTTCGACCAGTCCAGCCGCTACTTCGTCGGCGCTGACTGGTACAAGCAGGTTCTGCTCGATCCGCGTTTGCATGACTCATTGCTGCGCCAGTTCATCTACTCGGCCTGCGTGTTGCTGATTGAAATTCCTTTGGGTATTGCCGTCGCGCTGACCATGCCGACCAAGGGTCGTTGGTCGTCGGTGGTGCTGATCATTCTGGCGATTCCGCTGCTGATCCCATGGAACGTGGTCGGCACCATCTGGCAGATTTTCGGCCGTGCCGACATTGGTTTGCTCGGCTCCAGCCTTAACGCGATGGGCATCAGCTACAACTACGCGGCCAACACCATGGACGCCTGGGTGACAGTGCTGGTGATGGACGTCTGGCACTGGACTTCGTTGGTGGCGCTGCTGTGTTTCTCCGGTTTGCGCGCAATTCCCGACGTGTATTACCAAGCCGCGCGCATCGACCGCGCCTCGGCCTGGGCGGTGTTCAGGCACATTCAGTTGCCCAAGCTGAAGAGCGTGCTGCTGATCGCGGTGATGCTGCGCTTCATGGACAGTTTCATGATCTACACCGAGCCGTTCGTGCTCACCGGCGGCGGGCCGGGCAACGCCACGACCTTCTTGAGTCAGACGTTGACACAGATGGCCGTAGGGCAATTCGACCTCGGTCCGGCAGCGGCGTTTTCGCTGGTGTACTTCCTGATCATCCTGTTGGTGTCCTGGCTGTTCTACACCGCCATGACGCACTCCGACGCCAACCGCTGAGGCCCGGCCATGAGCAAAAGAAAGCTGATTCCGTTGCTGGTGTACATCCTGTTCCTGCTGGTGCCGATCTACTGGCTGCTGAACATGTCGTTCAAGAGCAACACCGAAATCCTCGGCGGCCTGACGCTGTTCCCACAGGCCTTTACGCTGGCGAACTACAAGGTGATCTTCACCGACCCGAGCTGGTACACCGGTTATCTGAACTCGCTGTACTACGTCAGCCTGAACACGGTGATTTCCCTGAGCGTGGCGCTGCCGGCGGCGTATGCGTTTTCGCGCTACCGTTTTCTCGGCGACAAGCACCTGTTTTTCTGGCTGCTGACTAACCGCATGGCGCCACCGGCGGTGTTTTTGCTGCCGTTCTTCCAGTTGTATTCGTCGATTGGCCTGTTCGATACGCATATCGCCGTGGCCTTGGCACATTGCCTGTTTAACGTGCCATTGGCGGTGTGGATTCTCGAAGGGTTCATGTCCGGGGTGCCGAAGGAAATTGACGAAACCGCCTACATCGACGGCTACAGTTTCCCCAAGTTCTTCGTGAAGATTTTCATCCCGCTGATCGGTTCCGGCATCGGTGTCACGGCGTTTTTCTGCTTTATGTTTTCCTGGGTCGAATTGCTGCTCGCGCGCACGTTGACCTCGGTAAACGCCAAGCCGATTGCGGCGGTGATGACGCGCACGGTGTCGGCCTCGGGTATCGATTGGGGCGTGCTGGCGGCGGCGGGGGTGTTGACCATTCTGCCGGGCATGCTGGTGATCTGGTTTGTTCGCAACCACGTGGCCAAGGGCTTTGCCCTCGGTCGGGTCTGAGGAGCTGATGATGGAATGGATGAGCTGGACCACGCCTACCGCAGCATTCTTCATCGTCATCGGCCTGATTCTGGTCGGCATGACTACCTGGGAATTGCGTTCGCCGAGCATCCTGCGGCGAGGTTTTCTGCCGATTGCCACCACCCGTGGCGATCGTTTGTTTATCGGTCTTCTCGGCAGCGCCTACCTGCATTTGCTGGTGATCGGCGCCACCGACTGGAGCATCTGGGTGGCGTCCGCGTTGTCCCTGGTGTGGCTGTTGGCTGTGATGCGTTGGGGCTAGTCGAGTCGTTCGGCAACGCGGCTCCACAACTTAAACAGGAGGTCTCTATGTTCGACAAAAACAATAAGCTGCGACATAGCATTTCATTGGCAGCCATGCTGGCACTCAGCGGTTTGAGCGCCGCCGCGTGGGCCGATGCCTACGAAGACGCGGCGAAAAAATGGATCGGCAGTGAATTCAAACCGTCGACCCTGACGGCCGAGCAGCAACTCGAAGAATTGAAGTGGTTCATCAAGGCCGCCGAGCCGTTTCGCGGCATGGACATCAAGGTCGTTTCCGAGACCCTGACCACCCACGAATACGAGTCGAAAGTGCTGGCCAAGGCCTTCAGCGAAATCACCGGGATCAAGCTTACCCACGACCTGCTGCAAGAAGGCGACGTGGTTGAGAAAATGCAGACGGTGATGCAGTCCGACAAAAACATCTATGACGGCTGGGTCAACGACTCGGACCTGATCGGTACGCACTTTCGCTACGGCAAGACCGAATCGATCACCGACCTGATGGCCAACGAAGGCAAGAACTTCACCTCGCCAACCCTCGATATCAAGGACTTCATCGGCATCTCGTTCACCACCGCGCCGGACGGCAAGATCTATCAGTTGCCTGACCAGCAATTCGCCAACCTGTACTGGTTCCGCGCCGACTGGTTCGAGCGCGCCGATCTGAAAGCCAAGTTCAAGGAAAAGTACGGCTACGAATTGGGCGTGCCGGTGAACTGGTCGGCCTATGAAGACATCGCCAAATTCTTCAGCGAAGACGTCAAGGAAATCGATGGCAAACGTGTGTATGGGCACATGGACTACGGCAAGAAAGATCCGTCGCTGGGCTGGCGCTTCACCGATGCCTGGTTCTCCATGGCCGGTGGCGGCGACAAGGGCATTCCCAACGGCTTGCCGGTGGACGAGTGGGGGATTCGCGTCGAGGATTGCCATCCGGTCGGCTCCAGCGTGACCCGCGGCGGCGACACCAACGGTCCGGCGGCAGTGTTCGCCACCACCAAATATGTCGACTGGCTGAAGAAGTACGCGCCACCGGAAGCGGCGGGCATGACCTTCTCCGAGTCCGGTCCGGTGCCGTCGCAGGGCAACATTGCTCAGCAGATCTTCTGGTACACCGCGTTCACCGCCGACATGACCAAACCGGGCCTGCCAGTGGTCAACGCCGACGGCACGCCGAAATGGCGGATGGCGCCATCGCCGCGCGGGCCGTATTGGGAAGAGGGCATGAAGCTCGGCTATCAGGACGTGGGTTCGTGGACGTTCATGAAATCCACGCCTGAGAAGCAGAAGCTGGCAGCGTGGCTGTACGCGCAGTTCGTCACCTCGAAAACTGTCTCGCTGAAGAAAACCATCGTCGGTCTGACGCCGATTCGCGAGTCGGACATCAACTCGCAGGCGATGACCGATCTGGCGCCGAAACTCGGTGGTCTGGTCGAGTTCTACCGCAGCCCGGCCCGCGTGCAATGGACCCCGACCGGGACCAACGTGCCGGACTATCCGCGTCTGGCGCAACTGTGGTGGAGCCACATTGCCGAAGCGGCGAGCGGCGAGAAGACCCCGCAACAGGCGCTCGATGGTTTGGCCAAGGATCAGGACGCGATCATGACGCGCCTCGAACGCTCCAAGGCCCAGGCCGTTTGTGCACCGAAGATGAATCCGGAGCGCGACGCGCAGTACTGGTTCGATCAACCGGGCGCACCGAAACCGAAACTGGCGAACGAGAAGCCGAAGGGCGAGACCGTGAGCTACAACGAACTGCTGAAATCCTGGGCGGATGCGCGTAAGTAAAAGCTGAAATGTGAAAGGCGAACGGCACCGCAAGGTGCCGTTTTCTTTCGCGCCTGATCTACCGTTTTCGCTTGCAGGCAAGCTCCCACAGGTTTCTGCGTCGCTCACAAACTCCGGGCACGCCGCAGATCACTGTGGGAGCTGGCTTGCCAGCGATTCGATCTGACATTCAACATTGATATCGACTGCCCCACCGCCATCGCTGGCAAGCCAGGCTCCCACAGGTTTTTTTAGTGTTCACAAGATTCGGGTACCCCGCAAATCACTGTGGGAGCTTGCCTGCACGCGAAGGGGCCATTGGCGGCACCGCAGGAAACCCAAGCCGGAACACGGTCATCGCACCCGGCAAACTCTTCACCTCCGCCACACCCTGATGCAGGCTCATGATCGAGCGCACAATTGCCAGCCCCAATCCAGTGCTGCCCTGCGAGCGTGAGCGGCTGCTGTCGACACGGTAGAAGCGGTCGAACAGATGTGGCAGATGTTGCGCCTCAATCCCGGCGCCGGGGTTGCTGACCAGCAGGGAGGCCTGGTTCGCACCTTGTTCTATCAACAACGTGACGGTTTTCCCGTTGGGGCAGTGCCGCAAAGCATTCGACAACAAATTGGAAATCGCCCGCTGAATCATCAGCCGATCACCCAGCACCGTCGCGCTCCCGACCACGTTCAAATGAATGCCCTTATCCTGCGCCGACAACGAAAACATCTCCGCCACTTTCGTCACTTCAACCTCCAGCGCCACCGCTTCAAACGGCGCCAGCGCCGACGGATGACTCACCTGCGCCAGAAACAACATGTCCGAGACAATCCGCGCGACCCGCTCCAGCTCCTCGGTGCAGGACACCAGCACATCCTTGTATTCCTCAACCGAGCGTTCGCGGGAAAGCGTCACCTGCGCCTTGCCCATCAAATTGTTGATCGGCGTACGCAACTCATGCGCCAGGTCATCAGAGAACTGCGACAACTGCTGCACCCCGGCATCCAGCCGATGCAGCATGAAGTTGATGCCTTGCGCCAGTTCACTCAACTCCTGCGGCATGTTCACCACGGACAATCGATGTTCCAGGTCCTGGGTCGAGACCATCGCCGCCACTTTGCGAAACTCGCGCAATGGCGCCAACCCGCGTTGCACCGCGCCCCACGCGGTCAGGCCGATAAACACCAGCAACAACGGCAAGGCAATCAGCGTCGAGCGCAGATAGGCGCTGAGGAGGGCCTCATCGTGGGCGTTATCCACGGACAGCAGCACCGGCACGCTGCTGCTGTCCTTGAGGCGAATCAGTTTCGAGGCGGTGAGGAATTTCTTGCCTTCAGCGTCGGTGCTGTCGCTGTAAGCCAGTTGATCGGTGGTGGCGCGCACCGCTTTCAGTTCGACGCGCGGTTCGCTCAATCCCGAGCCGGATTTGAGCAGCGGTGAGCGCTGATTGAGTCGGTCGTAAATGGTCAGCGTCAGGTTGTCATGCCCCATCACCTGATCGAGCAGAATATGCGGCTTGCCGGTGATTTCATTGGCATCGACGTACAACGACAGGCTGTGCTCCACCTGCGCCATCTTCTTTTCCAGACTGTCTCTGGCAAGCGAATTCAGCTCATGGGTCAACGCGAAATAGGCAAGGATCGCGAGGAACACCACCAACAGCGCGCCGAGAATACTCACTGTCAAACCCAAGCGCATCGACAGGCTGGAAGGCTTCATTCCCGCGCCTCCAGCACATAACCGACACCGCGCAGGGTGTGGATCAACTTGCTGTCGAACGGATCGTCGATCTTCGCCCGCAAGCGGCGGATCGACACTTCGACCACGTTGGTGTCGCAATCGAAATTCATGTCCCACACCAACGAGATGATTTGTGTGCGCGTCAGCACTTCGCCGGACTGGCGCATCAGCAGATGCAGCAGGGCGAATTCCTTGGTGGTCAGGTCAATACGCTGTTGTCCGCGAAACGCGCGATGGCGGCCCGGATCGAGTTCCAGATCAGCCACTTTCAGCACCTGCGGCACCGGGATGTTTTCGCTGCGGCGCATCAATGTGCGCACCCGCGCCAGCAGTTCGGGGAACTCGAACGGCTTGACCAGATAATCGTCAGCGCCCAGATCAAGACCACGAATCTTGTCGGCCAGGCGCCCGCGCGCGGTGAGCATCATCACTCGCGTCGAATGGGTGCGGCGCAGTTGTTCCAGCACGCCCCAGCCGTCGAGTTCCGGCAGGTTCACGTCGAGAATAATCAGGTCATAGGCCTGTTGTTGCGCCAGGTGCAGGCCATCGGCACCGGTGGCTGCGTGGTCAACGACATAACCACTTTCGGTCAAACCCTGATGCAAGTATTCGGCAGCTTTAAGCTCGTCCTCGACGACAAGGATTCGCATGATCTTTCACCACTTTTATTTAATGGGTATTTAATTAAAAAGGCCCCTCACCCTAGCCCTCTCCCGGGGGGAGAGGGGACTGAATGCGGGATATTTCAGAACTACGCCGACGTGAAAAAACATTACTGAATCCATAATCGACTTGATTTAACAGGTCGATGGAAAGTGTCATACACCTCGGTCGGCTCCCTCTCCCTCTGGGAGAGGGCTGGGGTGAGGGGAAGTCCGGACGATAAAGGTTGAAGTGGCTACAGGGTCAACCACCAAGCCCTTTAAAACGGTGCTCTGCGACAGCCGGTCGCAGCAAAAGCCACAAAATTCCCATCAGTTTGATTCCGGCAAGTGCAATTCAGCAGATAACTACCGTGTTTTTGTTTCGATGTATTTCGATAAAGCCGTTTGCACTTCGCATCCTAGAACAAAACAACTTCCCCAAACCGTGGATAACGGATTTGTAATGTTCCAGTCACCTTGTCGATAAGTTCAAAACCCTACCGTGGCGGCATCCGAGATTCTTGAATAAAGGAAGTCTTCCATTGCCCGGTTTAATAGAACTGACGGCGCGATCACGCCTGAAAAAAACCGCCAGCGGCATCCTGTTGTTGGCCTGTACCAGCCTCGCGAACGCATCGACCCTGACGCTGGACCAAGCCCTGCAAAGTGCCTTCGCCGGCAACCCGGAGCTGGCCGCTGCGCAGTGGGAAATCGGCATCGCCCAGGGCGATCGGCAGCAGGCTGGCCTGATCCCCAACCCTGAGGTGTCGTGGGAAGCCGAAGACACCCGCCGTGACTCACGCACCACCACGGTGATGCTCAGTCAGCCAATCGAACTGGGTGGCAAACGCGGCGCACGGATCGACGTCGCCAGCCGTGCGCAAGATGCCGCCGGGATTGAACTGGAGCGCAGGCGCAATGTCTTGCGTGCCGATGTGATTCAGGCGTTCAACAGCGCGCAAACCGCGCAGCAACGTTTGCAGTTGTCTCGCCAGTCGCTGCAACTGGCCGAGCACGGTGTGCGCGTGGCGCAAGGGCGCATCGAAGCAGGCAAATCATCCCCGGTCGAAGGTACGCGCGCGCAAGTGCAGCTCTCGGAAGTGCGCCTTGAATTGAGCCGGGCAGAGCGCGATCAGGCCACTGCGTACCAACAATTGGCGCAAGTCATGGGCGCGGCATTGCCGACATCGACCAAGGTGCAGGCACCCACGCAAAGCATGCCGGCCGTTCCACCAGCGACAAGATTGCTCGAGCGTCTGAACGAGACCGCCGAACTGCGTCTGGCCAAGTTGCAGATCGATCAGCGTGAAGCATCGTTGGGCCTGGAAAAGTCCCAGCGCATTCCCGATCTCACCGTGAGCATCGGCAGCCAGTACAGCGAAACCGAGCGCGAGCGGGTCAACGTGGTCGGCCTGTCGATGCCGATTCCGCTGTTCAACCGCAATCAGGGCAACGTGCTCGCCGCCGCCCGCCGAACCGATCAGGCGCGGGATCTGCGCAACGCCACCGAGCTGCGATTGCGCACGGAAATCCAGACCAGCCTTGAGCAATGGCAGACCGCCAACGGCGAAGTCACTGCGTTCAACCAGACCATCCTGCCTGCCGCGCAAAGTGCGGTCGACAGTGCCACGCGCGGTTTCGAAATGGGCAAGTTCGGCTTCCTTGATGTGCTCGATGCGCAACGCACGCTGATCGCAGCGCGCAGCCAGTACATCCAGGCCGTCAGCGAAGCCACCGACGCCCGCGTACGCATCGAACGGATCTTCGGCGACCTCAACGTCAGCCCTTGAATTTCACTTTTCACAGCACTGCGCGCAGGTATGACGCAGAGGAGTTTCCATGGATAAAAAACTGATGGTGGTCGCGGTGGCGACGTTGGCGCTGGGCATTGGTATCGGCTCGCAGTGGTCAGGTAACGCAAGCATCGACGCGCATGCCGACGAGGCTTCCGAGCACGCCGATCACGCTGAAGAAGGCGCAGCGGCTGAACATGCCGAAGAAGGGCACATCGAATTGAGCGCCGAACAGATCACGGCTGCCGGTATTCAACTCGCCGAAGCGAAGGCGCATAGCATCAGCCGCGGCCTGCCATTCCCCGGCGAAGTGCGCTTCGACGAAGACCGCACCGCCCACGTCGTGCCGCGCGTCCCGGGCGTGGTCGAGTCGGTGACGGTCAACCTCGGGCAAACCGTGAAGAAGGGCCAGTTGCTGGCAGTGATCGCCAGTCAGCAGATCTCCGATCAGCGCAGCGAACAAGCCGCCGCGCAACGTCGTTTGGCCTTGGCGCGTACCACCTACGAGCGCGAGAAAAAACTCTGGCAGGACAAAATCTCCGCCGAGCAGGATTTCCTCCAGGCCCGCCAGGCACTCCAAGAGGCTGAAATTGCCCTGAGCAATGCGCAGCAAAAGATCAGCGTGCTCAGCGGCAGCGTGGTCGCCACTGGCGGCAACCGCTACGAATTGCGCGCGCCGTTCGATGGTGTGGTGGTGGAAAAACACCTGACGCCGGGGGAGGTGGTTGATGAAACCACTGCGGCATTTACGCTCTCGGACTTGTCGCGAGTGTGGGTGACGTTCGGGGTGTCGCCGAAGGACTTAAAAAAGGTGCAAGTGGGCAAGTCGGTCACTGTCAGCGCGCCCGAACTGAACGCTGAGGTGGTCGGCAGCGTGGCTTACGTCGGCAGCTTACTCGGCGAACAAACCCGCACCGCGACGGTTCGCGTCACTCTGGAAAACCCCCAAGGCTCGTGGCGCCCCGGTCTGTTCGTCACTGCGCTGGTGGCGACCGACAGCCGCGAAGCGAAAGTCGCCGTACCGGAAACCGCGATCCAGACCGTCGAGGACAAACCTACGGTGTTCGTGCGTACCGACGATGGTTTCGAAGCGCGCGCAGTAGAGCTGGGCAGCCGCGCCGCCGGCCATGTGGAAATCACCCAAGGGCTGGAAGCGGGCGCGCAAGTCGCCAGCGCCGGCAGCTTCGTCCTCAAGTCGGAGCTGGGCAAAGCCTCAGCCGAGCACAGTCATTAATTCTGGAAGGTCCTCATGTTCGAACGCCTGATCCAGTTTGCCATCGAGCAGCGCATCATCGTCCTGCTCGCCGTTCTGCTCATGGCCGGCCTCGGCATCGCCAGTTATCAAAAACTGCCGATCGACGCCGTACCCGACATCACCAACGTCCAGGTGCAGATCAACACCGGCGCCGCCGGGTTCTCGCCGCTGGAAACCGAGCAGCGCATCACCTTCCCGATTGAAACCGCGATGGCCGGTTTGCCGGCGCTGGAGCAGACCCGTTCGCTGTCGCGCTCCGGCCTGTCGCAAGTCACGGTGATCTTCAAGGACGGCACTGACCTGTTCTTCGCCCGCCAGTTGGTCAACGAGCGTTTGCAGATCGCCAAGGAGCAATTGCCTGAAGGCGCGGAGGCGGTCATGGGGCCGATCTCTACCGGCCTCGGCGAGATCTTCTTATGGACGGTGGAAGCCAAGGAGGGCGCACTCAAGGACGACGGCACAGCCTACACGCCGACCGATTTGCGGGTGATTCAGGACTGGATCATCAAGCCGCAATTGCGCAACGTCCCAGGTGTTGCCGAGATCAATACCATCGGCGGTTTCGCCAAGGAGTACCAGATTGCGCCGGACCCGAAACGCCTGGCCGCGTACAAGCTGACCCTCACCGATCTGGTCACCGCGCTGGAGCGCAACAACGCCAACGTCGGCGCCGGTTACATCGAGCGCAGCGGCGAGCAGTTGCTGATCCGCGCGCCGGGGCAAGTGGCGAGCACCGAAGACATCGCCAACATCGTCATGGCCAATGTCGACGGCACGCCGATCCGGGTGAAGAACGTCGCCAGCGTGGAAATCGGCCGCGAATTGCGCAGCGGCGCGGCCACGGAAAACGGCCGTGAAGTGGTGCTCGGCACGGTGTTCATGCTGATCGGTGAGAACAGCCGCACCGTCTCGCAAGCCGTCGCCAGCAAGCTTGAACAGATAAACAAATCGTTGCCGCAAGGCGTGATCGCCGTGCCGGTTTACGACCGCACGCACCTGGTCGACAAAGCCATCGCCACGGTGAAAAAGAACCTCATCGAAGGCGCGATTCTGGTCATCGCGATTCTGTTCCTGTTCCTCGGCAACATTCGCGCGGCACTGATTACCGCGATGGTGATTCCGCTGTCGATGCTGTTCACTTTCACCGGGATGTTCAGCAACAAGGTCAGCGCCAACCTGATGAGCCTCGGTGCACTGGACTTCGGCATCATCGTCGACGGCGCCGTGGTGATTGTCGAAAACACCCTGCGTCGACTCGCCCATGCGCAGCAGCATCACGGCCGTTTGCTGACTCGCGCCGAGCGGTTCAAGGAAGTGTTCGCTGCGGCGAAAGAGGCGCGGCGACCGCTGATTTTCGGCCAGTTGATCATCATGGTCGTGTACCTGCCGATCTTCGCATTGAGCGGCGTCGAAGGGAAAATGTTTCACCCGATGGCGTTCACCGTGGTCATCGCTTTGCTTGGCGCGATGCTGTTGTCGGTGACCTTTGTGCCGGCGGCGATTGCGTTGTTCGTGACCGGTAAGGTCAAGGAAGAAGAGGGCGCGGTGATGCGTGGCGCACGTCGTGTTTATGCGCCGGCGCTGGCCTGGGTCATGTCCCATCGCGCAATCGCAGTGGGCGCGGCGTTGGGTGTGATTGTGCTCAGCGGTGTGCTCACCAGTCGTATGGGCAGCGAGTTTGTACCGAGCCTCAGTGAGGGCGATTTTGCCCTGCAAGCGTTGCGTGTGCCGGGCACTAGCCTGACGCAATCGGTGGATATGCAGCAGCGTCTGGAGACGTTGATTCTGGCGAAAGTGCCGGAAGTCGAACGCGTGTTCGCCCGCACCGGCACCGCCGAAATCGCCTCCGATCCGATGCCGCCGAATATCTCCGACAGCTACGTGATGCTCAAGCCGAAAGAGCAGTGGCCGGATCCGGGCAAGTCCCGCGAGACTCTGATGGCTGAGCTGCAAGCCGCCGCAGCGACGTTGCCGGGCAGCAACTACGAGCTGTCGCAGCCGATTCAGTTGCGCTTCAACGAACTGATTTCCGGCGTGCGCAGTGACGTGGCGGTGAAAGTGTTTGGCGATGACATGGATGTGCTCAACGCCACCGCCGCGAAGATTGCAGCGGCGATGCAGAAGGTCAACGGCGCCTCTGAAGTCAAAGTCGAGCAAACCACCGGGTTGCCGGTGCTGACCATCAACATTGATCGCGACAAAGCGGCGCGTTACGGGCTCAACGTCGGTGATGTGCAGGATACGATCGCTGTCGCGGTGGGAGGGCGCAAGGCGGGGACGTTATATGAGGGTGATCGGCGCTTCGACATGGTCGTGCGTTTGTCCGATGCCATGCGCAAGGACATCGACGGCTTGTCAGCGCTTTTGATTCCGGTGCCTGCTGTGAACGGCACGGCCAATCAGATTGGTTTCATCGCCCTGCAAGACGTCGCCAGCCTCGACCTGGTGCTGGGGCCGAATCAAGTCAGCCGCGAAAACGGCAAGCGTCTGGTGATCGTCAGCGCCAACGTGCGCGGGCGCGATATCGGTTCATTCGTCGCAGAGGCGGGCGAGGTGATCGAGCGTGACGTGCAGGTGCCGGCCGGTTACTGGACCAGTTGGGGCGGGCAGTTCGAGCAACTGCAATCAGCGGCCAAGCGCTTGCAGATCGTGGTGCCGGTGGCGTTGCTGCTGGTGTTCGGGTTGTTGTTCATGATGTTCAACAATCTGAAGGATGGCTTGCTGGTGTTTACCGGGATTCCGTTTGCGTTGACCGGGGGCGTGATGGCGCTGTGGTTGCGCGATATTCCGCTGTCGATCTCGGCCGGGGTCGGGTTTATCGCGTTGTCCGGGGTGGCGGTGTTGAACGGCTTGGTGATGATTGCGTTTATTCGTAATTTGCGGGAAGAGGGGCGGTCGCTGTCGGACGCGATTCATGAGGGTGCGCTAACGCGTCTGCGGCCGGTGTTGATGACGGCGTTGGTGGCGTCGCTTGGCTTTATTCCGATGGCGCTTGCGACCGGCACAGGTGCGGAGGTGCAGCGACCACTGGCGACTGTAGTGATCGGCGGAATCCTGTCCTCCACGATCCTCACGTTGCTGATCTTGCCGGCGCTCTACCAACTCGCCCATCGCCGGGATGAGGAACCGGTTTCATCTGAATAGGTAATCTCCTGTAGGAGTGAGCCTGCTCGCGATAGCGGTCTATCAGTCAAATCTACATTGACTGACCCACCGCTATCGCGAGCAGGCTCACTCCTACAGGTTTTGTGTTCGACTTCAGAAGAGTGTCGGGCACATAACGGATATGTAATTTCCCCGCCACCGTCACGAAAGGTGCGCCTTGTTACCTTGATCCCGTCAGCTACTTAAACGAGGAATCAACGATGAAACTTGCCCAACTCAGTACCTTCGCAGCCGCTCTGGCGATCTCTTCCGTGGCGTTGGCCGAAGGCGGTGGCGACCGCACTTTCGAGCGGATGATGACCAGCCACGACCGCTCTATGGAACTCTTCGTCGCCAAGGAAAAAGCCGCCGGCAACCCGGTAGTCGTCAACGACAAGAAAGATGACAAGACCCGCGATCTGTAAGCCTGCTGCACCTGAACAAGCCCGTTATCGCGCATCGATGCCGGGCTTTTTTTACGCCCGGACGGGAAGGAAAGAGATATGAAAGTACTCAAGTTGATCGCATTCGCCGCTGTCATGGCGATGTCTGTGAATGTGCTGGCCGAAGGCGGTGGTGACCGCACTTTTGAACGCGCGCTCAGCGCCAACAGCAAAGCCATGGAACAGTACGCCGCCAACCAGGGCAAAGCGCCGCCGGTAGTGAAGGATTACACCTACGGAATGAAGCTGGACGTGGCCAAGGTGGTGAGCGTGGTGAAGCCGCAGCCTGCTTGCAAAGTGGTGCCAACGGCCATGACCTACGAGGACTCCAAGGGGCAGCTCAACACCATCAAGTACAACGTGATGGGCGTGTGTCGAAACGGCGGGAGCTGAATCTGTAACGTCTGAACGCGGTCCCCTGTAGGAGCTGCCGAAGGCTGCGATCTTTTGATCTTGATCTTGAAAATCAAAGTCAAAAGATCGCAGCCTTCGGCAGCTCCTACAGGGCCGAATTTCAATATCACGATGCGTATTTCAATTCGTGATGTTTAAAGGCTGTGTTGGAAATACGGAACCTTCCCACAATGTTTTCAGGTTGTCCGTCGGACGTCAGCTCTCTAGCCTGTGTGGGTCGCTGCCAATTCAGCGATCGGGATTGGAACCCCGGGACCCAAGAAGCGCAAAAGTGGCTTTCATGACGTATGCTTGCGCACCTTCATGGTGTGCTCTCTGTTATGGCGGCTGTGCGCGGGAGACTTCGAGTCTGCCGGGTTTTCTCTGGTCCCCGGGTTCCAACCTGCGTACAGCTGCCACCCCTCGCGTGGAACCGAATGGGCCAGCTCCACCGCAAGACTGGAGATACACCATGAAAAAGCCAACCCCAAATCCCCCCGAAGCAGACGCAATCCCCGACGCCAACTCAACATCCCCTTACGCCTCCGTCGACACCCGAAAACTCCACGAAGCCGCCGACCGCGCCCTCGATTTCTACCTCAAACCCTCAGCCGCCATCATGTCCGCACCGTACATCCCCAACCAGATGTTCCTCGTCAATCCCAAAGCCGACACCGAATCATTACTGGCCAACGCCAGCGAATCCCTGGCCTCGGCCACGGTGATGCTCGGTGACTTCGCCGCGCTGCTAGGCGGCACCCATCGCAAGACCCTGCTCGGTATCGCGCAGGTGGTCATGCTTGGCGAACTGGCGGTGAACAAGGCGCTGGATAACGTCGAGCCTGCAGCGTAGCTATCAATGGCCGGGTTTTATCCGTTGTTTTTGCGTTGACTCAAAATCCTGCCCCCTCACCCCAGCCCTCTCCCCCGAGGGGGCGAGGGGGAAAGGGAGCAGATCTTCAAGCCATTCAAAATCAGAGTACGCCTCGGTTTTTCGGGTCGATGTATCTTCGACAACCAACTCGGTCAGTCCCCTTTCCCTCAGGGGGGCGAGGGGAGCAGATCTTCAAGCCACTCAAAACCAGAGTACGCCCCGGTTTTTCAGGTCGATGTATCTTCGACAACCAACTCGGTCAGTCCCCTCTACTCGAGGGGGAAGGGAGCAGGTTTTCAAGCCATTCAAAACCAGAGTGCGCCCCGGTTTTTCAGGTCGATGTATCTGCAACAGCCAACTCGGTCAGTCCCCTCTACCTCTGGGAGAGGGCTAGGGTGAGGGCCGGGCCTAAACCTGGAAAACATAACCACGGCAAAACGCAAAGCAAAAAAAGGCGCCCCGAAGGACGCCAAAAGATTCACCTCTTACCAAAGGAGCAAGGAGCTTCTAAAGGTGAATTTGCATCAACCGCGTAATCAGAGAATCGCCAACGGATACTCGACAATCACCCGCACTTCATCCAGATCCGACTCGAACGCCGTGGCGCGGGTTGTGGCTTGGCGCAAGCGTAGCGACAGGTCTTTCATCGAACCACTCTGCACCACGTATTTGACTTCGATATCGCGCTCCCAACGCTTCTGATCAGTCAGCGGATTGCCCTCGGCATCGCGGCGCATGTACACGGCGTTGGCGTTGGAATAATCGGCGTCGGTGCCGCGCGCATAACGGGTCATGAACGACAGACCGGGCACGCCATAGGGGGTCATGTCGAGGTCGTAGCGCACCATCCATGAACGTTCCTTGGGCGAGTTGAAGTCGCTGTACTGGATGGAGTTGTCGAGGAAAATCGAATCAGACTGGCGCAGGTAATCGAAGTCGTCATTGCCGTTGTTGCGCTGGTGGGAGAGGGCGACGGAGTGGGCGCCGAACTTCACGCCGGCGCGGCCGCTCCAGATGTTGTTGTCGAATTCGCCGAGCAGTTGTTTGCCCTCGTCGACTGCCTTGTAATAGTTCAGGCCGCCGAACAGCGACAAGTCATCCGACAGCGGATACGTCCACGCGGTGCCGGCGTAGTACTGATTCCAGGCATCCTTGAGGCGACTGGAATACAGGCTGAAACTGAGGTTTTTGTTCAACACATAGTCGCCGCCACCATAAGCGATCCACGGCGAATTGACCGGGCCGGCATAAAAGGTCGCGAAGTTCTCGCGCATGTCGCTGGACACCGGTTGGCTCATCGCATGCAGTCGACCGCCCTGAACCGATAGACCTTCAATACTGGTGTTGGTCGCTGTCACGCCGCGAAAGCTTTCCGGCAGCAAACGCGAGTCACCCGCCGCCACTACCGGGTTGGCCGGGAATACATCACCGACCCTGACCACCGTATCGAATGCCCGCACTTTCGCCGCGCCACCGACCTTGGTGTATTCGTCCCGCGCCTCGCCGTCACTGTTGACCGGCAACACATCAAACGAACTGCGCCCACCGTTGCGCCCGTCACCGGTGTCGAGTTTCAAACCGATCATCGCAAACGCATCAACACCCACCCCGACGGTGCCTTGGGTAAAGCCGGATTCGAACTTGCTGATCACCGCGTGCGACCAGGCTTCGGAATAACCGTTGCCGGTAGGGCTGGACTGGCCGTTGCGGTGATCACGATTGAAGTAAAAGTTGCGGTTGAGCACCGTCAGGCTGCTGCCTTCGATAAAGCCTTCGGCTTTTTCTTCTGCAAACACCATGGACGGCCCGGAGCCGACCACCACCGCTAAAGCGGCCATCGACATTTTTGTATTGTTAACCATCAAACACTCCTTGGGTTCGGCAGAACGGGAACGTGCTTCGGCGTGGGTTTTATTGTTCGGCGGGGCTGGGCCCGCCGGCATGGTCGCCGGGTCACATCGTTGCAAGCTGCGGATAACGCCAAGGTGATGGGGGAATTACAATTTCGTCATGTGGTTATAGGGATTGAGTGAACACCACATAAAACTGTGGGAGTCTGATAGATCGCTTTTCAGACAAATTCCTAAAAAGGGGAGAGCGTAGTAAGTCAAAAGATCGCAGCCTTCGGCAGCTCCTACAGACCGCATACCATCCCAATGTAGGAGCTGCCGAAGGCTGCGATCTTTTTGATGTTAAATCCCGCAAAAACAAAAACGGCACCCGAAGGTGCCGTTTTCATTTCTAGCCAGCCAAGCAATCAGCCCGCCAGACCCGCCTGCTGAACCAGTGTCAGCAATGGCTGCGGGTACACACCCAGGAAGAACGCGACCAGGGCGATGGCCAGCAGCATCACGCCGCCTGCCTTCTGTTCCCAGTGCAGCTGGGCGTCGTGGCGACGCAGGTTTGGTTCGATCAGGTACAGGGTGACCATCACGCGCAGGTAGTAGAAGACGCCGATGGCGCTGCCCAGTACCAAGGACCCGACCAGCCACCATTGGTGCGATTCGACACCGGTGGCGATGATGTAGAACTTGCCGATGAAGCCAGCGGTCAGCGGGATACCCGCCAGCGACAGCATCATCACGGTCAGCACGGCGGTCAGGTACGGACGGCGCCAGAACAGGCCGCGGTATTCGTACAGGGCATCCGCGTCACGGCCGTTGTACGGCGAGGACATCAGGGTGATCACGCCGAACGCGCCGAGGCTGGTGATCACGTAGGTGACCAGGTAGACGCCGATGGCTTCCACCGCCAGACCCTTGCTCGCCACCAGCGCGATCAGCAGGTAGCCGAAGTGCGCGATGGACGAGTAACCGAGCAGACGCTTGAGGTTGCTCTGGGTCAGGGCCAGCAGGTTACCGAACAGGATCGAGGCGATGGCGATAACGGTCAGCACGTCGCTCAGCACGCCGCTGCTGGCAGCAGGGGAGATCTGGAACAGACGCACCATCACCGCAAACACCGCAACCTTCGAAGCGGTCGCAAGGAACGCAGCCACTGGAGCCGGTGCACCTTCGTAAACGTCCGGCGTCCACAGGTGGAACGGTACCAGCGACAGCTTGAACGCCAGACCGATCAGCATCATGCCCAGGCCCAGTTGTGCCAGCGAGCTAGGCAGGCCAGTCGCAGCCAGGGCCTGACCGATACCGACGAAGCTCAGCGAACCCGAGTCGGCGTACAGCAGCGCCATACCGAACAACAGGAACGCCGAACCTGCAGCCGACAGCACCATGTACTTGATGCCGGCTTCCAGCGAACGCTTGTTGAAGAAGGCGTAAGCCACCAGACCGTAAACCGGTACCGAGAGCAGTTCCAGGCCGATGAACAAACCGGCCAGGTGCTGCGCGCTGACCAGAACCAGACCACCGGCGGCGGCCATCAGGATCAGCAGGTAGAGTTCTTCACGGTTGCCCGGGTAACCCGAACCGCCATCGCCCAGATAGGCGTGGGCGAGGGTGACGCAGGCGAGGGTGGCGACCAGAATCAGCGCCATGTACAGGCAAGCGAAAGTGTCGATTTGCAGCAGTGGGGTCACGGCCAGAGGCGCGACTTTCAGGGCTGGGAGGATCGACAGCAAGGCCAGGTTCAGACCGGCGACCGAGATCAGGAAGGTCTGCGAGTGGTTGCGGCGCCAGGCGATTGCCAGCATCACCACGATAATGGTGAGGCTGGTGATCAACAGTGGCGCAAGCGCAATAAAGTGTTGAATCGTGAATTCCATAGCGCTCTTACCGGGCCGAAGCGAGTTGAGTGAAGGCGGTGCCGAGCCACTGCTGCACGCCATGCATCGTGGCGGCAGACGTGTCGAGGAACGGTTGCGGGTAGACGCCGATGTAGATCAGCAACACCGCAAGGCCTAGCACCATGATCAGTTCGCGAGCGTCCATACCGTGCAGGATCGAATCCGATTTCGCCGGACCGAAGTAAGCACGGTGGATCATGATCAGCGAGTAGACCGAACCGAACACCAGACCGGACGTGGCAATTGCGGTGATCCACGGCCAGCTGGCGAAGGAGCCGATCAGGATCAGGAACTCACCGACAAAGTTACCGGTACCCGGCAGACCCAAAGAGGCGGCTGCAAAGAACAGGCTGATCGCCGGCAGGTAAGCGATACGCGACCACACACCGCCCATCTCACGCATGTCACGAGTGTGCAGACGCTCGTACAACTGACCGCTGAGGATAAACAGTGCCGCCGCCGACACACCGTGCGCCAGCATCTGGATTACTGCACCTTGCAGGGCCAGTTGGCTGCCGGAATAGATGCCGATCAACACGAAGCCCATGTGGGAAACGGACGAGAAGGCAATCAGACGCTTGATATCGGTTTGTGCGAAAGCAAGGAACGCACCGTAGAAGATCCCGATCAGACCGAGGGTCATGGCGATCGGCGCAAACTCGGCCGAAGCATTCGGGAACAGCGGCAGGGCGAAACGCAGCAGACCGTAAGCAGCGGTTTTCAGCAAGATACCGGCGAGGTCGACGGAACCGGCAGTCGGCGCCTGGGCGTGGGCATCAGGCAACCACGAGTGGAACGGAACCACTGGCAGCTTGACCGCGAAGGCGATGAAGAAGCCGAGCATCAGGATGTACTCGGTGGTCATCGACATCTTGGTTTTCAACAGGTCGGCGTAGTTGAAGGTAATCACGCCAGTGTTGTTGAAGTTGACCAGCACCAGACCGAGGATCGCCACCAGCATGATCAGGCCGGAAGCCTGAGTGAAGATGAAGAACTTGGTCGCCGCGTAGATCCGGGTTTTCTTGCCGTCCGAAGAACTGTGACCCCAGAGCGCGATGAGGAAGTACATCGGCACCAGCATCATTTCCCAGAAGAAGAAGAACATGAACAGGTCGAGGGCGAGGAACACGCCGACAACGCCGCCCAGGATCCACATCAGGTTCAGGTGGAAGAAGCCAACGTGACGTTGAATCTCTTTCCACGAGCAGAGTACCGAGAGGATACCCAGCAGACCGGTCAGCAGGATCATCAACAGCGACAGGCCGTCGAGGGCCAGGTGCACGTTGATGCCGAAGCGCTGGATCCAGACATGCTTGAACTCAAGCGCCCAGGTCGGATCGGCGCCAGGCGCCGGTGCAAATGAATAGTCACCGTGGGCCCACAGCCAGAGGCCGAGGGCGAGTTCCAGGGTCATGGTCAACAGCGCAATCCAGCGGGGGAGGGTAGCGCCGAAGCGCTCACCCATCCAGCACAGCAGGCCGCCGATGAAGGGGATCAGGATTAGCCAAGGCAGAATCATGACGGGCTCGTTTCCTTTCGCAAATTCGCAAGGTTCATATCAGACCGCTACCAGCACGATGGCGCCAATGACCAGCACGGCACCAGCAGCCATCGAAGCAGCGTACCAACGCAGTTGACCGGTCTCGGTGCGGCTCAGGGCAGTGTGACCACCCTTGGCCATACGCGGGATCAGACCGATGGTCTGGTCGAGCGGGTCTTTGCGCAGTACGTGGCTGATCGCCAGGTAAGGCTTGACGAACAGTTTGTCGTAGATCCAGTCGAAGCCCCAGGCAGCGAACCACCAGGCCGAAAGGAAACGGCCGATGCCGCTGTTGGCGATCGCCGTGACGAAGCGACGCTTGCCGAGGAACAGCAGCGCTGCCAGCAGGATACCGGCCAGGGCAATGGCGCCCGAGGCGATTTCCAGACTGTGCTTGGCTTCGCCACCGGCATGGCCAACGCTTTCTGGCAGAACGCCGTGCAGCGGTGGCACGATCATGGCGCCGACGAAAGTCGACAGTACGATCAGCACCGACAGTGGCAGCCAGTGCGAGATGCCGTGACCAGCGTGGGCTTCAGTCTTGGCTTCACCGTGGAACGTGATGAAGATCAGGCGGAAGGTGTACAGCGAAGTCATGAACGCGCCGACCAGACCTGCGTAAAGCAGACCGTGGTTGCCGCTGGCGAACGCTTCCCAAAGGATTTCGTCCTTGGAGTAGAAGCCGGCGGTGACCAGTGGCAGAGCGGCGAGGGCGGCACCACCAACGATGAAGCTGGCGTAGGCCAGTGGCAGTTTTTTCCACAGACCGCCCATCTTGAAGATGTTCTGCTCGTGGTGGCAGGCAACGATCACCGCACCGGAAGCAAGGAACAACAGGGCCTTGAAGAAGGCGTGGGTCATCAGGTGGAAAATCGCGCCATCCCAGGCGCCAACGCCCAGCGCCAGGAACATGTAGCCGATCTGACTCATGGTCGAGTAGGCGAGGATACGTTTGATGTCGGTCTGTACCAGAGCGGCGAAACCTGCGAGAACCAGCGTCACACCACCAACTATGCCCACCAGGTGGAGGATTTCCGGCGCCAGGGTGAACAGACCGTGGGTACGGGCGATCAGGTAGACACCGGCAGTAACCATCGTCGCGGCGTGGATCAGTGCCGAAACCGGAGTCGGGCCAGCCATCGCGTCCGCGAGCCAGGTTTGCAGTGGCAGTTGTGCCGATTTACCGACCGCACCACCCAACAGCATCAGAGTCGCCAAGGTGATCCAGAAGTCGCCGACCTGGAATTTCTGCGGTGCCAGCACCAGCAGTTCCTGGATGTTCAGCGTGCCCACTTGCTGGAACAGGATGAACAGGCCGATGGCCATGAACACGTCGCCGATCCGGGTCACGATGAAGGCCTTGAGAGCGGCGTTACCGTTGTTGCGGTTGCTGTAGTAGAAACCGATCAACAGGTACGAGCACAGGCCCACGCCTTCCCAGCCGAAGTACAGGAACAACAGGTTATCGCCGAGCACCAGGAACAGCATGCTGGCGATAAACAGGTTGGTGTACGAGAAGAAGCGCGAGTAGCCCGCTTCACCGCGCATGTACCAGGACGCGAACAGGTGGATCAGGAAACCGACGCCAACGACCACGCCGAGCATGGTGATCGACAGGCCGTCGATGTAGAGGGCGAAGTCAGGCTTGAAGCCTTCGACCGCCATCCACTTCCACAACACCAGGGTGTAGTGACCGCCTTCCGGTGGCGCGACGTTGAATTGCCAGATGACGTAGGCGGCGACAATCGCCGACAAGCCAATGGAACCCACGCCGATCAGCGCCGAGAGGTTTTCCGACCAGCGTCCACGGGAGAACGACAGCAGCAGGAAACCGATCAGAGGGAATACGAAAGTCAGAAAGATAAGATTCATCCGCGCATCTCACTGGCAGCGTCGATATCGAGCGTGTGGAAGCGGCGATACAGTTGCAGCAGGATCGCCAGACCAATACTGGCCTCGGCGGCTGCAAGGCTGATCACCAGAATGAACATGATCTGTCCATCCGGCTGGCCCCAACGGGCGCCTGCAACAATGAACGCCAGTGCAGAGGCGTTCATCATCACTTCCAGACTCATCAACACGAACAAAATGTTGCGGCGGACCATCAGGCCGACCAGACCAAGGCAGAACAGGATGCCGGCAACGGCCAATCCATGTTCGAGAGGGATAGCAGGCATGTCTTACTCCTTCGCCTCGTTACGGCCCAAATGGAACGCCGTGACGGCTGCAGCGAGCAGCAGCATCGAGGCGAGTTCGACCACCAGAAGGTACGGGCCGAACAGGCTGATGCCCACGGCTTTCGCGTCTACGGTGGTGTGGCCGATGGCCTGGCCGCTCTGGTGAGCGAACAGCACATACAGCAGTTCGGCCAGCAGCAGCGCGGCGAGAATCACCGGACCGGCCCAGATGCCGGGCTTGAGCCAGACGCGTTCTTGCTGAACCGAGGCCGGGCCCAGGTTCAGCATCATCACCACGAACACGAACAGCACCATGATGGCGCCAGCGTAAGCGATCACTTCCAGCACGCCGGCGAACGGTGCGCCGAGTGCGAAGAAGGTCATGGCCACGGCGATCAACGAGATGATCAGGTAGAGCAGGGCATGCACAGGGTTGGTGTTGGTGACTACGCGAAGCGTGGACACAACAGCGATACCCGATGCGAAATAGAAAGCGAATTCCATCGTTCTTCCTTAAGGCAGCAAGCTCTTCACGTTGATCGGTTCGGCTTCGTTCTGCGCGGAGCCTTTCGGCTTGCCAGCGATTGCCATACCTGCAACACGATAGAAGTTGTAATCAGGGTTTTTGCCGGGGCCGGAGATCAACAGATCTTCTTTCTCGTACACCAGGTCCTGACGTTTGAACTCGGCCATCTCGAAATCCGGAGTCAGTTGGATCGCGGTGGTCGGACAGGCTTCCTCGCAGAGACCGCAGAAAATGCAGCGCGAGAAGTTGATACGGAAGAAGTCCGGGTACCAGCGACCGTCTTCGGTTTCAGCTTTCTGCAGCGAGATGCAACCCACCGGACAAGCCACGGCGCACAGGTTGCAGGCTACGCAACGCTCTTCGCCATCGGGGTCGCGGGTCAGGACGATGCGACCACGGTAGCGTGGTGGCAGGTAGACCGCCTCTTCCGGGTATTGCAGGGTGTCGCGCTTGCGAAAGCCATGGCCGAAGACCATGACCAGGCTGCGCAACTGGGTACCAGTACCCTTAACGATGTCGCCAATATATTTGAACATGGGTCAAATCCTCACTGAACCGCGACTGCAGGCGTGTTCCACAACACGACCGCAGCGGTCACCAGCAAATTGATCAGGGTCAGTGGCAGGCAGAATTTCCAGCTGAAATCCATCACCTGGTCATAACGCGGACGCGGGATGGAAGCGCGCAGCAGGATGAACAGCATGATGAAGAACGCGGTCTTCAGTGCGAACCAGACGAAGGCCAGTTGCGGCAAGATGCCGAACGGACCGTGCCAGCCACCGAAGAACAGGGTGACCAGCAGCGCCGAGATCAGGATGATGCCGATGTATTCACCGACGAAGAACATGCCCCATTTCATACCGGCGTATTCAATGTGGTAACCGTCGGCCAGTTCCTGTTCCGCTTCCGGCTGGTCGAACGGGTGACGGTGAGTCACGGCGACGCCAGCGATGAAGAAAGTACAGAAGCCGAAGAACTGCGGAATGATGAACCACAGGTTCTGCGCCTGGTACTCGACGATGTCGCGCATGTTGAACGAGCCGACCTGGACCACGATGCCCATCAGGGCCAGGCCCATGAACACTTCGTAGGACACGGTCTGCGCCGACGCACGCAAGCTGCCGAGCAGGGCGAACTTGTTGTTACTCGACCAGCCGGCGAACAACACCGCGTAGACCGACAGACCGGCCATGGCGAAGAAGAACAGCAGGCCGATGTTCAGATCCGCGACGCCCCAGGTCGGGGTGATCGGGATGATCGCAAAGGCGATCAGCAGGGCGGACATGGCCACCACCGGTGCCAGGGTGAAAATCACCTTGTCGGCGAACGGCGGGGTCCAGTCTTCCTTGAAGAACATCTTCAGCATGTCGGCGGCGATCTGGAACATACCGAACGGGCCAACGCGGTTCGGACCGTAACGGTCCTGCCACCAGCCCAGCAGGCGACGTTCGACAAAGCTGAGCAACGCGCCTGCAACCACAACGGCCAGCAGAATCACGATGGCTTTGACGACCGAGAGGATCACATCGATCACTTCAGGGGTGAACCAGGTCATTGCGCTGCCTCCTGCAGACCGTCGACGGATACGCCGGCGAATGCCGGTGGAATGCCAGCGATGCCCGCAGGCAATGCCACCAGACCGGCGCCCAGTTCTTCATTGATGCGCAGCGGCAGACGCAGGGTCTGACCGGCCACGTTCAGGCTCAGCAGGGCACCGTCGTTGACGCCGAGACGATCCGCTTCCGACTTGGCCAGAGCCACGTATGGAGCCGGAATGCGCTCTTGAACCGGTGCGGCTTTCGAAGAGTTTTCTTCGCTGCCGAACAGGTGGAAGAACGGCACGGCTTGCCAGGTGCCCGGCGCCGGGTTGAATGCGCGCGGTGCTGCAGCGAACCAGTTCAGCGAATCACCGGTGCTTTCGATCAGGCGAGTGCCCGGGTCGCCGGCACGGATGTGGCCACCGACTTCGTCCTGGAACTTGTTCCACGCTTGTGGCGAGTTCCAGCCCGGCGACCATGCAAATGGCACCTGCTGACGCGGTTCGGCAGAGCCCGAGTAACCTTCCATGGAGAAGGCGAACGCGGTGTCTTTGTCTTGCGGGGTGCGTGGTTCGTGAACGCTGATGTCGGCGCGCATCGCGGTGCGACCGGAGTAACGCAGCGGCTCACGCGCCAGTTTCAGACCCTTGATGCGGAACGCGGCGGACGGTGCAGCGTCGACGATACGCGCCAGTTGCTCGGTGCTCGAAGCAACGGCAGCGGTGACGTGGTCGAGTTGCGTCCAGTCGATCGGCTGGTTCAGCAGGGTCGCGCGCAGGGCGTGCAGCCAGCGCCAGCCTTCATGAACCAGGATGCTCGCGTCCATGTATTGCGGGTCGAAAACCTGGAAGAAGCGCTGGGCGCGACCTTCCTGGCTGACCAGCGTACCGTCGCCTTCAGCGAAGCTGGCGGCTGGCAGAACCAGATGCGCGCGATCGCTGGTAGCCGTCTTCTGATGGTCAGCAACGATCACCACTTGCGCAGCGTTCAGTGCAGCATCGACTTTTTCTTTGGCGGTGCGGGTGTACAGATCGTTTTCCAGCACGACGATGGCGTCGGCCTTGCCGTCGATCACAGCTTGCAGCGCCGCGTCGACCGATTCGCCACCGAGCATGGCCAGGCCAAGGCTGTTGGCTTCCGGCACGATCAGGCTGATCGAACCGTTCTTCTCGCGCAGCTTCAGGGCTTTGGCGATGTTCGCAGCGGCTTCGATCAAGGCTTTGGAGCCCAGCGAAGTACCGGCGATGATCAGCGGACGTTTTGCAGCGAGCAGGGCGTCAGCGATGCGCTTGGCCAGTTCCAGTGCTTCAGCGTCCAGACCTTCAACGGCCGGGGCGCTGGCGTCCAGTGCGTGGGCAACGGCAAAACCGATGCGCGCCAGATCGTCAGGCGCGGCGTGTACGCATTCTTCAGCGATGTCGTCGAGCTTGGTTTCCGCCAGGCTGGCGATGAACAGTGGGTTCAGCGCGTGCTGACCGATGTTCTTCACCGCAGCGTCGAGCCAAGGCTGAACGCGCATGGCTTCGGCCATGTCTTCAGCCTTGCCTTTGACCGATTGACGCAGCGACAGCGCCACACGGGCGGCGGTCTGGGTCAGGTCTTCACCGAGGACGAAAATCGCGTCGTGGTCTTCGATGTCGCGCATGTTCGGCACTGGCAACGGGCTGTCTTTCAGCACTTGCAGGACCAGACGGATGCGCTCCAGTTCGGAGGCTTCGATACCCGAGTAGAAGTGCTCGGCGCCAACCAGTTCGCGCAACGCATAGTTGCTTTCGAGGCTGGCGCGCGGCGAACCGATACCGACGATGTTGCGACCGCGCAGCAGGTCAGCGGCTTTATCCAGCGCGGCATCCAGACCGAGCTTGGTGCCGTCGGCCAGCAGCGGCTGACGTGGACGGTCGGTGCGGTTGACGTAGCCATAACCGAAACGGCCACGGTCGCACAGGAAGTACTGGTTCACCGAACCGTTGAAACGGTTTTCGATGCGACGCAGTTCGCCGTAACGCTCGCCCGGAGAGATGTTGCAACCGCTCGAGCAGCCATGGCAGATGCTCGGCGCGAACTGCATGTCCCACTTGCGGTTGTAGCGCTCGGAGTGAGTCTTGTCGGTGAACACGCCGGTCGGGCAGACCTCGGTGAGGTTGCCTGAGAACTCGCTTTCGAGGGTGCCGTCTTCAACGCGACCGAAGTACACGTTGTCGTGGGCGCCGAACACACCGAGGTCGGTGCCGCCAGCGTAATCCTTGTAGAAACGCACGCAGCGGTAGCAAGCGATGCAGCGGTTCATTTCGTGGGAAATGAACGGCCCCAGTTGCTGGTTCTGGTGGGTGCGTTTGGTGAAGCGATAACGGCGCTCGTTGTGGCCGGTCATCACGGTCATGTCTTGCAGGTGGCAATGACCGCCTTCTTCGCACACAGGGCAGTCGTGCGGGTGGTTGGTCATCAGCCATTCGACAACACTGGCGCGGAACGCCTTGGATTCTTCATCTTCGATGGAGATCCAGGTGTTGTCGGTGGCAGGGGTCATGCAGGACATGACGATGCGACCACGGGTGTCGTTCTCGTCGGTGTACTGCTTGACCGCGCACTGGCGGCAAGCCCCGACGCTACCGAGCGCGGGGTGCCAGCAGAAATAAGGGATGTCGAGGCCCAGCGACAGACATGCCTGTAACAGGTTGTCTGCCCCGTCGACTTCGAGCGCTTTGCCGTCTACGTGGATAGTGGCCATGGTTCAAAGGTCTTCGTTGGCCCGGTGTCAGCGGGCGTGGCTAATGGAATCTTGTTATCCGTCCGAATCCAGTCAGCCCCGAAAGGCGTCATCGGACGAAAGGCGAAGGGCACGGACCCTTCGCCTTTTTAAGCGTTTACGCGCCGATTACGATCGGCCTTGCCAGAGGCGGGACGGCGACGCTGACTGGCGCGATACCGGCTTCGAACTCTGGACGGAAGTATTTGATGGCACTGCCCAACGGCTCCACGGCACCCGGTGCGTGAGCACAGAAGGTTTTGCCTGGGCCGAGGAAGTTGACCAGACCCAGCAGGGTCTCGATGTCGCCTGGCTGACCGCGGCCTTGTTCGATGGCCATCAAGAGCTTGACGCTCCATGGCAAGCCATCGCGGCATGGGGTGCAGAAACCGCACGACTCGCGAGCGAAGAACTGCTCCATGTTGCGCAGCAAGGAGACCATGTTGACGCTGTCGTCCACCGCCATGGCCAGGCCGGTACCCATACGGGTGCCCACTTTGGCGATGCCGCCGGCATACATTTGCGCGTCGAGGTGTTCTGGCAGGAGGAAACCGGTACCGGCGCCACCTGGCTGCCAGGCCTTGAGTTTGAAACCGTCGCGCATGCCGCCGGCGTAGTCTTCGAACAACTCTCGACCAGTGACGCCGAATGGCAGTTCCCACAGGCCCGGGTTTTTCACTTTGCCGGAGAAGCCCATGAGCTTGGTGCCCATGTCTTCGCTGCCTTCGCGGGCCAACGATTTGTACCAGTCCACGCCGTCGGCAATGATCGCCGGCACGTTGCACAGGGTTTCCACGTTGTTCACACAAGTCGGCTTGCCCCACACGCCGACGGCGGCAGGGAAGGGCGGCTTGGAGCGCGGGTTGGCGCGGCGGCCTTCGAGGGAGTTGATCAGCGCGGTTTCTTCACCGCAGATGTAACGCCCGGCGCCGGTGTGGACGAACAGCTCGAAATCGAAGCCGCTGCCCAGAATGTTCTTGCCCAGCAGGCCCGCAGCCTTGGCTTCTTCCACGGCACGGTTGAGGTGCTTGGCGGCGGTGGTGTATTCGCCACGCAGGAAGATGTAGCCACGGTAGGTTTTCAGCGCGCGAGCACTGATCAGCATGCCTTCGATCAGTAGATGGGGCAGTTGCTCCATCAGCATGCGGTCTTTCCAGGTGTTCGGCTCCATTTCATCCGCGTTGCACAGCAGGTAGCGGATGTTGATGGATTCGTCTTTGGGCATCAGGCCCCACTTCACGCCAGTGGGGAAGCCTGCACCGCCGCGACCTTTGAGGCCGGCGTCTTTCACGGTCTGGACGATGGCGTCCTGATCCATGTCGGCGAAGGCTTTGCGCGCAGCGGCGTAACCGTTCTTGGCCTGGTACTCGTCGAGCCACACGGCTTCGCCGTCATCGCGCAGACGCCAGGTCAGCGGGTGAGTCTCGGCCGAACGCTGAATGCGGTTGGCAGGACCGAAAGATGTCAGGGTCATACGTAGCCCTCGAGCAGTTTGGCGACGCCAGCAGGCTGCACATCACCAAAGGTGTCGTCGTCGATCATCAGCGCCGGTGCCTTGTCGCAGTTGCCGAGGCAGCAGACAGGCAGCAGGGTGAAACGACCGTCGGTGGTGGTCTGACCCAGGCCGATGCCCAGATTGTTCTGGATTTCGCTGACCACCGACTCGTGGCCGCCGATGTAGCAGACCATGCTGTCGCAGACGCGAATGATGTGACGGCCAACCGGCTGACGGAAAATCTGGCTATAGAACGTCGCCACACCTTCAACGTCGCTGGCCGGGATGCCGAGGATCTCGCCGATCGCGTACAGGGCGCCATCCGGCACCCAGCCGCGTTCTTTCTGAACGATCTTCAGGGCTTCGATCGACGCCGCGCGCGGGTCTTCGTAGTGATGCAGCTCGTGCTCGATGGCCGAGCGCTCGGTTTCACTCAAGGTGAAACGGTCTGTCTGGATAAGCGTGCTGTTCATGCTTAGCGGTCCACGTCGGCCATAACGAAATCGATACTACCCAGGTACGCAATCATGTCCGCGACCATGCTGCCTTTGATCACCGAAGGGATCTGTTGCAGATGCGGGAAGCTTGGAGTGCGGATCCGGGTACGGTAGCTCATGGTGCCGCCGTCGCTCGTCAGGTAATAACTGTTGATGCCCTTGGTCGCTTCGATCATCTGGAAGGATTCGTTGGCCGGCATGACCGGGCCCCACGAAACTTGCAGGAAGTGCGTGATCAAGGTTTCGATGTGCTGCAGCGTGCGTTCTTTCGGCGGCGGCGTGGTCAGCGGGTGATCCGCCTTGTACGGGCCTTCCGGCATGTTGCGCATGCACTGGTCGATGATCTTGATGCTCTGGCGCATTTCTTCGACGCGAACCATGCAGCGGTCGTAGGCATCGCCGTTGGCAGCCAGCGGTACTTCGAACTCGAAGTTTTCGTAGCCGGAGTACGGACGCGCTTTACGCAGGTCGAAATCGCAACCGGTCGAACGCAGGCCAGCACCGGTGACACCCCATTCCAGGGCTTCTTTGGTGTTGTACTGGGCAACGCCGATGGTACGGCCCTTGAGAATGCTGTTCTGCAGGGCAGCCTTGGTGTATTCGTCGAGGCGTTTTGGCAGCCATTCAACGAAGTCTTTCACCAGTTTTTCCCAGCCGCGCGGCAGGTCGTGGGCGACGCCACCGATGCGGTACCAGGCCGGGTGCAGACGGAAACCGGTGATGGCTTCAATCACCGTGTACGCCTTCTGGCGGTCGGTGAAGGTGAAGAACACCGGGGTCATCGCACCAACGTCCTGGATGTAAGTCCCGAGGAACAGCAGGTGGCTGGTGATCCGGAAGAACTCGGCCATCATGATGCGGATGACGTCGACCTTCTCAGGCACTTTGATGCCGGCCAGCTTCTCGACCGAGAGCACGTACGGCAGGTTGTTCATCACGCCGCCGAGGTAGTCGATACGGTCGGTGTACGGAATGAAGCTGTGCCACGACTGACGCTCGGCCATCTTCTCGGCACCACGGTGGTGGTAACCGATGTCCGGCACGCAGTCGACGATCTCTTCACCGTCCAGTTGCAGAATGATGCGGAACGCACCGTGCGCCGAAGGGTGGTTCGGGCCAAGGTTGAGGAACATGTAGTCCTCGTTCGGGCCGGAGCGCTTCATGCCCCAGTCTTCAGGACGGAAGCGCGCGGCTTCTTCCTCAAGCTGTTGCTTGGCGAGGTTGAGGCTGTACGGATCGAATTCGGTGGCGCGCGCCGGGAAGTCCTTGCGCAGCGGGTGACCTTCCCAGGTCGGCGGCATCATGATGCGCGACAGGTGCGGGTGGCCTTTGAAGTCGATACCGAACATGTCCCAGACTTCACGCTCGTACCAGTTGGCGTTCGGCCAGATGCTGGTGACGGTCGGTAAGCTGAGGTCGCTCTCGGACAAGGCGACCTTGATCATCACGTCACTATTACGCTCCAGCGACATGAGGTGATAGAACACGGTGAACTCGGCGTCGCTCGGCAGCCCTTGACGCTTGGTGCGCAGACGCTCGTCCACGCCGTGCAGGTCATAGAGCATGACGTACGGCTTGGGCAGGTTACGCAGGAAAGTCAGGACTTCGACGAGTTTGGCACGCGCCACCCACAGCACCGGCATGCCGGTGCGGGTCGGCTGGGCGGTGAACGCCTCCGGGCCAAAACGGTTGTTCAATTCAACGACCACATCCTGGTCGTCTGCCTTATAAGGCGGGATGTACAGAGCGCTGCCTGTAGTCATGGTTATTTTTTCGCTTTCGGTCAACGTAAAGAATGAAGCCAGCTTCTCGTTTCTTTTGTAAGAACAGATCTGGATCAGACTTCGTCAGGGCTGCGCAGGTTGGTGACTGCGATTCGCTGTTCGCGGCGCTGTTCCTTCTGCGAAGGCATGTCGGCGCGATAAACGCCTTGATCACCAACGACCCAGGAAAGCGGACGACGCTCCTGTCCAATCGATTCCTGCAACAGCATCAAGCCTTGCAGAAATGCTTCCGGACGGGGCGGGCAGCCAGGTACGTAGACGTCCACGGGCAGGAACTTGTCCACCCCTTGAACCACAGAGTAGATGTCGTACATGCCGCCGGAGTTAGCGCACGAACCCATGGAGATAACCCACTTCGGCTCGAGCATCTGCTCGTAGAGACGCTGGATGATCGGCGCCATCTTGATGAAGCAGGTACCGGCGATAACCATGAAGTCGGCCTGACGCGGCGATGCCCGGATAACTTCGGCGCCAAAGCGCGCGATGTCGTGGGGCGCCGTGAAGGCGGTGGTCATTTCCACGTAGCAGCACGACAAACCGAAGTTGTACGGCCACAGGGAGTTCTTACGTCCCCAGTTGACCGCGCCACTCAGCACGTCTTCCAGCTTGCCCATGAAAATGTTTTTGTGGACTTGATCTTCTAACGGATCGGAAACGGTTTCCCGTTCGCCAATCGGATATTGCTCGTTAGGAGCATCGGGGTCGATCCTGGTGAGATTGTATTGCATTGCCAAAGCCTCATTGTTTCAGCTTCGCCTGCCGCTTGCGACGAGCTTCCGGAGCCCAGTCAAGGGCGCCCACTCGGAACAGGTAGACAAGACCTGCCAACAGAATTGCTATGAAAACGAGAGCTTCGACGAATCCGGTCCAGCCGCTTTCGCGGACGGACACAGACCATGCAAAGAGAAAGAGGGCTTCGATATCGAAGATCACGAAGAGCATCGCGACCAGATAGAATTTGGCTGAGAGCCGCAAGCGGGCGCCACCGGTAGGTAGCATGCCCGACTCGAACGGTTCGTTTTTGCTGCGGCCCCAGGCTTTTGACCCAAGGAGGCTGGAGACGCCAAGCATGAAGGCACACAGGCCGACGACACCCAGAAGGAAAATGGCAAAGCCCCAGTTGTGGGCCATGAGTCCTGTCGCTTCGGGCATGCTGGTAATCCTTAACAGAGAGCAAAGGTCTCTGAGCTTGATAAAGAAATAGGCAGTGACGATATGTCGCAGCAATCAATCGCGCTGATTTTATGGCTAAACACCCTGCAAGTAAAATTCCTATAGCGAAATTATTTATTGGAATAAGGACATAGCGCATCTCCAATGCCCTGCAGCCCATGCGTTGCGGGCATTAGGCGGGTTTATGCAAATAATGTTTTGTAGGGAATGTAACGAACATAGTTGCGGCTAAATGATAATTGATATCGTTTGGAGTGGTTTTGTAACTGTTTAACGGGATGTCAGTTGGGAAGTTGTCTTACTTGCACGTTACTGCAAGTAGCGACGGCGCCCGTTTTAGCGGATTTTTCTGACGGATGTACCGCGCTGGATCAATGTTTTCTCTCCCGGGCTGAAGAGAAAACCTGTGGGAGCGAGCCTGCTCGCGAAAGCGGTGGGTCAGTCACCACGTGTGCAAGCTGGCACAACGCATTCGCGAGCAGGCTCGCTCCCACAAGGTTTCGTGGCGCTTGGGAGGTCTTGAACCCAACACATGCTCCCTGTAGGAGCTGCCGAAGGCTGCGATCTTTTGATCTTGTCTTTTAAAAGCAAAATCAAAAGATCGCAGCCTTCGGCAGCTCCTACAGGGGAGGGTGTGTTTTCCGGGCGCAAAAAAAACGCCCCGAACCAGTCGGGGCGTCAGTTTTGCGGCTCTGCGGTTAGCTTTCTATACGATCCGCAAAGGCCGTTTGCTCAGCGAAGCCGAATCAGTGGAACTGTTCTTCTTCAGTCGAACCGGTCAGTGCGGTGACCGACGACGAGCCACCTTGAATCACAGTGGTCATGTCGTCGAAGTAGCCGGTGCCCACTTCCTGCTGGTGAGCCACGAAGGTGTAACCCTTGGCGGCGTCAGCGAATTCCTGCTCTTGCAGCTTCACGTAGGCAGTCATGTCGTTGCGGGCGTAGTCGTGCGCCAGGTTGAACATGCTGTGCCACATGTTGTGAATGCCGGCCAGGGTGATGAACTGGTGCTTGTAACCCATGGCGGACAGTTCGCGCTGGAACTTGGCGATGGTCGCGTCGTCGAGGTTTTTCTTCCAGTTGAAGGAAGGCGAGCAGTTGTACGACAGCAGTTGGTCCGGGTATTCCTTTTTGATCGCTTCAGCGAAGCGACGAGCCTCGTCCAGATCCGGCTTGGCGGTTTCGCACCAGATCAGGTCGGCGTACGGCGCATAAGCCAGGCCACGGGCGATGGCTTGATCGAGGCCGGCACGAACCTTGTAGAAGCCTTCCTGAGTGCGCTCGCCAGTCACGAACGGCTGGTCGTACGGGTCGCAGTCGGAAGTCAGCAGGTCAGCAGCGTTGGCGTCGGTACGGGCCAGGATGATGGTCGGGGTACCGGCAACGTCAGCCGCCAGACGCGCAGCGGTCAGCTTCTGTACGGCTTCCTGAGTCGGAACCAGTACTTTGCCGCCCATGTGACCACACTTCTTCACGGAAGCCAGTTGGTCTTCGAAGTGAACGCCAGCGGCGCCTGCTTCGATCATGCTCTTCATCAGCTCGTAAGCGTTCAGAACGCCGCCGAAACCGGCTTCAGCGTCAGCCACGATCGGCGCGAAGTAGTCGATGTAGCCATCGTCGCCCGGGTTCTTGCCGGCTTTCCACTGGATCTGGTCAGCACGACGGAACGAGTTGTTGATGCGCTTGACCACGGTTGGCACCGAGTCCACCGGGTACAGCGACTGGTCCGGGTACATGGATTCAGCGGAGTTGTTGTCCGCAGCCACTTGCCAGCCCGACAGGTAGATTGCCTGGATACCGGCTTTAACCTGTTGAACAGCCTGGCCGCCGGTCAGGGCGCCCATGCAGTTGACGAAATCTTTCTCAGGACGGAAGGACGGCTTGGCACCCTGGGTGACCAGGTTCCACAGCTTGTCGGCGCCCATTTTTGCAAAGGTGTGCTCAGGTTGAACCGAGCCACGCAGACGGACGACGTCAGCAGCGGAGTAAGTGCGTGTCACGCCTTTCCAGCGCGGGTTTTCAGCCCAGTCTTTTTCGAGGGCTGCAATTTGCTGTTCGCGTGTCAGTGCCATGGAGATAAACCTCGTCGCGTCTTTTATGAAAAGTTGTTCTGCGGTGGAAAATTCCTGCGCTCGCTGACCAGAAGCTTAGGTGGTCAAGTCGGATTCGGCGGGGTAGGCGACGGGATGAACGATGGGCTCGAGGGGAAGTGAGCAGGTAGTGGCGGACTGCGGGCGCATTCGGGCGTCGTGGGCCTCTATACGGTCTACAGTGTGATGCCGGGTTACCTAAATACGCTTCCGTCCCTCGGGACAACTTCGTTCCAGTCGGCAACCTCGTCAAACACACCTTGTGGGCGGTACAGACACGAAGCGGTTCGCGGGGTAGGTGCGAACATCGCTTCGAAGGCCCTTGCCAGGGCCTCTGATTAGCGGGAGCGAGGCCATCATGCCTTCGCTTTTTTACCCCGTCAAACGTTTTGTAGTGCTTTTTTTCAAGCACTACATCTTTCGTCTAATACGACTAATCAGTCAGTTTTCGGTGCTTTAGTCCAAGGCGTCGACTTTCACCCGCAAGGTCATGTCGTCCCGGCCTTGAGTCGAGTAGCTGCGGGTCAGGCCCTGTTTGTCGGCCTGAGTCTGGCGATTGACGCCAGCGAGGGTGATCCACTCGCCGAGGCGCCCGCTGACAGTTGTGTCGGTGCTTTGCACGTTCACTACATCGGGACGTTCCTGGCTCATGCGGTCACGGTTGGTACTGATCGCCAGATGAACGATGTCGCCGGTGACGCTGGCGGTGACATAGAAACCCTGGGTGACGTTGCGGTATTGGGTCTGGCTGTTGTAACCGCCGTAGGAATCGCTCTGAACATTGGTGATCGGTACGCTTTGGCCGACTTGAATCAGCGCGGGCATGCCATCGGTGGCCTGAACTTGCTGGACGCCGCCTTCGCGGCTGGTGGTGCTGCGGCTGATGATGCGGGTCTGATTCGGCTGAGCGCCGTTGACCGAATAACCTTCGTCGCCACGGCCATTGTTTTCATTGGTGTCGACGGTGATCAGCAAGCGCTTGGGCGCAGTGTCCAGTTGGGTGATCAGCGCCTTGAGTTCCTGAATCTTGTCCGGCTCGGCCTTGATGATCAGCTGGTTGCCGTAGGCGCTGACCTGACCGTCCTTGCCGAGGAAGTCTTGCGCCATCGGCAGCATGTCGGCGCTGGTGCGGTAATTAAGGGGCACGATTTCTGTGGCTGCCATCACCGAAAAACTGCAACCGAGCAGCAGGGTGGTGAGCAGGGTGCGTAGGGACATGTCCGTTATCTCCGCTTTCGAAAGGCTTGATATTGCCAGTTTGTCGGCCTGGGGTGGGGCAAGTTGAATCGTAGACAGCAAAACGCCCCGGCATCGGTTGATGTCGGGGCGTGATCGTTCCCACGCTCTGCGTGGGAATGCAGCCAGTGACGCTCTGCGTCACATGCCGCAAGGGGCGCGGAGCGTCCCGAGAGGCATTCCCACGCAGAGCGTGGGAACGATCAGGGCGGGGCTCAGGCCGAATGCCGAACCATGTCGACATGCGGAATCCCGGCTTCGAGGAATTCCTCACTGACCAGTTTGAAACCCAAGCGCTCATAGAACGCCGTGGCCTGCACCTGAGCGCTGAGCATCTGCTGCTTCAAACCACGTTCTTCAGCTTCGGCGATCACCGCTTGCATCAGCGCATCACCGACCTTCATCCCGCGCCAGTCTTTCAGCACCGAAACCCGGCCAATGTGCCCGTCGGGCAACAAGCGCGCAGTGCCAATCGGAAAGTCGCCTTCAAACGCCAGAAAATGCACGGCGGTCGCGTCATCCGCGTCCCATTCCAGCTCGGGTGGCACCGATTGTTCGGCGATGAACACCGTTTCACGAATGCGCCGGATCTCGGCGATGTCCTTCTGCCAGTCTGCGACACGTACGCGAATCTTATTCATCGGCGAACCCCAGGCTCCCTTGCTTGACCAACTGGCACAGCAGGCCGCAAGCGTCTTCGTCGTTCAGCCACTCACCGAGGTTGTCAGTGTGCAGGGCGTCAGCGGCGCAGATCAGCTTCAGCAGTTCGCGCAGTTTGCCCGGCAGGTAACGGCTCTGGCCGCTGGCGAACAGCAGCAGGTCGTCATCGACTTCCGACCAGGCCAAGCGCGCACTCGGGTTGCGGATCAGGATGGCGCCATCCTGCAGGGCAGCGAGGAAGTCTTCTTCTTCGATTTCTTCCGGGCCAGCCACCAGTTCCGGATAACGCGGCTCGGTCATGTACTGGCCGAACCAGGTCAGCAGCAGACGCTCGTCGCTCATGTGCTCAGCGAGCAGGGCTTTCAGGCGATCCAGTGCATCGTGTTGAATCTGGTGTGGATCGGCTGCTGGCTGCGCGTCGGCATCGGTGTAGCGCTCTTCGTCAGTCAGGAACTGGCTGAGGAAGTCGGTGAAGTGAGTCAGCACTTCGGAAGCGCTTGGTGCGCGGAAGCCGACCGAGTAGGTCATGCAGTTGTGGACCGCGACACCGCAGTGAGCCAGACGCGGCGGCAGGTAGAGCATGTCGCCCGGTTCCAGCACCCACTCTTCGGTCTCGTGGAATTCGGCGAGGATGCGCAGATCGGCGTGTTGCAACAGCGGGCTCTCGGAGTCGCACATCTGGCCGATTTTCCAGTTGCGCTTGCCGTGGCCTTGCAGGAGGAACACGTCGTAGTTGTCGAAGTGCGGACCAACGCTGCCACCCGGGGCGGCGAAGCTGATCATCACGTCATCGACGCGCCAGCTCGGCAGGAAGCGGAAATTTTCCAGCAGTTCGCTGACTTCCGGGACGAATTGGTCGACGGCCTGAACCAGCAGGGTCCACTCTTTTTCCGGCAGTTTGCTGAATTCGTCTTCAGCGAACGGGCCGCGACGCAGTTCCCATGGACGCTCGCCGTGCTCGATCACCAGGCGCGATTCGACTTCTTCTTCCAGGGCCAGGCCGGCCAGTTCGTCGGCGTCGATCGGGCTTTCGAAGTCAGGAATCGCCTGACGGATCAGCAGTGGCTTTTTCTGCCAGTAGTCGCGCAGGAATTCGCGTGCAGTGAGGCCGCCCAGAAGTTGAAGAGGAATATCGGAATTCATATGTAACCTATTGAAAAAAAGCACTTTTCAGACGGGAATAAAAACGCCCGGCGCGGCCGGGCGTCTCAAACGGATCAAGCGGTCGATCAGATGCGTTTGGCTTGCGCTACAGCGTTGCCGATGTAGTTGGCCGGGGTCAGTTGCTTGAGCTCGGCTTTCGCTTCGGCAGGCATGTCCAGGCCATCGATGAAAGTCTGCAACGCTTCAGGGCTGATGCCCTTGCCGCGGGTCAGTTCTTTCAGCTTCTCGTACGGGTTTTCGATGTTGTAGCGGCGCATCACGGTCTGGATCGGCTCAGCCAACACTTCCCAGCAAGCGTCGAGGTCAGCGGCAATCTTCTGCTCGTTGAGCTCCAGTTTGCTGATGCCTTTGAGGCTGGCTTCGTAGGCGATCACGCTGTGGGCGAAGCCGACACCGAGGTTGCGCAGAACGGTGGAGTCGGTCAGGTCGCGCTGCCAGCGGGAGATCGGCAGTTTGCTCGCCAGGTGCTGGAACAATGCGTTGGCGATGCCCAGGTTGCCTTCGGAGTTTTCGAAGTCGATCGGGTTGACCTTGTGCGGCATGGTCGACGAGCCGATTTCGCCAGCGATGGTGCGCTGCTTGAAATAGCCCAGGGAGATGTAGCCCCAGATGTCACGGTCGAAGTCGATCAGGATGGTGTTGAAGCGCGCGATCGCGTCGAACAGCTCGGCGATGTAGTCGTGCGGTTCGATCTGCGTGGTGTACGGGTTGAAGCCCAGACCCAGCTCATCTTCGATGAAGGCGCGGGCATTGGCTTCCCAGTCGATCTGCGGATAGGCCGACAGGTGTGCGTTGTAGTTGCCGACAGCGCCGTTGATCTTGCCCAGCAGTGGAACGGCAGCGACCTGAGCGATCTGACGCTCGAGACGGTAAACCACGTTCGCCAGCTCTTTACCCAAAGTAGTCGGGGAGGCCGGTTGACCGTGGGTGCGCGACAGCATCGGCACGTCAGCGAAACGGATGGCCAGTTCGCGGATGGCGTTGGCGGTCTGGCGCATCAGCGGCAGCATCACGTCGTCACGGCCTTCGCGCAGCATCAGGGCGTGGGACAGGTTGTTGATGTCTTCGCTGGTGCAGGCAAAGTGGATGAACTCGCTGACCTTGGCCAGCTCCGGCAGCTTGGCCGCCTGCTCTTTGAGCAGGTATTCGATCGCTTTGACGTCGTGGTTGGTGGTGCGCTCGATCTCTTTGACGCGCTCGGCGTGCTCCAGCGAGAAGTTTTCAGCCAGTTCATTGAGAACGGCGTTGGCCTCGGCGGAGAAGGCTGGCACTTCAGGGATACCAGCGTGGGCGGCCAGGCGCTGGAGCCAGCGCACTTCAACCAGAACACGGGCACGGATCAGGCCGTACTCGCTGAAAATCGGGCGCAGGGCCTGGGTTTTGCCGGCGTAGCGGCCGTCAACAGGGGAAACCGCAGTGAGCGAAGAAAGCTGCATGGGGTGTTCTCGGACAGTCGGGCAACGAAATGGGGCGCGTATCATACATGAAAAAATCCGCCGGTCCGTTGCCAACTGACCGGCGTATTACGCGTTACAGACTACAAAGCTTTTATTGCGCGGCGTTTTACTCGCTGCGCATCAACGGATACAGCTCTTTGAGCAGCTTGCGCCGGCTGATCACCAGCTGCCAGCGATGGCCGCCGAGCTGTCGCCACAGGCGCGCCGAACGAATACCGGCAAGCAGCAGGGCGCGGATCTTCGACGCATTGCTCGGTTGCTGCAGGTTGCGCATGTCGCCGTGCACCTGAATGCGTTGGCGCAAGGTGCTCAGGGTGTCCTGATACAGCGCACCACAGGCAGCCACCACGTTCTCGTGGGCCGGGCCGAAATGCTCGACCTGCGACTGGATCTGCGGCAAGCGCTTGCCGATGATATCGAGCATGTCGTCACGTTTGGCCAGTTGACGCTCCAGGCCAAGCATCGACAGGGCATAACGCAGTGGTTCGCGCTGCAAGGTGCTCGGGTCGCGTTCGAGGGCGCCGATCAACGCTCGGTAACCTTCACGCAGATTGAGATCGTCGCCGCCGTACACGTCCAGCGTGTCCTTCGGATCGCGCACCAACAGGCTGCCGAGCATGCAGGTCAGGCCGGCTTCGCTGGTCTGGCCGGTCTTGGCGATCCGGTCGACCAGCACGGCGGCGAGAAAAACGCCGCCGAGCGCCGTCAGTTGCTCCTGAGTCGGGCTCATGCCTGGCCGCTCCACGGCTCGGCGACTTCGATCACGCCGCCGCCGAGGCAGATTTCACCGTCATAGAACACCACCGATTGGCCCGGCGTGACCGCGCGTTGCGGTTCATCGAACACGGCGCGGTAGCCGCTGGCGGTTTTTTCCAGGGTGCAGGCTTGATCGCTCTGGCGATAACGCACTTTCGCGGTCAGGCGCAGCGGCTGGCTCAGGTCGATCGGGTTGACCCAATAGATTTCCGAAGCGAGCAGGGCGCCGGAGAACAGCCATGGATGGTTGTTGCCCTGGCCGACGATCAGCTCGTTGCTGTCGAGATCCTTGCGCAGCACGTACCACGGCTCATCGCCAGCGTCTTTCAAACCGCCGATGCCTAGGCCCTGGCGCTGACCGATGGTGTGGTACATCAAGCCGTGGTGACGGCCGATGACTTCGCCTTCGGTGGTTTTGATCTCGCCCGGTTGCGCCGGCAGGTATTGCTTGAGGAAGTCGCTGAAGCGACGCTCGCCGATAAAGCAGATCCCGGTGGAATCCTTCTTCTTGGCGGTGGCCAGCTCGTATTTCTCGGCAATCGCCCGAACTTCTGGCTTTTCCAGTTCGCCGACCGGGAACAGGGTCTTGGCGATCTGTTCGCCGCCGACGGCGTGCAGGAAGTAGCTTTGATCCTTGTTCGGATCGAGGCCTTTGAGCAGTTCGGTACGACCATCAATGTCGCGGCGGCGCACGTAGTGACCGGTGGCGATCAGGTCGGCGCCGAGCATCATGGCGTAGTCGAGGAACGCCTTGAACTTGATCTCGCGGTTGCAGAGGATGTCCGGGTTCGGCGTGCGTCCGGCCTTGTATTCGGCCAGGAAGTGCTCGAACACATTGTCCCAGTACTCGGCGGCGAAGTTGGCGGTGTGCAGCTTGATACCGATTTTGTCGCAGACAGCCTGAGCATCTGCCAGGTCGTCCATGGCGGTGCAGTATTCCGTTCCGTCGTCTTCTTCCCAGTTCTTCATGAACAGGCCTTCCACTTCAAAGCCCTGCTCGATCAGCAGGAGAGCGGAAACGGAAGAGTCCACGCCGCCGGACATGCCGACAATGACGCGCTTCTTGGATGTGTCAGAAGGGGCTGGATCACGCATAGGGATTCAATGAGTGTCTTGAAAAAGGACGCGATTCTAGCAGGCTCGCGGCCTCAAGGCTAAAGAGAAGGGCGGATCAGTTCGAGGCTGAAGTGATGACCGGCCAGATAATCGTCGATGCAACGGATGATCAGCTCGCTGCGCCAGTTGTCGCGTTGAGCGATTAATTCGTCGCGGGTCAGCCACTTGGCGCCGACGATGCCATCGTCGAGCTGGTAATCCGCGTTGTGTTTTACCGCTTTGGCGCTGAAGCACACGCGCTGGTAAGTCACGCCGTTGCTTGGTGCGGTGTACAGGTAAATGCCGATGACGCCGGTGGGTTCAACGTCCCAGCCGGTTTCTTCGAGAGTTTCGCGGATGGCAGCGTCGATCAGGGTTTCGTCCGGGTCGAGATGGCCGGCGGGCTGGTTGAGCACGTTACGCCCGGCCTTGTGTTCCTCGACCATCAGGAAGCGACCGTTGTCCTCGACGATGGTGGCGACGGTGATGTGGGGGAGCCATTCCATGAGTCTTCCTCTGTAAAATTTTCGGTGCATTGAAGATCAAAAGATCGCAGCCTTCGGCAGCTCCTACAAGGATCAATGTAGGAGCTGCCGAAGGCTGCGATCTTTTGATCTTGAGCAGAAACACAAACCCCGGCACAGGGCCGGGGTTCGTTTACAGCGCTACAACCTTAAACCAGCGCAGCAATCGCCGCGTTGAGGGTTGCGCTTGGGCGCATTGCCTTGCTGATCAGCTCGGCATTGGCGTGGTAGTAACCGCCGATGTCGACTGGCTTGCCCTGAACGGCGTTGAGCTCGGCAACGATGGTTGCTTCGTTCTCGGTCAGAGTCTTGGCCAGAGTCGCGAACTGCGCTTGCAGTGCAGCGTCTTCAGTCTGGGCGGCCAGGGCCTGAGCCCAGTACATTGCCAGGTAGAAGTGGCTGCCGCGGTTGTCGATGTTGCCGACTTTGCGCGATGGCGACTTGTTGTTGTCGAGGAACTGGCCAGTGGCCTGGTCCAGGGTCTTCGACAGCACCAGTGCTTTCGGGTTGTTGTAGTTCACGCCCAGATGCTCAAGGGACGCTGCCAGTGCGAGGAACTCGCCCAGCGAATCCCAGCGCAGGAAGTTTTCTTCAACCAGTTGCTGCACGTGCTTCGGAGCCGAACCGCCGGCGCCGGTTTCGAACAGGCCACCGCCGTTCATCAGCGGCACGATCGACAGCATCTTGGCGCTGGTGCCCAGTTCCATGATCGGGAACAGGTCAGTCAGGTAGTCGCGCAGTACGTTGCCGGTCACCGAAATGGTGTCCTTGCCTTCGCGGGTGCGCTGCAGGGTGAACTTCATGGCGTCGACCGGCGCCATGATCTGGATGTCCAGACCGGTGGTGTCGTGATCCTTCAGGTAAGCCTGAACTTTCTCGATCACTACGCCATCGTGAGCGCGCATTGGGTCGAGCCAGAAGATCGCTGGAGTGCTGCTGGCGCGAGCACGGTTGACGGCCAGTTTGACCCAGTCCTGGATCGGCGCGTCTTTGGTCTGGCACATGCGGAAGATGTCGCCGGCTTCAACAGCCTGTTCCATCAGCAGGTTGCCCTTGCTGTCGGTGACGCGAACCACGCCGTCAGCCTTGATCTGGAAGGTCTTGTCGTGCGAGCCGTACTCTTCGGCTTTCTTCGCCATCAGGCCAACGTTTGGCACGCTGCCCATGGTGGTCGGATCGAAAGCGCCATTGGCTTTGCAATCTTCGATCACAGCCTGGTAGATGGTCGCGTAGCAACGATCCGGGATCACCGCCTTGGTGTCGTGCAGTTGACCGTCGGTGCCCCACATTTTGCCGGAGTCACGGATCATTGCTGGCATCGAGGCGTCGACGATCACGTCGCTCGGCACGTGCAGGTTGGTGATGCCTTTGTCGGAGTTGACCATCGCCAGCGATGGGCGAGCAGCGTAGACCGCTGCCATGTCAGCTTCGATCTGAGCTTGCTGCTCAGCCGGCAGGGCCTTGATGCGCGCGTACAGATCGCCGATGCCGTTGTTCAGGTTGAAGCCGATCTCGGCCAGCACGTCAGCGTGCTTGGTCAGGGCGTCTTTATAGAACTCGGCAACGATCTGGCCGAACATGATCGGGTCGGAGACCTTCATCATGGTCGCTTTCAGGTGAACCGAGAGCAGTACGCCTTGAGCCTTGGCGCTTTCGATTTCAGCAGCGATGAATGCGCGCAGGGCGTTTTTGCTCATCACGGCGCAGTCGAGGATCTCGCCGGCCTGAACGGTGGTTTTTTCTTTCAGAACGGTAGCAGTACCGTCCTTGGCGATCAGCTCGATCTTCACGGCGTCAGCGGCGTCGATCAGAGCAGCTTTTTCGCTGCCGTAGAAATCGCCGGTGCTCATGTGAGCGACGTGGGACTTGGAGTCTTTGGCCCAGGCGCCCATTTTGTGCGGGTGCTTGCGCGCATAGTTCTTGACCGACAGCGGAGCACGGCGGTCAGAGTTGCCTTCACGCAGAACCGGGTTCACGGCGCTGCCCTTGACCTTGTCGTAACGTGCCTTGGCATCTTTGTCGGCATCGCTGGTCACGGTTTCCGGGTAGTCCGGGAGGTTGTAACCCTGAGCTTGCAGCTCTTTGATCGCGGCTTGCAGCTGTGGCACCGAAGCGCTGATGTTCGGCAGCTTGATGATGTTGGCTTCAGGCGTAACGGCCAGGTCGCCCAGTTCGGCGAGGTGGTCGGCTACGGCTTTGTCGCCCAGTTGCTCGGGGAAGCTGGCCAGAATACGTGCTGCAAGAGAGATATCGCGGGTTTCCACGGCGATATCGGCCGAGGCGGTGTAAGCCTCGATGATCGGCAGCAGGGAATAGGTGGCGAGGGCTGGAGCTTCGTCGGTGAAGGTATAGATGATCTTCGAGCGGGTGGGCATATTCGGATTAACTCTCTCTTCTTTGCTAAAGCGTGCGCAGAAACTCGAGGGGCGCCGGGTAAGCGCGTTCGTTCAAAGTCATCCATGAACCGAATGTCGAGATTCTTCGCGGTGATGTTGGGTGCATCAGTAGAGCGTCAAGCAGTCAGGTTGCGGTAACAACCCGACCAATCAGGCGGAAAGTCTCGTGCTAGAGAGGCCAGCCGTCGTGACCCTGTGGTCAGCGGGCGGCATTATACATAGGTAGCTGGCAATCTGCCGATGGTTCATATGCAACGATTCTCGTCCATTGGTCTAAAGGTCGCAGGGCAGGGTGGGGCGTAGAGTCGTCGGGAATGCTTGAGTTTGGCGCTTTTCCCTTTGCTTTCAGGCTTGTACGAAACGAGATGTAGCCGCGCCACGAACAGAGGGTTTGCGTGTTGATTTAACTGGGTTACGCTCGAACCAAGCCAGATGTTCAATCCAAACAATGGAGTTCAGCATGGGTTACAAGAAGATTCAGGTTCCAGCCGTCGGCGACAAAATCACCGTCAATGCAGACCATTCTCTCAATGTTCCTGATAACCCGATCATCCCCTTCATCGAAGGTGACGGCATTGGTGTCGACATCAGCCCGGTGATGATCAAGGTTGTCGATGCTGCAGTTCAAAAGGCATACGGCGGTAAACGCAAGATTTCCTGGATGGAAGTCTACGCCGGGGAAAAAGCCACTCAGGTTTATGATCAGGACACCTGGCTGCCTCAGGAAACTCTCGATGCAGTCAAGGATTACGTGGTTTCCATCAAAGGCCCGCTTACCACTCCGGTCGGTGGCGGCATCCGCTCGCTGAACGTGGCCCTGCGTCAGCAACTCGACCTGTACGTCTGCCTGCGCCCGGTGCGCTGGTTCGAAGGCGTGCCAAGCCCGGTGAAAAAGCCTGGCGACGTCGACATGACCATCTTCCGCGAGAACTCCGAAGACATCTATGCCGGCATTGAGTGGAAGGCCGGTTCGCCGGAAGCCACCAAGGTCATCAAATTCCTTAAAGAAGAAATGGGCGTCACCAAGATCCGTTTCGACGAAAACTGCGGCATTGGCGTCAAGCCTGTTTCGCTGGAAGGCACCAAGCGTCTGGCGCGCAAGGCTCTGCAATATGTGGTCGATAACGACCGCGATTCGCTGACCATCGTGCACAAAGGCAACATCATGAAGTTCACCGAAGGTGCCTTCAAAGAGTGGGCCTACGAAGTGGCCGCCGAAGAATTCGGCGCGACCCTGCTCGACGGCGGCCCGTGGATGCAGTTCAAGAATCCGAAAACCGGCAAGAACGTTGTGGTCAAAGATGCCATCGCCGACGCCATGCTCCAGCAGATCCTGCTGCGCCCGGCAGAATACGATGTAATCGCGACCCTGAACCTGAACGGCGACTACCTTTCTGACGCCCTGGCGGCGGAAGTGGGCGGTATCGGTATCGCGCCGGGCGCCAACCTGTCCGACACCGTGGCGATGTTCGAAGCGACTCACGGTACTGCGCCGAAGTACGCCGGCAAGGATCAGGTGAATCCGGGTTCGCTGATTCTCTCGGCAGAAATGATGCTGCGCCACATGGGCTGGACGGAAGCGGCGGATTTGATCATCAAGGGCACCAACGGCGCTATCTCGGCCAAAACCGTGACCTATGACTTCGAACGACTGATGGACGGCGCCAAGCTGGTTTCGTCTTCGGGCTTCGGCGATGCGCTGATTTCGCATATGTAAAAACGCGGGCAGATAAAAACCGCCTGACTCTTCATTGAGTCAGGCGGTTTTTTATTGCTTGGGATATTCAGGTGAAAATCAGTCAGCTCATCGCTTTGGCAGTCGCGGTAGCGGCAGCCGCAGCGGCGCCGACAGCAGAGCCCTCAGCGGCACTGGATGGTTTTTCGATGACAGCATTTATGCCTACGGCATGCAGCCCTTTGGGGCCTTGAACAATATCGAAAACCACGGCTTGTCCGGCCTTGAGGGTTTTATATCCTTCCATTTGAATGGCGGAGTAGTGCGCAAAGAAATCGATCTCTTTGCCATCCTCATCGCGGCCTTCGCGGGCATCGGTATTGATAAAGCCGAATCCCTTGGCATTGTTGAACCATTTCACCTTGCCGACAGCCATGCTCAAATCCCTCTGCAACAGACTCCATCGCTGGAGTATCATCCAATTCATCCGCAATCTAATCCGTTAAAAGGATTGACTCCGCGGATCTTTTTTACCCACTGTGGGCTCTATTGGTTGTAACACCGTTTTCCCGATAGTCAAGGTGACCGGGCAGTCGGAGTTGAAAACGTGGACAACCGCCCCCACCACTGTAATTGCACAACTGACGAACCTTTCTTTCCATGCATGCAATCAGCCAGATTCGACTAACATTCAATCAGGATCGCCCGCTTCTCCAAAAGGATCTTCCACAGGAGCACGACGACGATTCGGCAGGCGTTGCTGTTCAGGAAGCAAAGCCTGCGTTACAGGCGCCGCCGATGTACAAGGTGGTTTTGTTCAACGATGACTACACACCGATGGATTTCGTCGTCGAAGTGCTCGAGGTGTTTTTTAACCTGAATCGCGAGCTGGCGACCAAGGTCATGCTGGCCGTCCACACAGAAGGACGGGCAGTATGTGGAGTGTTTACCCGCGACATCGCCGAGACAAAGGCCATGCAGGTCAACCAGTACGCCAGGGAAAGCCAGCATCCGCTACTCTGTGAAATCGAGAAGGACGGTTAATCGCCGACCACTTGGGTATGAGGTGAAGCTATGTTAAACCGCGAGCTCGAAGTCACCCTCAATCTTGCCTTCAAGGAGGCTCGTTCGAAACGTCATGAATTCATGACCGTCGAACACCTTTTGCTGGCCCTATTGGATAATGAGGCTGCCGCCACCGTTTTGCGTGCCTGCGGCGCAAACCTCGACAAACTCAAGCATGACCTGCAGGAGTTCATCGACTCCACCACGCCATTGATCCCCGTTCATGACGAAGATCGCGAAACCCAGCCAACCCTGGGCTTCCAGCGTGTACTGCAACGTGCTGTTTTCCACGTACAGAGCTCGGGCAAACGCGAAGTGACTGGCGCCAACGTGCTGGTTGCAATCTTCAGTGAGCAAGAGAGTCAGGCAGTGTTCCTGCTGAAACAGCAGAGCGTTGCGCGCATCGATGTCGTCAACTACATCGCGCACGGCATTTCCAAAGTGCCGGGGCATGGCGATCACTCTGAAGGTGAACAAGATATGCAGGACGACGAGGGCGGTGAGTCTTCTTCTTCAGGCAATCCTCTGGATGCTTATGCCAGCAACCTCAACGAACTCGCGCGCCAGGGTCGTATCGATCCGCTGGTCGGCCGTGAGTCGGAAGTCGAGCGTGTCGCGCAGATTCTCGCGCGCCGACGCAAAAACAATCCGCTGCTGGTCGGTGAAGCAGGCGTGGGTAAAACCGCAATTGCCGAAGGTCTGGCCAAGCGTATTGTCGACAACCAGGTACCGGATCTGTTGGCCAACAGTGTTGTTTACTCTCTCGACCTCGGTGCTCTGCTCGCGGGCACCAAGTATCGCGGTGATTTCGAGAAGCGCTTCAAGGCGCTGCTCAATGAACTGAAAAAACGTCCGCAGGCGATCCTGTTCATCGACGAGATCCACACCATCATCGGTGCCGGCGCTGCGTCCGGTGGCGTGATGGACGCCTCGAACCTGCTCAAACCGCTGCTGTCGTCTGGCGACATTCGCTGCATCGGCTCGACCACGTTCCAGGAATTCCGCGGCATCTTCGAGAAGGATCGTGCCCTGGCGCGTCGCTTCCAGAAGGTCGATGTCGTCGAGCCGTCGGTAGAAGACACCATCGGCATCCTGCGCGGCCTGAAAGGGCGTTTCGAGCAGCACCACAACATCGAATACAGCGATGAGTCGTTGCGCGCCGCTGCTGAGCTGGCTTCGCGCTACATCAATGACCGGCATATGCCGGACAAGGCCATCGACGTGATCGACGAGGCGGGCGCCTATCAGCGTCTGCAACCGGTCGAAAAACGTGTGAAGCGCATTGAAGTGCCACAGGTCGAAGACATCGTCGCGAAAATCGCGCGGATTCCGCCTAAACACGTCACCAGTTCCGACAAGGAGCTGCTGCGCAACCTGGAGCGTGACCTGAAGCTGACGGTGTTTGGTCAGGACGCGGCGATCGATTCGCTGTCGACCGCGATCAAACTGTCGCGCGCCGGGCTTAAATCGCCTGACAAGCCAGTCGGTTCGTTCCTGTTCGCAGGTCCGACCGGTGTTGGTAAAACCGAGGCTGCGCGGCAATTGGCCAAGGCGTTGGGGATCGAGCTGGTTCGCTTCGACATGTCCGAATACATGGAGCGTCACACCGTTTCGCGTCTGATCGGTGCGCCTCCAGGCTATGTCGGCTTTGATCAGGGCGGACTGTTGACCGAGGCGATCACCAAGCAGCCGCACTGCGTATTGCTGCTCGATGAAATCGAGAAGGCGCATCCGGAAGTCTTCAACCTGCTGCTGCAGGTGATGGATCACGGTACGCTGACCGATAACAACGGGCGCAAGGCGGACTTCCGCAATGTGATCGTGATCATGACCACTAACGCCGGTGCCGAAACGGCTGCTCGGGCTTCGATCGGTTTCACTCATCAGGACCACTCGTCTGATGCGATGGAAGTGATCAAGAAGAGCTTCACGCCGGAGTTCCGTAACCGTCTGGACACCATTATCCAGTTTGGTCGCCTCAGCCATGAGGTCATCAAGAGCGTGGTGGACAAGTTCCTTACCGAGCTTCAGGCGCAGCTGGAAGACAAGCGTGTGCTGCTTGAGGTCACTGATGCCGCGCGGAGTTGGCTGGCGGCGGGTGGTTATGACTCGGCGATGGGCGCACGTCCGATGGCGCGTCTGATCCAGGACAAGATCAAGCGTCCGTTGGCGGAGGAGATTCTGTTTGGCGAGCTGGCCGAGCATGGCGGTGTGGTGCACATCGACATCAAGGATGGTGAGTTGACGTTTGACTTCGAAACTACCGCAGAAATGGCCTGATGGCCTGAGATCAAGAGGGCGCCTTCGGGCGCCTTTTTGTTATTTGTCGTTTGGGTTTTTTGGGTGAATATCCGTTGCTGCGGTGATGGCTTATTACGGTTTCGCCCTTACGGCGACTCACTTTTTTTCAAACGCCAAAAAAAGTAAGCAAAAAACGCTTGCTCCTACGTGCGGCCCGCTCGCCGGGGCTCGGGGTTCCTTCGCTGCGGGATCGATCCGGGCGCAGCGCCTACGGTTTGCTTCCTCAGCCCTTCCGACGTCGCCTTACAGATCAAGAGCAGGCGAGCTGACACTCGGCCTATTGAGTGGTGAAGAGCGGGTGTTCGGCTTTGGATTTGTGGTGGGTTTTCCCCTCACCCCAGCCCTCTCCCGAGGGAGAGGGGGCCGATTTTCGGGCTTTTCAAAACCTGAGTTCAACGCGGAATCGCACGTCGGCGTATCTCTTCCAGTCCACGCGGTGAGTCCCCTCTCCCTCCGGGAGAGGGCTAGGGTGAGGGGCTCTTGATCTGGCTTTTGATCTTGCTCTGGCTTTGGCTTTTGATCTTTTGCCCCTTCGGCAGGCCGAGCGTAGGTGTCTATCCGGGGGGTAGGCGCGCAGCGCCGTGCGGCGCAGCCGCATACATCGAGAGGAGGTGCAGCGAAGCAAACCGTAGGCGATGCCCCCGGATGGACACCGTAGCGAGGGAACACTGAGCCTCAGCGAAGTGCCGTACGCCGGGGCAAAGCCTTTTGGGTTACCTTTTCGGCGTTTGGAAAAGGTGACTCGCTGTAAGAGCGAAACCGCCAGCGGCAGCGCCCGCAGCAACGGATATGCCCCCAAACCCAAACCAACCCCCAAAACGCACAAACAAAAACGCCCGGCATAAACCGGGCGTTTTGTATTGACTTGATTAACGAGCGCGGTAAGTGATGCGCCCTTTGCTCAAGTCATAGGGCGTCAGCTCGACGCGCACTTTGTCACCGGTAAGAATACGAATGTAGTTCTTGCGCATCTTGCCGGAAATATGCGCGGTTACGACGTGCCCATTTTCCAACTCCACACGAAACATGGTGTTGGGCAGGGTGTCGACGACAGTGCCTTCCATTTCGAAGCTGTCTTCTTTCGACATGCAGTAAAGCCCTCGGTATCCAATGAATGGCCCGGTGCAACTGCGCCAGGCAAAAGCGGCGTGCATTGTGCCCGAAAAATGGGGTTTACGCCAAGGGGTTTACGGTTTGGGTTTAGTTGAGGATGACCCAGCGCTGATTAATCAGCAATTCGATGGGGCGATATTGTGTCTTGTAGTTCATCTTTTTGCAGTTCTTGATCCAGTAACCGAGGTACACCGCTTCAAGCCCGAGACGCTGTGCCTCGGCGATTTGCCAGAGGATGGCAAATCGGCCAAGGCTGCGGCGCTCTTCGGCCGGTTCGTAAAAGGTGTACACCGCTGACAAGCCGTTCGGCAGCAAATCGGTCACGGCCACGGCGAGCAACCGTCCGTCGAGTCGGAACTCGTAAAACCGCGAGAAGGGCAGATCGCGTACCAGAAAAGTCGAGAATTGATCACGGCTCGGCGGGTACATGTCACCGTCAGCGTGGCGTTGTTCGATATAGCGCTGGTACAGATCGAAATATTCTTCGCTAAACTGCGGTTTGGCCGGGCGCACCTGCAAATCCGTGTTGCGTTTGAAAATCCGCTTCTGCTGACGATTGGGTGTGAACTGCGCCACCGGAATGCGCGCAGGCACGCACGCATTGCAGTTCTGGCAATGCGGGCGGTACAGATGATCGCCGCTGCGACGAAAGCCCATTTCCGACAGGTCTGCGTAGACGTGCACATCCATGGGCTGACTCGGATCGAGGAACAGGGTCGTGGCCTGCTCCTCGGGCAGATAACTGCAAGAGTGAGGCTGAGTGGCATAGAACTTCAAACGCGCCAACTCGGTCATGATCAACCCTCGGGATAAGCTGGTGAATTAAGTGTAAGCCACGCGCGCAAAAGTCGCTCAGCAAACCCAGGTGGCACGATTGGGCTGATCCAGGTGATTTGCCAGATAGTCGGCGAATTGCTGACGAGGAATTGCCCGCGCGCCGAGGCTGTGCAGATGATCGGTCGGCATCTGGCAATCGATCAGCACGAATCCTGAGTCTTTCAGATGGCGCACCAGAGTGGCAAAGCCGAATTTGGAAGCATTGTCGGCGCGGCTGAACATCGATTCGCCGAAGAACAGTTGGCCCATCGCCAGGCCGTACAGGCCGCCGACCAGTTCGCCCTGATCCCAGACCTCTACCGAATGCGCGAAGCCGCGGCGATGCAGTTCAACGTAGGCGTCCTGCATGGCTTCGGTGATCCAGGTGCCGTCGGCGTAATCCCGTGGTGCAGCGCAGGCGCGGATCACGGCGTCGAAGTCCCGATCGAAGGTCACTTGGTAGCGTTCCTGGCGCAGCAGTTTGCCAAGGCTGCGCGAGACATGCAGTTCGTCGGGAAACAACACCGTGCGCGGATCCGGCGACCACCAGAGAATCGGCTGGCCTTCGGAAAACCATGGAAAACAGCCATGGCGATAAGCCTGAATCAGTCGATCGGCCGACAGATCGCCACCGGCGGCGAGCAGTCCGTTGGGGTCGCGCATGGCCTTTTCCAGTGGTGGAAAAGTCAGGGAATTACGTTGTAACCAAGTCAGCATGGCATCCAGGCTTGCAGAAGGGGAGGGCGGTGCGGGCTGTTCGCCCGCGATAAAGTGTGCCGTTAAATGACCGGAATGTCGTCCAGATACTTCTCGGCATCGAGTGCGGCCATGCAGCCAGCACCTGCCGACGTTACCGCTTGGCGGTAAACGTGGTCGGCCACGTCGCCGGCGGCAAACACCCCGGGAATCTCGGTGGACGTAGCATCACCGTCGCTGCCACCCTTGACCAGCAAGTAACCGTCGCGCATCGGCAGTTGCCCTTGAAACAGATCGGTGTTGGGTTTGTGGCCGATAGCGATGAACACGCCGGCCAGCGCCAGTTCAGCGGTTTCACCCGTGTGGCTGTCACGCAGTCGCGCGCCGGTGACACCGCTGGCATCGCCCAGCACTTCGTCGAGATTCTGATTCCAGTGCAGACGCACATTGCCTGTGGCGGCTTTGTCGAACAGTTTGTCTTGAAGGATTTTCTCCGAACGCAATTTGTCGCGCCGGTGGATCAGGTGCACCTCTTTGGCGATGTTCGACAGGTACAGTGCTTCCTCGACGGCGGTATTGCCGCCGCCGACGACTGCGACCACCTGATTGCGATAGAAAAAGCCGTCACAGGTCGCGCAAGCAGAAACACCTCGGCCGGCGAAGGCTTCTTCCGAGGGCAGCCCCAGATATTGCGCCGAGGCGCCGGTGGCAATGATCAGCGCGTCGCAGGTGTAAGTGCCGCTGTCGCCAATAAGCTCGAACGGGCGCTGCTGCAACTTGGCGGTGTGGATGTGGTCGTAAACGATCTCTGTGGCAAAGCGTTCGGCGTGCTTCTGCATGCGCTCCATCAGTACCGGGCCGGTGAGACCTTCGACGTCGCCGGGCCAGTTGTCGACTTCAACGGTGGTGGTGAGCTGGCCACCTGCCTGCAGGCCGGTAATGACCACGGGTTTGAGGTTGGCGCGAGCGGCATACACGGCGGCGCTGTAACCGGCCGGACCGGAGCCGAGGATGATCAGGCGTGAATGCTTCGCTACGTTCATCAAATACACCTCATAAGCCTTTGTCACAAAAGGTAATGCATGCTCAAATTGAGTCGCGGGTTCTGTGTGCTTGACTATGCTCAGTCCTGAGGCTTGAAGCATGGCATCAGACGCACAAACCCGTACAATGCCGGGCTGTTACAGAATATTCGCGGTGCGTTGTGTTTATAAAAAGCGCGACGCAGTGTTAAAAGTAGTCTCAGTTGCGCTCGTTCACTTTTTTACCTGCCTGGATTGGGCAGTTTTTTATCGTCATTCAATAGATGGACGCGCCTCGGGCGCAGGAAAAGAAGCGTTTTGAAGAAATCCACCGAAGCACCAAAAACAGTCGTTCCGCTCTGGCGCCAACAGTTGCACTACCGGCTCAAGGAAGGTGCATTGATCGCCATCGGTGCCTTGTGCCTGTTCCTGATGATGGCTTTGCTGACCTACGGCAAGGACGATCCAGGCTGGAGCCACAACAGCAAGATCGATGATGTACAGAATTTCGGCGGCCCGGCGGGCTCCTACAGCGCCGACATCCTATTCATGGTGCTGGGTTACTTTGCGTACATCTTCCCGTTGCTGCTGGCGATCAAGGCCTATCAGATTTTCCGCCAGCGCCACGAACCGTGGCAGTGGAGCGGCTGGCTGTTCTCCTGGCGTCTGATTGGTCTGGTGTTCCTGGTGCTGTCCGGCGCTGCGCTGGCGCATCTGCATTTCCACGCAGCGTCGGGTCTGCCGGCGGGTGCGGGCGGCGCGCTGGGCGAAAGCCTCGGCAATCTGGCGAAGAATGCGCTGAACATTCAGGGCAGCACGCTGTTGTTCATCGCGCTGTTCCTGTTTGGCCTGACGGTGTTTACCGACCTGTCGTGGTTCAAGGTGATGGACATCACCGGCAAGATCACCCTCGACCTGTTCGAACTGTTCCAGGGCGCGCTCAACCGCTGGTGGTCGGCGCGTACCGAACGCAAGCAACTGGTCGCGCAACTGCGTGAAGTCGACGATCGCGTGCATGACGTGGTCGCGCCAACGGTCACCGACAAGCGTGAGCAGGCCAAAGTCAAAGAACGCCTGATCGAACGTGAGCAAGCCCTGAGCAAGCACATGTCCGATCGCGAGAAACAAGTGCCGCCGGTCATTGCGCCAGCTCCAGCCAAAGCGCCCGAGCCGAGCAAGCGCGTGCAGAAAGAGAAACAGGTGCCGTTGTTCGTCGACAGCGCCGTGGAAGGCACCTTGCCGCCGATCTCGATTCTCGATCCTGCGGAAAAGAAACAACTCAATTACTCACCGGAATCCCTGGCAGCGGTCGGCCACTTGCTGGAGATCAAGCTCAAGGAATTCGGCGTCGAAGTCACGGTTGATTCGATCCACCCGGGCCCGGTGATTACCCGTTACGAAATTCAGCCGGCCGCCGGCGTAAAAGTCAGCCGCATCGCCAACCTCGCCAAAGACCTTGCGCGTTCTCTGGCTGTGACCAGTGTGCGGGTGGTCGAGGTGATTCCGGGCAAGACCACCGTCGGTATCGAGATCCCCAACGAAGACCGGCAGATCGTGCGTTTCTCCGAGGTGCTGTCGACGCCCGAGTACGATAACTTCAAATCGCCGGTCACCCTGGCACTCGGTCATGACATTGGTGGTAAGCCGGTCATCACCGACCTGGCGAAGATGCCGCACTTGCTGGTGGCCGGTACGACCGGTTCCGGTAAGTCGGTGGGTGTGAACGCGATGATTCTGTCGATCCTGTTCAAGTCCGGCCCGGAAGACGCCAAGCTGATCATGATCGACCCGAAAATGTTGGAACTGTCGATCTACGAAGGCATTCCGCACCTGCTGTGCCCGGTCGTCACCGACATGAAGGACGCTGCCAACGCCCTGCGCTGGAGCGTGGCCGAGATGGAGCGCCGCTACAAGCTGATGGCGAAGATGGGCGTGCGTAACCTTTCCGGCTTCAACGCCAAGGTCAAGGAAGCCCAGGACGCCGGCGAGCCGTTGAGCGACCCGCTGTACAAACGCGAAAGCATCCACGACGAAGCGCCATTGCTGCAGAAGCTGCCAACCATTGTCGTGGTGGTCGACGAATTCGCCGACATGATGATGATCGTCGGCAAAAAGGTTGAAGAACTGATCGCCCGTATCGCCCAGAAGGCCCGTGCCGCCGGTATCCACCTGATCCTCGCGACCCAGCGGCCGTCGGTGGACGTGATCACCGGTCTGATCAAGGCCAACATTCCGACCCGTATGGCGTTCCAGGTATCGAGCAAGATCGACTCCCGAACCATCATCGATCAGGGTGGCGCCGAACAACTGCTCGGCCACGGTGACATGCTCTACATGCCACCGGGCACCAGCCTGCCGATCCGCGTTCACGGAGCGTTCGTTTCCGACGATGAAGTACACCGGGTGGTCGAAGCGTGGAAACTGCGCGGCGCACCGGAATACAACGACGACATCCTCAACGGTGTCGAAGAAGCGGGCAGCGGTTTTGAAGGCAGCAGCGGTGGTGGCGACGGCGATGATCCGGAAGCCGACGCGCTGTATGACGAAGCGGTACAGTTCGTACTCGAAAGCCGTCGCGCCTCGATTTCCGCGGTACAGCGCAAGTTGAAGATCGGCTACAACCGCGCCGCACGGATGATCGAAGCCATGGAAATGGCCGGGGTCGTCACCTCGATGAACACCAACGGTTCCCGTGAAGTCCTGGCCCCGGGCCCGGTACGCGACTGATTGCAAACGCAAGAGGCGGGACAATGATGTGCCGCCTCTCTCCCAACGAGTATTCAAGAGGACTCCCATGCGTCTTATCCGCATGTTGCTGCCAGTACTGGCGCTGACCACTCTCACGGCCCACGCCGATGACAAGGACGTGGCGCGTCTGACCCAATTGCTGGAAACATCCAAGACCCTGAGCGCGAACTTCTCGCAGCTGACCCTCGACGGCAGCGGCACGCAGTTGCAGGAAACCACCGGCAACATGACCCTGCAGCGTCCGGGCCTGTTCTACTGGCACACCAATGCGCCGGCCGAGCAGACCATGGTCTCCGACGGCAAGAAAGTCACCCTGTGGGACCCGGATCTGGAACAGGCGACCATCAAGAAGCTCGACGAGCGTCTGACCCAGACCCCGGCGCTGCTGCTGTCCGGTGATGTGTCAAAGATCAGCCAGAGCTTCGACATCAGCGCGAAAGAGGCGGGCGGCGTGATCGACTTCACCCTCAAGCCGAAAACCAAGGACACCCTGTTCGACAACCTGCGCTTGTCGTTCCGCAACGGTCTGCTCAATGACATGCAACTGATCGACAGCGTCGGCCAGCGCACCAACATCCTGTTTACCGGGGTCAAGGCCAACGAGCCGGTGTCGCCGTCCAAGTTCAAGTTCGACATCCCCAAGGGTGCCGACGTGATCCAGGAATAAACCCGTAAACCCTGTGAGAGCGAGCCTGCTCGCGAAAGCGATATTTCATCCAGCATTAATAGTGACTGATACACCGCTTTCGCGAGCAGGCTCGCTCCCACAAGGGCAAATGATCGACTTGATCAAATAGAGGTTTCAACGCTACGTGATGGATCTGTTTCGCAGTGCACCGATTGCCCAGCCACTGGCCGCGCGTTTGCGGGCGACCAATCTGGATGAGTACGTCGGTCAGGAGCACGTGCTCGCTCGCGGCAAGCCTCTGCGTGAGGCGCTGGAGCAGGGTGCCCTGCATTCGATGATCTTCTGGGGCCCTCCGGGTGTGGGCAAAACCACGCTGGCGCGGTTGCTTGCAGAAGTCTCCGATACACACTTCGAAACGGTCTCGGCGGTGCTCGCCGGGGTCAAGGAGATCCGTCAGGCCGTTGAAATCGCCAAGCAGCAGGCCGGCCAGTACGGCAAGCGCACAATTCTGTTCGTCGATGAAGTGCACCGCTTCAACAAGTCCCAGCAGGACGCATTCCTGCCGTACGTTGAAGACGGCACGCTGATCTTCATCGGCGCCACCACCGAAAACCCTTCGTTCGAACTCAACAACGCCTTGTTGTCGCGCGCCCGCGTCTACGTGCTGAAAAGCCTCGACGAAGCGGCGCTGCGCAAACTGGTGCACCGTGCACTGACCGAAGAGCGCGGTCTGGGCAAGCGCAACCTGACGCTGAACGACGAAGGCTTCCAGATGTTGCTGTCGGCCGCCGATGGCGATGGCCGGCGTCTGCTCAATCTGCTGGAAAACGCCTCCGATCTGGCCGACGACAATAGCGAAATCGGCACTGAACTGTTGCAAAGCCTGCTCGGCGATACGCGTCGGCGTTTCGACAAGGGTGGCGAGGCGTTCTACGACCAGATCTCGGCGCTGCACAAGTCGGTGCGCGGGTCCAATCCCGATGGCGCGCTGTACTGGTTTGCGCGGATGATCGACGGCGGTTGCGATCCGCTGTACCTGGCCCGGCGCGTGGTGCGCATGGCCAGTGAAGACATCGGCAACGCCGACCCGCGCGCCCTCAGCCTGTGCCTGGCGGCGTGGGAGGTGCAGGAGCGTCTCGGCAGTCCGGAAGGCGAATTGGCCGTGGCGCAGGCGATCACTTATCTGGCGTGCGCGCCGAAAAGCAACGCTGTTTATATGGGTTTCAAAACCGCATTGCGCGCCGCCGCTGAAAACGGCTCGCTTGAGGTGCCACTGCACTTGCGCAACGCACCGACGAAACTGATGAAACAATTGGGCTATGGCGATGAATATCGCTATGCCCACGACGAGCCGGACGCTTACGCCGCTGGCGAAGACTATTTCCCGGAAGAGCTTGATCCCATCCCGTTCTACCAGCCTGTGCCGCGCGGCCTGGAATTGAAGATCGGCGAGAAGCTCAACCACCTCGCTCAACTCGATCGTTTAAGCCCTCGGCAACGGAGAAAATAGTGCTTCCATTGATCATTGCGGTCTCCGCCGGCGGGGTTGCCGGCACCTTGTTGCGCTTCGCTACCGGCAATTGGGTCAACGCCAATTGGCCGCGGCACTTCTATACCGCGACGCTGGCCGTTAATATCGTGGGCTGTCTGCTGATTGGCGTGTTGTACGGCCTGTTTTTGATACGCCCGGAAGTGCCGATCGAGGTGCGTGCCGGGTTGATGGTCGGCTTCCTCGGGGGGCTGACGACTTTTTCATCCTTTTCACTGGATACGGTGCGCCTGCTGGAAAGCGGGCAAGTGCCGCTGGCCTTGGGCTATGCGGCACTCAGCGTATTCGGCGGGCTGCTCGCGACGTGGGCTGGCCTGTCTTTGACCAAACTTTGATAACGAGAAACCGACATGCTCGATTCCAAACTGTTACGTAGCAACCTTCAGGACGTAGCGGACCGCCTGGCTTCCCGTGGCTTTGCCCTGGATACCGCGCGCATCGAAGCGCTGGAAGAACAGCGCAAGACCGTCCAGACCCGCACCGAAGCACTGCAGGCTGAGCGTAACGCGCGTTCCAAATCCATCGGTCAGGCCAAGCAGCGCGGCGAAGACATCGCGCCGTTGATGGCGGACGTCGAGCGCATGGCGGGCGAACTGAGTGCCGGTAAAGTCGAGCTGGACGCAATCCAGACCGAACTGGACTCGATCCTGCTCGGCATCCCGAATCTGCCACACGAATCCGTTCCGGTCGGCAAAGACGAAGACGACAACGTCGAAGTGCGCCGCTGGGGCACGCCGACTGCTTTCGACTTTGAAGTGAAAGACCACGTGGCGCTGGGCGAGAAGTTCGGCTGGCTGGACTTTGAAACCGCCGCCAAGCTGTCCGGCGCGCGTTTCGCCCTGTTGCGTGGCCCGATCGCGCGTCTGCACCGCGCACTGGCGCAGTTCATGATCAACCTGCACGTCAACGAGCACGGTTACGAGGAGGCTTACACGCCTTATCTGGTCCAGGCCCCGGCGCTGCAAGGCACCGGTCAACTGCCGAAGTTCGAAGAAGACCTGTTCAAGATCGCCCGCGAAGGCGAAGCCGATCTGTACCTCATCCCGACCGCCGAAGTGTCGCTGACCAACATCGTTGCCGGCGAAATCGTCGATTCGAAACTGCTGCCGATCAAGTTCGTCGCTCACACCCCGTGCTTCCGCAGTGAAGCCGGCGCGTCGGGCCGTGACACTCGCGGCATGATCCGTCAGCACCAGTTCGACAAAGTTGAAATGGTCCAGATCGTTGAGCCATCGCAATCGATGGAAGCACTGGAAGGCCTGACCGCCAACGCCGAAAAAGTCCTGCAACTGCTCGGTCTGCCTTATCGCACCCTCGCGCTGTGCACCGGCGACATGGGCTTCAGCGCGGTCAAGACTTATGACCTCGAAGTGTGGATTCCGAGCCAGGACAAGTACCGCGAAATTTCCTCCTGCTCGAACTGCGGCGACTTCCAGGCCCGCCGTATGCAAGCGCGTTTCCGCAACCCGGAAACCGGCAAGCCTGAGCTGGTGCACACCTTGAACGGTTCCGGTCTGGCTGTTGGCCGTACGCTGGTGGCCGTGCTGGAAAACTACCAGCAGGCCGACGGTTCGATCCGTGTGCCGGACGTGCTGAAGCCGTACATGGGTGGCCTTGAGGTCATCGGCTAAATGAAATATCTGCCGCTGTTTCACAACCTGCGCGGCAGTCGTGTGTTGGTCGTCGGTGGGGGGGAAATTGCCTTGCGCAAATCCCGCCTGCTGGCCGATGCCGGTGCGCTGCTGCGGGTGGTCGCACCTGAAATCGAAACGCAACTGCGTGAGCTGGTTACCGCTTCTGGCGGTGAATGCCTGTTGCGCGGTTACGTCGAGGCGGATCTGGACGGTTGCGGGCTGATCATTGCCGCCACTGACGATGAGACGCTGAACGCACAAGTCTCCACCGATGCGCACAAGCGCTGCGTGCCGGTCAACGTGGTCGACGCGCCGGCCTTGTGCAGCGTGATCTTCCCGGCGATCGTCGATCGCTCGCCGCTGATCATTGCCGTGTCCAGCGGCGGCGATGCGCCGGTGCTGGCGCGTTTGATCCGCGCCAAGATCGAAACCTGGATTCCTTCGACTTACGGTCAGTTGGCCGGACTCGCCGCGCGTTTCCGCAATCAGGTGAAAAGCCTGTTTCCGGATGTGCAGCAGCGTCGTGGTTTTTGGGAAGACGTGTTTCAGGGGCCGATTGCCGATCGACAGCTGGCCGGGCAGGGCGCTGAAGCCGAGCGTCTGCTGCAAGCCAAGATCGATGGCGAAGCCATGGTCACCACCGGCGAGGTGTATCTGGTTGGCGCCGGTCCGGGTGATCCGGATCTGCTGACCTTCAAGGCTTTGCGTCTGATGCAGCAAGCCGACGTGGTGCTGTACGACCGCTTGGTGGCGCCAGCGATTCTAGAATTGTGCCGTCGCGATGCCGAGCGGGTTTACGTTGGCAAGCGTCGGTCTGATCACGCCGTGCCGCAGGATCAGATCAACCAGCAACTGGTCGATCTGGCCAAGGCCGGCAAACGCGTGGTGCGGTTGAAGGGCGGTGATCCGTTTATCTTCGGCCGTGGCGGCGAAGAGATCGAAGAGCTGGCCGCTCATGGCATCCCATTTCAGGTCGTGCCGGGTATTACGGCGGCCAGTGGTTGCGCGGCGTATGCCGGGATTCCGCTGACGCACCGTGATTACGCGCAGTCGGTGCGCTTTGTCACCGGGCATTTGAAGGACGGTTCCACTGATCTGCCATGGGTCGACCTCGTCGCCCCGGCGCAGACGCTGGTGTTTTACATGGGCCTGGTCGGGTTGCCGGTCATTTGCGAACAACTGATCAAGCATGGTCGTTCAGCGGATACCCCGGCGGCGTTGATTCAGCAGGGCACCACGGTCAATCAGCGGGTCTTTACCGGCACGCTGGCTGATCTACCGCGACTGGTGGCGGAGCATGAAGTGCATGCGCCGACACTGGTGATCGTTGGTGAAGTGGTGCAACTGCGCGAGAAACTGGCGTGGTTCGAAGGGGCTCAGGCGCAGGTCTGAGTCAGATCAAAAGATCGCAGCCTTCGGCAGCTCCTACATGAGAATGCGTTCCCTGTAGGAGCTGCCGAAGGCTGCGATCTTTTGCTTTTTGCTATTAACCCTTCAACCAAACCCCTTTCCCAGCCAGCCGCGCCCGATCATGGGCCACGCTGAAATCCTGCTCCGGCCCCTTCGGCACAACCCCAGTCGGATTGATCGTCTTGTGACTGCCGTAGTAGTGATTCTTGATGTGCTGGAAATCCACCGTCTCGGCAATCCCCGGCAACTGATACATCTCCCGCAGCCAGTTCGACAGGTTCGGATAATCGGCAATGCGCCGCAGATTGCACTTGAAGTGCCCGTGATACACCGCATCAAACCGGATGATCGTAGTGAACAGGCGCACGTCAGCTTCAGTGAGGTATTCGCCGCTCAGATAGCGGTTTGCGCTTAAAACGCCTTCAAGGTAATCGAGTTCGGCAAACACCTCATCGAACGCTTCTTCATAAGCCTGTTGCGACGTCGCAAAGCCTGCGCGATACACGCCGTTGTTCACGGCCGGATAAATTCGCTCGTTCAGCGCATCGATCTCGCCGCGTAATGGTGCCGGGTAGAAATCCAGATCATTGCCGGTCAGATCATCGAACGCGCTGTTGAACATGCGGATGATCTCCGCCGATTCATTGCTGACGATACGTTTTAGCTTTTTATCCCACAGCACGGGCACAGTGACGCGCCCCGTGTAATCGGCAGTGTCGGCGGTATAGCGCTGGTGCATGAAGTCGAAGCCGTCGAGCTTGTCGCCGGTCGAGCCGAGCGCGGTGTCGAAGGTCCAGCCGTTTTCCAGCATCAACCAACTGACCACCGAGACGTCGATGAGGCTTTCCAGGCCTTTGAGCTTGCGCAGGATCAACGTGCGATGCGCCCATGGACAGGCGAGAGAAACATAGAGGTGGTAGCGCCCGGCTTCAGCGGCAAAACCGCCTTCGCCGCTGGGGCCGGGTTCGCCGTTCGCGGTCACCCAGTTGCGGCGCTTGGCCTGTTCACGCTGGAACGCGCCGTCCTTGCTGCTTTCGTACCACTTGTCCTGCCAGTGGCCATCGACGAGTAAACCCATGATCAAGACTCCGTAAACCAATAATCGTTGGAGTCGAGTCTATTCCGATGAGTTCGAACAAAAAGCGCAATGATCGGGCGCGAATGATCGGTTAAATCGATTTGTTCCGCGCGGCCCAGTATTGCTCGGCAGTGGCGAAGGCTTGCTCACGGCTTTGGCCGAGTCCGCGCAAGGCCAGCGCCATGGTCGCAATCAAGGCCATTTGCGGGTAACTGTCGACCACCTCTCCACGCCACACGGCTTTCAGATGTTCAACGTCCAGGGTCGCCGGTTTAACGTGGCGTTGCGCCGACAACTGCGGCCATTCCTCATCCCAGCTCTCGCCGCCGGTGGTGCCGTAGAGGTGGCTGTCGGCATCCGGGTTGATCTCGATTTCGCCGCCGTCGCCCTTGACCACAATCGCCGTGTCGCCAAGCAAACCACTGGCATCGCGATGCACGGCCTGATAGCCAGGATGGAAAATGCTTTGCAGGCCGCAACGCGCGCCCAGTGGATTGAGAATCCGCGCGAGCGAATGAATCGGCGAACGCAGGCCGAGGGTGTTGCGCAAATCGATCATGTTCTGCAGTTGCGGCGCCCAGTCCACCAGCGGCATGAACGCCAGGCCGCCGTTGTCCAGCGCTGCGCCGACCTGTTGCCAGGTGCGGCACAACGGAATGTTCAACTCGCCGAGCAGTTGCTCGCTGTACATCCGCCCGGCGGTATGAGCGCCGCCGCCGTGCATGAAGATGCGTACGCCGTTCTGTGCCAGACACTTGGCCGCCAGCAGGTACCACGGCAGATGCCGCTTCTTGCCGGCATAGGTCGGCCAGTCCAGATCGACGTTCAACGTGGGTGCCTGCAAACGTGCGCGCAACGCTTCGGTGAAGCCGGCCATTTCCTCGGCGCTTTCCTCCTTGTGTCGCAGCAACATCAGGAACGCGCCGAGCTGGGTGTCTTCAACCTTGTCGTCGAGCACCATGCCCATGGCTTCGCGGGCTTCTTCACGAGTCAGATCGCGGGCGCCGCGTTTGCCCTTGCCGAGAATGCGCACGAATTGGGCGAACGGGTGTTCGGCAGGGGTTTCGAGGGTCAGTGCTGGAAAGTCGGTCATAAGCAATTCGTCGGTTTGGGCAGGCCCGCCAGTTTCGCGGCGAGTTTGGCGGGGGTGCCTTTGAACAGTCGGTTCAGGTGCAGGCTGTTACCTTTGTCCGGGCCGAGTTTCAACGCGGTGTACTTGATCAATGGCCGTGTGGCCGGGGAGAGCTGGAATTCTTCGTAGAAGCTGCGCAACAGTTCGAGGACTTCCCAGTGTTCGGCGGTCAACTCGATCTCTTCGGCGGCGGCGAGGGCGCTGGCGACATCAGCCGACCAGTCGCTGAGGTCGACGAGGAAACCGTCCTTGTCCAGTTCGATGGCGCGGGCGCCGACGGTCATGGAATTCATAGCCAGCTGTTGACCTTGTCGTGGTGGATCGACAGCTCGACGAAGGCCGGGTAATCGATGGCGTCGGCCCAGTCCGGGACTTCGATGGCACGAGCCTGTGCATCTTCGGCCAGAACCCACAGTTTGATCTGGCGGCTTTGCAGATCGGTGAATGACGCTGTGCCCGGTTGCAATGCATAGACGGCATCGCCGGACAGCAGCAGGGCATCAGCGCTGCCGATCAGGCGCAGGCAACTGCTCAGGCGATCATCGCCGAACGGGGAATGAGACAACACGTGCAAAGTCGACATCAGAGAGTGATCACCTGGTCGTAACGGTCAATAAGGGCGGTGATTTGTTCGGCGGCCAGCGGCTGCGCTTCGGCCAGCGACAGATTGCCGAGACCGCGTGTGCTGGCGCTGTCGGCGCAGTAAAACAGTACTTCTACACCAAACATTGGCAGTGCCTGCAGGTTGGCGCTGAGGTCTTTCTGTTGCAGGGCCTTGGCGTTCTGCCCGGCGGCGAGTTGCAGCACGCCATCATCGAGAAACAACAGGCCGATCGGCAGATCGAACGCGCCGCCGGCCAGCACGATGTCCAGCGCTTCACGGGCGCCGGGGCCTGACCACGGCGACTGGCGGCTGATGATCAACAGGGACTTGGCCATCTCACGCACCTCCGAAGCAGATCAAGCGGTCAGCGTCTTGCACCGCGTCATGCAATTGACCGAGGCCGGACAATTCCCACGGCGCGCTGATCGAAATCGCTTCACGCTGGTAGCGCTTGGCTTCTTCAGCGTTCAGCGCACCACGGCGCAGGGCGGCGGCGATGCACACCACGCCGTCCAGCTTCTGTTCGGTGATGAAGGTGCGCCATTGTTTGGGCAGGTCCAGTTCGTCCTGCGGCGTGACCACCGCATCCGAAGCGTTATAGACGCCGTCCTGATAGAAAAACAGCCGGACAATTTCATGCCCACCGGCCAGCGCGGCTTGCGCAAACAGCAGGGCGCGGCGCGAGGAGGGCGCATGGGCGGCGGAAAACAGCGCAATGGCGAACTTCATGACGGACTCGATCAGCAAAACTGCGGCCATGATAAAGCATTGCAGGCCGCAAAGGATCGCAGCGCCTACAGGGAAACACGATCTCTGTAGGAGCTGCGGCACGCTGCGATCTGTTGATTTTGATTTTGAAAAACAAGATCAAAAGATCGCAGCCTCGTTTCACTCGACAGCTCCTACAGGGAGTACGGGGCGGGCGTTGATTAGCGAGGCATGTAGCCCAGTTGCCAGCGCCGCGGAATTTTCAGGGAGAGCAGCCCGATCATCGCGGCCAGCAACCCGCTGACGAACATCGCCTTGAGTCCAAGATGATGCTCCAGCACCGCCCCCAGAATCGCGCCGATAAACATCCCGCTCCAGGGCACCAGTTGCACCCGCCAGCCACTGCGCCGCTCGCCGAGCATCCAGCGGCCCAGTCCACGGCCGAATCGCGACAACGCGCCAGTCACGTAAGTCAGCCCGACCGGCAAGCCATTCACCTCTTCGACCGCCGCGTTGAGCATGCCCATCGCAATGATCGCCGCCAGCAGCGCTGGCAGTTGCGTGTCGAATGGCCAGGCCGCCGCCGCGCACAGCAGGGTGGCGATACACAGCAGCAACGGCAGCGCCCGGCGTCCACCGAAACGGGCAACGATAACGCCCAAGGCGTTCCCGGCTATAAAAGTGGCGACGAGGATCAACAAACGCAGGGTCAGCCCGATATCACCATCGCTAATCGCCACGGCAAGTCGGGTGGTGTTGCCGCTCATGAACGAGACGAAGTCGCCGCTGGCCATAAAGCCGATGGCGTCGGTCATGCCGGCCAGTACCGAGAGGCTGGCCACCAGCGCCAGACCAATCCGCCCGCGCCACTTCTGAGTGTGCAGATGGCCGGGGCTGGCGCGGTGAGTCGAGGCGGATGGCAGCATCGGTAGAAGTGTCCTTGGGCGGCGGTTATGGTTCTATGCCATACAGATCGCAATATTCCGGCCAACCCATCCCGGCCATTTCCGCGACTTCACGGTGCACTTCCAACCGCTGCGCCTGATACTCCTCAGGCGAATCAGCCGTCAGTTGCAAGGTCAACTCCCAGGCAAAAAGTCCGAGACTTTCCGCTTCGGCCTCAAATGCTTCATGCAGTCGCTCTTCGCGATAGTGCGCTTGAGTTTCGCCTTTGGCCTGGGCCAGCAACGGGTTGAGGTGATCGAGGGTTTCGCGCAGTTCGGGACGCGCGTCGAGAAATACTTTCAGGGCATGTTCATGTCGCTGGTCGGTAGGCGCCATGGGTTTTCCTTGTGAGGCTGATGAGCTTAGGTTGCCGCAGCGGCCTGCGCGTGTCGCGCTATAAATGCAGTAAAGCAGAACGATTTCTGCTGCTGCGGTGATACAGTCCGCTTTTTTCTGAATGAGCGAATGCAATGCGAACTCTGATGGTAGCGCTGGCGGCGACGCTGTTAGCCGGTTGCGCAGGCTCGGTGATGGACGATGCTCGCACGAAAACCCCGTACAAGGTGTTGACGTCGGACAAGGCTGAAAAAGTCGTGGCGCAGTGTGTGCAGTTTGGTTGGCAGGACGAGGCGGTGTTCGGCGTGGACGCGGCGGCGTATCTGGAACCGCGCAAGTCGGGCGGGACGACGGTGTACACCCGTTCGGCGGAGTCGTTTGTCGACGTGATTACCGAGGCATCGGGTACGACGTTGAATTACTACGCGCAGAAGGATGACTTTGTCGCCAAGCGCCGGTTGGCGGCTTTAGCGACTTGCCTCTGATCATGCGTTGAGGTGGCTGCCGGCATCGTCGGAACGCCGCCCGGAGCAGGCTCAATCCTACCGTGGAATGCATTCCAAATGTGGGAGCGAGCCTGTTCGCGAAGGGGCCGCAACATTCAACCGATCAATCGCTTCTGGAAGAAATGCCGCTTATGTCCCAGTGGATAATCCAGAATCTCTCCGCATTCGCTAAATCCAAGCTTCTTGTAAAACTCCGGTGCCTGGAAGGAGAAGGTGTCGAGCCAGATGCCAACGCAGTCTTTTTCCCGTGCCAGATCTTCCGCCCTCTGCATCAACTGCGAGCCGATACCCTTGCCGCGACCTTGCTCCGGCACGGCCAGTAACTCAATGAACAGCCAACGATAGAACGTGTGGGCATACAAACCTCCGAGGATCGCGTCGTGTTCATCACGCACTAACAGAGCGATCGGCTCGAAGGTCGACGGTCCGGCGTTGGCAACGTTGTGCGCACGCAGCGGCGCGAGGATGGCTGTGCGTTCTTCTTCGGTCGGGTTTTGTGACAGCTCGATGCGTAAGTTCATGCCTGACTTCCTTGTGGTTTGAACCCGCAGCCTATCCTGCCCGGCGGTGATCTTCCAAGCCCCTCTCAACCCGGTGGAACTGCCGCTCTCGCCTCGGGGTCTAGCCTTTACAGCGTCATTCCAGCACGCGGTTGATGAGGAATCCCCATGAATATTTTCGAAGCCCTTCGCGAAAGCCATGACCGCCAGCGTAGCTACGCCAAAACCCTGATCGAAACCAGCGGCGATACGCCGGAACGGGTCGAAGCGTACAAACAGCTCAAAGCCGAACTCCAGGCTCATGAAACTGCTGAAGAGCGCCATTTCTACATTCCGTTGATGGAGTTCGATAACGGCGTCGACCTGAGCCGCCATGCCATCTCCGAACACCATGAAATGGACGAGATGATGGAAGAACTCGACGAGACCGAGATGTCCAGCCCGGCCTGGCTGGCCACCGCCAAAAAGCTCTCTGACAAAGTTCACCATCACCTGAAGGAAGAGGAACAGAAGTTCTTCCAGATGGCTGGCAAATTGCTCAGCGAAAAACAGAAAGAACAACTCGCCGGGCAATACGAAAAGGAGTTCCAGGAACAATTGCCGTGAGCACTGAATGGCAGTCTTTGTAGCATTGGCGTGTAATCTTTTGTCGTCATCTTTGGTGGGCATTGTCGCAAAAGGCTGTATATGCATCCAGTATTTGCGGTGTTTTTACGGTTCAAGGCTGCTGACTGCGACAAAACCGCCGATGGACAAAAAATCCGTCTCCGTTAGCTTGAAGGCCTCTCCTCGGAAAGGAGAGTTCTTAAATCAACGGAGTGAAAAACATGAATCAACCACAAGCACAAACCCAACTGCGACACGGTCGTGTCATTTCCCCTGCAAGCCGCGGTGCGGTAGCGATCGAGCAAGGATTGCTCGGCGCTTGGCAGGTCAACGAAATGGAAGGCGGGAAGAACTTCCCGGCGCTGGCAGCGGGGCCATTTCCGGCGCCTTACCAGAGCGACTCGGACAGTGTTACGCCACCGGCCGATGGCTACATCCTCAGCGGCGGCAAGAGCGATGCCCGCGACTGTGTGAACTTCACCAATGAAGAGATGAGCAAGAAACTCGCTCGTCCGTTCACTTGGCCGCTGCTCAATGTCACCCCGGGACAAACTCTCGAAATCAAGTGGGAATACACCGCACCGCACACCACTCGCGGCTACCGTTGGCTGATCACCAAGGATGGCTGGGACCCGAAACAGCGTATTACCCGTGCGCAACTGGAAGCCCAACCGTTCTTCGAGGACTTCTACACTCAGGTGCCTTATTACAGCTACCCGAATGAGCTGAAGGCCAAGGTCAATCACGCGGTGAAACTGCCGACCAACAAGACGGGCCATCACGTGATCGTACTGATGTGGATCGTCGCCAACACCGGCAACGCTTTCTATCAGGCTTTCGACGTCGACTTCAAATAACGGCGCTGCGTCGCCAAACCCACACGTTCTGAAGGATTAGAACATGTCAAAAATCGATTTCTCTTTAGTGCAAAACGCCGCGAGCGATGCCGCCTCGCTGATGCCGAGCATTGCCGGCAAAAAGATCCTCATGGGCTTCTGGCACAACTGGCCCGCAGGCCCGAGCGATGGTTACCGCCAGGGCCGCTTTGCCAGCCTTTCGCTGGAAGAAGTGCCCAAGGAGTACAACGTGGTCGCGGTGGCCTTTATGAAGGGCAGCGGGATTCCGACCTTCAAGCCGTTCAACGTTTCCGATGCCGAGTTCCGCCGTCAGGTTGGCGTGCTCAACAGTCAGGGGCGGGCGGTACTGATTTCCCTCGGCGGCGCCGATGCGCACATCGAGTTGCGCAGCGGTCAGGAACAACCGCTGGCCAATGAAATCATCCGTCTGGTGGAAACCTACGGCTTCGACGGGCTGGACATCGATCTTGAACAGAGCGCGATTGAATTCGCTGCCAACAAGACCGTCCTGCCGGCCGCACTGAAACTGGTCAAGGATCACTACGCAGGCCAAGGCAAACATTTCATCATCAGCATGGCCCCAGAGTTTCCTTATCTGACCAGCACCGGCAAATACGTGAGCTACCTGCAGGCACTGGAAGGCTACTACGACTTCATCGCCCCACAGTTCTACAACCAGGGTGGCGACGGTGTCTGGGTGCAGGAAGCCAACGACGGTGCAGGTGCGTGGATTGCGCAGAACAACGACCCGCTGAAGGAGGATTTCCTTTACTACCTGACTGAAAGCCTGGTGACCGGTACTCGCGGCTTCACCAGAATTCCGGCGGACAAGTTCGTCATCGGCCTGCCGGCCAACAACGATGCGGCGGCCACCGGTTATGTGATCGACAAAACTGTGGTCGGTAACGTTCTTAAGCGTCTGGCTATCAAGGGGCTGCCGATCAAAGGCTTGATGACTTGGTCGGTGAACTGGGACAACGGCAGCAGCAAGGATGGCTTGCCGTACAACTGGGAGTTCAGCCGGCGTTATGGGCCGTTGATTCACGGGGTCTCTTTCGCCGAGCAGGATATCGATGACACGCGTTCGCTCATCGCTCGTTAGTTGCAAATAAAGAAGCCCGGTAGCGCTGCCGGGCTTCTTTGTTGGTTTGGAATGCGTGTGGGTATGTTTTTATTCGGTTTTAACCAGGACATAAAGATTGTCATTGATCGACATCTTTTCGATTCTGTTTAAAGAGATAAGCTCTTTGAATTCTTTTTCGAGTGTTTTCTTGTCGCAGTATTTTTCATATGTAAGCGGCCTGTCCAAAGCGTAAATGTAAAGGCGCCATACGTCAAAGCCGTCGATTCTGCTGTTCGAGCCGTAATCGAAGTCCACTGATTCTGATGGGAAATGAATGGCGCACCCTACGCCGTGCAGTTCATATTGAATTTCATCAGTTATTTCACCGCAGCGTTCGATTTGCTTGCTCCGCCAGAGTCTTAAAATATTCCGAGTGCCAAATTTTTTTTGTAGTAATTCTGTTCCACTTTCAACTTTTGAAAGAAAGTCAGTTATTAGGTTCTCAAGATTTTTATCGGCTATTTTCATCTTCTTCTGTGATGCTCCAATCGGTCGTGTCCGACATTGTTAGCTGATTCAATGACTTCTTCGATCGTATTAAGTTGTCCTTTGTGCTCTCTGATGTTCGTGATCAAATTTATAGTTATTGGCGTTGCTGTTTGTTTTGCAGCTGCTGCACGGTGATGTCCATCTAGAATATAGAAGGTGCCCTGATGTTCTGCTACGTCTATGGGATAGCTGACATCGTAGCCACCTGCTCGCATCTGATCTCTTATTTTTTCGACGCGTTTAGTTGAATTTTTTCCCATAATTGCATGCGTTCGCTTCACTGAATGTGGGTCAACGCCATGAATCAAGTCCGGTAATTGTGGATCACCCTCATCAACCTTAGTCCCACCAACCCCACCCGGCACCTCACACCCAGGCTTATTCGGCGGCGGACAATTGGAGTTCAACCCCAACGGATCCACCCACCCCGTCGGATTCGGCACGTACTGGTACTGATTCAATCCACCAGCCAACTTGATCGGATCCGGTGTCAGATACCGCCCCAGCCTCGGGTCGTAATACCGATGCCGGTTGTAATGCAGCCCGCTTTCGCCATCGAAGTACTGCCCCTGAAAGCGCAGCGGCTGGTTCAGGTAGTCGTCGCCGGCCAGGGTCAGTGCGGCGACTTTGCCGTAGGCGTCGTATTGCGCGGACCAAACGATGTCGCCGCTGTAGTCGGTGAGTTCCTGCGGGGTGCCGAGGTGGTC
>NZ_JAMDGW010000013.1:0-116012 GCF_028656995.1 Pseudomonas sp. TNT2022 ID642 | reverse complement strand
CGCTGTGTTTGGCTGCGCCAAACGGTCGCTGCGCTCCCACGCCCGGATCAATCCCTCCACTCAGCCTTCCGACGTCGCCCGTGGATCAAGATCAAGAGCAGCAGCCGAGCTGACACTCGGCCTATTGAGTGGTGAGAGGCAGAAGCACTGCGGGTTTTGCTCTTGCTCTTCTGTGGGAGCGAGCTTGCTCGCGAAGGCGGCCAGGCAGCCGACCTGTTTCTTGCGGTTGTACTCAATCCCATTGTAGGAGTGAGCCTGCTCGCGAAGGCGGCCTGGCAGCCGACCTGTTTCTTGCGGTTGTACTCAATCCCATTGTAGGAGTGAGCTTGCTCGCGATGGCGGTCTGGCAGCCAACCCATTTCTGCCGGAGGTACTCAAACCCTGTGGGAGCTGGCTTGCCAGCGATGACGGCCGGATGGCCGACCAATTTCTGTCTGAATGCACGCAGGTCAAACTGTGGGAGCGAGCCTGCTCGCGAAAGCGGCCTCACATTCACCGGTTTTCTATCAGGATCACTCCCGCGAGCCCACAAAAAAGCCACCTCTCGGTGGCTTCTCTCTCATCCTCTGCAATCAGTCGTAAATTACTTTCTTCTTCCAGTCCGCGTCTGCTTCTACATCTTTGAGGCCGGCGGTCAGTTGGTTCTCTTCACCTTCAACCGGTGCAATCTTGTCCATGACCTGGGCGTTGGCGCGGGCCAGCAGTTTTTCCAGGTATTGCAGTTGTTCTGCATATACCTGTGGGTCCTGCTGTTTGCGCAGGTATTGCACGCCGCGCTCGAAGGCGAGGCGGGCCTGGCCGGGCTGGTTTTGTTGCAGGGACTGTTGGCCGAGGTTGTTGAAGAATTCGATGTGCAACAGCACCAGAATGTGGCGGACTTCGCGAATCCAGTGTTTGGCTTCGTTCGGCGGCAAGAAGCCGTCGTGGGCGGCGCGGGTGATTTGGCCGTGGAGGGCTTCGAGCAGGAAGCGTACGTCTTTGGCTTTGGCTTCGGTCAGGATTGGCGCCGGAGGGTTGTTGACCGGGATCGATTCGCCTTGGGCGACCAGCGCGCTCAGCTCGGTGAGACGTGCTCTGGTGGTGGCGCTGGTTTTTTCCAGGTTCAGCAGGCGCTGGCAGACGTTCAGTTCCAGACGGGTCAGCAGCAGTTTGAGTGCCGGGGTCATGAACTGGCCCGGGAAGGTCTCGGTCAGTTCGCCGCAGCGGCGCAGGCGGTCGTTGAGTTCGACCTTGGTGCGGGCCTTCTCCAGTTTGTTGTTTTCCACCACATGGTTCATGTAGCCAATGGCGATCAGAATTGCGATCCCGGCTATGACTAGCAGGGTGATCATGAGTGGTGTCACCGGTAAGACCTCTTTATAGGGTTCGCATGCGAGTGTAGTGGCTGGGCATTTAGCCGCCTAGCGCCGCTCGACGAGTTGGATCGGCAGGTTCAATCTGTATCGGCCGCACGCTGCTTATATGAATGCTGGCGCTGCATATGCAGATTGCCATCACTGTGGGTGGACTATAGCGTCTTGGCGAGTGGCGGAATATAGGCGTCAATCGTCGGGCGACGGAAAAGCCCGGTTGCCGCCGTAAAGCAGGTCGAAGTCATTGATTTAAATAAATTTATATCAAGGGGTTGACGACCTCTCAATCCATCCATAGAATGCGCGCCACTTGCAGCGTAAAGCACACAGCGAAGCGCGGCAGGGAGTGAATGTTGTAGTGTGTCCCCTTCGTCTAGTGGCCTAGGACACCGCCCTTTCACGGCGGTAACAGGGGTTCGAGTCCCCTAGGGGACGCCAATGCGGGAATAGCTCAGTTGGTAGAGCACGACCTTGCCAAGGTCGGGGTCGCGAGTTCGAGTCTCGTTTCCCGCTCCAATTTTAAACAGCAGCGCTTTCGGGCGGTGCTGAGTGAAACCAGAGCCAAGTCTTCGGATGCGGATCTGGACACCGAAACACACACCATGTGTTCCGGGTAGCGTGTCCCCTTCGTCTAGTGGCCTAGGACACCGCCCTTTCACGGCGGTAACAGGGGTTCGAGTCCCCTAGGGGACGCCATTTGCGGGAATAGCTCAGTTGGTAGAGCACGACCTTGCCAAGGTCGGGGTCGCGAGTTCGAGTCTCGTTTCCCGCTCCAAATTCTAAAAACGCCGCTCAGTGAGCGGCGTTTTTATTAGTGAAAGTTGTAGCCTGTGTCCCCTTCGTCTAGTGGCCTAGGACACCGCCCTTTCACGGCGGTAACAGGGGTTCGAGTCCCCTAGGGGACGCCATTGCGGGAATAGCTCAGTTGGTAGAGCACGACCTTGCCAAGGTCGGGGTCGCGAGTTCGAGTCTCGTTTCCCGCTCCATATTCACAAAAACGCCGCTCAATAGAGCGGCGTTTTTGTATGCGCGATTTGTGGTCGTGTCATCAGGCATAAAAGAAAAGGCCCGCCGAGGTGATTCGGCGGGCCTTTTTTGCGTTTTTGCGACTGCTTACCAGGACAGCATCAAGCGACCGGCAAACAGGATCAGCACCACACCCATGGTGCGCTCGAACCAATGCCCCATGCGCATGAACAGCAGGCGTACTTTGTTGCTTGAGAAAAACAGCGCAACGATCACGAACCAAAGCGCGTTTACAAAACACATCCACAAACCATAGAACGCCTGGACTTGCAGAGGGGTTTCGGCGCTGATGATCGTTGTGAAAATGGCCAGGAAAAACAGCGTGGCCTTGGGGTTGGTCGCATTGGTCAGGAAACCGGTACTGAACGCTTTGAACAGCGTTTGTTCAACCACCGGTTCCTCGCTGGTTTTCTCACCTTCAACGGCCGATTTGGGTTTGCTGCGCAGCAGGCTGACACCCAGATACAGGATGTAAGCACCGCCAACCACTTTGGCCACGGTCAGCAACCACGGGGTGGTGTGCATCAACGCCCCGACCCCCAGCAGTGTGTAGAGCACGTGTACGGAAATCCCGGCGCCGATCCCCAGCGCCGTGCAGATCCCCACCAGTCGGCCGAATCGAACGCTTTGGCGAATAGTGACCGCGAAGTCCGGACCGGGAGCCACCACGGCCAGAAAGTGAATGGTTGCCAGCGCGAGAAACTCGCCCAGATAATTCGAATACATCTCAGCTCCAGTAGGTCAGGGGTGAAGCATTGCCGCGATAGCCGACAAAAAAGGAAAGGCTCAAGCGCGGATCGGCCACACCCGGGGTCACCGAGTGCATGCGACGCGAGTTGAACATGATGAAATCGCCGGGTTGCGGTCTCACTTCGAGTGCTGGAGGGCCGAGCAGCGCCGGTTCGATGCCATAACTGTCGCCACGCATTTCATCGAATTGATCCGGGCTGATGTCGTCGTCCCACATCTGCAGGGCACCGCCCTCGGTCGGCATGTTCAGATAGACGTTGCAGGCGAACTGCGCTTCCAGGCTGCGGGCCTGGAAACTGTCAGGGGCGTCCTTGGCGAAGATGTCGTGATGGGCGAGGAAGCACACGCCGGGTTTCACCACGCGCGAAAGGCCGACATACATTTTGCGGCCGTAGAGGTTTTCCAGGTGCGCGCCGGCCGGCCAGGATTCGTCAAGCATGCAGCGCAAGGTGTCGATCGGTGAAGAGTAGGGCGCGCAGCGATTGCGCAGTTCGGCGATGTTGCTGGTGGCGCGTTCGAAGTAATCCTCGATCAGCAGCGGCTGGTTTTCCGCCTCATAAAAAGCCATGCCGATGCGGCCGATACTGGGCGCGTTGATGTAACCCTCAAAGCCTGGAGCGAGAATCTTGTCGCCAATCTGAATGGCCAGCGGCTCCGGCAAAAAGCCTTTGACGCGAATGGCGAGGACTTCTTCGTTGGCCAGTTTTTTTATGCACGTCTCATCGAGACGCTCGACGTCTAGCATCATTTTTTTTAGGTCCATCTATCGATAGTCTACGGAAGCTGCGAGTGCAGTTCCCCGGCGTCGGACGTTGCGTGAGGCAACGTCCGAAATGCTCAATCCACGCTGTAGTGGACGGACAACGTGCCTTTCTTCTGCGAAAGCGACGCGATCGTGACTGTGCCCAGATCCTTCAGGCTACGTACATGGGTGCCGCCACAGCCATAGGCGGGCAGTTCACCAAAACCGATTTCCCGCGCACCTTCGCGCAGCGAGGTCAGGCGGGGCAGATCGTGCTCGATCCACTGGCCGATGCCGCACTGAACGGTCTCGGCATCGACTTCCTGCGCGGCGTCACCGGGTTTGAATTGCACGCGGCCTTCATCCGGCCAGTGGTGGGCCTTGATCGGCGTCCAGCCCAGCGCCTGAACGAAATGCCCGATCAAGTGGCCGGCCGAATGCATGCGTGTGTTGAAGTGGCGGCGCTGTTCGTCGATGCGGATACAGGTCATGCCCAGTTCCACCGGTTGGTCGACGAAATGCACGATACGATCCGGCTCCTGCACCACGCGCAGCACTTGGCTATCGCCAATCCAGCCGGTATCGCAAGGCTGACCACCGCCCTGCGGATGGAACAGCGTGGCGCGAAGTACAACGGCGAATTCATTCTCGTGGGGCGTGCAGTCGAGGACTTCCACGTTCGCCTTGAGGTCATCGCTATGGAAAAACAGGCGAAGCGTCATATTCCATGCCCTTAGGAAAGTTTCTATTTTTTATTATATGAATCGTGTAATAACGTGATAATCCGTTCAAACATCAAAGGACTTGTGCGCTGTGAGCATCAATCTGCCGCTACCGCTGCTCGGTGAAATGGCGATTTTCGTCAAGGTCGTGGAGACCGGCAGCTTCTCTGAGGCCGCTCGGCAACTGGGTTCATCGCCGTCAGCGGTGAGCCGCAGTATTTCGCGGCTGGAAAAGGCCTTGGCCACACGATTGCTGCAGCGCACCACGCGCAAACTGCGCCTGAGTGACGGCGGCGAGGAGGTATTCAAGCGCTGTCAGGAAATGGTCAGCGCAGCCAAATCGGTCATGGAGATCAGTGGCCAGTTCACCCATGAAGCGGAAGGACTGGTGCGGGTCAGCGTACCGAAAGCGGTAGGGCGCTTTGTGATTCATCCGCACATGCCCGAGTTTCTGCGGCGTTATCCCAAGGTCGATGTCGAGCTGTTGCTTGAGGATCGCCAGGTCGATTTGATCGACGACCATGTCGATCTGGCGATTCGCATCACCGATCGACCACCGGCCGGACTGGTCGGGCGGCAATTGCTGACCATTGACCACTTGCTCTGTGCCACGCCGCAATACCTGGCCGAGCACGGCACACCGACTCACCCGCATGATTTGCTCAATCACAGTTGTATTTATCTGGGGGAAACCCCGAGCGATGCACGCTGGAAATTCAAGAAAGGCAGCAAGGCGGTAACGGTGGGTGTGCGCGGGCGCTATGCCGCCAATCACACTGGCGTTCGATTAGGCGCGGTGTTGCAGCACATCGGCATTGGCAGCTTGCCGTATTTCACTGCCCGCTATGCGCTGGAGCAAAAGTTGGTGGTGCAGGTGTTGCCGGACTGGACCTTTCTTGCTTCCTATCACGGCGGACTTTGGCTGCTGCATTCGCCGACGCGCTATCTGCCACCCAAGTTGCGGGTGTTTATCGACTATCTGGTGGAGTGCCTGCAGAAAGAGCCGACCTTGAGCAAGCCGGGCAAATCAGTGGGGGAAAGCAACGCGGCGATGGCGTATGAATTGCCCGAAAGTGAAGGGTTGTTGTAACGCAAAGCAAAAGATCGCAGCCTTCGGCAGCTCCTACAGAGGATTGCGTGAGTCCACTGTAGGAGCTGCCGAAGGCTGCGATCTTTTGATTTTCAACCAAACAGTTAAATCAGTGCTTGCTGTCCTGAGCGGACATCGCCAGCAGCTGTTTTTCCTGATTCCAGTCGAACGGCTCATCGTTCTGTTCGGCTTCGTAACGGCGTTCTTCCAGTGCCTGATACAGGTCGATCTCTTCATCGGACAGGTAATGCAGACAGTCACCGGCAAAGAACCACAGCAAATCGCGCGGGATCAGGTGGGCGATCTGCGGATAACGGGTAATCACTTGAGTCAGGATGTCCTGGCCCAGGTACTGGCTTTCGATCGGATCGATCGGCAGCGATGCCAGCAGTTCGTCGAAGCGCTCCAGGAACAAGGCATGGCTTTCTTCGGGAACCTGTTCGGCCTCACCTACGGCGACCAGGATACTGCGCAGGTGGTCGAGCAAAACAAGATGATCGGCAACGACGTTGGACACGAGATAAGTCCTCAAGAGCAAAACGGGCGCGGGAGTATAAAGCTCCTGCGCCCTCTTGGACATGGTTGTCAGGATCAGCGGACTTTACCCTCTGCCAGCGTCAACTCCTCTTTGTCGAAATCATCGACATCGATCACCTTGCGTCGCGCCGCTTCGGCATCGCGCAGACTCTGCGCTTCCACCGGTTGCAATACTCCAGCTTCAAGCGCGGCATCGATGGCGTGTTCGCCCGCGACCGGTTTGACCTGACCGCTTTTCAGCGAGGTGTGCAGTTTTTTGTGCAACGGCTGCGCAGCATTGAGCAGATCGCTGGCGTGTTGCAGCGCGCCGACGGCATCGTCTGCCGACTGCGGGCGATAGCAACCGGCAAGCAGTTCTTCCAGCGCCGGATCGCCCTTGGCGCGACCAATCACGCCAGCCACTTCGGCACCGAGTTTGTCCGACGGGCCTTTGTGACGACGACCGAACGGGAAAACGATGACTCGCAACAGACAACCGAACACTTTGTTCGGGAAGTTGCGCAGCAATTCATCCAGCGCCCGTTCCGATTGGCCGAGGCTTTCTTCCATCGCCCAGCGGAACAGCGGCTCCATGTAAGCCGGCGAGTCCAGATCGTGATAACGCTTGAGCGCGGCAGAAGCCAGATACAGGTTGCTCAATACATCGCCCAGACGCGCCGACAGACGTTCACGACGCTTCAGTTCGCCGCCCAGCAACATCATGCTGAAGTCGGCGAGCATGGCGAATGCCGCTGCCTGACGGTTGAGTGCGCGGAAGTAACCCTGACTGATCTTGTCGCCCGGCGCATGTTCGAAGTGGCCGAAACCGAGGTTCAGCACCAGCGTGCTGGCCGCGTTGCTCACGGCGAAACCGATGTGTTTGAGCAGCAGGCCATCGAACTCTTTCAGCGCCTGATCCTTGTCTTCGCGGCCGGCCAGAGCCATCTCCTTCAGTACAAACGGATGGCAGCGAATCGCGCCCTGACCGAAGATCATCAGGTTGCGCGAAAGGATGTTCGCGCCCTCCACGGTGATGAAGATCGGCGCACCGTTCCAGCTGCGCCCGAGGTAGTTGTTCGGCCCCATGATGATCGCCTTGCCGCCGTGCACATCCATCGCATGGCTGATGCACTCGCGGCCGCGTTCGGTGAGGTGGTACTTGAGGATCGCCGACAGCACCGAAGGTTTTTCGCCCAGGTCCACCGCGTTGGCAGTGAGCATCCGCGCGGCATCCATCATCCATGCGTTGCCGCCGATGCGCGCCATGGCCTCCTGAATACCTTCGAACGCCGACAGCGGCACGTTGAATTGCTCACGAATCTGCGCGTACTGGCCAGTGACCAGACTGGTGAATTTCGCCGCGCCGGTACCGACGGCTGGCAACGAGATCGAACGGCCGACCGACAGGCAGTTCATCAGCATCATCCAGCCCTTGCCGAGCATTTCCTGACCGCCGATAAGGAAGTCCAGCGGGATGAACACATCCTTGCCGGAGTTCGGGCCGTTCATGAATGCCGCGCCCAGTGGCAGGTGACGACGACCGATTTCCACGCCGGCGGTATCGGTCGGGATCAGCGCCAGGCTGATGCCGAGGTCTTCCTTGTCGCCCAGCAGATGTTCCGGGTCATAGGCCTTGAAAGCCAGGCCGAGGAGGGTAGCGACCGGGCCGAGGGTGATGTAGCGTTTTTCCCAGTTCAGGCGCAGGCCGATGACTTCCTGACCTTCCCATTCGCCTTTGCAGATGATCCCTGTGTCGGGCATCGCACCGGCATCGGAACCCGCGAGCGGGCCGGTGAGGGCAAAGCACGGAATGTCATCGCCCCGGGCCAGACGCGGCAGGTAGTGATTGCGTTGTTCGTCGGTGCCGTAATGCAGCAGCAGTTCGGCCGGGCCGAGTGAGTTCGGCACCATGACAGTGGAGGCGAGGTCACCGCTGCGGGTGGCCAGTTTCATCGCCACTTGCGAGTGCGCGTATGCAGAGAAGCCTTTACCGCCGAATTCTTTCGGAATGATCAGGGCAAAAAAGCTGTGTTCCTTGATGTGCGTCCAGGCTTCGGCCGGCAGGTCCATCGACTGGCCGATCTGCCAGTCAGTGACCATCGCGCAAAGCTCTTCGGTCGGGCCGTCGATGAACGCCTGTTCTTCTTCGCTCAATTGCGCCTTGGGATAGGCCAGCAGCTTGTCCCAGTCCGGGCGGCCGCTGAACAGTTCGCCGTCCCACCACACGGTGCCGGCGTCGATCGCGTCGCGTTCGGTCTGCGACATCGGCGGCAGGGTTTTCTGGAACCAGTTGAACAGCGGCGCAGTGAAATGTTTGCGGCGCAGGTCAGGCAACAGCAGCGGTGCAGCGACCACCGCCAGCAAGATCCACAACACCGCCAATAACCAGCCCGGCGCATGACTGAAAATACCCATCGCCAGCAGGTAAACGGCAACGATGCCCAACGCAGGCAGCGGGGCGATGCGCCGGTGGGCGAGATACGCCACGCCGACGATCAAAACCAGTATCCACAACAACAGCATATTCAGTCCTCCGTGAACCAAGGCAAATCGACCCTCCAGAGCTTAGACGGCATCTGTAAAAGCGGGTGGTCAGACCAAGGTGATTGAAATCGTGGGAAACCCCGGATGGTTTTCGTAGGTTCGGTGGGCAACACGTGTGGGAAATCGTTCGCCGATCCCGCGTCTTTGCGTCCAAGTTTGGCCGAAACGTCGTTATCTCTGTGCTGAAGCTGTCGCTAGACTCGGGACTCATCCAGGAGATTGTCGTCATGCACGAGTATCTGAGTCCCGGCCGCTTCATCGATAGTGACCACCCGGCGGTGGTGGAGTTCGCCGAACAACATCGGGGTGCCAGCCGCGATCCGCTCGAGCAGGCGATCAGTCTTTATTACGCTGTGCGCGAGGCGGTGCGTTACAACCCGTACACCTTCAGCCGCGATCCGCAGACCTTGCGCGGCAGCTATGCGTTGGCGACGGGGGAGAGTTATTGCGTACCGAAAGCCACGCTGCTGGCGGGCTGCGCGCGGCATTGCGGGATCCCGGCGCGTATCGGTCTGGCCGATGTGAAAAATCACCTGTCGACCCCGCGTCTGCTCGAGTTGCTGAAAAGCGATATGTTCGCCATGCACGGCTATACCGAGTTCTTTCTCAATGATCGCTGGATCAAGGCAACACCGGCGTTCAACCAGAAGCTCTGCGCGTTGTTCAATGTCGCGCCGCTTGAGTTCGACGGTATCAACGACAGCGTTTTCCACCCGTTCAACCGCGACGGTGCACAGTTGATGGAGTATCTGGTCGATCACGGTCAATTCGCCGATGTGCCGGAAACGTTCTTCTTCGAGCATCTGCAAAAGTGCTATCCGCATCTGTTCACTGATCAGCAACCACAGTTGCTGGGCGATATGCAGAGTGATTTGAGCCGTACCTGATCCGGCGTATGCTGCCTGCCCACTCATTTGCAAAGAGGCGGTCATGCTGAAGATCTGGGGACGGAAAAACTCATCGAATGTCAGGAAGCCTTTGTGGGCCGCTGAAGAGCTTGGCCTGGCTTACGAGGCGATCGATGCCGGTGGCGCATTCGGCGTCGTCGACACACCCGAGTACCGGGCGATGAACCCGAACGGCCGGGTACCGGTGATCGAGGACGACGGTTTTGTGCTGTGGGAATCCAACGCCATCGTGCGCTACCTGCTGGCCAGGCATGCGCCCGACAGCAACTGGTATTCGGCCGATCCGCGAGCTCGCGCCATCGCCGACAAATGGATGGACTGGACCACGTCGAGTTTTGCCGGCCCGTTCCGCACGGTTTTCTGGGGCGTGTTGCGCACCCCGGCAGACAAGCAGGACTGGGCGGCAATCAATGCAGCGATCAAGGAATGCAACGAGTTGCTGGGCATGGCAGACAGTGCCTTGGCCAGTCAGCCTTACCTCTCCGGAAAAGACATCGGCATGGGCGATATCCCGCTAGGCAGTTTCATTTATGCCTGGTTCGAGATGCCCATCGAACGCGCCCCGCAACCGCATCTGCAAGCCTGGTACGAGCGCCTGAAGCAGCGTCCGGCCTACCGGAAAGCCGTCATGACCGCGTTGACTTAATACCTACTATCGACACACTTGACTGTACTTGTACGGCGGCGGCAAGCACCATTGCGCACTTGCGCTGCGGTTCGATCCTTCGCCGCCGTCTCCTTTTTCCCTTCACTGGTGCGTAAATCAGATATGAGTTCCGCTCTGTCCATCCGGCAGCTAACCAAAACCTACGGCAACGGGTTCCAGGCCTTGAGTGGTATCGATCTGGACGTCGCCGAAGGTGACTTTTTCGCCTTGCTCGGCCCCAACGGTGCCGGCAAATCCACGACCATCGGCATTCTCTCGACCCTGGTCAACAAGACCAGCGGCACGGTGAATATCTTCGGTCATGACTTGGACAAGAACCCGGCGGCGCTCAAGCGCTCGATCGGTGTCGTGCCCCAGGAATTCAACTTCAACCAGTTTGAGAAGACGTTCGACATCGTCGTCACGCAGGCCGGTTACTACGGCATTCCGGCGAAGATCGCCAAGGAACGCGCCGAGCAGTACCTGACCCAACTGGGCTTGTGGGACAAGCGCGATGTGCCGTCGCGTTCGCTGTCCGGCGGCATGAAGCGGCGCTTGATGATTGCCCGCGCGCTGGTGCACGAACCGCGTCTGCTGATCCTCGATGAACCGACCGCAGGCGTCGATATCGAGTTGCGCCGTTCGATGTGGACGTTCCTCACCGAGCTGAACCAGAAAGGCATCACCATCATCCTCACCACGCACTATCTGGAGGAGGCTGAGCAGTTGTGTCGCAACATCGGCATCATCGACCACGGCACCATCGTCGAGAACACCAGCATGAAACAATTGCTGGGCCAGTTGCACGTAGAAACCTTTTTGCTGGACCTGAAAAACGACTTGAACGCCGCGCCGCAATTGCTCGGCTACCCCGCCCGGTTGATCGACGGTCACACCCTGGAAGTCCAGGTCGACAAATCCATGGGCATCACGGCGTTGTTCACCCAGTTGGCGCAGCAGAACATCGAAGTATTGAGCCTGCGTAACAAAACCAATCGCCTCGAGGAGCTGTTCGTGTCCCTGGTCGAGAAAAATCTGTCGAAGGTGGCGGTATGAGTTCCGAATTCCGTCCCAACCTCGTCGCCCTGCAGACCATTGTTTACCGCGAGGTCAAACGCTTCACGCGGATCTGGCCGCAAACGCTGCTGCCGCCGGCGATCACCATGGTTCTGTACTTCGTGATTTTCGGCAATCTGATCGGTCGCCAGATCGGCGACATGGGTGGCTTCACTTACATGGAGTACATCGTACCGGGGCTGATCATGATGTCGGTGATCACTAACTCTTACGGCAACGTGGTCTCGAGTTTCTTCGGCAGCAAGTTCCAGCGTTCGATCGAGGAATTGATGGTGTCGCCGGTATCGCCGCATACGATTCTGATCGGCTTCACCATTGGCGGTGTGTTGCGTGGTCTGATGGTTGGCGTGATCGTGACGATCCTGTCGCTGTTCTTCACCCATTTGCAGGTACATCATCTGGGCGTGACCGTGCTGGTGGTGGTGCTGACGGCGACGATCTTCTCGTTGCTGGGCTTCATCAACGCCGTGTTTGCGCGCAACTTCGATGATATTTCGATCATCCCGACTTTTGTGCTGACGCCTCTGACGTACCTGGGTGGGGTGTTCTACTCGATCACGCTGCTGCCGCCGTTCTGGCAGACCGTGTCGCTGGCCAACCCGGTGCTGCATATGGTCAACGCTTTCCGTTACGGCATTCTGGGTGTTTCGGATATCCGCATCGGCATCGCGATCACCTTTATGCTGGTGGCGACGGTAGTGCTGTATCTCGGCTGTGCACGGCTGCTGGTGAGTGGGCGCGGGATGCGTACTTGACTCCAGACCGAGTCGTGCCCATCGCGAGCAGGCTCACTCCTACAGGGGAACGCATTCCAATGTAGGAGTGAGCCTGCTCGCGATGGGCCAATACAGACGCAACAAAACAAAACGGCCTCCCACTGCGGAGGCCGTTTTGCATTCAGCGCATGCGGCTTTTCTTGCGCCGCGCCCATTGCCGCGCGACCCACCAGCGCCAATACATCATCACCAGGCAATAGGCGAGGGCGCCGAGTACCAGCCCTACCACCACCGAGCCGAGCAGAAACGGCTGCCACAACGTCGACAACTCGCCGCTGATCCACTCCCAGGTCATTTCATCCGGTAGATGTCGGGCGGGCACGTCCATCAAAAACGCCCCGGCCTGATAAGTGCAGAAAAACACTGCCGGCATGGTGATCGGATTGGTCAGCCACACCAGACTGACCGCAATCGGCATGTTCCCCCGCACCATGACGGCGAGGGCGGCGGCCACCAGCATTTGCGCCGGAATCGGCAGGAACGCCGCGAACAGGCCGACCGCCATCGCCCGGGCGACCGAGTGGCGATTGAGGTGCCAGAGGTTCGGGTCATGCAGCAACTTGCCGAGAAAGCGTAAGGATTTGTGTTCCCTGATGCTCGTCGGATCGGGCATGTAACGTTTGAATAAGCGCCGGGGCATAAGGCTTCTCGGTCGGTTAAGGCGGCAAGTATGTCTGGATTCTACGAAGCGCCCATTCAGACTTTGTGACAATTGTTGACGACGGACGTGCCCGACACCCGCTATGCCTAAGTGTGGAACTCTCAAGGACGGGCTTATGCGCACAGGGATGATGGCGCTCGCAGTCGGTCTGCTGGTCGCGGTTTTTATGCCGGCATTACCGCCGGTCTGGTTGATGCTGTTGTTGCCGGTTGTGGCTTTGATGCTGCTGCCGTTTCGCAGCTATCCGTGGGCGTTTTTGCTGTTTGGTTTCACTTGGGCCTCTGTCGGGGCGCAATGGGCATTGAATGATCGTTTGCCCGTTGAGCTGGATGGCGAAACCCGCTGGCTTGAAGGGCGGGTCGTCGGCTTGCCGCAGAACAGCGACGGCGTGGTGCGTTTCGAACTGGCGGATGCGCGCTCGCGTCACGAAAAACTGCCAACGCGGATGCGGCTGGCCTGGTATGCCGGGCCGCCGGTCAACAGCGGCGAGCGTTGGCGCCTGGCGGTCAAGCTCAAGCGTGCGGCGGGTTTACGCAATCCCGACGCATTCGATTACGAGGCTTGGCTGCTGGCGCAACGCATCGGCGCCACCGGCACGATCAAGGACGGCCAACGCCTGAGCGAAGCACGCTGGGCCTGGCGCGACAGTATTCGTCAGCGTTTGCTCGAGGTAGACGCACAGGGACGGGGCGGGGCACTGGCGGCGCTGGTGCTGGGCGATGGCTCGGGACTCAGTCGCGAGGACTGGCAGATTTTGCAGGACACCGGCACCGTGCATTTGCTGGTGATTTCCGGTCAGCACATTGGCTTGCTGGCGGCGGTGATGTACATGCTCGTCGGCGGATTGGCCCGCTTTGGCCTGTGGCCGCTGCGCTGGCCCTGGCTGCCGTGGGCCTGTGGTCTGGCATTCGCGGCGGCGCTCGGTTATGGCCTGCTCGCCGGATTCGACGTGCCGGTACAGCGCGCCTGCGTGATGGTCGGGCTGGTACTGTTGTGGCGCCTGCGCTTTCGTCATCTTGGTGCGTGGTGGCCGTTGTTGCTGGCGTTCAATGCGGTGCTTTTGTTCGATCCCCTGGCCAGCCTGCGCCCCGGTTTCTGGCTGTCCTTTACGGCTGTTGCGGTGCTGATCTTCACGTTTGGCGGTCGGCTGGGCGCGTGGCGTTGGTGGCAGACCTGGACGCGGGCGCAGTGGTTGATTGCCATCGGGCTGTGTCCGGTGTTGCTGGCACTGAATCTGCCGATCAGTCTTAGCGGGCCGTTGGCGAACCTGTTGGCCGTGCCTTGGGTCAGTCTCGTGGTGTTGCCGCCGGCCTTGCTCGGCACCCTGATGTTGCCGGTGCCGTTTGTCGGTGAAGGTCTTTTGTGGCTGGCCGGCGGTTTGATCGATGCGCTGTTTCGCGCTTTGGCGGTGATTGCCGGGCAGTGGCCGGCATGGACAGCCGCCGCCGTGCCGGGCTGGGTCTGGCTGCTCGGCAGCCTGGGTGCCTTGTTGCTGCTGTTGCCGCGCGGCGTGCCAATGCGTGCACTGGGCTGGCCATTGCTATTGCTGCTGGTCGTGCCGCCCCGCGAGCGCCTGGATGAAGGGCTGGCCGATGTCTGGCAACTCGATGTCGGCCAGGGTTTGGCCTTTCTGATCCGCACCCGTCATCACACACTGCTGTATGACGCCGGGCCGCGCTTCGGCGATTTCGATCTCGGCGAGCGCGTGGTGCTGCCCGCTTTGCGCAAACTCAATGTGGCAAAACTCGATCTGATGCTGCTCAGTCATGCGGATGCCGATCACGCGGGTGGCGCTTTGGCGGTCATGCGCGGTTTGACCGTCGATCGAGTGATCAGCGGCGACCCGGAGGGACTGCCCGCGGCGTTGAGCGCCGAAGCCTGTGCAAGCGGCCAGCAATGGCAGTGGGATGGCGTGCGTTTTCAACTCTGGCAGTGGTCGGACGCCCGCGACAGCAATCAGCGTTCCTGTGTGTTGCAGATTGAAGCCAATGGCGAGCGCCTGCTGCTGACCGGCGATATCGATACCCACGCCGAACGCGTGCTGCTCGAAAGCCCGTTGGCCGTGCCGACGCAATGGCTGCAATCGCCCCATCATGGCAGCCGCAGTTCGTCGTCAATGGCGCTGCTCAACGTCTTGAAGCCTGAGTCCGTGCTGATCTCTCGAGGCCATGGCAACTCTTTTGGCCATCCTCACCCGACCGTGCTGGCGCGTTACCGCAAACTCGGTCTGCGCATTTACGACAGCGCCGAGCAAGGCGCCATTCATCTGCAACTGGGCACTTTCACGCTACCCAGGACGATGCGTCATCAGCGGCGTTTCTGGCGTGACCCGCCCGCGCTGGCCCGCTGATCGGGACGTGGACGAACGGGGTGTCACGGTCGTCGGGGCGGCGGGTCTTAATCGCGGATCGGTATGGTAAAGTGGCGCACTTTTTCGAGGGGACTGTCACTGTGTGGGAATTGGTCAAATCCGGCGGCTGGATGATGTTGCCGATCATTCTGAGCTCCATCGCGGCCATGGCGATCGTCGCCGAACGCCTGTGGACCCTGCGCGCCAGTCGCGTCACCCCCGAGCATCTGCTGGGCCAGGTCTGGGTGTGGATCAAGGACAAGCAGCTCAATAAAGAAAAGCTCAAGGAATTGCGCGCCAATTCGCCGCTGGGAGAAATCCTCGCCGCCGGTCTGGCCAACTCCAAGCATGGTCGCGAGATCATGAAGGAGTGCATTGAAGAGGCCGCCGCCCGCGTTATTCACGAGCTCGAACGCTACGTCAACGCACTGGGCACCATTGCCGCGATGTCGCCGCTGCTGGGTCTGCTGGGCACTGTGTTGGGCATGATCGATATCTTCAGCGCCTTCACCGGTTCCGGCATGACCACCAATGCCTCGGTATTGGCCGGTGGTATTTCCAAGGCGCTGATCACCACTGCAGCAGGCCTGATGGTGGGTATCCCGGCAGTGTTCTTCCACCGGTTCCTGCAACGCCGCATTGATGAACTGGTGGTGGGCATGGAGCAGGAAGCGATCAAACTGGTTGAAGTGGTGCAGGGCGACCGTGACGTCGATCTGGCCGAGGGCCGGGTGTGAAATTCCGTCGCAAGCCTCGGGAAACCATCGACATCAACCTCGCGTCGCTGATCGACGTGGTGTTCATATTGCTGCTGTTTTTTGTCGTGACCACTACGTTTACCCGCGAAACCCAGTTGCGTGTTGATTTGCCGGAAGCGGTCAGCGGCTCTCCAGCCGAGGATCAGCAGCTCAAGCAGATCGATGTCGCCATCAGCGCTGAGGGCGTGTTTTCGGTGAACAACAAGATTCTGCCGAAGAACGATCTGGCGACCCTGATGGAAGCCATGCAGAAAGAGTCCAACGGTGACACCAACATGCCGTTGTCGATCAGTGCCGACGGCAAGACTCAGCATCAATCAGTGATCACCGCCATGGACGCGGCCGGCAAGCTCGGTTTCAGCCATCTGCGCATGACCACGGTCGAGGCGGCGCCCAAATCCTGATGAGCCTGTCCGATCGCTTGCTCGCCGCGTGGTATCAGGGGCACCCGGCCCTGACGCTGTTGCGGCCGCTGGAAATGCTCTATCGCCGCGTGGTGGTCGGTAAACGCCAGCGCTTTCTCGACGGTGAAGGCGAAATCTATCAGCCGCCGGTGCCGTTGATCGTGGTCGGCAATATCACTGTGGGCGGTACTGGCAAGACGCCGATGATCCTCTGGTTGATCGAGCATTGCCGACGCAGTGGTTTGCGCGTCGGTGTGGTCAGCCGTGGCTACGGTGCCAAACCACCACAGCTGCCGTGGCGTGTTGAGGCCGATCAAACCGCCGATATCGCCGGCGACGAACCGCTGCTGATCGTCCAGCGCACCGGCGTGCCGCTGATGATCGACCCCGATCGCAGCGCCGCCGTCAAAGCCTTGCTCGCCAGCGAACCGCTGGATCTGATCCTCTCCGATGACGGCATGCAGCATTATCGTCTGGCACGGGATCTGGAGCTGGTGCTGATCGACGCCGCTCGCGGCCTCGGCAACAAGCGTTGCCTGCCGGCCGGGCCTTTGCGCGAGCCAATCGAACGCTTGCAAAGCGTCGACGGCGTGCTGTTCAACGGTGCCACCGAAGATCGCGCCGACGGTTTCGCTTTTCGTCTGCAACCCACCGCGCTGGTCAATCTGCGCAGTGGCGAGCGCAAGCCGCTCGATCATTTCCCCTCCGGCCAGGCCGTCCACGCGGTCGCCGGGATCGGCAATCCGCAACGTTTCTTCAATACCCTCGAAGCGCTAGACTGGCGGGCAGTCCCCCATGCGTTTGCCGACCACGCTGAATACAGCGTGCAGGCCTTGAATTTCAAACCGTCATTGCCGTTGGTGATGACCGAAAAGGACGCGGTGAAGTGCCGTGCCTTCGCTGCTGCTGACTGGTGGTATCTGGCGGTCGATGCCGTGCCGTCGCCGGCCTTCGTGGCCTGGTTCGACACACAGCTGATGCGCCTGTTGCCCGATCGGCTTTTGCCTTAACTCTTTACTCAGGGAATGTTCATGGACACCAAATTGCTCGATATCCTCGCGTGCCCGATCTGCAAAGGCCCGCTCAAGCTCAGCGCCGACAAGACCGAACTGATCAGCAAGGGCGCCGGTCTGGCGTACCCGATCCGCGATGGCATCCCGGTGATGCTCGAAAGCGAAGCCCGCACTCTGACCACCGACGAGCGTCTGGATAAATGACCACTGCCTTCACCGTTGTCATCCCGTCGCGTTTCGCCTCGACCCGCTTGCCGGGCAAGCCGCTGCTGGACATTGCCGGCAAGCCGATGATCCAGCACGTCTGGGAACAGGCGAGCAAAAGCAGCGCGACCCGTGTTGTTATTGCGACTGACGATGCGCGCATCGTCGAGGCCTGCAAGGCCTTTGGCGCCGAAGTGGTGCTGACCCGTGAAGATCATAATTCCGGCACCGACCGTCTGGCCGAAGTCGCGGCGAAACTGGGCCTTGAGCCCGACGCGATCGTGGTCAATGTGCAGGGTGACGAGCCGCTGATCCCGCCGAGCGTGATCGATCAGGTCGCCGCCAACCTGGCTGCTCACACCGAGGCGCGTATGGCCACTTTGGCCGAGCCGATCGAAGACGTCGACACCCTGTTCAACCCGAACGTGGTCAAGGTCGTCAGTGACATCAACGGTCTTGCGTTGACCTTCAGCCGTTCCACTTTGCCGTGGGCGCGCGATGCCTTTGCCAAAAACCGCGAGCAACTGCCCGAAGGCGTGCCGTACCGTCGCCACATCGGCATTTACGCCTACCGCGCCGGTTTCCTTCATGACTTCGTGAGCTGGGGCCCGTGCTGGCTGGAAAACACTGAATCCCTCGAGCAACTGCGTGCCCTGTGGCACGGCGTACGCATTCATGTCGCCGATGCACTGATCGCGCCGCCCACCGGTGTCGACACTGCCGAAGACCTCGAGCGCGTTCGCCGATTGCTGGGGGCCTGATGCGCGTTCTGTTTGTGTGCCTGGGCAACATTTGCCGTTCGCCCACCGCTGAAGGCGTGTTGCGGCACAAACTGCGTGAAGCGGGGCTGGCCGATCAGGTCGAAGTGGCCTCCGCCGGCACCGGCGACTGGCACGTCGGCAACCCGCCGGACAAACGCAGCCAGGCTGCAGCGAAAGTGCGCGGCTATGACCTGTCGGCGCAACGCGCGCAGCAGGTCAGCCGTGCCGACTTTGCCAGTTATGACCTGATTCTGGCGATGGACAACAGCAACCTGCGCAATCTCAAGGCGTTGCAACCGTCTACCGGCAAAGCCGAGCTGGATCTGTTTCTGCGCCGTTATGCCGGTGTGGTCGATGAAGTGCCGGATCCGTATTACGACGGCGATCAAGGGTTCGAGCAGGTGCTGGATCTGATCGAAGCAGCCTGTGACCAATTGTTGATCGAAGTGAAGGGCCGGTTATGAGTTTGCAGGTGCAACCGCAGGTTTCCCTGAAACCGTTTAACAGTTTCGGCGTCGATGTGCGCGCGCAACTGTTCGCCGAAGCCCACAGCGATGCCGATGTCCGTGAAGCGCTGGCGTATGCCACCGCGCACGACGTGCCGTTGCTGGTGATCGGTGGTGGCAGCAATTTGCTGCTGACTGCCGACATTGCGGCGTTGGTGCTGCGCATGGCCACCCGTGGCATCCGCGTGATCAGCGATGACGGCGACCGTGTGGTGATCGAAGCTGAAGCCGGCGAGCCTTGGCATCCGTTTGTTCAGCACACGCTGGCGCAGGGTTTTTCCGGACTGGAAAACCTCAGCCTGATTCCCGGCACCGTCGGCGCTGCGCCAATGCAGAACATCGGTGCCTACGGCGTCGAGATCAAGGATGTATTTGCCGGGCTCACCGCGCTGGATCGCCAGACTGGTGAGCTGCGCGACTTCAGCCTCGATGAATGCAACTTCGCCTATCGCGACAGTCTGTTCAAGCAGCAGCCGGGGCGCTGGCTGATTCTGCGCGTGCGTTTTACCCTCGACCGCGTCGCGCACCTGCATCTGGAATACGGCCCGGTGCGCCAGCGCCTGACCGAGCAGGGCGTCGAGCAGCCGACGCCAAGTGACGTCAGCCGCGCCATCTGCAGCATCCGCAGTGAAAAACTGCCAGACCCGGCGGTGCTCGGCAATGCCGGCAGCTTCTTCAAGAATCCGCTGGTGTCGGCGGCCGTCGTCGCGCAAATCAAAACGCAGCACCCGGACGTGGTGGCATACGCGCAACCGGACGGGCAGATGAAACTGGCTGCTGGCTGGTTGATCGAGCGCGCTGGCTGGAAGGGTTTCCGTGAGGCCGATGCCGGCGTGCATAAATTGCAGGCACTGGTGCTGGTCAATTACGGCACGGCGACCGGTCTGCAACTGCTCGACCTCGCGCAACGCATCCAGAAAGACATTGCCGAACGATTCAATGTCGACCTGGAAATGGAGCCCAATCGGTATTGAAGCAGCGTCGAGCTTCAAGCTTCTAGCGGCAAGCTACAATCTTGAGCGTGAGCCAGCTACTGCTTTTACTTTTAGCTTGTAGCTAAAAGCACGTAACTGAAAAGCCCTGTATCAGCAGGGCTTTTTCGTTAATGTTGGGTTAACTTAGCGAGCTAACGATAACCGTCATTTGCTCCACCAAAGGCCCGGTGCAGACGTTCGCGTCGGCACAAGAGAGCCGCATTAGCCTGAGTCGATCTGCGCGAACCACACCGCTGATTTTCCGGCGGCAGATTGCTCGACCCCATAACCACTAAAAATATGCGGGCGTGCCCATGATTACCCTGAAACTCAACGGTCAAGACCATCCCCTCGATGTCACCGAAGACATGCCGCTGTTGTGGGCGATTCGTGATGTTGCCGGTTACAACGGCACCAAATTCGGCTGCGGCATGGGCCTGTGCGGCGCGTGCACCATTCATATCGATGGCTTGCCCGCGCGCAGTTGCATCACGCCGATTGGCTCGGTGGTCGGCCAGAACGTCAGCACCATCGATAACCTGCACGCCGACCCGGTCGGCCAGGTGGTTCAGCAAGCCTGGCTCGACACCGCTGTAGCCCAATGCGGTTTCTGTCAGGGCGGGCAGATCATGTCGGCCACCGCGTTGCTCAAGACCAATCCGAACCCCAGCGATGAGCAAATCGAAGAGGCTATGGTCGGCAACATTTGCCGCTGCGGCACTTACAACCGAATCAAAACCGCTATTCGTCAGGCCTCCACTCACTTGAAGGAGGCCAAGGCATGAGTCGTCTTCCGAATGATTTCGCCTTGAGCAACCTTAGTCGTCGCGGTTTCCTCAAGGGCGTCGGCGCCACTGGCGCGTTGGTGCTGGCCGCGAGTTGGGGTTGGCAGGATGCGTTGGCCGAGGACAAGCCGAAACAGTTCGGCGCCGATGGCATGCCCAATGGCTGGATCGATGATCCGAAGGTCTACGTCAGCATCGCCGCTGACGGCACCGTCACCGTTGTGTGCAACCGTTCCGAGATGGGCCAGGGCGTGCGCACCAGCCTGAGCATGGTCGTCGCCGATGAGCTGGAAGCCGATTGGGCCCAGGTCAAAGTGCAGCAGGCACCGGGTGATGAGGTGCGTTTCGGTAACCAGGACACTGACGGTTCGCGCAGCATGCGTCACTGGTACGAGCCGATGCGTCGTTGCGGCGCGGCGGCGCGAACCATGCTCGAACAAGCTGCCGCTGCGCAGTGGAAAGTGCCGGTCGGCGAGTGTCACGCGCAGTTGCATAAAGTGCTGCACAAACCGTCTGGCCGTGAGCTGGGCTATGGCGAACTCGCCGCCGCAGCTAGTGCGTTGCCAGTACCAGCGCGTGAAAGCCTGCGCCTCAAGCAGCCGTCGGAATTTCGCTACATCGGCAAGGAAGGCAGCAAAGCCATCGACGGCGTCGACATCGTCAACGGTCGCGCGGTGTACGGCGCCGACGTGCATTTCGAGGGCATGTTGTACGCGACTATCGCCCGTCCGGCGGTGTACGGCGGCAAGGTCAAATCAGTGGATGACAGCGCTGCGCTGAAAGTCCCCGGCGTGCTTAAAGTGCTACAGATCGAAAGCCGGCCGCTGCCTTCGGAGTTTCAGCCGTTGGGTGGCGTGGCAGTCGTCGCCAGCAATACCTGGGCAGCGATCAAGGGCCGTGAGGCGCTGAAGATCGAATGGGATGACGGCCCGAACGCCAGTTACGACTCGATCGCCTATCGCAAAGAGCTGGAAGCCGCCTCGCTGAAGCCCGGCAAAGTGGTGCGCAACACCGGCGATATCGACAAGGCCCTGAGCGGCGCCGCGAGTACGCTCGAAGCGTCGTACTATCTGCCGCATCTGGCACAGTCGCCGATGGAGCCGATGGTTGCCATCGCCCGTTACAAGGACGGCGTTTGCGAAGCGTGGGCACCGAGTCAGGCGCCACAAGTCACCCGTGAGCGAATCGGCGAGCGCCTTGGTTTGCCGTTCGACAATGTCACCTTCAATGTCACTTTGCTTGGCGGTGGTTTCGGTCGCAAATCGAAACCGGACTTCGTCGTTGAAGCAGCGATTCTCGCCAAAGAGTTTCCCGGTAAAGCAGTGCGGGTGCAGTGGACGCGTGAAGATGACATCCACAACTCGTATTTCCACACTGTGTCTGCTGAGTACCTCAAGGCGGGCGTGGGCAAGGACGGTATGCCTTCCGGTTGGCTGCATCGCACCGTGGCACCGAGCATCACTGCGTTGTTCGCGCCGGGCATGAACCATGAAGCGGCATTCGAACTGGGCATGGGCTTCACCAACATGGCCTACGCGATTCCCAATGTGCGTCTGGAAAACCCCGAAGCCACCGTGCACACGCGAGTCGGCTGGTATCGCTCGGTATCGAACATTCCCCATGGTTTCGCGATCCAGAGTTTCGTCGATGAGCTGGCACACAAGGCCGGCGAAGATCCGCTCAAATACCAGATCAAACTGCTCGGCCCGGATCGCCAGATCGACCCGCGCACCTTGAGCGAAGAGTGGAACTACGGCGAATCGCCCGAGCGGTATCCGATCGATACCGGGCGCATGCGCACCGTGTTGGAAACCGCCGCGAAAGCAGCCGGTTGGGGGCGCAAACTGCCGAAGGGCCGTGGTCTGGGTCTGGCGGTGCATTACAGCTTCGTCACGTACGTGGCGGCGGTGATCGAAGTCGAGGTCAAGGACGACGGTACGCTGATCGTGCACAAGGCTGACATCGCCGTGGATTGCGGGCCGCAGATCAACCCTGAACGTATCCGTTCGCAGTTCGAAGGCGCCTGCGTGATGGGCCTCGGTAACGCAGTACTGGGCGAAATCAGCTTCAAGGACGGCAAGGTCCAACAGGACAATTTCCATATGTACGAAGTGGCGCGCATGTCGCTGGCGCCGAAGGAAGTTGCCGTGCATCTGGTGACGCCGCCGGGCGACGTGCCCTTGGGCGGTGTCGGCGAACCGGGCGTACCACCAATTGCGCCGGCACTGTGCAATGCGATCTTCGCCGCCACCGGCAAACGCATCCGCAATCTGCCGGTGCGTTATCAGTTGCAGGACTGGCAGAAGGCAGAGGCGTAATGGACAGTGTCGACCTCAATGTCCTGCGCAGCGTCCTTGAATGGCGCCGCGCCGGGCAGCGGGTGGTGCTGTTCAGCGTGGTGCAGACCTGGGGCACGGCGCCGCGTGCGCCTGGCGCCATGCTCGCCTTACGCGAAGATGGCGTGGTGATCGGTTCGGTGTCGGGCGGGTGTGTCGAGGATGACTTGATCGCCCGTCTGCACGACGGCCGCATCGCCTCCGATGGGCCGCCGGTGCAATTGATCACTTATGGCGTGACCCGTGAAGAGGCGGCGCGCTTCGGATTGCCTTGTGGCGGTACGTTGCGCCTGACCGAAGAGCGCGTCGGTGATCCTGCGTGGGTTGCCGAATTACTGGCCCGTTGCGAGGCCCACGAGATTGTCGCTCGCGAGTTGAACATCGAAACCGGTGAAGTGCTGCTGTCGCCGGCAAGTAAATCCGATGCGCTGGAATTCAATGGCAAAACCCTTCGCGCCATTTACGGTCCGCGCTGGCGTCTGCTGTTGATCGGCGCCGGGCAGTTGTCACGTTACGTGGCGGACATGGCGCGACTGCTGGATTTCGAGGTGCTGATCTGCGATCCGCGCACCGAGTTTGTCTACGGTTGGGAAGAGCATCACGGGCGTTTCGTCCCAGGCATGCCGGATGATGCGGTGTTGAGCATTCAAACGGATGAGCGCACGGCGATTGTCGCGTTGACTCACGATCCGCGTCTGGATGATATGGCACTGCTCACGGCGCTGGATTCGCCGGCCTTTTATGTGGGGGCGCTCGGTTCACGGGTCAATAGCCAGAAACGTCGAGAGAATCTCGCTCAGCTAGGCTTGTCGGTAGAGGCGATCAATCGACTGCATGGCCCGATCGGTTTACATATCGGCAGTCATTCGCCAGCGGAAATTGCCTTGTCGTTGTTGGCGGAAATCGTCGCCATCAAGAACGGCGTCGAGCTGAAGCAGAAAAAAACACTGGAGGGCGCATGAGTCGATCCATTGCAGTGATTGTGCTGGCGGCGGGCGAGGGCAGTCGCTTTCGCCAGGTGGCAGGTACCGACAAGGACAAGTTGCTGGCGGACTGCGCCGGGCGTGATGGTGCGGTGCGTTCGGTGATCGAGCAGGTGTTGGTGAATCTGCCAGCCGAACTTGATAAGCGGGTGCTGGTGACGACTGAGGCGCGGCCACAGGCGATGCGCATGGCGCAGGCCTATGGCTGTGACGTGGTGTCGATTGAATCCACCGGGATGGGTGACAGCATTGCCGCAGGCGTTGCCGCTTGCCCGGATGCCGATGGCTGGTTGATTGTGCTGGGGGATATGCCGTTTATCTTGCCGTCGAGTATTGAGCGGGTGGTCGCGGCCATGGTTGATGATGGGGTGAGCGTGCCGGTGCAGGCTGGCGAGTTTGGTCATCCGGTGGGGTTTGGTCGATCGTTTGGTCCGGGGTTGCAGGGGTTGAGTGGTGATCGTGGGGCCAGACCGTTGTTCACGCAGGGCAGGGTGGTGGAGGTTGCCGTCGATGATCCAGGCGTTCTGTGGGATATCGATGTGCCTGGGGCTTTGGTTTTTGCCTCGTCTTGAGGTCTGTGTGAATTCCTTAGAAGCCCTCACCCTAACCCTCCCGAAACGTCGGACCGCCCAGAGGGAGAGGGGACTGACCGAGGTGTTCTTTCAAGGTACACCGACCTGAAACTTCGAGTCGAACTCCGGCCTTGAAGCACACGGAAGAGGGGACTGACCGAGGTGTTCTTTCGAGGTACACCGACCTGAAACTTCGAGTCGAACTTCGGCCTTGAAGCACACTGAGATCGGCTCCCTTTCCCCCTCGCCCCGTGGGGAGAGGGCTGGGGTGAGGGGGGTCGATCTAGAATCCACCACAAAAAATCGAGGCATAAAAAAGCCCCGCCAGGTTTTCATCAGGCGGGGCTTTTTAACGGCTTTGGAAATTACACGAGTGGTTTAGGCTCGTGCTCTTTTTCCTCGGCCTCTTGGTGTTGCTCGACCGCGTCCTGAACGGAGCGTGGTGCTTCAGCGATCACCGACTCAACCACGGCTTCTTCCGTCACCGGGGCAGGAGCTGCCTCGACCACTTCAGCAACCACGGCTGGCTCGGCAGCGACTGGAGCAGCAGCGGCAGCCAGTTCGGCTTCCTTCTGCAGACGCTCTTCTTCACGCTTGCGACGACGCACTTCACGTGGGTCGTTTGGCGCGCGGCCGCTTGGCGTCAGAGCGCTGACTGGCGCCGGTGCTTCAGCCACAGGAGCTGGCGCTTCGGCAACCACTGGTGCTTCGAAAGCTGGCGCTGGTTCAGCAACGACCACTGGCTCGGCAACTTTGGTCTCTTCAACCACAGGCGCTTCGAACACTGGCTTTTCAACAACCGGTGCTTCAACCACTGGCGCTGGGGTTTCAGCAACAGCCGGCTCGGCGACCCAGTTGAAAGCGGTCTGCTCTTCGCGAACTTCACGCACGGTTTCAGTCACGGTTTCTGCGACGGTTTCAACCACCGGCTCGGCAGCCACAACCGGCGCTGGCTCTACCTGAGGCAGGGTCTCTTGAACCGGTGCCACTTCGACTTCCGGAGCAGCAACGACTTCTACTGGAGTAGTCGCTTCAACAACCGGCGCTTCCACTGGAGCGGTTTCCTGAACAGCAGCGTTGGCGCGTTCGGCTTGCTCGTGGGCTTGTGCTTCAGCCGGGGCGCTGATCACGGTGCTGGCATCAGCGGCGGTAACTGCCAGGCCAGCAGCCAGATCGGCAGTGCTTGGGCCTTCGCCGTTTTCGCCGGCTTCGGATTCTTCCGAACCTTCGATCACGTTGCCGTTGGCATCACGCTGACGCTCACGACGGTTGCTGCGACGACGCTGACCGCGCGAACGACGACGTGGACGATCGCCTTCGGCGCTCTCCGAACCGTCTTCCGGCAGTTGCTCTTCGTTGCTGTTCACTTCTTCTTCAGCGACGGCAGCAGCGGCCTGTTCGGCGCGCGGTTGACGTTCTTCACGCGGCGGACGCGGTGCGCGCTCTTCGCGTGGCTGACGGGCCGGACGTTCTTCAGCGGTCACGGCAACGGCGGCTGCAGCAGCTGGAACGGCGTCCAGTGGCTCGCGCAGTTCACGTACGCGTTCTTCACGCTCGCCACGTGGCTTGCGATCTTCACGCGGCGCACGTGGTGCACGTTCTTCACGCGGAGCGCGTGGTGCGCGTTCCTCGCGAGCAACTGGCGCTTCGGCACGGGCTTCACGAGGCTCGCGGACTTCACGGGCTTCACGTGGTGCACGCTCTTCGCGCGGCTCACGTGGGGCGCGCTCTTCACGCGGTGCACGTTCTTCACGTGGCTTGCGCTCTTCATCGCGGCGACCGTTACGGTTGCGGCTCTGCTGACGACCGTTGCGGCGCTCTTCGTTACGGGCCGGACGTTCGCTGGCTGGTTTTTCAACCACAACCGGAGCGGCTGGCTCTTCCTTGGTGGCGAACAGGCTTACCAGCGATTTCACCAGGCCTTTGAACAGGCTTGGCTCTGGCGCGGCAACCGGAGCCGGTGCTGGAGCGGCAGGCGCGGCGGCTTCGGTCGGAACCGGAGCGTTGGCGCGGGCCGGAGCAGTCTTGACCGCAGCTTCCTGGCGAACCAGGGTGCGGGTCGCAGCGGCTGGCTGGACTTCTTCGACTTCGGCGGCGGCAGCCGCGATTTCGTAGCTGGACTGGTTGGTCGCGGCTTCCGGGCTGTCATCACGCAGACGCTGAACTTCGAAGTGCGGCGTTTCGAGGTGATCGTTCGGCAGAATGACGATACGGGCACGGGTGCGCAGTTCGATCTTGGTGATCGAGTTGCGTTTTTCGTTGAGCAGGAACGCGGCGACCGGGATCGGCACCTGAGCGCGCACTTCGGCAGTGCGGTCTTTCAGGGCTTCTTCTTCGATCAGGCGCAGGATCGCCAGCGACAGCGATTCAACGTCACGGATGATGCCGGTGCCGTTGCAACGCGGGCAGACGATGCCGCTGCTTTCGCCCAGGGATGGACGCAGGCGCTGACGGGACATTTCCAGCAGGCCGAAGCGCGAGATGCGGCCGATCTGCACGCGAGCGCGGTCGGCTTCCAGGCATTCGCGGACTTTCTCTTCCACGGCGCGCTGGTTCTTGGCAGGGGTCATGTCGATGAAGTCGATGACGATCAGGCCGCCGATGTCGCGCAGGCGCAACTGACGGGCGATTTCTTCGGCAGCTTCAAGGTTGGTCTGCAGGGCGGTTTCTTCGATGTCGCTGCCTTTGGTGGCGCGCGCCGAGTTGATGTCGATGGACACCAGCGCTTCGGTCGGATCGATGACGATGGAGCCGCCGGAAGGCAGTTCAACGACGCGCTGGAAAGCGGTCTCGATCTGGCTTTCGATCTGGAAACGGTTGAACAGCGGAACGCTGTCTTCATACAGCTTGATCTTGCTGGCGTACTGCGGCATCACCTGGCGGATGAAGGTCAGGGCTTCGTCCTGGGCTTCAACGCTGTCGATCAGCACTTCGCCGATGTCCTGGCGCAGGTAATCGCGGATGGCGCGGATGATCACGTTGCTTTCCTGGTAGATCAGGAATGGCGCGGAGCGATCCAGCGAGGCTTCTTTAATAGCAGTCCACAGTTGCAGCAGGTAATCGAGGTCCCACTGCATTTCTTCGCTGCTGCGGCCAAGGCCGGCAGTGCGCACGATCAGACCCATGTCGGCCGGTGCAACCAGACCGTTCAGCGCTTCACGCAGTTCATTGCGCTCTTCGCCTTCAATGCGACGGGAGATACCGCCGGCACGTGGGTTGTTCGGCATCAGCACGAGGTAACGACCGGCCAGGCTGATGAAGGTGGTCAGGGCGGCGCCCTTGTTGCCACGTTCTTCTTTTTCGACCTGAACGATGACTTCCTGGCCTTCGCTCAGGACGTCCTTGATGTTGACGCGGCCTTCAGGGGCTTTCTTGAAGTATTCGCGGGAGATTTCTTTGAGGGGCAGGAAGCCGTGGCGCTCGGAGCCGAAATCGACAAAGGCAGCCTCAAGGCTTGGTTCGATGCGAGTGATGCGGCCTTTATAGATGTTGGCCTTCTTCTGCTCGCGTGCACCGGATTCGATGTCCAGGTCGTAGAGGCGTTGGCCATCTACCAGTGCAACACGCAACTCTTCGGGTTGAGTTGCGTTAATCAGCATTCTTTTCATGTAGTACCGTCGGTTTCCGGGCTGCCGGAAACGGCGTTCGGCACACACGACTTCTCACGGTCGGTGTCAGGTGCGTCGGGAGTGGTTGGCCATTCCCGTGTCCAGCGATATGCGGCCAATTGGGCCGATACAGCGACGTACGCGTCCTGCTTGCTGTGGCTACTTAAGCACTCAGTCAGGAGGAGGAATCAACCGGCGGCTGTGGACGAGATGAAGCGTCTTGATAAAGCCTATTGCTACACAGTCCAGCGGTTGTGCATCTCCACCCTACACGTATCCCTGATAATTCGGGTGCTGCCGCGCGCAGAATCCGCAGCGGGTTGGCATTTACCGTGAGCTCCGAAAGGGGAAGTCACGCATCATGGCTAATTCAGGCGTTGTTTCCGAAGCATTCGCTCGGGGTCATCTGCAGCTGACTGCACTTTGTGAACTGGCCTTGAATGTGTGCCTGCCAGGCGAGTAAAAACTCTGCTCGGCGGTGTAATTCAGGCCTCATGTCACCTGCGCTTGTTACAACTGAAAACTCCACCGTTACGTAGCGAAAGCCCCGTAGGACGGCCTCGCGTCCTGGTGAATTGCGTTGGTCAGGGCCGGTTTTTGACCGTGGTTCCTCTGTCCAGGCCGCTTTTGGCGGCGTTCGCGACTATAGCAGCAATGATTAAGTGCTTCAATTCCATAAAAATTGTTATCATCCGCGGCATGACAACTACTGCCCCTTCGACTCCAGGCGTTCAATTGCTTGAAGTCTCGCCGGAGTATGCCGGCCAACGAATCGACAACTTTCTCCTCGCCCGGCTCAAAGGCGTGCCCAAGACCTTGATTTACCGCATTTTGCGTAAAGGCGAAGTGCGCGTGAACAAGGGTAGGATCAAGCCCGAATACAAGCTGCAGGCCGGTGATATCGTGCGCGTGCCGCCCGTTCGCGTGCCTGAGCGCGATGAGCCGGTGCCATTGGCCCAAGGCTTGTTGCAGCGCCTGGAAGCCTCGATTGTCTTCGAAGACAAAGCCCTGATCGTGATCAATAAGCCCGCCGGCATTGCGGTTCACGGTGGCAGTGGCCTGAATTTCGGCGTGATCGAAGCCTTTCGTCAGTTGCGTCCTGATGCCAAAGAACTGGAACTGGTTCACCGTCTCGACCGTGACACCTCCGGCCTGCTGATGATCGCCAAGAAGCGCAGCATGTTGCGTCACTTGCACGAGCAATTGCGCGGCGATGGCGTCGACAAGCGCTACATGGCGCTGGTTCGCGGCAACTGGGCGACCTCGATCAAGAAAGTCAGCGCGCCATTGCTCAAGAGCAATCTGCGTTCCGGCGAGCGCATGGTTGAAGTCAACGAAGAAGGCAAAGAAGCCCTGACGATGTTCAAGGTGCTGCGCCGCTTCGGTGACTTTGCCACCATGGTTGAGGCTAAACCGGTTACCGGTCGTACCCACCAGATTCGCGTGCATACCTTGCATGCCGGCCATTGCATTGCTGGTGACAGCAAGTATGGCGACGAGGATTTCACCAAGGAAATTCGCGATCTGGGCGGCAAGCGCCTGTTCCTGCACGCCTACATGCTGACCGTGCCGCTGCCCGATGGTGGCAAGCTGACCTTGCAGGCGCCGGTCGATGAAATGTGGGCCAAGACCGTGGAGCGATTGAGTGCGCCCATCTGATTACAAACTGCTGATTTTCGATTGGGACGGCACGCTGGCCGACTCCATTCACCGGATCGTCGAAGCGATGCATTCGGCGTCCGGGCGTTCCGGTTTTGAATTGCGCGATGATTTTGCCGTCAAGGGCATCATCGGTCTGGGTTTGCCCGAGGCGATTCGCACGCTGTATCCCGAAATCAGTGATGCCGAAATGGTCGCGTTTCGTGAGTATTACGCTGATCACTACATCGCCGCAGAAGCCGTACCTTCGCCGTTGTTTGAAGGTGTCGTCGAGTCGATGGCGTCCTTTCGCGATCAGGGTTATCACTTGGCTGTGGCTACTGGCAAAAATCGCCGCGGCCTGGATCGTGTGCTCAAAGCCAATGGCTGGGAAGATTATTTCGATATCACCCGTGCTGCCGATGAAACTGCGAGCAAGCCGCACCCTCTGATGCTGGAGCAGATCCTTGCGCATTGTGGTGTGCGTGCGGAGCAGGCGCTGATGGTCGGGGATTCGTCCTTTGATCTGCTGATGGCGCGCAATGCGGGGATGGATTCGGTGGCGGTCAGTTATGGCGCGCAATCGATCGAATCGCTGCAGCAGTTCGAGCCGCGCCTGTCGATCGACCGTTTTTCTGAATTGCATGCCTGGCTGGCGCAGCAGGCTTAATACGTTTTTGCTGGGGTGGATGGCATGACCGACGAATGGAAAGCACCGGCCAAGGCAAGTGCCGACGACGGTGATCAGAAAAGCTGGAAGCTATTGGAGAAAACGCTGCTCGCCGGCGTGCAGGAACAGCGTCGCTCGCGCCGTTGGGGGATTTTCTTCAAGCTGTTGACGTTTGTTTATCTGTTTGTGGCGCTGATTTTGTTCACGCCGCTGATGGACATGGAAAAAAGCGCCACGCGTGGGCCTAACTACACCGCGTTGATCGACGTCACTGGCGTGATCGCCGACAAAGAACCGGCCAGTGCCGATAACATCGTCGGCAGTCTGCGGGCAGCGTTCGAGGACAAGAAGGTCAAGGGTGTGATCCTGCGGATCAACAGCCCGGGCGGCAGTCCGGTGCAGTCGGGTTACGTGTATGACGAGATCAAGCGCCTGCGCGGCCTGCATCCGGAGATCAAGGTGTATGCGGTGATTTCCGATCTCGGTGCGTCCGGTGCCTATTACATCGCCAGCGCGGCGGATCAGATCTACGCCGACAAGGCGAGTCTGGTCGGTTCGATTGGTGTGACGGCGGCCGGTTACGGTTTTGTCGGCACCATGGAGAAACTGGGTGTCGAGCGTCGTACATACACCTCGGGCGAGCACAAATCGTTCCTGGACCCGTTCCAGCCGCAGAAACCTGAAGAAACCGCGTTCTGGCAGAGTGTGCTCGATACCACGCACAAGCAGTTCATCAACAGCGTCAAGCAGGGTCGTGGCGATCGTCTGAAAGATAAGGATCATCCAGAGCTGTTCTCCGGGTTGGTCTGGTCGGGTGAGCAGGCGCTGCCGCTGGGTCTGATCGATGGTCTGGGCAATGCCAGTTCGGTGGCGCGGGACGTGATTGGCGAGAAGGAGCTGGTGGACTTCACCGTTCAGGAATCGCCGTTTGATCGCTTCTCGAAGAAGCTTGGCGCCAGTGTGGCTGAGCAGTTGGCGATGTGGATGGGTTTCCACGGGCCTTCGTTGCGCTGATTCGTTGTAACGATCAAAAGATCGCAGCCTGCGGCAGCTCCTACATTAAACCCATGTAGGAGCTGCCGCAGGCTGCGATCTTTTGCTTTAAGGGATCTGCACGCCTTCTACCAGTAGCATGTCAATCAGGCGAATCAGTGGCAGACCGATCAGGCTGGTGGCGTCAGGGCCTTCGGTAGATTGAAACAGACTCACACCGAGGCCTTCAGCTTTGAAGCTGCCGGCGCAGTCGTACGGCTGTTCGATGCGCAGGTAGCGCTCGACGCGTGCTTGATCGAGGTGGCGCATGTGTACGGTAAACGGCACGCAGTCAACCTGGCATTGGCCGGTCTGGCTGTTGAGCAGTGCCAGGCCGGTCAGGAAGGTCACGCTGGCGCCGCTGGCGGCCATTAGTTGTTCGCGGGCCTTCTCGAATGTGTGCGGCTTGCCGATAATCTGCTCGCCGAGTACGGCAACCTGGTCCGAGCCGATAATCAGATGAGCGGGGTGGCTGTCAGCCAGTGCCCGGGCTTTTTGTTCGGCGAGGCGTTTGACCAGTTCGATGGCTGACTCGCCCGGGCGATGACTTTCATCGATATCCGGCGAGCTGCAGACGAACGGCAAGTGCAGGCGGGTGAGCAATTCCCGGCGATAGGTCGAGCTTGAAGCGAGTAATAAAGGCAGCATTCGCGTCTCCTGAGGCAGGTGCGAATTCTAGCGGAGGCACGCAAGTGACGGACAGGGCACAATTTCCTTTGACATGGGTGGGTGCATCCCTATAATGCTGCGCCTATGTTGAATGACCCGATTCCACCTCACGTTGACCCGCGCAAATTGGCTGACCGTGGCACCACCCTTCAAGGTGAACTGCTGCTGGCCGATTTGAAGAGACTCTGCGACCCGCTTTCCGACGATGTCGGTACGGTGCAGGCGAAATTCGTTTTTGAACGAGATGAACGTAAATCTGTGGTGATCCACAGCTTTATCGACACCGAGGTCAAAATGGTTTGCCAGCGTTGTCTTGAGCTGGTCACCCTGCCGATCCATAGCGAATGCAGTTACGCTGTGGTGAAGGAGGGTGCGAATACCCAGTCGTTACCGAAAGGTTATGACGTGCTGGAACTGGGCGAAGATCCATTGGATCTGCAGTCACTGGTCGAGGAAGAGCTTCTGCTTGCCTTGCCTATTGTGCCTGCTCATCATCCGGAAGAATGCCAGCAGCCGGCGGGAGCAGATGAGCCCGAACCGAGCGAGGACGAGGTAACGCGGTCCAACCCGTTCAGTGTATTGGCGCAGTTAAAGCGTGACCCAAACGTTTAGGAGTTAATCAATTATGGCTGTTCAGCAGAACAAAAAATCCCGCTCTGCCCGTGACATGCGCCGTTCGCACGACGCTCTCGAGGCTAGCACCCTGTCTGTAGAAAAAACCACTGGTGAAGTTCACCTGCGTCACCACGTATCGCCAGAAGGCGTATACCGTGGCCGTAAAGTGATCGACAAGGGCGCTGACGAGTAATCACTTGTCCGCTCAAGTCATCGCGATTGACGCAATGGGCGGGGACTTCGGTCCCCGCAGCATTGTTCAGGCCAGTCTTGCTTGCCTTTCTGCTACGCCCTCGCTGCACCTGACCCTCGTCGGTCAACCCTCCCTTCTTGAAGAATTGATCAACGGCCAATCGGCTGCCGATCGCGCGCGCCTGACAATTGTCGGGGCCAGCGAAGTCATCACCATGGACGAAAAACCGACCCAGGCCTTGCGTGGCAAGCCGGATTCGTCGATGCGTGTCGCCCTGGAACTGGTGCGTGATGGCAAGGCTCAGGCCTGTGTCAGTGCCGGCAATACCGGTGCGTTGATGGCGCTGTCGCGATTTGTATTGAAGACGTTGCCGGGTATCGATCGCCCGGCGATGGTGGCCGCGATACCGACGCAGAAGGGCTTTTGTCAGTTGCTCGACTTGGGCGCCAACGTCGATTGCAGTGCCGAGCATTTGCTGCAGTTTGCGGTGATGGGCTCGGTGGCGGCGCAGACGCTGGGCATTCATCGCCCGCGTGTCGCGCTGCTGAACATCGGCACCGAAGACATCAAGGGCAATCAGCAGGTCAAGCTGGCCGCGACGCTGTTGCACGCTGCGCGCGGTATCAACTACATCGGCTTCATTGAGGGCGATGGTTTGTACCGTGGCGAGGCCGATGTCGTGGTGTGTGATGGTTTCGTCGGCAATATCCTGCTCAAGTCCAGCGAAGGCCTGGCGACGATGATTGCTGCGCGCATCGAAGCGCTGTTCAAAAAGAATCTGGTCTCCCGTGCAGTGGGGGCTTTGGCGTTGCCGCTGATGAAGCGCTTGCAGGCCGATCTGGCGCCGGCGCGACATAACGGCGCAAGCTTTCTCGGTTTGCAGGGCATTGTCGTGAAAAGCCACGGTTCGGCCGGGGTTCAGGGCTTTCAGAGTGCTATTTCCCGTGCACTGATCGAGATCCAGGAAAATCTTCCCGAGCGCCTCCACGGTCGTCTGGAGGATTTGTTGTCTTAGGCGTTTTCGTCGGACAATGCTTAAATGTGACCGCCCGGTTCAAAGGGCCATCCAACTGTCAGTTTCTTGCGTCCCTCAGTGGGGCGTCATTTTTCGACGACAAGATCATTAGGGGCTTGTTACATGTCTGCTTCCCTCGCATTCGTCTTTCCAGGACAGGGTTCGCAGTCCCTCGGCATGCTGGCCGAGCTGGGCGCGGAATATCCGTTGATCCTCGAAACTTTCAAAGAAGCCTCTGAGGCTCTGGGTTATGACCTGTGGGCACTGACCCAGCAGGGCCCGGAAGAGCAGCTTAATCAAACCGATAAAACTCAACCGGCCATTCTGACCGCTTCGATCGCTCTGTGGCGTTTGTGGCTGGCGGAAGGTGGTGCGCGTCCGGCATTCGTTGCCGGTCACAGCCTGGGTGAATACAGCGCGCTGGTCGCTGCCGGCAGCCTGACACTGGCTGATGCGGTGAAGCTCGTTGAGCGTCGCGGTCAGTTGATGCAGGAAGCCGTTCCGGCCGGGCAGGGCGGCATGGCTGCCATCCTCGGTCTGGAAGATGCCGATGTGCTGGCGGCCTGCGCTGAAGCTGCGCAAGGTGAAGTGGTCAGCGCGGTCAACTTCAACTCGCCGGGCCAGGTGGTGATTGCCGGTGCCAAGGCGGCCGTTGAGCGTGCCATCGAAGGCTGCAAGGCGCGTGGCGCCAAGCGCGCCATGCCGTTGCCAGTGAGCGTGCCGTCGCACTGCGAGCTGATGCGTCCGGCGGCCGAGCGCTTTGCCGAATCCATCGCCGCCATCGACTGGCAGGCGCCGCAGATCCCGGTTGTACAGAACGTCAGCGCGCAAGTGCCGGCCGATCTGGAAACCCTCAAGCGTGATCTGCTCGAACAATTGTACAAGCCTGTGCGCTGGGTCGAGTCGGTACAGACTCTGGCCGCCAAGGGCGCGACCAATCTGGTCGAATGCGGCCCGGGTAAAGTCCTGGCCGGCCTGAACAAGCGCTGCGCTGAAGGCGTGGCGACTTCCAACCTCAATACCCCAGACGCTTTCGCTGCCGCTCGCGCAGCGCAAGCCTGAATCAGGAGAAACTTGCATGAGTCTGCAAGGTAAAGTTGCACTGGTCACCGGTGCAAGCCGTGGCATTGGTCAGGCTATCGCGCTGGAACTGGGTCGTCAGGGCGCCATCGTCATTGGCACCGCGACTTCCGCTTCGGGCGCTGAGCGTATTGCTGCCACCCTGAAGGAAAACGGTATTCAGGGCGCTGGCTTCGAACTCAATGTCACCAGCGATGAATCGGTCAGCGCAGTGCTGGCGGGCATTCAGGAGCAGTTCGGTGCGCCAGTGGCGATCCTGGTCAATAATGCCGGCATCACCCGCGATAACCTGATGATGCGCATGAAAGACGACGAGTGGTACGACGTGATCGATACCAACCTGAACAGTCTGTATCGCCTGTCCAAGGGCGTTCTGCGCGGCATGACCAAGGCGCGTTGGGGTCGAATTATCAGTATTGGCTCGGTGGTGGGTGCCATGGGCAACGCAGGCCAAGTAAACTATGCAGCCGCCAAGGCCGGTCTGGAAGGTTTCAGCCGTGCGATGGCGCGTGAAGTCGGTTCGCGTTCGATTACGGTCAACTCGGTAACCCCAGGGTTTATCGACACCGATATGACGCGCGAGCTGCCTGAAGCACAGCGTGAAGCCTTGCAGACGCAGATTCCGCTGGGTCGTCTGGGACAAGCTCAAGAGATCGCGTCCGTGGTCGCTTTTCTTGCATCCGACGGTGCGGCATACGTCACTGGGGCTACAATCCCGGTGAACGGTGGGATGTACATGTAAGTAAAATGTGACGGATTGCTTCAAAAAAATGTCATACGAGCTGTCTAAAATCCGTTATAAAGCTGCAATCTATTTATAGGCAGAGGGTCGCAGGGTTTGAGGAGTGAAGCTTTCAGTTGAAAAACTGAAAAGTCTTTCTATACACTTACCCACTGGCCAGCTGCCTGAATTTGTCCATTAGGAGTGAAAACAAGGTATGAGCACCATCGAAGAGCGCGTCAAGAAAATCGTTGCCGAGCAACTGGGTGTTAAAGAAGAAGAAGTGGTCAACACCGCTTCCTTCGTAGAAGACCTGGGTGCCGACTCCCTTGACACCGTTGAGCTGGTGATGGCTCTGGAAGAGGAATTCGAGACCGAAATCCCTGACGAAGAAGCTGAGAAGATCACTACTGTACAAGCTGCAATCGATTACGTTACTAGCCACCAGGCGTAATAGTTTGTAATCGTTGTTTGCTGTCATGGAAAAACCGCACTGCCATCATGGCGTGCGGTTTTTTCTTTAGGCCTGATGCAAAGTCGTCGTCATTTGAAAAAGGAGAGTGCTGTGTCGCGTAGACGCGTCGTAGTCACCGGTATGGGTATGTTGTCGCCACTGGGCACGGATGTGCCGAGCAGTTGGCAGGGCATTCTGGCTGGCCGCAGTGGCATTGGTCTGATCGAACACACCGACCTTTCTGCCTATTCCACCCGCTTTGGCGGCTCGGTAAAGGGCTTCAATGTCGAGGAATACCTGTCGGTCAAGGAAGCGCGCAAGCTCGACCTGTTCATTCAGTACGGCCTCGCTGCTGGCTTTCAAGCCGTACGCAACGCTGGTCTGGAAGTCACCGACGCCAACCGTGAACGCATTGGCGTGGCCATGGGTTCGGGTATCGGCGGTCTGACCAACATCGAAGAAACCAGTCGTACCCTGCATGAGACGGGCCCGCGTCGTATCTCGCCATTCTTCGTGCCAGGCTCGATCATCAATATGATTTCCGGTTTCCTGTCCATCCACCTGGGTGCACAGGGGCCTAACTACGCCATCGCCACCGCGTGTACCACCGGTACGCACTGCATTGGCATGGCGGCGCGCAACATCATGTACGACGAAGCCGACGTGATGATTGCCGGCGGTGCCGAAATGGCTGCATGCGGTCTGGGCATGGGCGGCTTCGGCGCGTCCCGAGCGTTGTCGACGCGCAACGAAGAGCCGACTCGCGCCAGCCGTCCGTGGGACAAGGGGCGTGACGGCTTCGTCCTGTCCGACGGCGCCGGTGCACTGGTTCTTGAAGAACTGGAACACGCCAAGGCGCGTGGCGCGACCATCTACGCCGAGCTGATCGGCTTCGGCACCAGCGGTGATGCATTCCACATGACCTCGCCGCCAGCCGACGGCGCCGGTGCAGCACGCTGCATCACCAACGCGCTGCGCGATGCGAAGATCAACATCGATCAAGTGCAGTACATCAACGCTCACGGTACTTCGACTCCGGCTGGTGACCTCGCCGAAGCCAATGCGATCAAGACCGTGTTCGGTGATCACGCCTACAAACTCGCCGTCAGCTCGACCAAGTCGATGACCGGTCACCTGCTGGGTGCGGCGGGCGCGGTCGAGGCGATCTTCAGCGTGCTGGCGATCAACAGCCAGGTAGCGCCGCCGACCATCAACCTCGATGAGCCGGACGAAGGCTGCGATCTCGATTTCGTGCCGCACACTGCGCGCAACATGGATATCGATGTCGTGCTGTCCAACTCCTTCGGTTTTGGCGGCACCAACGGCACCCTGGCATTCCGCCGGTTTGCAGGCTGATGGACTGCTGGGTCGACGGTCAACCGGCTGACAGTCTGTCGCTGAAAGATCGCGGCCTGGCTTACGGTGATGGTCTGTTCGAGACGATCGCCGTGCGTAGCGGCCAGCCGATCCTGCTGGATCGGCACCTGGCGCGTCTGGCCGATGGTTGCGCGCGCCTTGCTATCGCGGCCGATATCGAGCTGATTCGCCATGAGCTGCTGAGCTATGCGGCAGCGATGGGCGAGGGCGTGCTCAAGCTCATCCTCACCCGTGGCGACGGCTTGCGCGGTTATGCGCCCGATCCCGCAGCGCCGGGCCGGCGCATTCTGCAGGGCAATCCTGCGGCGGCTTATCCTGCTGTGCATGCTGAACAAGGCGTTCGCCTGTTTCCATGCAACACGCGACTGTCCAAACAGCCGCTTCTCGCCGGACTCAAACATCTCAATCGATTGGAGCAGGTTCTTGCCCGTGCCGAATGGCAGGACAGCGAGCACGCCGAAGGCTTGATGCTCGATCAGGCCGGCCGAGTGATCGAGGGCGTGTTCAGCAATCTGTTTCTGGTAAGCGACGGTGTGCTGATAACGCCGGACCTCAAGCGTTGCGGTGTCGCCGGTGTGATGCGCGCCGAAATATTGTTTCAGGCCGAGTCAATGGCCATCCCCACGCAAATCGCCGATATCAGCCTCGAACAGCTGCAATGGGCCGATGAAGTGTTTGTCTGCAACAGCGTGTATGGCGTCTGGCCGGTACGCGCCTGTGCTGCACTGAGCTGGCCGGTTGGCCCGCTCACCCGTAAACTGCAAACCATTGCCCGCGCCCTACTGGATGCCTGATTTGTGAGACGTAAACTTTTGCTGCTGCTGGAAACCGGACTGGTTCTGGCAGGGCTGTTGATGGGCGCCAGCGCCTGGAAGATTCACTCTGCACTGGAACAGCCTCTGAACATCAAGCAGGAAGAACTGCTGGATGTGCCGAAAGGCTCTACACCGACCCGCACTTTCCTTTCACTCGAAACCGACGGCGTCATCAAGGATGCGTTCTGGCTGCGGGTTTACTGGCGCTTCAATCTCGCGGGCACGCCGATTCACAGCGGTGAGTACCGCATGCAACCGGGCATGACCGTCAATGGTCTGATCGACTTGTGGAAGCGTGGTGAAGTGGTGCAGTACAGCCTGACCCTGGTCGAAGGCTGGAACTTCCATCAAGTGCGCGCCGCACTGGCCAAAGATGAAAAGATCGAGCAGACCCTCAACGGTTTGAGCGACAGCGACGTCATGGCGAAGATCGGCCATAAAGGACTGTTTCCGGAAGGGCGGTTCTTCCCGGATACCTACCGTTTCGTGCGCGGCATGTCCGATGCCGAACTGCTGAAAAAGGCTTTCGATCGTCTCGACGAGGTATTGGCCAAGGAGTGGGAAAGTCGTTCTGCCGATGTGCCGTATACCGAACCGTATCAAGCGCTGATCATGGCGTCGCTGGTCGAAAAGGAAACCGGCGTGCCGCAGGAGCGCGGGCAGATTGCCGGGGTCTTCGTGCGCCGCATGGCTCTGGGCATGCAGTTGCAGACCGATCCGACGGTGATTTACGGTTTGGGTGATCGCTACAACGGTAAGCTGACCCGTGCTCACTTGAAGGAGCCAACGGCGTATAACACTTACGTGATTCCCGGCTTGCCGCCGACACCGATTGCGATGGTCGGGCGTGAAGCGATTCACGCGGCACTGAATCCGGTGGACGGCACCAGCCTGTACTTCGTTGCACGTGGCGATGGCAGCCATGTGTTCTCCGATGATCTGGATGCACACAACAATGCGGTGCGTGAGTATCAGCTCAAGCGACGTGCCGATTACCGCTCCAGTCCGGCGCCGGCGACAACGCCTGAAGCCGCTCCTGCCAACGAGGAAGCGACTCCGGCAGCGTCTCCGGATACAGCGCCGGAAGCGTTGCCACAAGTTGCGCCGCAGGAGCCTGCGCCCGCTCCAGAAGCCGCCGCCCCACAAAACACGCAATGACTTTGATTAAGGACTGCCTGTGACTGGCTTGTTTATTACCCTGGAAGGCCCGGAAGGCGCCGGCAAAAGCACCAACCGCGAATACCTCGCCGAGCGCCTGCGCGCCGCCGGTATCGAGGTGGTGCTGACCCGTGAGCCGGGTGGCACGCCATTGGCCGAGCGGATTCGCGATGTGCTGCTGGCGCCGGCCGACGAGGTCATGAACCCGGACGCCGAGCTGTTGCTGGTATTCGCCGCGCGCGCTCAGCACTTGGCTGAAGTGATCCGTCCGGCGCTGAACCGTGGTGCGGTGGTGCTGTGTGATCGCTTCACCGATTCGACTTACGCCTATCAGGGTGGCGGTCGCGGTTTGTCGCTGGAGCGCATCGCCACGCTGGAAACTTTTGTGCAGGGCGATCTGCGTCCGGATCTGACGCTGATTTTTGATCTGCCGGTGGAAATCGGCCTGGCTCGCGCCAGTGCCCGTGGCCGTCTGGATCGTTTCGAGCTGGAGGGTCGGGCGTTTTTCGAGGCAGTGCGCAATGCGTTTCTGAAACGCGCCGAAGCCGATCCTGCGCGCTATGTGCGCATCGATGCCGGCCAGCCGTTGGCCAAGGTTCAACAATCGCTGGATACCTTGCTGCCGAACTTGCTGGAGCTGGCCCGTGGCTGAGGCCTATCCATGGCAGGACAGCCTCTGGCAGCAACTGGCCGGGCGTAAGCAGCACGCGCACGCCTATCTGCTGCATGGCCCGGCCGGGATCGGCAAGCGCGCACTGGCCGAGCGTCTGATGGCGAGTCTGTTGTGCCAGCGTCCGACGCCGGAAGCCTGCGGCGAGTGCAAATCCTGTCTGCTGCTCAAGGCCGGTAGTCACCCGGATAATTACATCCTCGAACCGGAAGAAGCCGACAAGGCGATCAAGGTCGATCAGGTGCGTGATCTGGTCAGTTTCGTGGTGCAGACCGCGCAACTGGGCGGGCGCAAAGTGGTGCTGATCGAGCCAGTCGAGTCGATGAACATCAACGCCGCCAACGCCTTGCTGAAAAGCCTTGAAGAGCCGTCCGGCGATACCGTGTTGTTGTTGGTCAGCCATCAGACCAGCCGGTTGCTGCCGACGATCAAGAGCCGCTGCGTGCAACAGGCCTGTCCGTTGCCGGGCGAGGCGATGAGCCTGCAATGGCTGGCCCAGGCGCTGCCCGATTGTTCCGAAGACGAACGTGTCGAATTGCTGACGCTGGCGGCCGGCTCGCCGTTGATGGCGGTCAGTCTGCAATCCCAAGGCGTGCGCGAACAGCGCGCGCAAGTGGTCGAGGGCGTGAAGAAGCTGCTCAAGCAGCAGCAATCGCCGACGCAATTGGCCGAAGAATGGAAAAGCATTCCGATGCTGCGTCTGTTCGACTGGTTCTGCGATTGGTCTAGCCTGATCCTGCGTTATCAATTGACTCAGGATGAAGCGGGTCTCGGTCTGAGCGACATGCGTAAAGTCGTGCAGTACCTGGCGCAGAAAAGTGCGCAAGGTAAAGTCCTCGAGATTCAGGACTGGATTCTCGCCCAGCGGCAGAAGGTCATGAGCAAGGCCAACCTGAATCCGGCCTTGCTGCTGGAAGCGTTGTTGGTGCAATGGGCGGGATTGCCTGGTCAAAGATAAGAATGTGTACCTAGACTCTGAACATCAGCAGTGGAGGTCAACATGAATGAACCCGTCAGCCCCGGGCCGCGCAACGGCATTTTGTCCCTGACCATCAAGGACAAGTCGGTGCTTTACGCCGCCTACATGCCGTTCATCAAGAACGGTGGCTTGTTCATCCCGACCAACAAGAGTTACAGGCTGGGCGATGAGGTGTTCATGCTGCTCAACCTGATGGACGAGGCCGAGAAGATCCCGGTGGCTGGCAGGGTCGCGTGGATCACCCCGAAAGGGGCGCAAGGCAATCGCGCTGCCGGCGTCGGCGTGCAGTTCAACGACGGCGACAACACCGCGCGTAGTCGCATCGAAACCCATCTGGCCGGAGCGCTAAAATCCGACCGTCCCACTCATACGATGTAAGTAGCCGTCTTTTTTATGCTCGTAGATTCCCATTGTCACCTTGATCGCCTCGACCTCGCCGCCCACGACGGCTCGCTGGATGCTGCACTCGATGCCGCCCGGCAGCGCGGAGTAGGGCACTTCCTGTGCATCGGCGTGAGTGCCGATAACGCTGCCGACGTCAAAGCCCTGGCTGAGCGTTATGACGATGTCGACTGTTCGGTCGGCGTGCATCCGCTCGATGTGCAACCCGGCGCTGCCCCAGCGCTGGACTGGCTGCTGCACGAACTCAACCACCCGAAAGTGGTGGCGATCGGTGAAACCGGTCTGGATTATCACTACGAACCGGAAGCCGCAGAGTTGCAGCAAGAGTCATTCCGTCTGCACCTGCAAGCGGCGCAGCACACTGGCAAACCGGTGATCATCCACACCCGTGGCGCCCGTGCCGACACCCTTGAGCTGTTGCGCGACGCGGCGTTGCCGCAGGCCGGTGTGCTGCATTGCTTTACGGAAGACTGGGACATGGCCAAGGCTGCATTGGACATGGGTTATTACATTTCCTTGTCGGGCATTGTCACGTTCCGCAATGCCGATGCGTTGCGTGATGTCGCGAGCAAGGTCCCGGCGGATCGTCTGCTGGTGGAGACCGACTCGCCTTATCTGGCGCCGATCCCTTATCGCGGCAAGCCCAACCTGCCGCAGTATGTGCGCGAAGTGGCGGAGTTTCTGGCGATGCTGCGCGGTGAGAACTACGAGCGTTTTGCCGAGCAGACCACCGAGAACTTCAAGCGACTGTTCCCATTGGCCTCCGTTAAATCTGCCGTGTAGGAGCTGCCGAAGGCTGCGATCTTTTGATCTTGATTTTGACAGGCAAAGGCAAAAGATCGCAGCCTGCGGCAGCTCCTACAGTTGTGATGTGCAGGTAGCTGCGCCAAGCGTCAAATCGCAGGCAAAAAAAACCCGGGTTCTGGGGGGTGAATCCGGGTTAAGACCATTAGGAGTAAAACAAAGGCACGCGGTCCCTTGGTACCTTTATCGGCGCGACACTTGGGGGAGATGTCGCCCGACAGTTCAAGTATTGATCAGTCTGGCGTGCAGTCCAGTTACCCGGTCGGGGTTTTTAAACAAATTTGGAATACGTTTGCTTCAGTTGAGTTCTCATTGCGCCCAAAACGTTCTCAAAATGAACAAGAAACACATATATGGTCGGATGATCCGTGCATTTTTGCGCAAGTTAGGCATAATACGCGGCTTCGAATTTTGACCCTTCAGACCTTTTCTTATGCACAAAGAACCTCGTAAGGTCCGTGAGTTTCGTCGCCGCGAGCAAGAAATTCTCGATACCGCGCTCAAGCTGTTCCTCGACCAAGGTGAAGACAGTGTCACCGTCGAGATGATTGCTGATGCCGTGGGTATCGGCAAAGGCACGATCTACAAGCACTTCAAATCCAAGGCCGAGATCTATCTGCGCCTGATGCTCGATTACGAGCGCGATTTGAACGAGCTGCTGCATTCGGCCGATGTCGACAAGGACAAGGAAGCGCTGTCCCGCGCCTACTTCGAATTCCGCATGCGCGACCCGCAGCGCTATCGCCTGTTCGACCGTCTCGAAGAGAAGGTCGTCAAAGGCAATCAGGTGCCGGAAATGGTCGAGGAGCTGCACAAGATCCGTGCCTCGAACTTCGAACGCCTGACCTTGTTGATCAAGGGCCGCATCAGCGAAGGCAAGCTCGAAGACGTGCCGCCGTACTTCCATTACTGCGCGTCCTGGGCACTGGTGCACGGCGCTGTCGCGCTTTATCACTCGCCGTTCTGGAGCAATGTGCTGGAAGATCAGGAAGGCTTCTTCCAGTTCCTCATGGACATCGGCGTGCGCATGGGCAACAAGCGCAAGCGCGACCCGGAAACGCCGAGCAGCTGAGCCATTCAGCTGGCTTATTGCGCCATGATTTCGCTACATGTCGCAGTACCGCAGGAATATACTCAGGCATAGGGCTTGCTAAAACTTGATTTGTGAGTCAAGTTTTAGCGGCTCGAAATTCTTTCGCCGGAGTGATCATGATCGTTGACCGTCAAGGCAGGCGTTTTCGCAATTTGCGGATCAGTCTGACTTCAGCCTGCAATTACGCGTGTACTTACTGCGTGCCCAACGGCAAGCGGTTGGTGGCTGCGCAGGATGAACTGTCGGCCGACGCCATGGCGCGTGGCGTGGCGTATCTGATCGAGGCTGCCGGCATCGAGCGGTTGCGCATCACCGGCGGCGAACCGCTGGTCAGTCCCAAACTCGAATCGTTCATGACCGCCGTCGGCAAGATGGGCCTGGACGACATCAGCCTGACCACCAACGGTCAACTCCTCGCGAAGAAACTGCCGTTGCTGGTGGATGCCGGCCTGCGTCGGATCAACGTGTCCCTCGATACCCTCGACGCCGGTGCTTTCCGCAGCATCGCCCGAGGCGGTGATTTGGCCACTGTGCTCGATGGCATGGATCAGGCGAAAGAGGCGGGGATGAAGATCAAGGTCAATATGGTGCCATTGCGCGGGCAGAACCTCGATCAGGTCATGCCGCTGCTGGATTACTGTCTGGAACGCGGATATGAGCTGCGCTTTATCGAGTTGATGCGTATGGGCCACTTGGCCAAGGACAACAATGCGTTCCTGCAACAGTTCGTCAGCCTGCAGCAGTTGCTGGAGCTGATTGGCGAACGCTACGAGTACGCGCAAACCGATGCCCCCGTAGACGCCACCGCCGTGCGTTATGCGATTCCCGGCCTGGGCAACTTTGGCGTGATCGCCAACGAAAGCGTGCCGTTCTGCCGGACGTGCTCGCGCTTGCGCCTGTCGTCGACCGGGTGGCTGCATGGCTGCCTGTCGTCGAGCAATCGTCACTATGTCGGCGATTTGCTCGACAAGCCGCGTCATCAGGCGCTGCCGGCGCTCCAGCGTTTGCTGGTCAAGGCGTTGGGCGACAAGCAGGAAGTGGCGTTCTCTGGCGGCGCGACAGTGATGAAAATTATCGGCGGCTGATCAACCGCTTTCGCGAGCAGGCTCGCTCCCACCTTGGAATGTATTCCCCCTGTGGGAGCGAGCCTGCTCGCGAATACGATTTAACCATCAACAAATTTCTTGAGCTGGCGCAAAAGCTGCATCCTACGGCCATTCGCCGGTTTTCCGTCACCGGCCTCTGGAGGAATAGGATGCGTAGCCTGGTTTTGCTGCTGGCCGTTTTGGCGCTTGGCGGCTGTATGACTGTCAGCGATATGGCCGAAGGCACTCGCTACCAAATGAGCGACGCAGGCTTGCTGGACCACAGCGACAGCCGCCGCGTGAACAACTTCCGCATTCAGCCGGACTCGTTCATCTACATCGCCCAAGGCGCGTTCGCACCGCCGGGCGGTTCTTACCCGCGCCCCAATGTCGTGGCCGAAGAGGCCTTCAAGGGTTTCGTCGAATACTTCCCGATGGTCCGCCGCGCCCGTGCGCCGGAAGGCCTCGATCAGGCGATGGGTGAAGCCCGTGACGCCGGCGCGCACTATCTGCTGTACACGCGTTTCGCCAAAGCTGACGACCGCATCGGCAACTCCGATGAGTGGCTGGATGAAGAAGCTGTTGATCGCCTCGGTATCGACGGCGGCGTGATTCAGATCATGTTGATCGAGACCAGCACCCAGTATTTGATTGATACTGCACGGATCAAGAGTCGTGGCGGTTTACTGACGTTCCACGACAGCAAGCCCGAAGACCTGATCGGCCCGCCGCTGGCCCAGTACGCGCGCAGCCTGTTGGGAGTCGGCGACCAATAATTCAAGGAGAACGCCATGAGTGGCCCGCAAAAAGCCAATGACCTGTTGGGACAGATCCCGAAAACCAAAGGCTTGCCGCCGGTGCACTTGTGGAACCCGGACTTCTGCGGCGACATCGACATGCGCATCGCCCGCGACGGCACCTGGTATTACTTGGGCACGCCGATCGGGCGCAAGCCGATGGTCAAATTGTTCTCCACGATCATGCGCCGCGATGGCGATGATTATTTCCTGATCACTCCGGTCGAGAAGGTCGGGATCAAGGTCGATGACGCGCCGTTCGTGGCGATTGCCGTCGAGGTTGAAGGCGAGGGGGAGGCGCAGCTGTTGCGCTTCACCACCAACGTCGAGGAAACCGCCGAGGCCGGGCCGGAGCATCCGATCCGCGTCGAGATTGATCCGACGACGCAAGAGCCCGCGCCCTACGTGCATGTGCGTACCAACCTTGAAGCGCTGATCCACCGAAATGTGTTCTATCAACTGGTGGAGCTGGCGGTCAGCCGCGAGGTCGACGGGCAGCGCTGGCTTGGCGTATGGAGCGGCGGCGAGTTTTTCCGCATCGGCCTCGAACCTTAAAAGATCGCAGCTTTCGGCAGCTCCTACATGGCGTACATCTGTAGGAGCTGCCGAAGGCTGCGATCTTTTTTGTCGTTGACACCTAATCATATGATGATTAGCTTGATCACCCATCGCGATCCGCTTTGAGGTGTTCATGTCCAGCAGCTTTCATGCGTCGACCGTTGACTGGCTGGGCAGCTGGATTGCCGCTGGCCAGGTCAAACCGGGGCAGACCATCAAGGTCGAGGCCGATCTGGGTGAACAGCTCGGGGTCAGTCGCACGGTTATTCGCGAATCAATCAAAACCCTCGTTGCCAAAGGCATGCTCGAAGTCGGGCCGAAAGTCGGTACCCGCGTGCTGCCGGTGCGGCGCTGGAATCTGTTCGATCCGCAAGTGGTCGGGTGGCTGTCGCGCAACGGGCTGCCGGAAAACTTTGTCGATGACTTGCTCGACCTGCGCCGCACTATCGAACCCATGGCCGTGCGCTGGGCGTGTGAGCGGGCGACGCTGGACCAGATCGAAGCGGTGCAACTGGCCTATAACGCCCTTGAGCGCGCGGTCGACAGCGGCACCGATTACAATCGCGCCGACCAGTTCTTCCACGAATGCATTCTCGCCGCCAGCCACAATCAATTCATCGAACAAATGGTCCCGGCGCTCGGTGCGTTGCTGGCGGTATCGTTCGAAGTCTCCGCCGCTGACCCCGATGAGCTGCGCCGTACGCTGCCGATCCACAAAGATATGGCCGACGCCATCGCCGCCCGCGATTCCGCGCGAGGCGTGTGGGCGTGCATGACCCTGATCGACAACGCAGACCTGGCGATCAAACGTTTCTACCCGAAAGTCATGGCCGACAAAAAAGCCAGTTAATACAAGTTTCCCTGTGGGAGCGAGCCTGCTCGCGAAGGCTGTGTATCAGGTAACTCATGCATCGACTGACACGACGCTTTCGCGAGCAGGCTCGCTCCCACATTAAATAACAACAACAAGATCCGAGGAGTTGATATGCCGTGGACCGCCCTGACCCAACACCGTGCCCAGCTCGGTGAAGGCCCGTTCTGGGACGCGCCGACCCAGGCGTTGTACTGGGTCGATATCGCCGGCAAACAGGCGCTGCGCCTGATTGGCCAGAATGTACAGATCTGGCAGCTGCCTGAGCACGTCTCCGCGTTCATCCCCTGCGCCAGCGGCGATGCACTGGTGACCCTGAGCAGTGGCGTATACCGCCTCGATCTCGACTCCCCGGGCCTCGAACCACGTCTAACGCTGCTCTGCGTCGCGGACCCGCAACCGGGCAATCGCCCCAATGAAGCGCGTTGCGATGCTCAAGGCCGACTGTGGCTTGGCACCATGCAAAACAACATTGGTGAGCAGGGCGAAGATCTGCCGATCACCCGTCGCTCCGGTGGCCTGTTCCGGATCGATCCGGATAAACGCGTCACGCCTTTGCTGCGTGGCCTGGGTATACCCAACACGCTGCTGTGGAGTGACGACGGCACCACGCTGCTGTTCGGTGACAGCCTCGACAGCACGCTGCACCGCTATTTCATTCACACCGACGGCAATCTCGATGTCGCGCAAGTCTGGTACGGCCCCGATCAGCAGGGCGGCCCGGACGGCTCGGCGATGGACGCCGAAGGATGCGTGTGGAATGCCCGTTGGGATGGCAGTTGTCTGTTGCGCCTGACACCTGACGGCCAGGTCGAGCGCAAGATCGATCTACCGGTCAGCCGCCCGACCAGTTGTGTATTCGGCGGTGAAGACCTGAAAACCCTGTTCATCACCAGCGCCCAGAGTCCGCACAACCATCCACTGGATGGCTCGGTACTGTCGATGCGCGTGGATGTCGCAGGAAAACTCTGTACGCGCTTTGCGGATTAAATCCCAAAATATGGGATGCAAAATTATATATTGAGATTATTTGGCAGTCGGGTTTATAGTCGGCTGCAGCAGTAACACGCACTCACACTTAAAAAGAACAAAACAGGTGAAGTGATGCAGCGAATGTCTATCGCACTCCCGTGTGGAGTCCGCGTCTCGCAACGGCTCGATGCCGTCGGCCGCGCCTGCCTGTTTCGTTCAAACCGCCTTCCAGACCGGACATCGGCAGATGCCCGGTTTTTTTGCGCTTGCGAAACAGGAGTCCTGATCCATGGCTGAACCTCTTACCCTGCCGCCGGTGCCCGCACCGCCGAAGGGCGAGCGTCTGAAAAACAAGGTCGTGCTGCTGACCGGTGCTGCGCAAGGCATTGGCGAAGCCATCGTCGCTGCCTGCGCCTCGCAGCAAGCGAAACTGCTGATCAGCGATATCCAGGCTGAGAAAGTCGAGCAGGTAGCCGCCCATTGGCGTGAGCAGGGTTACGACGTCCAAGCGCTGAAGGCTGATGTTTCGCGTCAGCAGGATCTGCATGCTATGGCCAGACGCGCGGTTGAACTGCACGGGCGTATCGATGTGCTGGTCAATTGCGCCGGGGTCAACGTGTTCCGTGATCCTTTGCAAATGACTGAAGAAGACTGGCGTCGCTGCTTCGCCATCGATCTGGATGGCGCCTGGTTCGGCTGCAAAGCGGTGTTGCCACAGATGATCGAGCAGGGCGTCGGCAGCATCATCAACATCGCCTCGACCCATTCCAGTCACATTATTCCCGGCTGCTTTCCGTACCCGGTGGCCAAACACGGTTTGCTCGGCCTGACCCGCGCGCTTGGCATCGAATACGCGGCGAAAGGCATCCGCGTCAACGCCATCGCGCCGGGCTACATCGAAACGCAACTGAACGTCGATTACTGGAACGGTTTCGCCAACCCGCACGCCGAGCGTCAGCGTGCTTTCGATCTGCACCCGCCGAAACGCATCGGTCAGCCTCTGGAAGTGGCAATGACGGCGGTGTTTCTGGCCAGTGATGAAGCGCCGTTCATCAATGCCTCGTGTATCACCATCGATGGTGGCCGCTCGGTGATGTACCACGACTGAATAAATAGATTTCGAGCGCTGAACTACGCTTAAAATCCAATCATCATACGATATGACTATTTTCAACCCGCTTCACTGAGAACACGCTTTAACGCTTTTCAAACATTGCTCAAAAAAAATAACAAGGAGTCAGCTTATGAAACGTCGTTTCGGGATTCGTACCCTGTGCAGTACCGCTTTGGCGGTTACCGCGTTCAGCCTGAGCAGTGCGCTGCTCGCTGCCGACACCGTAAAAATCGGTTTTCTGGTCAAGCAGGCTGAAGAGCCGTGGTTTCAGACCGAGTGGGCCTTCGCCGAGAAAGCCGCCAAGGACAAGGGCTTCGAACTGATCAAGATCGCTGTGCCGGACGGCGAGAAAACCCTCTCGGCCATCGACAGCCTCGCCGCCAACGGTGCCAAGGGCTTCGTCATTTGCCCGCCGGACGTGTCGCTCGGCCCGGCGATCATGGCCAAAGCCAAACTCAATGACCTGAAAGTGATTGCCGTCGATGACCGTTTCGTCGACGCCAACGGCAAGTTCATGGAAGACGTGCCGTACCTCGGCATGGCCGCGTTCGAGGTCGGCCAGAAGCAGGGCAACGCCATGGTTGCCGAAGCGAAAAAACGCAACTGGGACTGGAAAGACACCTACGCGGTGGTCAACACCTATAACGAACTCGACACCGGCAAGAAACGCACCGACGGCTCGGTGAAGTCCCTCGAAGACGCCGGCATGCCGAAGGATCACATTCTGTTCGCCGCGCTGAAAACCCTCGACGTACCGGGCAGCATGGACGCGACCAACTCGGCACTGGTGAAACTGCCGAGCGGCGCAAAAAACCTGATCATCGGCGGTATGAACGACAACACCGTGCTTGGCGGCGTACGCGCAACCGAAGCCGCCGGTTTTGCCGCGGCCAACGTGATCGGCATCGGCATCAACGGCACTGACGCCATCGGCGAACTGAAAAAGCCCAACAGCGGTTTCTTCGGTTCGATGCTGCCGAGCCCGCACATCGAAGGCTACAAGACCGCCGAGATGATGTACGAGTGGGTCACCACCGGCAAAGAACCGCCGAAGTACACCGCGATGGACGACGTCACCCTGATCACCCGCGAGAACTTCAAGCAAGAGCTGGAAAAAATCGGCTTGTGGAACTGACGGCAACGCCGGCCCGGGCAACCGGGCCGTTTGATTGAGGTGGCTTAAATGCACGCGCAAGTACAAACACAACAACACAGTGCCAGCGGTAGCCTGCGCTTCAACGGGATCGGCAAAACCTTTCCCGGGGTGAAAGCGCTGGACGCGATCAGCTTCGTCGCCCATCCCGGCCAGGTTCACGCCTTGATGGGCGAGAACGGCGCCGGCAAATCGACCCTGCTGAAAATCCTCGGCGGTGCTTACATCCCGAGCAGCGGCGAGTTGCAGATCGGCGAGCAGACCATGGCGTTCAAATCGACGGCTGACAGCATCGGCAGCGGCGTCGCGGTGATTCACCAGGAGCTGCATCTGGTGCCGGAAATGACCGTCGCCGAGAACCTGTTTCTCGGCCATCTGCCGGCCAGTTTCGGTTTGATCAATCGCGGTGTGTTACGCCAGCAAGCGTTGAATTGCTTGAAAGGCCTGGCCGATGAAATCGATCCGCAGACCAAGGTCGGACGCTTGTCCCTCGGCCAGCGACAACTGGTGGAAATCGCCAAGGCGCTGTCGCGTGGTGCCCACGTCATCGCTTTCGACGAACCGACCAGCAGCCTTTCGGCCCGCGAAATCGACCGCTTGATGACGATCATCGGCCGCCTGCGCGACGAAGGCAAAGTTGTGCTTTATGTTTCCCATCGCATGGAAGAAGTGTTCCGCATTTGCGACGCGGTGACGGTGTTCAAGGACGGTCGCTACGTGCGCACTTTCGAGGACATGAGCCAGCTGACCCATGATCAACTGGTGACCTGCATGGTCGGTCGCGACATTCAGGACATCTACGATTATCGCCATCGTCCACGCGGCGCAGTGGCCCTGAAGGTCTCCGGCCTGCTCGGCCCGGGTCTGCGCGAGCCGATCAGTTTCGAGGCACACAAAGGTGAAATCCTTGGTTTGTTCGGACTGGTCGGGGCGGGGCGCACCGAGCTGTTTCGCCTGCTCAGCGGGCTGGAACGCAACACCGCCGGACGCCTCGAATTGCGCGGTCATGAACTGAAACTGCGTTCACCGCGCGACGCGATTGCGGCGGGCATTTTGCTCTGTCCGGAAGACCGCAAGAAGGAAGGCATCATCCCGCTGGCCAGCGTTGCCGAGAACATCAACATCAGTGCGCGCGGCGCGCATTCGGGTCTCGGTTGCCTGATTCGTGGTTTGTGGGAAAAGGGCAACGCCGACAAACAGATCAAAGCCCTGAAAGTGAAAACCCCGCATGCCGGCCAGCAGATCAAATTCCTTTCCGGTGGCAATCAGCAGAAGGCCATTCTCGGTCGCTGGCTGTCGATGCCGATGAAGGTCTTGCTGCTCGACGAGCCGACGCGCGGTATCGACATCGGCGCCAAGGCCGAGATCTACCAGATCATCCATAACCTTGCCGCCGACGGCATTTCGGTGATCGTGGTGTCCAGCGATCTGATGGAAGTGATGGGCATTTCCGACCGCATTCTGGTGCTTTGCGAAGGCGCTCTGCGCGGCGAAATCAGCCGCGACCAGGCCAATGAATCCAACCTGCTGCAACTGGCTTTGCCGCGCCACCGCGCTGACGGCGTGGCGAACTGAGAGGTGACTATGATGACAACCCAAAACGAAACCCTGCCCAAAGAGCGCAAACCTCTGGACATGCGCCGCTTCCTCGACGACTGGGTCATGCTGCTGGCGGCCGTGGGCATCTTCGTTGCCTGTACGCTGCTGATCGACAACTTCCTTTCGCCGCTGAACATGCGTGGCCTGGGCCTGGCGATTTCTACCACCGGGATTGCCGCGTGCACGATGTTGTATTGCCTGGCGTCGGGGCATTTCGACTTGTCGGTGGGCTCGGTGATTGCCTGCGCTGGCGTGGTCGCGGCGGTGGTGATGCGTGACACCAACAGCGTGTTTCTCGGTGTCAGTGCAGCGTTGGTGATGGGCCTGATTGTCGGGTTGATCAACGGGATCGTGATTGCCAAGTTGCGCGTCAACGCCTTGATCACGACGTTGGCGACCATGCAGATTGTTCGCGGTCTGGCGTACATTTTTGCCAACGGCAAGGCGGTGGGCGTGTCGCAGGAATCGTTCTTCGTCTTCGGTAACGGCCAGCTGTTTGGCGTGCCGGTGCCGATTCTGATCACCATCGTTTGCTTTCTGTTTTTTGGCTGGCTGCTGAATTACACCACCTACGGGCGCAACACCATGGCCATCGGTGGCAACCAGGAAGCGGCGTTGCTCGCGGGCGTGAACGTTGACCGGACCAAGATCATTATCTTTGCCGTGCACGGTGTTATCGGTGCGTTGGCGGGGGTGATTCTGGCGTCGCGGATGACCTCGGGGCAGCCGATGATTGGTCAGGGATTTGAGCTGACGGTGATCTCGGCTTGCGTGCTGGGCGGGGTGTCGCTGAGCGGCGGGATCGGCATGATCCGGCATGTGATTGCCGGGGTGTTGATTTTGGCGATTATTGAGAATGCGATGAACTTGAAGAATATTGATACGTTTTATCAGTATGTGATTCGTGGGTCGATCCTGCTGCTGGCTGTGGTCATTGACCGACTGAAGCAACGTTAAAATTAAGAGCCCCTCATCGGAACGCCGCCCGCCCAGCCCTCTCCCGGAGGGAGAGGGGGCCGACCGGGGTGCTTTGCGTCCTGCATCGACCTGAAAGACCTAGTCGATTATGGATTCGGCAAAGTACTTTCAGGTCGATTGTGGATTCGGCGAAGCACTTTCAGGTCGATGTATCTACCAAATATCCCCCATTCAGTCCCCTCTCCCTCCGGGAGAGGGCTAGGGTGAGGGGGCTTTTGATTCTCCCGCCTTTCGTCACTCTCGCTAAATATCCCTTGCCCGCCCACGCTAGTTTCGGGTATCAATTTGTACATGATTAGACAGGTACGATTTGACAAGAAACAACGGGTGGTCGACGAGCTCGTCCGACGCATCGAAAGCGGCCTCATGGAGGACGGCTTTCTGTTGCCCGGCGAGCATCAGTTGGCTCAAGAATTCAAAGTCAGCCGTGGCACGCTGCGCGAAGCGCTGGCCGAACTGAAACGGCGCAACTACATTGCCACGCAAAGCGGCGTCGGTTCCATCGTCACCTTCGACGGTGTGGCGCTCGACCAGCGCAGTGGCTGGGCGCAGGCGCTGGCCGACAGCGGAGCGCTGGTCAACACCGAAGTGCTGCGTCTGGAAGCCGTGACCCGGGCCGATCTGCTCTCGCGTTTCGGCACTGATCAATTCATCACCCTCGACCGTCGTCGCCGTGCCAACGACGGCACGCTGGTGTCCCTCGAACGCTCTTTGATGCCGGCCACCGGCGGCCTGGAAAGCCTGCCGCGCGTCGGCCTGATCGACAACTCCCTGACCATCACCCTGGCCGCCTACGGCTACATCGGCGAGCGCGGCGATCAGTGGATCGGTGCCGAACCGCTGAATGCCGAAGACGCCGAACTGCTCGGGCGCCCGGTTGGCACCGTTTTCCTCAAGGCTCTGCGCACCACCTACGACCGGCAGAACCGTTTCATGGAGCAGGTCGAAAGCCTGCTCGACCCGGTGCATTTCCGTCTGCACCTGCAATTTGGAGAATCGAAATGACTGCGCTCAACCGTGCCCTCGGCGCTTTTTATGGCCTGGCCCTCGGCGACGCGCTGGGCATGCCGACGCAATCGCTGAACCGCGAAACCATCAAGACCCGCTTCGGCCAGATCACCGATCTGCAGGACGCCGGACCCTTGCAGCCGATCGCCGCGAACATGCCCAAAGGCTCGATCACCGACGACACCGAACAGGCGATTCTGGTCGGCGAGTTGCTGGTCGAAGGCAAGGGCCGCATCGAACCGGCAATCCTTGCGCAACGCTTGATCGAGTGGGAAGCCGAGATGCAGGCCAAGGGCTCGCAGGACTTGCTCGGGCCATCGACCAAACGCGCAATCGAGATGATCCTCGCCGGCCATTCGCCGGAGGAAGCGGGGCGTTACGGCACCACCAACGGCGCGGCCATGCGCATTACCCCGGTCGGGATCGCTACAGACGTTGCCGACCCAGAGCGGTTTATTGCGGCGGTGGTGCAGGCCTGCCAAGTGACGCACAACACCACGCTGGGGATTTCCAGTGCGGCGGCGGTGGCGGCGGTGGTGTCTGCCGGCATCAATGGCGTGGATCTGGGCGAGGCGCTCAACCTCGGCCAGCAAATCGCTCAGCAAGCGGAGGCGCACGGTCACTGGGTCGCCGGTGGTCGCATTGGTTCGCGGATCAGTTGGGCGCGCACCATCAGTGTCGATAGCGACAAGGCATTGCTGGCGGATCTGCTCTACGACGTGATTGGCACTTCGGTAGCGTCGCAGGAGTCGGTGGTGGTCTCGTTCGCGCTGGCGCAGCAAGTGGCCGTCGGCGAAATGAGCGCGTTCGATGCACTGTGCATGGCTGCCAGTCTTGGCGGTGACACTGACACCATCGCGGCGATTCTTGGCGCGATGCTCGGGGCTTGCCTGGGTCTTGAGAGTTGGCCTGCCGAGATGATCGAGACGGTTAAGGCCGTTAATCATCTGGAGCTTGAACCGTTGGTGCAGGGGCTGTTGGCGTTGCGCTGAGTGAACTGACGCCATCGCTGGCAAGCCAGCTCCCACAGGTTTTTGCTGTGAACACACATTTGTGTACACCCTGATCCCTGTGGGAGCTGGCTTGCCAGCGATAGGCGCACCGCATAATCGAATTTTCAACCCGCAATGGATCGCGCAGACAGGCCGAGGATGGCCGCAATGTCTTGTCGTTTTGCATCATTGCCACAACCACAAAAAAGGCAAACAGGAGCACCTTCATGAGTTCATCAAACGCCGGGCAAAGCGCCGGGCAACTGGAAACCCGCGGCATCGAACCGGTGCCGGAAGCCGAGTGCAACGGCCATCCGCTGCAACTGTTCTGGGTCTGGTTCGCCGCCAATATTTCCATCCTCGGCCTGCCGCTGGGCGCCACGTTGGTCGCATTTCGCGGCTTGGCGATCTGGCAAGCCATCATCGTCGCGATCATCGGCGCTGCCGGTTCGTTCGCGGTGGTCGGGATCATCTCGATTGCCGGCCGACGTGGCCGTGCACCGAGCCTGACTTTGTCGCGGGCGATCTTCGGTGTGCGCGGCAATATCGGCCCGACGCTGGTCTCGCTGATGTCGCGTCTCGGTTGGGAAACGGTCAATACCACCACTGCGGCATTCGTGTTGCTGTCGCTGTGCTCGATCCTGTTCGGCTCGCCGGTCGAAGCGAAAAGCGCACCGGTATTGACGCTGATCTTCATCGCCATTTTCGTTCTGCTGACCCTGTCGGTGTCCGGCCTCGGCCATGCGACCTTGCTGGTGATTCAGAAGTGGGCGACCTACGTCTTCGGTGCGCTGAACATTCTGGTCGGTGGCTTCCTCTGCGCGACCATCGACTGGAGCGCGGTGTTCAACGCCACGCCAGCGCCGATGAGCGCAATGATCATCGGCATCGGCACCATGGCTGCGGGCACCGGCATCGGTTGGGCCAATGCTGGCGCCGACATGTCGCGCTATCAGCACCGCAGCGTCAAGGCTGTGCGTCTGGTTGCATCCGCTGCATTCGGTGCGGGCATTCCGCTGGTGCTGTTGATTACCCTCGGCGGTCTGCTGTCGGTGGGCAACAACGATCTGGCGTCGGCGACTGACCCGATCGTGGCAATCCGCGACATGCTGCCAACGTGGATGGCGGTGCCGTACCTGATCACCGCATTCGGTGGCCTGCTGCTGTCGAACAACCTGTCGGTGTATTCCGCCGGTTTGACCACGCTGACCCTTGGCTTGAAGGTCAAACGCGTCTACGCCGTGGTAGTGGATATCGTCGCGATCTTCGCCGGTTCGATCTACTTCATGCTGATCGCCGACAGCTTCTACGGTCCGTTCATTACCTTCATTTCCCTGCTGGCGGTACCGATCACCGCGTGGGTCGGGATCTTCGTCGTCGACCTGATTCACCGTCACTACTACAGCCCGACAGATTTGCTCGACGTCAGCCCGAGCAGCGCCTATTGGTATCGCGGCGGGATCGAATGGCGCGCGTTCGGCGCGTGGGCGATTGCCATCGTCCTCGGCTTCAGCTTCACCACCATCGGCACCACTGCCGAGAACGTCTGGTTCAAAGGCTTCCTGTCCGACTCTTGGCTGGGCCACAACGGCCTCGGCTGGATCGTGACCTTCGTCGTCGCTGGTGGCATTTACTTCGTCCTCGGCGGGGCGAAAGATCGCCGCGCCGCGCAAACCGAGAATGCTCATGCCTAAGATGTTGCACACCGGCCAGGTCATCATCGACCTGGTCATGGCCGTGGATAAACTGCCGCAGATTGGCGGTGATGTGCTGGCGCAGTCGGCAAGTTTCGAAGCAGGTGGCGGTTTCAACGTGATGGCGGCGGCGGTGCGTAACGGCCTGCCGGTGGTGTATCTCGGTCGGCATGGCAGCGGGCGTTTCGGCGATCTGGCGCGTCAGGCGATGAACGCCGAGGGGATTCACATCGGCATCACCGAACCCGCGCAGAAGGACACCGGTTTATGTGTGGCGCTGACCGATGCGTCGGCCGAGCGCAGTTTCATTTCCTATATCGGTGCCGAAGGTGAAGTGACTGAAGAGGATTTGAACAGCGTCGCGGCCGAGGCGGGCGATTACGTTTATCTGAGCGGCTACAGCCTGCTCCACGAAGGCAAGGCAAAGGCATTGCTCGATTGGACGCTGGCGTTGCCGGCAACGATCAACGTGGTGTTCGATCCGGGGCCACTGGTGGAGTCGCCGGATTCACCGATGATGCAAGCGCTGCTGCCGCGCATCGATGTGTGGACCAGCAACAGTGTTGAAGCGCTGCGCTTTACCGGGGCTGAAGAGATAGCGGTGGCGCTTGATCGTCTCGCTGAGCATCTGCCCAACGACGTGCTGATGGTTGTGCGTGACGGGCCGCAAGGCTGCTGGATTCATCAAGGTGACGAGCGTCGGCATGTGCCGGGGTTTGCCGTGAAAGCAGTGGACAGCAATGGCGCTGGCGATGCCCATGCCGGCGTCTTTGTCGCGGGACTGGCGCAGGGTTTGACGGCGCATGAAGCAGCACGACGGGCGAATGCGGCAGCGGCGTTGGCGGTGACGCGCTGGGGGCCGGCGACTTCGCCGGGCGCGGTTGAGGTGGATGCGTTTATCCGCGAGTCTGGCGGCGCCTGATCTACCGCCATCGCTGGCAAGCCAGCTCCCACAAGTTTTTGTGGTGAGCACACATTTGTGTACACCCTGGTTTCTGTGGGAGCTGGCTTGCCAGCGATTAGGCCATCAGCTTCAAATCAAAACTTGAATTGGCCGCTCGCCGCATCAGCAGCGAGCGGCTTCATCGCTACTGCAGATCCAGCTTGCGCGCTGCTTCAACCCCGGCCGCACTGAGCTTGATCGGCAGGTTCAACGAATGTTCGCCGGCCTCGTTGCAGGTCACATGACCATGGTGAATCAGTCCGCGATCCTGCAAGGCGGCGAGGGCGCTGGCCACGACTTTCTCGCCCCGGTAATTGTCCAGCACCTCCTTGCCCAGACCACTCGGGTGGGCGTGCAGCAGGCGGGTGAGGACTTCTTTTTCCAGGTTTTTATCGACGTTCATGGTTACCTCTTCATTGGATTGAATAGGACGCTCGCGTCGGCGAACTACTGACCGGAGCCTTCGGAACCGGAGCCACCAGTGGTGGTTTTGGAGCCGATGCCGGGGCCAGCATTGTCTGGCGTTGCGGGGGCATCGGGGGTGTTCATGCCGCCCTGACGGCCCGGATCACTGCCCTGAGTGCGCGGATCGGTACCCGTCGCAGGAGGCTGATTGATCAAAGGCACGCCCGAGCCATCGGTGTTCATACCGGGGGCACTGTTGATGGCGGGGGCGCGTGGCGGAGTCGGGTCGGTAGGGCCAGTGCCCGCTGCGGTGGCGGATGCGGCGAAAACCGCAGGGCAGAGCAGGGCGCTGAATACGAAAGCGGTCAACCTTGACGGGATCATAGGGCGTCTCCAGTGATTGGAATCCTTACCTGTCGTTGGTCTGCCCTCTGAGCGGTTTGGTGCCTGATGAACGACGAACGGTCTAGATCGTCGCTGCGGTCTTGACCTTGATACGGCGCCAGAGCAAGCGCCCAAGGGTGATCAGCCAGTTGGCCAACGCGACGAGCAATACCGTCAAAAGCAGCGTGCTCATGCCGTGCTCGACGATGATTTTCCCGGCCAATAGCGGGAAACCAAATACACCGATGAAGTACGAAAGACTGAACAGCAACAACGCCTGCGATGTGGTGCCGTTCGGTGCTTCGTTGGCGGCGAGGCCATTGATTACCGAATACGTCAGGCCGTAACCGACACCGAGCATCACCGCCGCCAGCAGATAGCTGAAGCCGCTGTGCACACCGAACGCGAACAAGACGATGGAGCCGAGCATCAACCCCGACAACAGGCAGGACGCGCGTAGCGGGTCACGCTTGACCACAAAACCGGCGATCAACATCCGGCTGCTGATCGCCGCGCTCATGAAGCCAAGAAAGAACAGCGAATAGTCCAGCGAACGCGCAGCGGCATAACTGGTCTGGAAGCTCGACAAACCGCCGAAAACACAACCGCCGAGCCCAACCATGATGATCGGAAACAGCGCACGGGAGCTGAGCACTTGAGTCGTCGCTTGCCAGGTAATTCTCGCGGCTGATGTGGCTTGCGTGCTTTTCAATCGCGCGCCAAGACGCCAGAACAGCAGCACCCCGATCAGGCTCGCCAGCGCCGCCAGGTAAAACGCCGAGGTCACCGGCAAACCCAGCGCACTGGCGGCACGACCCAGCAACGGCCCGCTGCCGATGCCGGTCATCATGCTGCCGGACAGCAAGGCGAAATATTTGGCCCGCTGCGCCGGCGTCACCAGACTGGCAACGATAATCGGCCCCAAGGTGTAAAAAACGCCCCAGCCCAATCCCAACAACAAACCGAAAAACAGCAGCAAATGACCGAACCCCGGCGTCAGCGCAAAACCCAGGCTCGCCGCCACCAGCAACAGCCCGAACACTGCAATCGAACGCGCCGCCCCGAGCCAGTCCGACAAATGCCCGGACACCAGCACCGCGACAAACGTACTGACCATCGCCGCCGAAATCACACTGCCGGCATCGTGTTCATTGCCACCGCGCGAACCGATCAGCAGCGACAGCAAAAACGTCGAACCATACGACAGCGACAACAGATAACTGGCTAGGCAGAACAGGCCGAACAGCTTGCTCGATACCGTGGGTGTTGCTTGCGACATGACGCGGTTCCTTGACCGGAAAAAATTAAGCGTCATCTGTTTACCACGCCAAGTGAGCGGATTAGGTCTGAGCTTGGCGACGTCAGGATCGCTGTGCGCCGGAGTAACCCTCAGGCGATGCCGATCTCTTCCTTGAATTGTTCCATGAAACCTTTCAGGCGTTGATGACGGACCTGCGCCAGACGCCGGCCAGCGTCTGTCTGGAAACCGTCGGCGAGGTGCAGCAGTTTGGTCTGGAAGTGATCGAGGCAAAAACGTTTGTCGTCGTAGTCGCGCTGTTTCGCTTCGGGATCCTGCGGGTCGTACAGCGCCGAACCCATGCGCCCGGCGATGTAGAACGTACGGGCGACGCCGAGCATGCCGAGTGAGTCGAGGCGGTCAGCGTCCTGGACGATTTTCGCTTCGAGGGTGCGCGGAGTGATGTTGGCGGAGAAACTGTGGGCTTCGATGGCGTGGGCGACGGCCGTGATTTTTTCGCTGGGCCAATTCATTTCGGCGAGCACCGATGAAGCCTTTTCTGCCGCCAGACGCGAGGCTTGCGCGCGCAGTGGCGAGTTTTTCTCGACAGCCACGCAATCGTGCAGGAGCACCGCAGCGAGCAGAACCTCCAGATCACCGCCTTCTTCTGTATGCAGCGTACGCACGTTGTGCCAGACCCGCTGAAGGTGCGCGAGGTCGTGGGCGCCGTCGTCGGACGGTTCCAGAGCGTGGGGCAGCAACTCTGCTGCCAGTGCCTCCACGGGCGTAAAACTATCTAGGTTCATAAGCTTCCTTTCAGATTGTCGAAGTCCCTGTGTGAGCGAGCTTGCTCGCGAAGGCGCCCTTACAATCACCTGCATTGTTGAATGACAGAATGTATTCGCGAGCAAGCTCGCTCCCACAGGGAGTGGCGGCGTTTGAAGCATCGCGAGAGGGTATCCGCCGTTTTGCCATGTGACGAGCGCTGCTCTGCGCCTTAGTATGGCGTTTTCCTTTTCCGACAAGGCCCGTCCATGACGATCGAAATCCGCCCGGCGACCCCCAGCGATGCCCCGCAAATCCTCGCCTTCATCACTGAACTCGCCGATTTCGAAAAGGCCCGCCACGAAGTCATCGCCAGCGTTGCCGACATCGAACGCAGCCTGTTCGGCGAAGGCGCCACCGCTCACGGTCTGATTTGCCTGCGCGATGGTCTGCCGATCGGTTTCGCGGTGTTCTTCTTCAGCTACTCGACCTGGCTCGGCAGCAACTGCCTGTACCTCGAAGACCTCTACATCACCCCGGAGCAACGCGGCGGCGGTGCCGGCAAAACCCTGCTGCGTCACCTGGCAAAAATCGCCTGTGACAACGACTGCGGCCGCTTCGAATGGAGCGTGCTGGACTGGAACACCCCGGCGATCGAATTCTACAAATCCCTCGGCGCGCAACCGCAGGAAGAGTGGGTGCGCTACCGCATGGATGGCCAGGTTCTGCGAGAGTTTGCCGAGGGCTGAACACGATGATGGCAATCCGGCAGTAATTCGATTGTCGCCAGCGCTCTAGTCCGGCATTCTACGCGCCATTTTTGCGCGCTCACGGACGACACCTGCAATGCCTCTGGCACAACTTCTCCACGCCCGTGGAGCCTTCGCTGCGTCAACGAGTGACTGGCGATGAGCGGACTACGGGCGTCAATGCGTCTGTATGGCCTGGTGAAAAACTCAGGCTCGAGCGACAACCCTCAGCGCCAACCGGTCGACATTCTGTGCATGACAAATCGTGCGGGCGGCAGCGCCATTCGTGCGTTCGTGTCACGCCTTGATGCCGAGTTGATGACCCGCAGTGCCGGGCTCGCCGATTACCGCGTGATACCGCTGCGCACCTTCGATCCGACGGCGTTTATCGACGCTCATCAAGGCTGGTTGACGCTGCATATCTGTTGCGGTTTTGTCGCCCCTGTCGGGCATTCGCTGCTCAAGGGCGGCGGGTTGATGCCGATTGGCTGGTACGTCTATTCCGAGATCGGCCAGTGGACGGCCCAGCATCATCTCGACCTCGGCGCACAAATGGCTGAACTGCTGCAATCGACTTACGAGCGTAATCATCTGCGCAACTACAACGCCTGGCTCAACGAACTCGACGACGCCTCGCCGGCCGAACTGGCCTGGCAAACCGACGAAGCCTGGCGGCACCTGCAAACCGCCACATCACCCGACAGCCGTGAGCATTGCCACGCCCTGTTCGACCCCGTCGACAACCGCTGGCGCTTCGCCGCAACCGACATCGATATTCATCAGCCGCACCCGGAACCCCTGAAGCAAGGAGCTTTGAATTGAGTGGTAAACCCGCTGCACGCGTCACCGACCCGACCGCCTGCCCATTGCCAGGCCATGGCACCAACCCGATTGCTTCCGGCTCGCCGGACGTCTTCTTCGACGGCCTCGCCGCCGCGCGCATGACCGATAAATCGGCGTGCGGCAGTCCGATTACCGGGGCCGTTTCCGGCACGGTTTTCATCAACGGCCTGAATGCCGCCACGCTCGATAGCACTGGAGGTCACGGCAATGTCGTGGTCGGTGGTTCGGGGACGGTGATTATTGGCCAGAGTGGCGGCGGGGCGGCGTTTAGCGGATTGCTGCCGATGCCGGTGCATTTCAATGATCGGATGCAGATTGTTGATGAAAACAGCGGTGAACCGCTTTCCTATATTGCCTACGTCATCGAACGGGCAGATGGAACGCTGGAACGAGGCGTCACTGATGCCAAGGGTCATACCCACACGGTCAGTTCGCACCTCAAAGAAACCATCAAACTGTACGTGGAGTAATACCGATGGGAGCTCAATCCGGAGCCGTTCAAGGATGCATCGGGAGACTGGTCGCCAGTCATGAGTTGACGACAAAAGAGGATCAGACGGTCAAACCCGTGACGCTTGCCAGAGAGGTTGTGGCTTTTTTCATTGGCGGTGCTGGCGATTCGGAAAGTTACTACGGAGACGGGCCTAGCAACTACACCTTGCGGGCCATGGAAGCTTTGCAGGTCCGTTTGGGCTCGAGCTATGGCGGCAAATTCCAACCCTATTACATGGGATACAACGATGTAAAAGGGGATGCCGACCTCGAAGAGTTTGTATTCTCCAAGCTGCCTCACAAGTCCGCACATGTCTACATTGTGGGTCATAGTCTGGGCGGGTGGAACGGCGCGCATTTGTCGCAGATTCTCACCGATAAAGGTTATATCGTGAAAATGCTCGTTACTCTGGATCCTGTGGGGGAAGGTGTGATGGTGGCGTTGATTTCGGATATTTACTGGTCGGAGCCAACGCCCAAGGCTGAAACCTGGATCAACGTTCGGGCAGAGCCTGACGAGATGGATCGAACCGACGTAGTCGCTTGGGTGGGGGGCAAGTGGGATATCGAATCCGGTCCCGATGTTATGGGGATCGTCAAATTCAACCATTACTCGGCTTTGAGGTTGTATGAGTCCCGCCTGGAGTGCGGGCAGTCGGCATTGGATTTGTCGGCGAATTCAATTGCTGGTTATTTGAGGGAAGGTGCATGAGATGGGTACTGCTGATCGCTGTTTCTTTATTTTGCGCTGCCTGCGCAAAGTCTCATGACATCACGCCCGCGACGTTGGGCTATGAATCGATCACACCGCGCTCGAAAAGCGTTTTTTTTGAGGTCAATTTCAATTCGGATGTGGAACTGCTGGAGATTTTCTGGCGGGAAAAGAAAGCGAACAGCTTTGACCAGGTATTCATTTGCGCCCTGGGTGATGACACTGACTTTTCCATTGAACATACGATATCGAAAGCAGCAATGGGTTTGGTCAGGGAAAACAAGCAACGTTTGCATACAACCGGATTCGGATACACCGCGAGCATTGCTTTCAAGGACGTTGGTGAAAAGAAAAGAAGCTCAAATTACTTGAGTCGTGACGCCATAAAAGGCTTGTTGAAAGACAAGCAAATGATTCCGTGCAAAGTGGTGGTTACGGCAACGGGTTATGACGCGTATTACACCCACTCATTGTTCATCCCCGTTGCAGACGTTGTTTCTGCCTTGTCGGACTACGACAGTTTTCGATGACGCGCCCAGCAGTTGGCTTTTGGAGTGGTAATGGCAAGGTTGCTTTTGGTTTGTTTGTTTGCGTTTTGTTCCTCCTGCATGCACTTGGATGTGCCCCCCGCCAGGCTTGAATTTGTCTCGATCAATCACGAGATATCTTCCTCTTACGACCTGCGTTTCACCTCAGACCGAAACCTGATTGACCTGTATGAGGATCATGGGCGACGGGGGCAGATTGGTACCTGGATCCATTGCTCGTTGAATGGCGATGCGGATTTTTCCATCGAACATGAAATCGTCCTGGAAGCCTCGGGAATCGTCAGCGGCATGCGCTTGATCGAAGGCGATCGTCGCTACGAGATGTTCGCGAATATCAGTGTCGAGAATCACGCCGTCAATGACGGCCGTAACCACATCCGACCGGTTGAGTTGGTGCAGATCCTCAAACCGCAGGAATACATTCCGTGCAAGGTGGTAATAACCGCGTTCCCGTTCGTGGCGTATTACTCGAAAGTCATGTACATGCCCACATCTCGGTTCATTGCCGCAATAGAACATCCTCGCGTGGCACCCGCGCGTATTTCGCTCAAACAGCCCGACCAACCAAGGTCGTTGCTGCCTTTTGCCTCTGTGTGCATCGTGCGCTGGCGCTATGACCTGGCGCTCGGCTATGACCAGATTGACAGCCTCGGACTCTGTAGCGACGTGCCCTATGCCGGCATGTTGGCATCGTTTGCACCGAACAACACGAAGCTGAAGGTTGTTTCAGGTTCAGAGGAAAACCCGGCACCCTTCGCGGCGTACACCATTATTCGCGCTGACGGACGCCGGGAGCCTGGAATAACTGACGACAAGGGCCACACGCATGAGGTGGGATCCAGCGAGTACGAAACAGTGAGGATCCTGATCAACAATAATCTGGATGTCGTTCAGCGTTGGACAAAATGGATTGATAGTGTCCCATAATATGGGATGAAAAATTACATATTGAGATTTAGCGCCTGAGAGGTCTATAGTCCGTCGCACTCACTGCCAAAAACAAAACAGGTGAAGCGATGCTGGCGCAATTGATCGCGCTCGACTGGGGGACGACCTCATTACGTGCTTACAAACTCGCGGCGGGCGGCGTGGTGCTGGAGCAGCGCGCGCTGTCGTCCGGGATCATGCAACTGCCCAAGACGCCGCGAGTCATCAACGGTCGCGAATGCGCCGATGGTTTTGAACTGGCGTTCGACGAGGCGTGCGGCGACTGGCTCGATGCGCAGCCGGATCTGCCGGTGATCGCCTGCGGCATGGTCGGCAGTGTGCAGGGCTGGCGTGAAGCGGCCTACTGCGAGACGCCGGCGAACGTCGCCAATCTCGGAAAATCCCTACAAACAGTTGTCAGCCTGCGTGGCCCCGTGGTGCATATCGTGCCGGGCGTGATCCAGCGTTCGCGTCTGCCGAATGTGATGCGTGGCGAAGAAACCCAAGTGCTCGGCGTGCTGCAGAATCTGCCGATTGAGGCAGGTGCCGATCTGTTGATCGGTCTGCCGGGCAGTCACTCGAAATGGGTCGACGTTGTCGATGGCTGCATCACCCATTTCGATACGTTCATGACCGGCGAAGTATTCGCCGTGCTCAGTGAACACAGCATCCTCGGTCGCACCCAAAAACACAGTGTGACATTCGACGGTCAGGCGTTTGACCGCGGCGTGCAGGTTGCGCAGTCGACAGATGGCGAACTCGGCGTGCTGTCGACCTTGTTCAGTGCTCGCACGCTGGGGCTGACCGGTGAATTGAGCCCGACCGCGCAGGCGGATTATCTGTCCGGCCTGATGATCGGCCATGAACTGGCGGCGCTCGCCACGGTTCAGCGGTGTCGCCGCAACAATCCGAATCTTCCTTCGATCATCCTCATTGGCAACGCGCAACTCTGTGCGCGCTACAGCCGCGCCCTCGACGCCTGTGGTTTCGCCAACGTGACGCTGGCCGAGCAGGCCACCGAGCGTGGTCTGTGGCAACTGGCGCTGGCCGCCGGGCTGATCGATTCCTCATCCCGTTAACCCTGACTGGAGGCCTGACATGCTCAAGCAAGCATTGGCGCAAAACGGTCTGATCGCGATCCTGCGTGGCCTGCATCCGCAGGAAGCCGCCGCTGTCGGAGAAGTCCTGTATGCGGCCGGATTTCGCGTCATCGAAGTACCGCTCAATTCCCCTTTGCCGTACGAAAGTATCCGCATCCTGCGCACGACCTTGCCCGCCGATTGCCTGATCGGTGCCGGCACGGTGTTGACCCCGGAACAGGTCGGGTTGGTGAAAGAGGCCGGCGGCCAGGTGATCGTCATGCCGCACAGCGACGCTAAGGTGTTGCGCGCGGCGAAAGCGGCGGGGCTGTTCCTGTCGCCGGGCGTTGCCACACCGACCGAAGCGTTCGCGGCGCTGGAGGAGGGCGCGGACATTCTCAAGCTGTTTCCGGCCGAGCAGATGGGCCCGGCGGTCGTCAAAGCCTGGCTTGCGGTGTTGCCGGCGGGGACGGTGCTGGCGCCGGTCGGCGGTATCACCCCGGACAACATGCAGGCGTTTATCGATGCTGGCGTGAAAGGTTTCGGTCTCGGCTCCGGTCTGTTCAAACCGGGCATGACGGCGGAGCAGGTGGCGGTGAATGCCAAGGCCTACGTGGCCGCGTGGAAGGCCCTTCGCTAAGACTTTTTTGGCGCTGCGTGCGCTACATCTATAAGAGAGACAAAAAGATGAAAATCACCAAACTCACCACCTTCATCGTCCCGCCGCGCTGGTGCTTTCTCAAGGTTGAAACCGACGAGGGCGTGACCGGTTGGGGCGAGCCTGTGGTCGAGGGCCGGGCGCACACCGTGGCCGCTGCCGTTGAGGAATTGTCCGACTACCTGGTCGGCAAAGACCCACGCAACATCGAAGACATCTGGACCGTGCTGTATCGCGGCGGCTTCTACCGTGGCGGCGCGATCCACATGAGCGCACTGGCCGGTATCGATCAGGCGCTGTGGGACATCAAGGGCAAGGCCCTCGGGGTGTCGGTGAGTGATCTGCTCGGTGGTCAGGTGCGTGACAAGATTCGCGTGTATTCGTGGATCGGCGGCGACCGACCGGCCGATACCGCGCGTGCGGCGAAAGAGGCGGTGAGCCGTGGTTTTACTGCGGTGAAAATGAACGGCACCGAAGAACTGCAATTCCTCGATACCTTCGAGAAAGTCGATCTGGCGCTGGCCAACGTCGCCGCCGTGCGTGACGCGGTCGGGCCGAACGTCGGTATCGGCGTCGACTTTCATGGCCGCGTGCACAAGCCGATGGCCAAGGTGCTGATGAAGGAACTCGATCCGTACAAATTGATGTTTATCGAAGAGCCGGTGCTCAGCGAAAACTATGAAGCGTTGAAAGAGCTGGCGCCGTTGACCAGCACACCGATTGCCCTCGGCGAGCGGCTGTTCTCGCGTTGGGACTTTAAACGCGTGTTGAGCGAAGGCTATGTCGACATCATCCAACCGGATGCTTCCCACGCCGGCGGCATCACCGAAACCCGCAAGATCGCCAACATGGCTGAAGCCTACGACGTCGCGCTGGCGCTGCATTGCCCGCTGGGGCCGATTGCGCTGGCGGCGTGTTTGCAACTCGACGCGGCTTGTTACAACGCGTTTATCCAAGAGCAAAGCCTGGGCATCCATTACAACGAGAGCAACGATTTGCTCGATTACGTGAAGGATCCACGGGTGTTCGATTACGACAAAGGTTTCGTGAAGATCCCCAACGGCCCGGGGTTGGGTATCGAGATCAACGAGGAATACGTGATCGAGCGCGCAGCTGTCGGCCACCGCTGGCGCAACCCGATCTGGCGCCATGCCGATGGCAGCTTTGCCGAGTGGTGAGTCGTCCCTGACACACCCGATGAGATCGTTCCCACGCTCTGCGTGGGAATGCCTCAATGGACGCAGAGCGTCCGCTTTTGGGACGCAGAGCGTCCCGGGCTGCATTCCCACGCGGAACGTGGGAACGATCAGACAGAGGGATTTGTGAAAGGCCTCAGGCCGACCTCAATAAACATAAAAAGAGGCTCTCCCCATGCAACCGCAAACCCTCACCGGGCAGGCGTCTTTAGTCACGCCCAGCCGTAAGCGTTTTTTCATCATGGTGTTGCTGTTTATCACCGTGGTCATCAACTACCTCGACCGCAGCAACCTGTCGATTGCTGCGCCGGCGCTGACCAGTGAGCTGGGCATCGACCCGATTCACGTCGGCCTGATCTTCTCTGCGTTCGGCTGGACCTACGCGGCCATGCAGATCCCCGGCGGCTGGCTGGTCGATCGCGTGCCGCCGCGCATTCTTTACAGCGTCGCTTTGTTGTTGTGGTCTGTGGCTACGGTGATGCTCGGTTTCGCTGCGAGTTTCATCGCGTTGTTTGTATTGCGCATGGCGGTCGGTGCGCTGGAAGCGCCGGCGTATCCGATCAACAGCCGCGTGGTCACGACGTGGTTCCCCGAGCGTGAACGCGCCACGGCGATTGGTTTTTACACCTCAGGGCAGTTCGTCGGTCTGGCATTCCTGACCCCGGTGCTGGCCTGGCTGCAACATGAATTCGGCTGGCACATGGTGTTCGTCGCAACAGGCGCTGTCGGCATTATCTGGGCGGCGATCTGGTACGCGGTGTATCGCGAGCCACGAGATTTCAAAGGTGCCAACGAGGCGGAAATCGACTTGATCCGCGAGGGCGGTGGTCTGGTCGATATTCAGCAAGAGTCGGCCAAGGTCAAAGCCAAGTTCAGCTGGACCGATCTGGGCATCGTCCTCACCAAGCGCAAGTTGTGGGGCATCTACCTCGGCCAGTTTTGCCTGAACTCGACGCTGTGGTTTTTCCTGACGTGGTTCCCCACCTATCTGGTGAAATATCGCGGCATGGACTTCATCAAGTCCGGCCTGTTGGCATCGCTGCCGTTTCTCGCCGCGTTCATCGGAGTGCTGTGTTCGGGGTTCTTTTCCGACTTCTTGATTCGTCGCGGCTACACCGTCGGGTTCGCGCGCAAGTTGCCGATCATTGGCGGTCTGCTTATTTCCACCTCGATCATCGGCGCCAACTTCGTTGAGTCGACGCCGCTGGTGATTGCCTTTCTGGCGTTGGCATTTTTCGGCAACGGTCTGGCCTCGATCACTTGGTCACTGGTGTCGACGTTAGCGCCAGCGCGGTTGTTGGGGCTGACTGGCGGGGTGTTCAATTTCATCGGCAACCTGTCGGCAATTGCTACGCCGATCGTCATCGGTTTCCTTGCCAGCGGCGATTCGTTCGCCCCGGCGATCACCTATATCGCGGTTCTCGCCTTGATCGGTGCTTTGTCCTACGTGCTGCTGGTCGGCAAGGTCGAGCGTATCGAGTTGTAGTGGTCTGCGTCGGGCGACCATAATGCCGCCCGTTCCCTCGCTCAAACGGTAAAAGGCTGGATATGCAGGAAGACGCCCCGGAAAAAACCAAGGACGCCGCGCCCACCGGCACGCAGACGCTGTTGCGTGGCTTGGGTGTGGTGCAAGCGGTGGCCAGTGGCGCCCGCGATCTCAAGGAGATTGCCCGGCTGATCGGCACCACGCGCAGCACCACCCATCGTCTGGCCAGTTGTCTGGTTGATGAGCGCTACCTGCGCGTGGTGCCGCAAGTCGGTTATCTGCTCGGGCCGAAGTTGATCGAACTGGGTTTTCAGGCCCGCGAAGAGTTGCCGCTGGTGACTTTGGCCGGGCCGTATCTGGACGAGTTGTCGGCGCTGACCGGCGACACCGTGCACTTGGGCATTCGTGAAGGCGACGAGGTGCTGTATCTGCTGAAGAATCCGGGACGCAATGGCCCGGAAATGCGTTCGCGGGTCGGCCATCGCATGCCGCTGGCGCGCACCGGGATTGGCAAGGCGTTGATGCTCGATGACTCGCCGAAAGATTGGCAACGTCTGTACGACATCAGTCTGCCCGCAGGTGGGAAAAGTCAGTTCTGGCCGCAGCATCCCCAGCAGTCGTGGGAACAGCTTGAGCAGCGCATGACCGAATACGTTGCCGGTGGCTACGCCTTCGATCTGGAGGACAACGAACCGTCGATCCGCTGCGTGGCGGCGCCGATTCGCGATGCGAGCAAGGGCATTGTCGCGGCGATCAGTATCGCCAGCACCGTGCCGTACATGCCGCTGGAAAAAATGGCCGAGCTGATTCCCCTGATCAAAGGGGTCACAGCCCGGCTGTCGGCAGAGCTAGGCCTGAAGGTTTAAACCTTGAGCGTCGCCATGTCGATCACGAAACGGTACTTCACGTCGCCGGCGATCATGCGCGCGTAAGCCTCGTTGATCTGGCGGATGTCGAGCATTTCGATGTCGCAGGTGATGTTGTGTTCGGCGCAGAAATCCAGCACTTCCTGGGTTTCAGCGACGCCACCGATCAACGAACCGGCCAATACGCGACGGCTCATCACCAGTTTGCCGGCGTGTACCGGTGGATCAATCGGCTCGATCAGACCGACCAGAATGTGCACGCCGTCGAAGCGCAGGGTGTCGAGGTACGGGTTGAGATCGTGCTGCACCGGAATGGTGTCGAGCAGGAAGTCGAAGTAACCGGCAGCCGCTTTCATCTGCTCGGCGTCGGTGGACACGATCACATGATCGGCACCCTGACGGCGGCCTTCTTCAGCCTTGCTTGCCGAACGGGTGAACAGCGTCACTTCGGCGCCCATGGCTTTGGCGAACTTGATGCCCATGTGGCCCAAACCACCCATGCCGAGAATCCCGACCTTGTCGCCAGCCTTGACGCCGTAGTGCTTGAGCGGCGAGTAGGTGGTGATGCCGGCACAGAGGATCGGCGCGGCGCTGGCGAGGGCTAGTTTTTCCGGGATGCGCACGACGAAGTGCTCGCTGACGACGATGCTGTCGGAATAACCGCCCATGGTGTTGCTGCCATCGACCCGATCCGGGGTGGCGTAGGTCATGGTCGGGCCTTCGAGGCAATATTGCTCAAGGTTCGACTGGCACGCTTCGCAGGTGCGGCACGAGTCGACCATGCAGCCAACGCCGACCAGATCGCCTACTTTGTGTTGGGTGACATTCGCACCGATCGCGGTGACTTTTCCGACGATCTCGTGGCCCGGCATCAACGGGTAAACGGCGATACCCCATTCGTTGCGCGCTTGGTGGATGTCGGAGTGGCAGACGCCGCAGTAAAGGATTTCGATCGCGACGTCATCGGCGCGCGGGCTGCGGCGTTCGAATTTCATCGGGGCGAGGGGGGTGGTGGCCGATTGGGCGGCATAACCGATGGCGGTGTACATGTGAAACCTCGCAAAAGCAGGAACAAGTGAGGCGGCGCATTCTGGGCGTCGACTGACCGGTCGGCCATGACGATTCCTCCGGGTCTCATGCCTAATCCTCCGGCATACGGGTTTGATCGGTCGCATTGGCAAAAGGATCTGCGATGATGCTTTCATCCCCTATTTTCGTGATTTTTCGTGAAGAACAATTCGATGCAATTGACCCGTCATCTTGATGCCAATGCGCGGCTGGTTTCGCTGATCGAACCGCTGGCGCTGCGCGATGGTTATTCGCCGACCGGATTGCCCGGTGTGCAAGTGTTGCGCGCCAGTTGCGACGTCGCCCGTGGCCCGCACATTTATGAACCGAGCCTGATGATCATCGCCCAGGGCAGCAAACTGGCGTTTCTCGGGCCACGCACCATGGAATACGGCGCCGGGCATTATCTGATTCAGGCGCTGCCGGTGCCGTTCGAATGTGAGACCTTCGCCTTGCCGGATGCGCCGTTGCTCGGCGTGTCGGTGGCGATTGATCGGGTGTTGCTCGGTGAGTTGGTGCTGGCCATGGGGCTGGCGCCGGGCCGGCATATTCCGGCGCAGACGCCGGAGTCGATGACCTCGGTGGTGCTCGACGATGACATGCGTGGCTGTGTCGAGCGCTTGCTCAGTTGCCTGCACGATCCGCTGGAATGCCAGATTCTCGGGCCGGCGCGGGTGCGTGAATTGTTGTTCACCGCGTTGCGCGGGCCGCAGGCGGATGTATTACGCGCACTGGTCGAGCAGCAGGGACAGTTCGCGCGGGTGGCGGCGTCGATCAGTCATCTGCACGCGCATTACACCGAACCGTTGAATGTCGAGACCCTGGCCGGTTGCGCGAACATGAGCGTGTCGACCTTTCATGAGCATTTCAAGCGCAGCACGCTGTTGTCGCCGGTGCAGTATCTGAAGCGTTTGCGGTTATTGAAGGCGCAGACGTTGCTGGTGGCGGAAGGGCTGGGTGTGGCGCAGGTGGCGCATCGGGTGGGGTATCAGAGTACTTCGCAGTTCAGCCGCGAGTACAAACGCTATTTCGAGCGCAGCCCGGGTGACGAGCGCGCTGCCTGAAAATTTTCACAATCCCTGTGGGAGCTGGCTTGCCAGCGATGAGGCCGGCACATTCAACATAGATGTCACCTGATCCACCGCCATCGCTGGCAAGCCAGCTCCCACAGGGAGTCAAGTGATGCAGTAAATTTTGGGCAACAAAAAGGCCCCCAAATCGGGAGCCTTGATGTTCAGCGGTTCGACTTACATATTCGGATAAGTCGGACCGCCAGCGCCTTCCGGCGTGACCCAGGTGATGTTCTGCGAAGGGTCCTTGATGTCACAGGTCTTGCAGTGCACGCAGTTCTGGGCATTGATCTGGAAGCGCTTCTCGCCGTCTTCCTTGGTGATCACTTCGTACACGCCGGCCGGGCAATAGCGCTGTGCCGGCTCGTCGTACAGCGGCAGGTTCTTGCTGATCGGGATGCTTGGATCAGTCAGCTTCAAGTGGCAAGGCTGTTCTTCTTCATGGTTGGTACCGGAGATGAACACCGAGCTGAGCTTGTCGAAGCTGAGTTTTCCGTCCGGCTTCGGATAATCGATCTTCTTGCAGTCGGCCGCGAGCTTGAGGCAGGCGTAGTCCGGCTTGGTGTCGTGCAGGGTGAACGGCAGTTTGCCGCCGAAGATGTTCTGATCGAGCCAGTTGAAACCGCCGCCGACGATAGCGCCGAACTTGTGGATCGCCGGGCCGAAGTTACGGCTGGCGAACAGTTCGTCGTAGAGCCAGCTCTTCTTGAACGCGTCGACGTAAGTGGTCAGTTCTTCAGTGCCGTCCTTTTCCGCGAACAGCGCGTCAGCCACCGACTCAGCGGCGAGCATGCCGGACTTCATCGCGGTGTGGCTGCCTTTGATCTTGGCGAAGTTCAGGGTGCCGAGGTCGCAACCGATCAGCGCGCCGCCCTTGAAGACCATTTTCGGCAGCGAGTTCAGGCCACCTTTGCAGATGGCGCGAGCGCCGTAGCTGATGCGCTTGCCGCCTTCCAGGTACTGAGCCAGCACCGGGTGATGCTTGAGGCGCTGGAACTCGTCGAACGGCGACAGGTAAGTGTTGCTGTAGGACAGGTCAACGATCAGACCGACCACCACCTGGTTGTTTTCCAAGTGATAAAGGAACGAGCCGCCGGTGTTCTCGGTGCCCATGATGTCCAGCGGCCAACCAGCGGTGTGTACCACCAGGCCTGGCTGGTGTTTGGCCGGGTCGATTTCCCAGATTTCTTTCAGGCCGATGCCGTAGTGCTGGGCGTCGGCATCGCTGTCGAGGTTGTAGCGCTTGATCAGTTGCTTGCCGATGTGGCCACGGCAGCCTTCGGCGAACAGCGTGTACTTGCCACGCAGTTCCATGCCCGGGGTGTACAGGCCTTCTTTCGGATTGCCTTCGCGGTCGACGCCGAGATCACCGGTGATGATCCCGCGCACCACGCCTTGCTCGTCGATCAGCGCTTCCTGAGCGGCAAAGCCTGGGTAGATTTCTACGCCAAGGTTCTCGGCCTGCTGGGCGAGCCATCGGCATAGGTTGCCGAGGGAAATAATGTAGTTGCCTTCGTTGTGCATGGTCTTGGGCACAAAGAAGTCAGGAATCTTCTGCGCGCTGTCGGCGTTTTTCAGCACGAAAATATCGTCGCGGGTCACTGGCGTGTTCAGCGGGGCGCCGAGCTCTTTCCAGTCCGGGAACAGTTCGTTCAGAGCGCGTGGTTCGAACACGGCACCGGACAGGATGTGTGCGCCGACTTCGGAGCCTTTTTCGACCACGCAGACGCTGATTTCCTTACCGGCTTCGGCGGCCTTCTGCTTCAGACGGCAGGCGGCGGACAGGCCAGCGGGGCCGGCACCGACGATGACCACGTCGAATTCCATGTATTCGCGTTCCACAGGCTATCTCCTACTCAAGGCTCAACAGTTTTTTTTCTAATTTGGAGGTTTGATGTCGCATCCGCTATTCCTTTACGTTAACGTCAAGGGGAATATTGGAGAACAGACCTTTCTCTCTAGGCGGCGCATTATATCTACACCACTCCTAGCGTCCAATACAAACGTTTGTTTGAATCGGCTCCAGCCCAGAGAAATCAAAGAAGCGCGGCTTATGAATGGTCATTTTGCTGTATTGACCGGAATAGGCGTTCCGGTCAAGATACGGGCGGTTTTGCGCTCGTCGTAGGCAGACTGGCGGTTTCAAGAGCACGTCTAAAGACAGGGCACAGGCGGTTGAGAGTGATGCGCAGCGCAGTCTGGCGCGCAGTTTACACAGCGTGAGGATCAATGACTTGTCGGTCACCACTGACGAACGGTCGCACCCCCCTCACATCGTGGAATCATTTCGCACCCCGGTCGGCGTTTTTAGAGGTGCCCTTTTAGCCTGATGAGCATCAACCGCCAGGTTCGCCTAGGCGACTTTCTTTTCACCGGAGAGTAACGAGGAATCCATGAAGGTTCTTGTAGCTGTCAAACGCGTTGTGGATTACAACGTCAAGGTTCGCGTCAAGGCGGACAATTCCGGCGTCGATCTCGCCAACGTCAAGATGTCGATGAACCCGTTCTGCGAAATCGCAGTGGAAGAAGCCGTACGCCTGAAAGAGAAAGGTGTTGCGACTGAAATCGTCGTCGTCTCCATCGGCCCGACCACCGCTCAGGAGCAGCTGCGTACCGCACTGGCTCTGGGTGCCGACCGTGCCATCCTCGTCGAATCCGCTGAAGATCTGACCTCGCTCGCCGTGGCCAAGCTGCTCAAGGCTGTGGTCGACAAGGAACAGCCGCAGCTGGTGATCCTCGGCAAGCAGGCCATCGACAGCGACAACAACCAGACCGGCCAGATGCTCGCTGCATTGAGCGGCTACGGTCAGGGCACGTTCGCATCGAAAGTCGAAGTGTCTGGCGACAGCGTTGCCGTGACTCGCGAAATCGACGGCGGCGCGCAGACAGTTTCCTTGAAACTGCCGGCCATCGTCACCACCGACCTGCGTTTGAACGAGCCGCGCTACGCGTCCCTGCCAAACATCATGAAAGCCAAGAAGAAGCCTCTCGAAGTGCTGACTCCGGACGCTTTGGGCGTTTCCACCGCCTCCACCAACAAGACCCTGAAAGTCGAAGCGCCGGCTGCACGCAGCGCAGGCATCAAGGTCAAGTCGGTGGCTGAACTGGTCGAGAAACTGAAAAACGAAGCGAAGGTAATCTGATCATGACTATCTTGGTAATCGCCGAACACGACAACAAGGTGCTGGCCCCGGCCACACTGAACACCGTGGCTGCTGCTGCCAAAATCGGCGGCGACATCCACGTCCTGGTTGCAGGCCAAGGCGCTGGCGCCGTGGCTGAAGCCGCTGCGAAAATCGCTGGTGTGAGCAAAGTCCTCAGCGCTGACAATGCCGCTTACGCGCATCAGCTGCCGGAAAACGTTGCTCCGCTGGTTGCAGAGCTGGGCGCTGGTTACAGCCACATCCTCGCTGCTGCCACCTCCAACGGCAAAAACATCCTGCCGCGCGTTGCTGCGCAGCTGGACGTTGACCAGATCTCCGAGATCATCTCGGTCGAAAGCGCTGACACTTTCAAGCGTCCGATCTACGCCGGTAACGCCATCGCTACCGTACAGTCGACCGCCGCGATCAAAGTGATCACCGTGCGTGCCACCGGTTTCGACCCGGTAGCTGCTGAAGGTGGTTCGGCTGCTGTTGAAGCCGTTGGCGCTGCACACGACGCGGGCACTTCGAGCTTCGTTGGCGAAGAGCTGGCCAAGTCTGACCGTCCAGAGCTGACCGCTGCCAAGATCGTCGTTTCCGGCGGCCGCGGCATGCAGAACGGCGACAACTTCAAACACCTGTACGCCCTGGCCGACAAGCTGGGCGCTGCCGTTGGTGCTTCGCGCGCTGCGGTCGACGCAGGTTTCGTACCGAACGATATGCAGGTCGGTCAGACCGGCAAGATCGTTGCACCGCAGCTGTACATCGCCGTCGGTATCTCCGGCGCGATCCAGCACTTGGCCGGTATGAAAGACTCCAAAGTGATCGTTGCGATCAACAAGGACGAAGAAGCGCCGATCTTCCAGGTGGCCGATTACGGTCTCGTGGCGGATCTGTTCGAAGCCGTACCTGAGCTGGAGAAGCTGGTCTAATCCAGCGGCTTCACTTATAAAGAGCCCGACCTTTTGGTCGGGCTTTTTTTTGTCTCGGATTTGAGTGGGAGCGTTTTGCCATGGATCTGCGCTGCGGATTGCGTTACTCGGTATTGCTGGGATTGGCCCTGTTGTCAGGTTTGGCGACAGCCGCTGGCAAGTGCGAGCGCCTCGTCGTCACCGGTAGCCCGGATGCACCGCCGTACCTGTGGCAGGACCCGCAGAATCCCAAGCAGTTGATCGGCGCCAGTGCCGACCTGTTACAGCAAGTGGCCAAGGATCTCGGCATCAAAGTCGAATTGCTCTACGCCGGCAAACGCTCGCAAGCCCTCGACGAAGTGCGCAGCGGGCGCATGGACATGCTGGCCGATGCGCCGTTGACCTTCAATGAGCTGGAAATCCTCGACTACATCTATCCGCCATTGCTGGAAAACGATTACCTGGTGTGGACGCGCAAAGGCTCGACCCTGGTCTACGGCGAAGCCAAAGACCTGCACGGCCACGCAGGTGCGCTGTCGGAAAAGTCTCGAATCACCCAGGCATTCGGCACTTTCGCCGAGCAGAATCTGACCCTGACCCGGACAGCCAACCTCACTCAGGCCTTTCAGAAACTGCTCCTCGGTGAAGTCGAATATGTACTCGCCGGCCGATACTCAGGCATGGCCGCCGCGCAGGCATTGGGCATGGCCAATGACTTGCTGGCCTTTGAGCAACCGATCGACCGCCCGGGTCTGTTTCTCGCGGTTTCCCATAACTCGGCGTGCAACGATCCGTGGTTGCGCGGACAGTTGGCCAAAAAGATGACAGAATTGCCCGCGTCCGGACTGACGGAAGCTGCGCTGCAACGCAATATCGAGCGCTGGAAGGCGCAGCAGCAACAGCCGCAACCACCTGTCAGTGCCCCAAAACAGTAGGGATTCTTAGTGAGTATTCGACCTCTTTTCGCGGCTGTGGCCGTTCTGGCTCTGGCCGGTTGCGCAACCGATCCGGCACCCATCGAACAAATGCGCCTGACCGAGCAAGCCATCACCCAGGCCAAGGCTGTTGGCGCTACTGCCGACGAAGTGCCGGAAATGAAACTGGCCGAAACCAAATACAACCGCGCCAAAGGCAACATGGCTGACGAGTCCTACCGGAATGCGCGCATGCGTTCCGAGCAGGCGGAACTGGATGCACGTCTGGCCGAAGCCAAAGTGCTGACGCAAAAGAGTGAAGAACAGGTGAATGTGCTCAATACCCGCATCGTCCGACTGCGCAAGCAACTGGGAGATGCCCAATGAGCTTCAAGTCGAAAGTTCTCGGCGGTTTGATTCTCGCCGGTTGTGCCAGCCTGTACGGCTGCGCCGGTCAACACAGCGAATCCGCGCTGCAAGAAGCCAGCGCCGACTTCCAGAAGGTCAAGGAAGACTCCAACGTGCTGCGCATTGCGCCGAAAGACGTGATCCGCGCCGGTGAGTCGCTGGCCCGTGCCGATCGCCTGTCGACCTACTGGGGCAGCGGATCAGACGTGGTGCATTACGCCTACCTGAGCCAGCGCTACAGTGAAATCGCCCGCGAGCACACCAATCAGGTGCTCAACGAAGAGCGCGCAGCCAAGCTCGAACTGGAACGTCAGCGCCTGCAACTGGCCCTGCGTGAGTCGAAATTGCTGAGCGTGCAGCAGCAGGGTAAATGGCTCGAAGAGCAGATCGTCGCACTGGCCACCACGCAGACTGATCGCGGTCTGGTGATGACCCTCGGCGATGTGCTGTTCGACACCGGTGAAGCCGAGTTGAAAAACTCGGCCAACCGCGTGGTGCTGAAGATTGTGCAGTTCCTGCAACTGAACCCGAAACGCGTGGTGCGCATCGAGGGTTACACCGACAGCACCGGCGGCAAACAGGAAAACCTCAAACTGTCCCGTGACCGCGCACAATCGGTGGCGGACGTGCTGATGGACCTGGGCATCGACGACAAACGCATTCAGGTCGAAGGCTACGGCGATGAGTATCCGGTGGACGCCAACGCTTCCGAGCGCGGGCGGGCACAGAACCGTCGGGTGGAGATTGTCTTCTCCGACGAAAAAGGCCAGCTCGGCGCCGCCCGTTAAGGGTTGCGTCTCTGGAAAGCCCGGGCTGTCATGCAGTGCCGGGCTTTTTTACGTCTGTCGAATGGCCCACAAATCAGTACAGTCAGGGGCAGACACCGCACTGTATGGTCGAGTAATGTGGCAACTGTCCCAGTACACTTCTAAACTGTTCCGGTATTGTTTCACACAAGAATAAAATGCCCGTGAAATCGAGTGCTGCGTCATGACCAATCTCTTGCTCTACCAACGTATTGCTCAGCAACTGGCCGAAGACATCCGCCGTGGTGTCTATCAACCGGGGGAGCGCGTGCCTTCGGTGCGCAAGATGAGTTCGCAGCTCAACGTCAGCCATGCGACGGTCTTGCAGGCTTATGCCAATCTTGAAGATCAGGGCTTGATTCGGGCGCGTCCGCAGTCCGGTTATTACGTACACCAGACACCTGCGCTGACTGCGCCGACGCCGGACATTGCCAGAGTTGAGCGTCCCGGTCTGGTCACTCGCAGCAGCATCATTCAACAGGTTCTGGTCGAGTCGCGCCGTGAAGGCGTGTTCCCGCTCGGTGCCGCCGTGCCGAGTGTCGATTACTTGCCGGTGCGCGCACTGCATCAGCAACTGGCCAAGGTCACCCGTTTCCATAGCCCGCGAGCCTTCAGCTACATGTTCAGCCCGGGTTTTGAACCGTTGCGCCGGCAAGTGGCAATCCGTATGCGCGATGCCGGTGTGGTGGTCGATCCGTCGGAAGTGGTGATCACCCACGGTTGCGTCGATGCCCTGCAGATGTCGTTGCGTGTGCTGACCCGGCCGGGCGATCTGATCGCCGCAGAGTCGCCGACGTATTACGGCCTGCTGCAACTGGCCGATCTTCTCGGCTTGAAGGTCATCGAGATCCCTAGTGATCCCGCCACCGGCATGAGCCTCGAAGCCCTGCAACTGGCGGCCAACCAATGGTCGATCAAAGCGCTGGTGCTGACCACGCGCCTGAGCAATCCACTGGGTGGCACCATGCCCGAAGAGCGGCAGAAGCAGTTGCTGCGTCTTGCCTCGGATTTTGATATCCAGATCGTCGAAGACGATATCTATGGCGAACTGATGTTCGAGCAAGGCAAAACCAAAGCGCTCAAGGCTTATGACCGACTGGATCGGGTGATCTACTGCTCGAGCTTCTCCAAAACCTTGTCCCCCGGCGTACGCATCGGCTGGATGATCGCGGGCAAGTATCAGCAGGAAATCCAGCGCTTGCAGACCTTCAGCACCCATTCGGCGTGCAGCGTGACGCAGATGGCGATTGCCGCTTATCTGGAAAACGGTGGTTATGACCGGCATTTACGGTACATCCGCCAGGAATACCGGAAAAACCTCAGCGCCTTCCAGTTGGCGGTGCAGCAGTACTTCCCCGAAGGCACGCAAATGACCCGGCCCACGGGCGGTTTCATCCTTTGGGTGAGTCTGCCGGGCAGGGTCAATACGCAAGAATTGCATGTGCGTGCGTTGCAGCAGGGCATCAGCATTGCCCCGGGGCTGATCTTCAGCAATACCGAGCAGTTCAACCACTGTATCCGCCTGAACTGCGGGATTCCGTGGAACCGCGAGGCGGAGCGGGCGTTGATGACTCTGGGTCTGTTGGCGACTCAACTGTGTCAGGAAACGGCTGGCGGATTCTGAACGGGCGGTGGGTGATGCTTGTCTTGTGGCGTTCAACAAGCGAGCATATGGCCCTCTGCCGTTAGCGTCGTTGGGTTCATGAAAGCGATTTTTCCTGCTGCATGGGTGTTGCTGGGTTTGCTGATGATCGGTCATGCGCCTGGCGTCGTGGCCGCTGCAGTTCAGGAAAAACCGGCTGCGACGAGTCCCGCTAAAAAAGCCACGGCTGCGCAGAAGGCCGTTCCCGCCAAGAAAGCCCAGCAGAAAGTCATCAAGAAGCGCAAGCCAGTCGCCTCGAAATCGAAACCCGCCAGTGAAGTGGTAAAAACCAAGTTGCCGTCGGCCAAACTCGATTTGAGCCTGCCCAAGGACATGGTCGAGGAATTGAAGCCCCAGGGCACGGTTGAAATGCCCAAGCGCGAGCCGATCCTGCCGCAGATGTTTGGCGAGAAAAACAACGGATTCCAGCTCAACGGCCGCTTGCTCAGCAACGAAATGCAGTTGCAACTGCGCAACGAAGAGCGCCGCGAAGTCGAAGGTGCGGCGCTGGATTTCGAATTCAAACAGTAAAACCAACCCATCTGTGACCCGCAGACCAGACGCTTTGTCGGAGACTGGTCAGTCACATTGAGTTATCGCTAAAAACCCCGGTTCAGGCAATTTGAAACAGCCGTTTTAGCGGTTACTCTGTTCCGCGTCTCTTTTACACATCGCCCGTCGCGAGGAATTGTTCGTCATGAAATGCCGTGAAGGCTGTGGCGCTTGCTGCATTGCCCCTTCCATCAGTTCGCCGATTCCCGGCATGCCTGATGGCAAACCCGCCGGCGAACGTTGCGTGCAGCTTTCGGTCGAAAACCTGTGCAGCATTTTCGGCCGCCCGGAGCGCCCGGCAGTCTGTTCGGGCTTTGCTGCGGATGTCGAGGTCTGCGGCAGCAGCTCGGAAGAAGCGATCAGGCTGATCGGCTGGTGGGAGCAAATGACGGCGGCGTGATGTGTCAAACGAACGGAACTTCAACAATAAGGAATAAGACTATGGGTTCGCTGCATCGTATCGCTGTGTTGTGTGGTTTGACCGCTGTGCTGGCCACGTCCGTCGTTCAGGCTGAAGACTGGAAAGTCGCCAGGAACGAGGACGGTATCAAGGTGTCCCTCAGCGAAGTGCCGGGTTCGGACTACAAGTCCTACCAGGGCGTTGCGCTGATGAAAACCACCGTCGCCAAACTGCGCGCACTGCAGGAAGACGTCGCTGGCGCCTGCGCCTGGATTCACGAGTGCAAGACCCAGAAACTGCTCAAGCACGAAGGCGATCAGAGCTGGACCTACACCCAGTTCAACACGCCTTGGCCAGTTACTCCGCGTGACTCGGTGCTGAAGGTGACCACCGTTGAAGGTGCCGATGGCAGCCTGACCCGCAATCTGGAAGGCTTGCCGACGTACATGCCGGAAGAAAAGGGCTTTGTCCGCGTGCAGCAGGTCAAAGGCTTCTGGAAGTTCGTACCGAAGGGCGACCAGGTTGAAGTGACTTATCAGGTGCACACCGAGCCAGGCGGTAGCGTGCCGGCGATGGTTGCCAACAAGTTTGTCGTCGATGCTCCGTTCAACACCTTGAAAGCTCTGAAAGAACGCGCCGAGAAGTAATCGGCCCGCTTTCAACGAAACGCCTCGAACAAGTCGGGGCGTTTTGTTTTGTATCTATATTGTGTTTCCAGATATGCGTTGCACGAAATTTTCACAAAGTGTTCCTGACAATTCGCCCGCGCTGTTTGCCCGCTGCTGTAAATGAAAGTGTCTGGCGGCGGGGCAGTAATCAATGGCAATGGTGCGGGTGATCGTGCAACATTTGCGCACTGCGCAAGCCCCGGGGTCGGGAATGACCAATAGAGGGCATGGCGCCGCTGTATTTTTGCAACTTCAACTTCCAATGGGTCCTAAAACGACATGGCAAACCCGGACGCCCTGAATCAGCAGCGATCTTCTGCTCGCCTGCTGCAACCGACCGTCAAATCGCATCTGGCCTACACGCTGCTTTGTGCGCTGGTCATGATGGTGATGTTTTCCGTGCTGCGCCTCGCGCTGCTGGTCTACAACCGCGAGATGATCCTCGACACCCCGGCTTCGACCTTCCTCGAAGCCTTCGCCAACGGCCTGCGTTTCGACCTGCGCCTGGTGGTTTACCTGTGCATTCCGCTGGTGCTGGCACTGTTCAGTGCCCGCGCCATGGCTGCCCGCGGCTTTTTCCGTCTGTGGTTGACGGTCGCGTCGAGCATCGCGCTGTTCCTCGGCCTGATGGAAATGGACTTCTACCGCGAGTTCCACCAGCGCCTCAATGGTCTGGTGTTCCAGTATGTGAAGGAAGACCCGAAAACCGTGATGAGCATGCTCTGGTACGGTTTTCCGGTGGTGCGCTACCTGCTGGCGTGGGTCATCGGCACTGTCATCCTGACCCTGGCGTTCAAAGGCGCCGACCGTGCCACGCGTCCGCGCGGGCCTTTCAGCGGTGGCAGTGTCAGCACCCGTCAGGTCGCGCCGTGGTACACCCGTCTGGCGGTGTTCGTGGTCTGCCTGCTGATCTGCGTGGTTGCCGCCCGTGGCACCCTGCGTCAAGGCCCGCCAATGCGCTGGGGTGACGTGTACACCACCGATTCCAACTTCGCCAACCAGCTCGGCCTCAACGCCACGCTGTCGCTGATCGAGGCCGCCAAGTCCCGTATGGGCGAGGATCGCGACAACATCTGGAAAGCCACGTTGCCGCAAGAACAAGCGCAGAAAATCGTGCGCGACATGCTGCTGATGCCAGACGAAAAACTGGTCGATGCCGATATTGCCGCCGTGCGCCGTGATTACACGCCGCCGGCCGACAAGACCCTGCCGATCAAGAACGTCGTGGTGATCCTGATGGAAAGCATGGCCGGTCACTCGGTCGGTGCATTGGGCGCGCCAGGCAACATCACGCCATACCTGGACAAACTGTCGAAGGAAGGCCTGCTGTTCGATCGCTTCTTCTCCAACGGTACGCACACCCACCAGGGCATGTTCGCGACCATGGCCTGCTTCCCCAACCTGCCAGGTTTCGAATACCTGATGCAGACCCCGGAAGGCAGCCACAAGCTGTCCGGCCTGCCGCAGGTGCTCAGCGCCCGTGACTATGACGATGTGTACGTCTACAACGGCGACTTCGCCTGGGACAACCAGTCGGGCTTCTTCAGCAACCAGGGCATGACCAACTTCGTTGGCCGTAACGACTTCGTCAACCCGGTGTTCTCCGATCCGACCTGGGGCGTGTCCGACCAGGACATGTTCGACCGTGGCCTGCAGGAGCTCAAGGCAAGGGAAAACGGCAAGCCGTTCTACGCGCTGCTGCAAACCCTGTCCAACCACACGCCATACGCCTTGCCGACGCCATTGCCGGTCGAGCGCGTGACTGACCGTGGCAGCCTCAACGAACACTTGACCGCCATGCGTTACTCCGATTGGGCGCTGGGTCAGTTCTTCGAGAAGGCACGCAAAGAGCCGTACTTCAAGGAAACCCTGTTCGTCATCGTCGGCGACCACGGCTTCGGCAACCAGCGCCAGATCACCGAAATGGACCTGGGCCGCTTCAACGTGCCGATGCTGATGATCGCACCGGGCATTCAGGAGAAGTTCGGTACGCGTGACCACACCGTGGGTACGCAGATCGACATCGTGCCGACCATCATGGGCCGTCTCGGCGGCGAAGTGCGTCATCAGTGCTGGGGCCGCGACTTGCTCAACCTGCCGGAAGGCGACACCGGTTTCGGTGTGATCAAGCCGTCGGGCAGCGAGCAGACCACTGCCATCGTTACTGCTGACCAGATTCTGGTATTGCCGAGAGACAAGGATATGGGGCCGAAGATGTGGCAGTACCAACTGGGGGCCAATCCGCACGCCGAAGTGGTACCGAATGCACCGCGCACCGCCGAGTTGAAACTCAAACTCGAAGCGTTCCTGCAAACGGCGACCAAAAGCCTGATGGATAACACCGCTGGCGTCATTCACGGCAAGCCGGATTGATCGCTTGCCGACAATAAAGTCCGCGCAATAAAAAAGAGGCCCTGAACAGGGCCTCTTTTTTTACGCTTGAATCGTTATATCCGACCGAGTAACAGCAGGACCAACAGCACCACCAACACCACGCCGATAATGCCCGATGGACCGTAACCCCAACTTCTGGAGTGCGGGAAGACCGGCAGACCACCGATCAGCAACAGGATCAGGATAATGATTAGAATTGTGCCCATGTCGATTTCCTTGTTGATAGTGTTCGAGAAGTCTTGGTATTCAAGGGCGACTGGAGACTAAGTAATTCCAGACGGCTTACAAATTCCGACCGGTGCGCATGAAAGAAAATTCAATGTTTTTTTAATGTATTTGGATTGCTTGTTTATTTCCTTTGAAGCACAAGATCAAAAGATCGCAGCCTTCGGCAGTTCCTACAGGAGTTCGATGCAGGAGCTGCCGAAGGCTGCGATCTTTTGATCTTGCATTCAGCAACTTGATGGAGCGTGGGCGCGCGCCGATCCTTCGCTACACTCGGCGCATCTTCCCCGGAACAACAAGGCTGTGTGCTATGCAAAATCGCATGATGATCACTGGTGCGGGCTCGGGCCTGGGTCGCGAAATCGCGCTGCGCTGGGCGCGTGAAGGCTGGCAGCTGGCCTTGTCCGACGTCAGCGAACCCGGCCTGCAGGAAACCCTGAAAATGGTCCGCGAGGCGGGCGGTGACGGTTTTGTTCAGCGCTGCGATGTGCGTGATTACAGCCAGCTCACCGCATTCGCCCAGGCCTGCGAAGAGAAGCTCGGTGGCATCGACATCATCGTCAACAACGCCGGTGTCGCGTCGGGCGGTTTCTTCAGCGAGCTGTCGCTGGAAGACTGGGACTGGCAGATCGCGATCAACCTGATGGGCGTGGTCAAGGGCTGCAAGGCGTTTCTGCCGTTGCTTGAGCAAAGCAAAGGCAAAATCATCAACATCGCGTCCATGGCCGCATTGATGCAAGGCCCGGCGATGAGTAACTACAACGTGGCCAAGGCTGGCGTGGTGGCGCTTTCGGAAAGCCTGTTGATTGAACTGGCGCAACAGGAAGTTGGCGTACATGTGGTCTGTCCGTCATTCTTCCAGACCAATCTCCTCGACTCTTTCCGTGGTCCGACGCCGGCGATGAAAGCGCAGGTGGGCAAGTTGCTGGAAAGCTCGCCGATTACCGCAGCGGATATTGCTGATTACATTTATCAGCAAGTAGCGGCCGGCGAATTCATGATCCTGCCCCACGAGCAAGGGCGCATGGCCTGGGCGATCAAGCAGAAGAACCCGCAACTGCTCTATAACGAAATGACCTCCATGGCGGAAAAAATGCGCGCCAAAGCCAAACAGAACAACGGCTGACCTTGCCCGTTGCAGACGGCGTCGTTAGGGTGGCCGCAATGGTCACCCTGTCGAGACGCATCAATGCTCAATTACTTGTGGTTCTTCCTCGCGGCGCTGTTTGAAATCGCCGGTTGTTTCGCCTTCTTCATGTGGCTGCGCCAAGGCAAAAGTGCGTTGTGGGTTATTCCTGCGCTGCTCAGTCTGACCCTGTTCGCGCTGCTGCTGACCCGCGTCGAAGCCAACTATGCCGGGCGTGCCTATGCCGCGTATGGCGGGATCTATATCGTCGCATCGATTGGCTGGCTGATGGTGGTGGAGCGCGTGCGTCCATTGGGTTCGGACTGGATCGGCGTGGCGTTGTGCGTGATCGGCGCCAGCGTGATTCTGTTCGGCCCGCGCTTTTCTGCGGCCTGACGGCTATTTGTCGGAAACGTCTGACGGCCAGCGGCGAGTATGGGTGTAAGGCAAAACTGATTTGCCCGCCACGCATTGTAGAGCCACGGCAAGCCGCGCATCTTCAGGGTTCGCTAACCCTGAAGGACGAATCTCATGCTTGTACTCAGCCGTGTCGTTGGTGAGTTGATTTCAATCGGTGACGACATTTCTCTGCGCGTGTTGTCGGTAAACGGCTCCAGCGTGCGTTTTGGCGTCGAGGCCCCGCAAAAGGTCAATGTGCACCGCTCGGAGGTCTATGACCGGATCAAGCGCAAGCAGGCCACCGAAAAGCTGCGCTGAAGCATTCAATCGAACAGATGCTTGGGCACGTCGTGCTTGAGCATCAACTGGCACTGCTCGCTTTCCGGGTCGAAGACGATCAGCGCCTGGCCTTTGGTCAGGGCCTGTCGCACGCGCAGCACGCGGGTTTCCAGCGGCGTGTCATCGCCATTGTCGGTGCCGTCGCGGGTGACGAAATCTTCGATGAGGCGGGTGAGGGTGTCGACTTCAAGTTGATCGTGGGGAATGAGCATGGGCACCTCGGCTAAATCAATGGCGGGATGCTACGGCGATTGCGGTTTGCCTGCCAGTTTTGTGTTGCCTGTGCCGACCTCATCGCTGGCAAGCCAGCTCCCACAGTAGTTGGGGCAACACAAATTTGTGTACACCTCCGATACCTGTGGGAGCTGGCTCGCCAGCGATGGGGCCAGTCCTGTCATCACAAAGCCGGATCAACTATCGGAACGCTGCCCCACCAGACTGTCCACCGACGGCACCCGCGTATCGCTCTCCATTTGCGTGTCATGTTCAATCTGATGACTGAAGCGATCCAGCGAAGCATTCGCCGGCGCTGCATCACTGGCAAACACCGGCGGACTCAAGATGTAAGCCCCCAGCAAGCGACTGAGTGCCGCCAGACTGTCGATGTGCGTGCGCTCATAACCATGGGTCGCATCACAACCAAACGCGAGCAGGGCAGTGCGGATATCGTGGCCCGCCGTCACTGCCGAGTGCGCATCGCTGAAGTAATAGCGGAACAGGTCGCGGCGCACCGGCAACTCGTTCTCGCTGGCCAATTTCAGCAAATGCCGCGACAGATGATAGTCATACGGCCCGCCGGAATCCTGCATCGCCACACTCACCGCGTGTTCGCTGGAGTGCTGGCCCGGCGCGACGGGTGCGATGTCGATACCGACGAATTCGCTGACGTCCCACGGCAATGCTGCCGCCGCGCCACTGCCGGTTTCTTCGGTGATGGTGAACAGCGGATGGCAGTCGATCATCAGTTCCTGACCGCTGTCGACGATGGCTTTGAGTGACGCCAGCAGCGCCGCAACCCCGGCCTTGTCATCCAGATGACGGGCGCTGATGTGGCCGCTTTCGGTGAATTCCGGCAGCGGATCGAACGCCACCACGTCACCGACGCTGATGCCCAGTGAGTCGCAGTCAGCCTTGGTCGCGCAGTAAGCGTCGAGGCGCAGTTCAACGTGATCCCAACTGATCGGCATCTCATCCACAGCAGTATTGAAGGCATGCCCGGACGCCATCAACGGCAACACGCTGCCGCGAATCACGCCGTTGTCGGTGAACAGGCTGACACGGCTGCCCTCGGCAAAACGGCTCGACCAGCAGCCGACCGGGGCGAGGGTCAGGCGACCGTTGTCTTTGATCGCACGAACGGCGGCGCCGATGGTGTCCAGGTGCGCGGAAACGGCGCGGTCGGGGCTGTTCTTCTTGCCTTTGAGCGTGGCCCGGATGGTGCCGCGCCGGGTCATTTCGAAGGGGATGCCGAGTTCTTCCAGACGCTCGGCGACGTAACGCACGATGGTGTCGGTAAACCCGGTAGGGCTGGGAATGGCGAGCATTTCCAGCAGTACTTTTTGCAGGTAGTTGAGATCCGGTTCGGGGATTTGCGTGGTCATGGAAACTCCTGATGGGTTGAGCACACCGATGGTTTCGATGAGGAAAGTTTTGTGTTGCTTGATCGGGCCTCATCGCTGGCAAGCCAGCTCCCACAGTTTTTGTGTGTACCGCAAAACTTGTGGGAGCTGGCTTGCCAGCGATGGCGTCGGTTCAGTCACTAAAGAATCAAGAGACAACCGGCTGACTATGCGGAAACAACAAATCGACAAACCGCTCCGCCGTCGGTTGCGGCTCGTGGTTGGCCAGCCCGGCGCGTTCATTGGCCTCGATAAACACGTACTCCGGTTGATCCGCCGCTGGCACCATCATGTCGAGGCCGACCATCGGAATATCCAGCGCCCGCGCCGCCCGCACCGCGGCATCGACCAGGGTCGGGTGCAGAATCGCCGTGACATCTTCCAGCGTGCCGCCGGTGTGCAGATTCGCTGTGCGCCGTACAAAGAGATGCTCGCCGGCCGGCAGAATGCTGCTGTAGTCATAACCCGCCGCATGTAAGGTGCGCTGGGTCTCGTGGTCCAGCGGGATCTTGCTCTCACCGCTGGTGGCCGCTTGCCGACGCCGACTCTGCGCCTCGATCAACGCGCCCACCGAATGCTGACCATCGCCTACCACTTCGGCAGGCTTGCGAATCGCCGCGGCCACCACTTCAAAGCCAATCACCAGAATCCGCAGATCAAGGCCTTCGTGGAAACTTTCCAGCAGCACACGGCTGTCAAATTGCTTCGCCGTTTCGATGGCTTGCTGCACCTCTTCGATGCTCTGCAAGTCCACCGCCACGCCTTGGCCCTGTTCACCGTCGAGCGGTTTGACCACCACCCGTTGGTGCTCATCGAGAAAGGCCAGGTTGTCGTCGGCATTGCCGGCCAGTTGCTGCGACGGCAGGTTCAGCCCGGCGCCTTTGAGCACTTTGTGCGTGAGGCTTTTGTCCTGACACAAACTCATGCTGATCGCGCTGGTCAGGTCGCTCAACGATTCGCGGCAACGCACGCGGCGCCCGCCATGGCTGAGGGTGAACAGCCCGGCATCGGCGTCATCCACTTGCACATCGATGCCGCGTCGATGGGCTTCTTCAACGATGATCCGCGCATACGGATTGAACTGCGCCTCCGGGCCGGGGCCGAGAAACAGCGGCTGATTGATGCCGTTCTTGCGTTTGATGGCGAAGGTCGACAGATTGCGAAAACCGAGCTTGGCGTAGAGGTTTTTCGCCTGACGGTTGTCGTGCAACACCGACAGGTCGAGATAGCTCAGACCGCGACTCATGAAATGCTCGATCAGGTGCCGCACCAGCACTTCACCGACACCCGGGCGCGAGCATTGCGGATCAACCGCCAGGCACCACAGGCTGCTGCCGTTTTCCGGATCGTTGAAGGCTTTTTGATGATTCAGGCCCATGACGCTGCCGATCACCGCGCCGCTGTCTTCATCCTCGGCCAGCCAGTACACCGGGCCGCCCTGATGATGCGGTGTCAGCCGCGTGGCATCGATCGGCAACATGCCGCGCGCCTGGTACAACTGATTGATCGCCTGCCAGTCCGCTTCACTTTGCGCGCGGCGAATACGAAAGCCGCGAAACACTCGAGTCGCTTGCCGGTAATCGCTGAACCACAGGCGCAAGGTGTCGGACGGGTCGAGGAACAATTGCGTCGGCTCCAGGCCGAGAATCTGCTGCGGCGCGGCGACGTATAGCGCGATGTCGCGCTCGCCGGGCTGCTCTTTAAGCAGCTCCTGCGCCAGCGATGCCGGATCGGGAAACGTGTGGCCGATCAGCAACCGGCCCCAGCCGCAATGCAGCGCAATCGGGTCGGCGGCCAGCGTGCTGCCGTCTTCGGCCAGACGTGCCTGCAAGCGTTCATAGGACGGCGTCTGACCGCGTAGCAGCCGTTGGTTGATGGCCGTGGCGTGGGGTTTCATTAATCAGATTCCTTGTTCACTGAGCCACAGGTTCAGAGCTGCCAGTTGCCACAGCTTCGAGCCGCGCAACGGCGTCAGTTGGCCCTGCGGGTCGGTCAGCAATTTGTCGAGCATGGCCGGGTTGAACAGGCCGCGATCCTGACTCGGATCAAGCAGCAGTTCGCGCACCCAGTTCAGCGTATCGCCCTGCAAATGCTTGAGACCGGGCACCGGGAAATAGCCTTTTTTACGGTCGATCACTTCACTTGGGATGACTCGGCGTGCAGCTTCTTTGAGCACTTGTTTACCGCCATCCGGCAGCTTGAACTGGCCCGGCACACGCGCCGAGAGTTCAACCAGTCGATAGTCGAGAAACGGCGTGCGCGCCTCCAGGCCCCAAGCCATGGTCATGTTGTCGACACGTTTGACCGGGTCATCGACCAGCATCACCGTGCTGTCCAGACGCAGGGCTTTGTCCACTGCGGCCTCGGCGCCGGGCTGGGCGAAATGTTCCTTGACGAAGTCGCCTGCGGCATCGTTCGCAGTCAGCCATTTCGGTTGCACGGTGGCGCCGTAGTCGTCGTAGCTGCGGTCGAAAAACGCGTTGCGATAGGCCGCATAAGGATCGGCCGCGCCATCGACTTGCGGGTACCAGTGATAACCAGCGAACAATTCGTCAGCACCCTGACCGCTTTGTACTACCTTGCAATGCTTGGCCACTTCGCGCGACAGCAGATAGAAAGCGATGCAGTCATGGCTGACCATCGGCTCGCTCATCGCGCGGAACGCGGCGGGCAGTTGCTCGATGATCTCTTTCTCGTCGATGCGCAGCTGATGATGCTGAGTGCCGTAGTGTTTGGCGATCAGATCAGAGTACTGAAACTCGTCGCCGCGCTCACCGCCGGCATCCTGGAAACCGATGGAAAAGGTCGACAGGTTTTCCACACCGACTTCACGCAACAGGCCGACAAGCATGCTCGAATCGACACCGCCGGACAGCAGCACACCGACATCTACAGCGGCACGTTGACGAATCGCCACCGCCTCGCGGGTGCTGTCGAGGACGCGGTCGACCCAGTCTTCCAAGGTCAGATTTTTTTCGTCATCGTGTGGGCCGTAGGGCAGCGTCCACCAGGTTTTCTGCTCGGTGCTGCCATCGGCTTCAACGCGCATCCAGGTCGCCGGTGGCAGTTTTTCGATGCCGGCCAGCAAAGTGCGTGGCGCAGGGACCACGGCATGGAAATTCAGGTAGTGATTAAGTGCCACCGGATCGAGGATCGGGTTGATGTCGCCACCCTTGAGCAGCGCCGGCAAGGCCGAAGCAAAGCGCAAACGCTGGCCGGTACGTGACAGGTACAACGGCTTCACGCCGAGACGGTCGCGGGCAATAAACAGGCGTTGCGCGTCGCGTTCCCAAATGGCAAAGGCGAACATGCCGTTGAGTTTTGGCAGCAGCGCTTCGCCCCAGGCGTGGTAGCCCTTGAGCAACACTTCGGTGTCGCCACCGGAATAGAAGGCGTAACCCAGCGCTTCGAGTTCGGCGCGCAGTTCCGGGAAGTTGTAGATCGCGCCGTTGAAGGCCAGCGACAGGCCGAGTTGGCTGTCGATCATCGGCTGCGCCGAGCCATCCGACAGGTCCATGATTTTCAGGCGACGATGACCCAGGGCAATCGGCCCTTGGGCATGGAAGCCCCACGCGTCGGGGCCGCGAGGGGCCAGGTGATGGGTGATTCTCTCGATCGCTGCAAGGTCTGCAGGTTGTTGATCAAAACGTAACTCGCCAGCTAATCCGCACATAAAGTCCTTACCGGTTTTTCCGTTGGGGAGGGGTCAAGCCATACCTCGCCAGAAGGGCGGGTACTCAGAAACTGACCCGCCTCGGTAAATGGAGTTTTAGAACGATAAGTTATAAGTCCGGATTTGGATCAGTTTCTGACCCTCAGTCCTTAAGTGCTTTGGGATGAATATCCTCTTGAGCATGTGAACGTTGCTTGACCGTCATGTCGCGTTGCACGCTCTCAGGCACCGTAGATTTTTTCTGTAGATAGACCCGTTGCCCGGTTGATTCTCCGGTTAACTCGAATTGGTCGAAATAATCAGTTGCCGTGCCTTCGTCCGCCTGTGGTCTGTCGCCATTGTCATCCGCGGGAGACGGTGTTTTTTTCAAATCCAGCAACCGAACCAGGGCCTGGTGTTTTTCGGTCACCCGCCAGGTCTTCACGTTATTGAATACGGTGCTCAGCAGTTTATCAGTGGGATGAGTTCGCAAGCGCTTGATGAAATCATCGGTCGGGCTTTTGAGATGCGTCAAATACTTGCCCAAGGCTACATTTTTACGCCGGTTGGCATAGGCCGGTTCATTGATATTGATGACTGGCACCGCAAACGCCCTGGCATCAGCAAAGAACTTGTCGACGTAACGATCAAATAGATGTTGATACAAGCCTTTCTGGAGAGTGATAAATTTTATTTGCGAGCGTATGTTTTCCAACATGTTGAGAGAAAACTCATGCTGCTCGGCGATGGGTAGTTGAGACTTGATTAATTCCCGGAACTGCGCTTTTGGAAGAAACTCGTAAACAAACCGGTCTAGGCATTCGATAGGGGTGTTGGATTTGTAGAAGCCGTCGCCGGAGTCGTTGGGTACATACAGGATAAAGCTGTCTTTTTTTGCCTCTGTAGAATGACGCCATGTGATCAATGTGGCGTCTGTCACATACTTGCCAAACAGCTGTAAAGCGTGCAGCTGGATTTTGCCATTGTAGAATGAGTCGCCAGTACAAATATCCTCTTTTTTGTATATTAACTGCACAAGGGCATGAAGCTGGTGGAGCGGAAATTCTGCACCTAGATAGTCCTTGCCAGTAGGCTTGGTGAAGTACTTTTCATAGGCGAAGAGTTCAAAATTGTGCCTGTGCAGTTGTGCGCCGAGCCGTTTGATTCGCGGATCCTTCAATACGCTGGAAATGTATTTAAGGTAGGCGCCACCCAGATCAAGCTCGCGACTTAACGCTGCAAATTCCTCTGCGGTAATCCTGAGATCCGGTGACCCCCGCTCAGTCGATTTACGCGGTAGGGGCAGTGTCCCGCTGTCACTTGAAAAGTACCCGGCAGCTGCTTCAACGTCGGTGAAGTTCAGCATGGCCGCCTGTAGCAGGGTGAGGGTAAGGGGAGCTGAAGGCTGGTCTTTCGTGTTCGCGGGCGCGAGCCTGATAAGGTCATCGACGCTGAAGCGCATCGCGTATTTTTGTTTAAGTTTGAGCAGGAGTTTGAGTCTGCAGAAGTTTTCCAGATTTACCAGCTTGTTCACCAACGTCTCAAAGTAATGATGAAAGGGGATCGCTTGATCTATTGCACTACAGAAATCAGCAAGTCTTCCGGGGTCCTCTTTCTTGAAGAGCTGGATGAAACGAACGAGGGGGGCTGATGCGCTTGAAACGTTCGGCTGAACAGTTGATACGTCCAGCTGTATTTCGACGGTTGCCGCAATGGTTTGTAGTTCCTGTGGCGTATTCATGGAGAGGTCTCATTTAGAAAAAGAGTCTCTATCCTAGTGTGTTTGAGTTGAGGGGAATAACGCGATTAGTTGATGGTTGAGCGCTTCATAAAAGCAATATTATGATTGAGAACTATATGTCTATACCGCCGTCGCGATTCAAAAGTATGCCTCGGGTTGATCCTCGGGGACTGGATTGCAGATACCGGAAGTTTGCACGGTTCGGGTGCTACAGGAATATTTTAATCAGTGATAAAAGTTGATGGTTTGTTTGAGTTTTCAATAGGTTTTTCAGGTTTTTAATGGGCGCTCGACAGGGATAAAGTCAAAGGCCGATAACCGCAATAAAGGACTATTGCTGATGACAACCCCGGACAACAAAAAAACGCTGACTCAAGGCTCGATCTTGAGCACGTTACTCGAAGCCACAGGCGACCTCGACACCGCCGAAACCCTGGAAAAAACGCTCCCGGCGTATTTGCTCCAGGCGTCGGCCATCAGCCTGACCAGGCTGGATGAAATCAACCGTGAACTACACGCCCGGCAACTCAAGGTCAATAAGGATCTGATCCGGCTAAAGCCGTTGGCCGACTTCTGTATCCGCGAACTGAACGCGGCACTGAACCAAAAATGGCCGGCGCTTTATGACGCAGGTGTGGATGTAGTCAGTCTGCCGGGTGTTGATTGTGGCTGCGCAACGACCGCGACCGATCAGGTCGGGATCGACCTCGTCAAACACGCCTCGCAAACGCTCTTGCAGGCTGCCATGCAAAACTTCACCGAGGACGAGGAGCAGGCTGATGCGTTTCCCGATGGCAGTCAGGTCCGCCTGAAAAGCGCGCCGCAGGGTGTGAGCGGCTTGACCCCGGCGGCGTTTGCCGCGTTTTGCCGCCAACTGGATCTGGGCAAGAAATACCAGGAGCATCTGCAGCAAGTGTTCGGTCTGCATGACGAAAGCGGCAAAGTCGTGGCGACCAGTGCCATGACCCGCGATATCGCCGCATTGAAACAGTCGCTATTGGAACTGGATGCGCACCTGGCCGTGCTCAAGGGCGATATCACAGCGGCAGGCTTGCGCATGTTGCAGGACTTGATGTTGGCCGAGGGCGTGGCGTCGGCGCAAACCCTGCGGTACGGCAAAGATCCGCTGATCATGCAGGGCATCAAGATATTCGACAGCTGCGTGTGGGGCGTCGTCGTTTTTTCCAGACGCTCCGTGGAACAACACCCTGAGGACGGATGCACGGTGTACATGCCCGGCGAGCCTGAGCGGGCCGTGTACGAATACCCGAGTTTCAACGCATTCAAGCGCTACCTGGTGCAACAACTGAAAACCGCGGGTTATCAGGACTACTTTGCCCGCAGCCTCGACGAAGATGACAAGGCGGGCTTCTTCAAGACGTTTGCTGAAAAAGGCGATCTGGGCCTGGTCAAACAATGGCCGATCAGCGTGCCGCTCTTCGATTTCATGGTGCAAAGCCATGTCGGCAAGTTGCAGATCGACGCACGCAAACTGGCAGTGCCAACGGCTGATATCGATGAAGAGACGCGCCGCCAGCGCCTGCTCGATTTCGTTCAGCGCGGGGTGAACATCGCCTCGGTGGCCGGGCTCTTCGTGCCGGTGCTCGGGCAATTGATGATGGGCGTCGCAGTGGGGCAATTGCTTGGCGAAGTGTACGAAGGTGTCGAAGACTGGCAGCGCGGTGATCATCAGCAAGCCCTGTCGCATCTGCTCAGCGTGGTCGAGAACATCGCGTTGATGGGCGTCTTCGCCGGCGGGCAAAAAGTGTTGGGGGCACTGGGTAGCAAACTGCTGCGCACACACCCGCAGTTCTTTGGGCAATTCACTGCCATTCTCAATCACGCCGGTAAAGCGCGCCTGTGGAAGCCCGATTTCGCGCCCTACGAGCATTCGCTCCCGGCAGGGTTCACCATCGATCCTGGCTCCAAGGAGTTTTATCAGATTGGCGCGAAAACCCTTGGCAATGTTGACCATCGCGTGTTCGCCGGCAGCTACGATGTCGACGCCAACCTGTGGCGCCTGGAACACGCCAAACGAGCCCAAGCCTATGCTCCGGAACTGGTCCGGCACGTCGAAGGCGGTTGGCAGCTACCCGCTGAAGAGCCGGAGGAATGGGGCAGTTCCGCGTACGCGCTGAAACGCATCGATCCGCACTTGCGCGAATTCGTCGACAGCGACCTGGACATGATGCGTCGAGTCAGCGACACCTCGCATCAGACCGTGCTCGACACCTTCAACGACAATCTGAGCCTGCCGGTGCGCCTGCGCGATACCGTCGAGCGTGTTCGTATCGGGCGCCAGTTACGGGAACTGACCGTGGAGCTGGAAAACGGCGAGACCCATTCCGGGCAATCTGTCGAGACGCTGATGCATGCCTTGCCGAAACTGCCGGGCTGGCCCACCGACCGCTATATCGAGGTGGTCGGAGAAGAAGGGGCCGTCGAAGCGACCTATCCTGCGAACAGCACGATCGACGAAACGCTGGGTGTGGTTGTTACCGGGGACCAATTGTCCCGGGGCCAATTATTGCAAACGGTTATTGATGGTCTGTACCAAAACGAGGTCGATGCGTTGCTTGGCGGCAACGTCGCAACAAGCACTGAGGAAACCGCACTGGCGAAAAAGCTGGGTGCGGCACTCAGGACCGATTATCGCGCGGTGTTCGAGCGTCTGTATCAACGCTACGACGAGACTCAGGCGGATGAGCTGCTCAATTTGCGCAAGGTTTTCGCCGACATCCCGGCGCGCTATGGACAACGGCTGATCGACCGCGCACCCAGTGTCGAGCGCCAGCACCTGCGCACCACCGCACGGGTGCCATTGCGGCTGGGGCAGCGGACCCGGGCTGCTGCCGCCAAGGTGCGGCTCGACCGTGGGCTGGCGGGATTTCACTGGCCATGGCTGGCGAATGCCGATACCGACAAACTGGCCATACAGCTGCTGCCACGCCTCAGCGGCTGGAATAAAAAACTGCGCCTGGAGGTACGCGACAAGGCCTTGACCGGAGCCGTGCTGGAAGCCATCGGCGATGCGTCCGCGACCGCCGACGATACCTGTTACCTGGTGAAATCCGCTGACGGTTATGAGGCATTTGACGGCGCCAAAAAATCCCTTGGCAAGGTGGCGGTGAGGCCCGACGCCTTGTACACCGCCATCCTGAAGGCGCTCCCGTCACGTCAGCGTGAGGCCAGCGGATTGATCGGTGCTGGGCAGACCAGCAGACAGCGCTTGCGCAGCAGGTTGCTCGACGCGGGGTTCGAAGAGCGCGAAGCCACCGGGCTAACACTGGTCAACGGCAAGTACGAACCGCCGGGCGTCGAGCCGGCCTGCGTGCAAGGCGATCAGGCACCCGCAACGAACCACTCACGCAAGTTGCTGCGCAAAGTGCGCAAACTCTATCCCCGCCTGGATGACGCGCAGGCCAGTCGATTGCTTGATGAACTGGGCGACGATCCGCTGAGTCGGGCGATTCGGGTCAGAGCCTTGCGTCAGGATTTGAAAACCCTGCGTGACGTTCTTTTTATCTGGAGTGAGGATGCCACCGCCCTGAAGGCGATGGGGGGGGTACTGGCCGAATCACGGCACAGCCGCAAGATGGCGGCCGAGCTGATCGAGAAGGCCTTTCGGCGGTTTGACTGGGCCGAGGGGGAACAGGGCAAACCGGTCTGTGCCCTCAATCTCGATCGAATGAGCATCGGCAAGCTGCCGAGCATGCCTGCGGGATTGAGCTTTGACCATATCCAGCGTTTGTCGATGAGAAACATGGCGCAGAATGATGATGTCACCTATTTCCTCAAATCCTTCAAACAGCTTGAGTCGCTGGAACTCGACAACAATAAAATCACCCGGCTCCCCGAAGTGCTTTCGCATATGCCCAACCTCAAGCGATTGAGCCTGGAGCACAATCAGGTAAAGCTGACCGAGCAGACATTGACGAAGCTGAACCGGCTGCGCACGCTGACGTATCTTAATCTGAGCAACAACCCGTTGGGCGCCACCCCGGATGTCAGTCAAATGAGCAACCTGCGTGAGTTGTTGCTGCGCGAGACGGGGATTACCGAACTGCCTCAAGGTCTGCAGAATCGCCCCTATATCGAATGGATGGATCTGAGCAAAAACAAAATTGAGGAGTTGCCCGATTGGCTGTTTCAAAAACCGCGACGATTCACCCAGTCGCTCGACCTGGCGCTCAATCCCTTTACTGAAACCAGCAAAACGTATCTGGAGAACTATCGCAATAATTACGGTGTAGGAATGGGTTACACCGCAGGCGACATTGTCCGACTCAACGAACAAACCGCGCGCTCGTTATGGCTCACCAGGACGACCGGTGAGGAATGGCTGACGCAGGCGCGAATCTGGGAAGCGTTTCGCGACGATACCCGTGCCGAAGGCTTGTTCCAGTTGCTGGCGCGACTGGGCGATACCGCCGACGGGACGAAGGGCAGCGCTGACATGCAGCGCAGGATCTGGGTGGTATTGAAGGCAGCGGAGGCTGATGGCCGTCTCTGCGATGAGTTGCTCGATCTGGCCGCCAACCCGATCAATTGCGATGACACTGCGGCGATCAATTTCAGTCATCTTGAAGTTGCTGTTCACGTCGATCATGTCACCAAGGGAGCCGGCGGCAAGGTCACAGCCAAACCGCTGCTCGAACTCGGCCGCAGTCTGTTCCGGCTGCATCGACTGAACGCGATTGCCCACGAACATGCGGGCAAGGTCGGGAGTCTGGATGAAATCGAGGTGAACCTGGCTTATCGCATCGGGCTGGCGAAGACACTGGGCCTGCCCGGCCAGCCGCAGAGCATGCTGCTCGGACTCAAGAGCGGCGTAACCGCTGCTGATCTGGAAAAGGCGCAACACCGCATCGCTACAGACGAACTCTCCCCCAAATGGCTCGAATTCATGCAGCAGCAGACGTTCTGGCGTGACTACCTGAAACGTACGTTTACGCGCAAGTTCTCGCTGATTGACGCGTCGTTCGCGCCGCGGATGAGTGCCCTGGATGAGCGGGCGGACACACTGCCCAGTGCTGACTATCTGAGGCAGGGGCTTGCCCTCAAACTTCAAAAGGAGCAGGCGCAAGAGGCAGAGTTCAAGCGCCTGACGCAAGAGTCTATCCGCTTGATGGACCTGGGCCTGTGCGTGATGCCAGACATGTGAGATTCACTTGCCGCGAATCAACTGACGCAGGGCGAAGCGGTTGGGGTGACAGGCTTCGGCGACACTGCGTGGCAGCGGTAGCGGTTCGTTATCCAGCCACGCCGCGAGCAGTTCGCCGGACAATGGCGCGGTAATCAGGCCGCGTGAGCCGTGGCCGCTGTTGACGTACAAACCGTCCAGCCAAGGGCAGGCAATGTCCGGAACCTGGCGGGCATCCTTGCTCAGTGCGGCATAGGCGTCGAGGAACGCTTGGCGGTCGGCGAGGGGGCCGACAATCGGCAAATAGTCGGGGCTGGTGCAGCGAAAGGCTGCGCGGCCCTGCAGATCTTCGACCGGCTGTTGGCTGAGGTGCAGGCGCGCGACGAGGTCGGTGGAGATCTCTTCGAGCATTGCCAGATTGCCCACGTGTTCGGCCGTGGTCGTGGTCAGGTCATCGCTGTTGAAATCGAAACTGGCGCCGAGGGTGTGTTCGCCCAAACGCGCCGGGGCAACGTAACCTTCGGCACAGACCACCGTGGCCAGCGCCTGACTTTCTGCGGTTTCGGCCAGGCGAGTGATCTGCCCGCGAATGCGCTTGAGCGGCAGTTCGGCACTTTGCGTAAAACGTTTGATCTCGGCGGCGCCGGCCAGCACCACGATCGGCGCGCTGGCGAGCAAGCGGTCACCGTCGAGGGCTTGCCACTGATCATCGACCTTGCGCAGTTCAAGCACATCGCGATGGCTGAGCAGTTCGATGTTCGCCTGCGCCGCTTGCGCCTGACACAGCGCCGGCGGATGCACCCAACCACCTTCGGGGTAGTACAAACCGCCGTGGGCCACGCTGACCCCGGCGCGGGCCTGCGCCGCGGGCTGCTCAAGCCACTGCAACAGGTCTTCCGGGAAGGTTTGCGCCAATTGCGCGTGGCGCTCGGCCTCCTTGGCATTGAATGCCAGTTGCAGCACGCCGCAGTCGTCCCAATCGGTGCCGCGTTGCAGGGTCTCCAGCAGACGGCGGGTGTAACCGAAACCGCTGACGATCAGTTGCGACAACGCCGTGCCGTGGGCGGATAACTTCAGGTACAACACGCCCTGCGGGTTGCCCGAGGCTTCTTGCGCCACGGCGTCATGGCGCTCCAGCAATGCGACTTGCCAGCCGCGTGCGGCCAGACTGGACGCTGTGGCACATCCGGCCAGACCGGCGCCGATCACCAGCGCACGCCGCTCAGCGACGATCGGCGCAGGACGCGCGAACCACGGCTTGTCCGGCACTGGCGGCGCAACTTCCGCTGGCCATCCGAGAAACTCGCCACGGAGGATTTCCCACTTGTGGCCGATGCCCGGCGTGCGCTTCATTTTGAACCCGGCGGCGTTCAGCAATCGGCGAACCCAACCAGTGCTGGTGAAGGTGCTGATGGTCGAGCCGGGCGCTGCCAGTCGCGCCAGTTCGACAAACAGTTCGGCAGTCCACATGTCGGGGTTTTTCGCCGGGGCGAAACCGTCGAGAAACCACGCGTCGATCTGCGCGTCGAGTTGTGGCAGTTGCTCCAGTGCATCGCCGATCAACAGCGTCAGCGTCACGCGGCCGCTGGCCAGGGTGATGCGCTGAAAGCCTGCGTGGATGGCCACGTAATGCGTCAGCAACTGATCGGCCAGCGGCTTGAGTTCTGGCCAGAGTGCCAAGGCACGCTTCAGATCGGCCGGGCTCAGCGGATATTTTTCAACGCTGACGAAATGCAGCCGCGCACCGGCGACGGCGTGTTGCTCGAACAACTGCCAGGCACAGAGAAAATTCAGCCCGGTGCCGAAGCCGGTTTCACCAATAACCAAACGACCGCTTGCCGACAACGCGGCAAAACGCTCGGCCAGACGGTTTTGTTCGAGGAACACATAACGGGTTTCGTCCAGACCTGATTTGTCGGAAAAATACACGTCATCGAACACCCGCGAACGCGGGCGTCCCTGGTCATCCCAGTCGAGTTGGGCGTGGGGCAATACGGCTTTCATGGCAGGCTCGGCAACGACAAGGCGGCCATTCTAGCCGATCGCGCAGGCGTTGCTTGATCCATGGCAAGGCTTGTCGCCGAGACTGACGGACAATCCGCCACCCGCGGGAATTTCTGCGCCGCTGCTGTGCCCAATCCGCTAGTCTTGCTGAATCCTGGAAGGAGCCGTCCCATGTTTGAATCCGCTGAAATCGGTCACGCCATCGACAAAGATACCTATGAGGCGGCCGTCCCGGCACTGCGTGAAGCCTTGCTCGAAGCTCAGTTCGAATTGCAGCAGCAGAAGCGTTTCCCGGTGATCATCCTGATCAACGGCATCGAGGGGGCGGGCAAGGGCGAGACGGTCAAATTGCTCAACGAGTGGATGGACCCACGCCTGATCGAAGTGCGCACCTTCGATCAGCAGACCGATGAAGAGTTGTCGCGGCCACCGGCGTGGCGCTACTGGCGGATGCTTCCGGCCAAGGGGCGGATGGGGATTTTCTTCGGCAATTGGTACAGCCAGATGCTGCAGGGGCGGGTGCACGGCTTGTTCAAGGATCCGCGTCTGGATCAGGCCATCGCGGGTGCCGAGCGGCTGGAAAAGATGCTCTGCGATGAAGGCGCGCTGATCTTCAAGTTCTGGTTTCACCTGTCCAAGAAACAGATGAAGGCGCGACTCAAGGCGCTGGCCGATGACCCGCTGCACAGCTGGCGCATCAGCCCGCTGGACTGGCAGCAATCGGAAACCTACGACAAGTTCGTCAAATACGGCGAGCGCGTGCTGCGCCGTACCAGCCGTGATTACGCGCCGTGGCATGTGATCGAAGGCGCCGACGCCAACTACCGCAGCCTGGCGGTCGGCAAGATTCTTCTCGAGGGTTTGCAAAATGCGCTGAAGCGTCCGGACGTACATCCCCACGATGTCAGCGCCGCGCCGCTGGGCACGCCGGTCGATCAGTTGAACCTGCTCGACAGTCTCGACCTGACCCAGCGCCTGGAGAAGAAAGACTACGAAGAACAACTGATCACCGAGCAGGCGCGCCTGTCCGGGTTGATGCGCGACAAACGCATGCGCCGCCACGCACTGATCGCGGTATTCGAAGGCAACGACGCGGCAGGCAAGGGCGGGGCGATCCGCCGGGTCGCGGCGGCGCTCGATCCGCGTCAATACAATATCGTGCCGATTGCCGCGCCGACTGAAGAGGAGCGGGCGCAGCCGTACTTGTGGCGTTTCTGGCGGCACATCCCGGCGCGCGGCAAGTTCACCGTGTTCGACCGCTCCTGGTACGGCCGGGTCTTGGTCGAGCGCGTCGAGGGTTTCTGCACGCCGGCCGACTGGCTGCGCGCCTATGGCGAGATCAACGATTTCGAAGAGCAACTGGCCGATGCCGGCGTGATCGTTGTGAAGTTCTGGCTGGCCATCGACAAGGACACGCAGATGGAGCGCTTCCAGGAGCGTGAAGAGATCCCGTTCAAGCGTTTCAAGATCACCGAAGACGACTGGCGCAATCGCGACAAATGGGACGCCTATCGGGCCGCCGTGGGCGATATGGTCGACCGCACCAGTTCCGAAATCTCGCCGTGGACCCTGGTCGAGGCCAATGACAAGCGCTGGGCGCGGGTCAAAGTGTTGCGCACGATCAACCGCGCGCTGGAAGACGCCTTCGAGAAATCCGACAAACGCGCGAAGAAGCACAAGGATTGAGCCGATAGACGCGCATACGCGGGGTGAATGATTGTCGCGGTCGTTGATGCAGTGGACTTATGCTCGGTCCACTCTCAACTGACAACAACAATGAGGTATGCCATGCGTGAAGTGGTGATCGTCGACAGCGTGCGGACTGGCCTGGCCAAATCCTTTCGCGGCAAGTTCAACCAAACCCGTCCCGATGACATGGCGGCTCATTGCGTCAACGCCCTGCTTGAGCGCAACGACATCGACCCGTCCAGCGTCGAAGATTGCATCGTTGGTGCGGGCTCCAACGAAGGTGCGCAGGGTTACAACATCGGCCGTAATGTCGCGGTGCTGTCGCGCTTGGGCACCGGCACCGCCGGCATGACCCTCAACCGTTTCTGTTCATCGGGCTTGCAGGCTATCGCGATTGCCGCCAACCAGATTGCCTCCGGTTGCAGCGACATCATCGTTGCTGGCGGCGTCGAGTCGATCAGCCTGACGATGAAAAGCGTCAACACTGATCACTTGATCAACCCGCTGCTCAAGCAACAGTCACCGGGCATCTATTACACGATGGGCCAGACCGCCGAAGTGGTCGCGCGACGTTATGGCGTCAGCCGTGAAGCGCAGGATCGTTATTCGCTGCAAAGTCAGATTCGCACCGCGCAAGCTCAGGCGGCGGGGCTGTTCAACGATGAAATCGTGCCGATGGCGGTGAAGTATCGCGTCGAGGACAAAAACACCGGTGAAGTGCAGATTCTCGACGGCGTGGTGGATCGCGACGATTGCAACCGCCCCGACACTTCTTATGAAAGCCTCGCCGGGCTGAAGCCGGTGTTCGCCGAGGACGGTTCAGTAACGGCGGGCAACTCGTCGCAACTGTCCGACGGTGCCTCGATGACCTTGGTGATGAGCCTGGAAAAAGCCCTGCAATTGGGGCTCAAACCGAAAGCGTTTTTCCGTGGTTTTACCGTGGCCGGTTGCGAGCCGGACGAGATGGGCATCGGCCCGGTGTTCTCGGTGCCCAAGCTACTCAAGGCGAAAGGTTTGCAGGTGGCGGATATTGATCTGTGGGAGCTGAACGAGGCGTTCGCGTCGCAGTGCCTCTATAGCCGGGATCGGCTGGAGATCGATAATGAAAAGTACAACGTCAATGGTGGCTCGATTTCCATTGGTCACCCGTTTGGCATGACCGGGTCGCGGCAGGTCGGGCATCTGGTGCGTGAGTTGCAGCGGCGCAATTTGCGTTATGGGATCGTCACCATGTGTGTGGGCGGCGGGATGGGCGCGACGGGGTTGTTTGAGGCGGTTAGCTAAGCCAGAGCATTTTTGTTGTCTGTTCCATTGCTATCGCTGGCAAGCCAGCTCCCCCAGGTTTCGTAGCGGTCGCACAAATTGTGTACGCCACTAATCCTGTGGGAGCTGGCTTGCCAGCGATTGGATCACCACCGCTTAACGACTGGAATTCAGTCCTTGCATCCGCGCGATGTAAGCCTGGATTTCCTTCTCAATCTGTACGGCACTCTCAAACGGCCCTTCAAGGGTATTTTCCCGAGTACTGAAATACAGTTCACCATTGACCCGACACACCCGGTCGCTGCGAAAACGCATGGCGGGGGCGCTGTCCTGGGCGCGCATTCCCAACATGAGCGGTCTCCTTGGCTGATACGCTGAAAGGGATCCAGTGAGCTTATGTCTGAAGCACTTGGCGCGCCCGCCCAGCCGATCAACGGCGCCGCGTCAATTTTATGCTGCGACCTGCACAGTTGCATTCGCGTCCTGGCCTTAACTGTCCCTGTGTCCCGACCTGCTGCGCGCCTAGAATGAGCGCACTTGTCAGCAGGCTTTGGGGTTTCCATGCACATTTCATCCGGTCGCTGGGTCTACGGCTTGTTCCTGGCGCTGCTGACTGCGTTTTTGTGGGGCATCCTGCCGATCAAACTCAAACAGGTATTGCTGGTGATGGACCCGGTGACGGTGACCTGGTTTCGTCTGCTGGTGTCCGGCGGCTGCCTGTTCATCTATCTGGCGGCGGTCAAGCGCCTGCCCAGCCGCAAAGTGCTCGGGCCCAAGGGTGGTTGGCTGGTGCTGATGGCGGTGCTCGGGCTGGTGGGCAACTACGTGTTGTACCTGATGGGCCTTAACCTGCTCAGCCCCGGCACCGCGCAACTGGTGGTGCAAATGGGGCCGATCATGCTGTTGATCGCCAGTCTGTTTGTGTTCAAGGAGCGCTTCAGTATTGGTCAGGGCATTGGTCTGGCGGTGCTGTTGATCGGTTTTGTACTGTTTTTCAATCAACGTCTGGCGGAGTTGTTGACGTCATTGTCGGATTACACCGCAGGCGTGTTGCTGGTGCTGTTGGCGTCGACGGTGTGGACCTTCTATGCGCTGGGCCAGAAGCAATTGCTGACGGTGTGGAATTCGCTGCAGGTGATGATGGTGATTTATCTGTTCTGCGCACTGTTGCTGACACCGTGGGTGCATCCGCTCGAAGCGCTGAATCTGAGTCCGCTGCAGGGCTGGCTGTTGCTGGCGTGCTGCATGAACACCTTGATTGCCTATGGCGCATTCGCTGAGGCGCTGGCGCATTGGGAGGCGTCGCGGGTCAGTGCGACGTTGGCGATTACGCCGTTGGTGACGTTTGGCGCAGTGGCGATTGCGGCGGGGATCTGGCCGGATTATGTGCATGCCGAGCAGATCAATGGGCTTGGCTATGGCGGGGCGGTGTTAGTGGTGTTGGGTTCGGCACTGGTGGCGTTGGGGCCTTCGTTGATTGCCGGGCTCAAGGCGCGGCGCATGCGTATGGCTTGAAGATCAAAAGATCGCAGCCTGCGGCAGCTCCTACAGAGGACGCATTCCAATGTAGGAGCTGCCGCAGGCTGCGATCTTTTGCTGTTTAGCCCTTGGCGCCAGCCTCGATCATGTTCTCCGGCCGCACCCACGCATCAAACTCTTCATCGGTCAGATACCCCAGCGCCAACGCCGCCTCACGCAAAGTCAGCCCTTCGCTGTAAGCCTTCTTGGCAATCTCCGCTGATTTGTCATAACCAATGTGCGGATTCAACGCCGTCACCAGCATCAACCCACGTTCCAGATGTCTGGCCATGACTTCGGCATCTGGTTCCAGCCCGGCAATGCAGTGCTGCTGGAAGTTACTGCAACCGTCGGCAAGCAGACGAATCGATTGCAGCAGGTTGTGGATGATCACCGGTTTGAACACGTTCAACTGCAAGTGACCCTGACTGGCGGCAATGCCGATGGTCACATCGTTGCCCAGCACCTGACAGGCGAGCATCGACAGCGCTTCGCACTGGGTTGGGTTGACCTTGCCGGGCATGATCGAGCTGCCCGGCTCGTTCGCCGGCAGCCGCACTTCGGCAAAACCTGCGCGTGGGCCGGAGCCGAGCAGGCGCAGGTCGTTGGCGATTTTCATCAGCGCCACGGCGAGGGTTTTCAGCGCGCCGGAGAGGCTGGTCAGCGGTTCGTGGCCGGCGAGGGCGGCAAACTTGTTCGGCGCAGTGACGAAGGGCAGGCCGGACAACGCCGCCAGTTCTGCGGCAATCGCCTCACCAAAACCGTGCGGCGAGTTCAGCCCGGTGCCAACCGCAGTGCCACCCTGGGCCAGTTCACACACCGCCGGCAGTGCCGCGCGGATTGCGCGTTCGGCGTAATCCAGTTGCGCGATGAACCCGGACAACTCCTGACCGAAGGTGATCGGTGTCGCGTCCATCATGTGCGTACGACCGGTTTTAACCAGTTTCATGTGCCGCGCGGCCAGTTCAGCGAGTCCGCCGGACAACTCGGCAATCGCCGGCAGCAGTTGTTCCTGCACCGCTTGCGCCGTGGCGATGCTCATGGCGGTAGGGAAGCAGTCGTTGGAGCTTTGCGAGCGGTTGACGTGATCGTTGGGGTGCACCGGCGTCTTGCCGCCGCGCGGGTTACCGGCCAGTTCGTTGGCGCGACCGGCAATCACCTCGTTGACGTTCATGTTGCTCTGCGTGCCGCTGCCGGTCTGCCAGACGACCAGTGGAAACTGGTCGTCGTGCTGGCCGTCGAGCACTTCGTCGGCGGCCTGTTCGATCAGGCGGGCAATGTCGGCGGGCAGGTCGCCGTTGCGGTCGTTGACGCGGGCGGCGGCTTTCTTGATCAGCGCCAGGGCGTGCAGTACCGGCAGCGGCATGCGTTCCTGACCAATGGCGAAGTTGATCAGCGAGCGTTGCGTCTGAGCACCCCAGTAAGCGTCGTCCGGGACTTCGATCTGGCCCAGGCTGTCGGTTTCGATACGGCTCATCGTGCACACTCCTGTTGGTCTGTTTGCGCAGTTTAGGCCGGCTTCGGCCCGGGTGGTTCCATCGAGCCGATTGTTGACCGGTAAAACCCGGCCAATCAAGCGCGGCAAGGCTCGGGGGTTGAGCGACAAGGTTTTTTAGGCGCAGAATGGTCGCCCTTGGGGTTTTACCTCGCCTAGCTGAAAAGGAAACTCGATGACTCGTCTTCGTGCCATCTGCACCGCGGTTGCACTGGTTTGCGCCAGCGGCCAGGTGCTTGCCGATACCGCCAGCCACAACGCCAGTGCTGAAGCTTTCCTGACCCTGGCGCACGCTGACAAGCTGGGCACTCCGGTGTACATGCAAGTGCAGCAAATGTTCGCTCAGCGTTTTGAACAGACCAAAGCCCCGGAAGCCAAGAAAGCCGTACTGGAAACCTACCAGGCCAAGGCCAACGCCGCGCTGGACCAGGCCATCGGCTGGAACAAGCTCAAGCCTGACATGGTCAAGCTCTACACCAGCAACTTCAGCGAATCCGAGCTGAAAGACCTTGTTGCGTTCTACAAGTCGCCACTGGGCAAGAAAGTCCTGGAAAAAATGCCGCAGCTGACCCAGCAATCGGCCCAGATGACCCAGGCCAAACTGGAAAGCGCCGTACCTGTCGTCAACAAGCTGCTCGACGACATGACCAAAGAGCTGGACCCGAAAGGCGCTGCTGCGCCGGCCAAGAAGAAGTAAGCGGAGTTCGTGATGACCATGCAACAACGCATCGAATCGACGCTGGCCCTGCTTCAGCCTGAGCACCTGCAAGTGCTGGACGAAAGCCACATGCACAGTCGCGGGTTGCAGACCCACTTCAAGGCAGTGGTGGTCAGCGCGCAGTTCGACGGCCTGAACCGGGTCAAGCGCCACCAGAAAGTCTACGGCACGCTCGGTGAGCTGATGGGCGAGTTCCATGCGTTGGCGCTGCACACCTACACCCCGCAGGAATGGGCAGAGATCGGCGCCGCCCCGGCGTCGCCGACCTGTGCTGGCGGCAGCAAGCATTAAGCTTCGGTTTTTTGCTAGAATCCGCAACGCGCCGCTCACCCGGCGCGTTTTTTTTTGAATCCGGTTCACCCTTTGCGAGGGTAGCCACCTGGAGAAATACCCATGACACAACCGATTGTCGTGGCGGCACTGTATAAGTTCGTCACCCTCGAAGATTACGTTGACCTGCGCGAGCCCCTGCTGCAAGCGATGGTCGACAACCAGATCAAAGGCACCCTGCTGATCGCCGAAGAAGGCATCAACGGCACGGTGTCGGGCACTCGCGAAGGCATCGACGGCCTGCTCGCCTGGCTGAAGAACGACCCACGCATGATCGACATTGATCACAAAGAGTCGTACTGCGACGAGCAGCCGTTCTACCGCACCAAAGTCAAACTGAAGAAAGAGATCGTCACCCTCGGTGTCGAAGGCGTCGACCCGAACAAGAAAGTCGGTACTTATGTTGATCCGCAAGACTGGAACGCGTTGATCAGCGACCCGGAAGTACTGTTGATCGACACGCGCAACGATTACGAAGTGTCGATCGGCACCTTCGAAGGCGCCATCGATCCGAAAACCACCAGTTTTCGCGAATTCCCTGACTACATCAAAGAACACTTCGACCCGGCCGTGCACAAGAAGGTCGCGATGTTCTGCACCGGTGGCATTCGCTGCGAAAAAGCCTCGAGCTACATGCTCGGTGAGGGCTTTGAAGAGGTTTACCACCTCAAGGGCGGCATCCTGAAGTACCTTGAAGAGGTACCGCAGGAAGAAACCAAGTGGCAGGGCGACTGCTTCGTGTTCGACAACCGTGTGACCGTGCGTCACGACCTCAGCGAAGGCGACTACGATCAATGTCATGCCTGCCGCACTCCGGTCAGCGTTGAAGATCGCACCTCCGAACATTACGTCGCTGGCATCAGCTGCCCGCATTGCTGGGACACACTGAGCGAGAAAACCCGCCGCAGCGCCATCGATCGGCAGAAGCAGATCGAACTGGCCAAGGCGCGCAACATGCCGCACCCGATCGGCTACAACTACAAGCAAGCATCCACCGAGGCTTAATCATGTCTGCGCGCCTGCTCTATGTGATGGATCCGATGTGTTCATGGTGCTGGGGTTTTGCTCCAGTGGCCAAGGCATTGGTCGAGCAGGCGCAAGCAGCCGGGGTCGAGCTGCATCTGGTGGTTGGCGGTTTGCGCACCGGCAGCGGTTCGGCGCTGGAACCGACCACGCGTCGTTACATTCTTGAGCACTGGCAAGCGGTCACCGAGGCTACGGGCCAGCCGTTCAGGTTCGACGGTGCGTTGCCCGACGGTTTTGTCTACGACACCGAGCCGGCCTGCCGGGCGATCGTCACTGCGCGCAGCCTGGCACCGGATTGCGCGTGGACACTGGTCGGGCTGATCCAGCAGGCGTTTTACGCTGAAGGTCGCGATGTCACCCAGGCCAGCGTGCTGGTTGAGCTGGCAGAAAAGGCCGGTGTGCCGCGTATCGAATTCGCTGCGTTGTTCGATCATGCCGACCAGCACAAAGCGACTCAGGCCGATTTCAGTTGGGTGCAGGATCTCGGCATCGCCGGTTTTCCGACCCTGCTCGCCGAACGTAACGGCCAACTGGCGCTGCTGACCAACGGCTACCAACCGCTCAGCGAGCTGTCGCCATTGCTCGGCCGTTGGCTGGAGCGTGCGGCCTGTGTCTGATCTGGCCGATGACACGCCAGCCGTAAAGCGTGTCGACCGGCTGAGCTGGGCAGAAGTCCGGCGACTGGCACTCACTCACAAAAAATCCCTGTGGATCGCTAACGGCGTGGCCGTGCTGGCGACGCTGTGCAGCGTGCCAATCCCATTGCTATTGCCGCTGCTGGTGGACGAAGTCCTGCTCGGCCATGGCGATGCCGCACTGAAGCTCATGAACCATGTGCTGCCGAGCATGTGGCAGCAAGCGGCGGGTTACATCGGCCTGATGCTGGTGGTCACCCTGACCCTGCGTTGCAGCTCGCTATGCTTTGGCGTGTTGCAGTCACGCCTGTTCGCGCGCCTGGCCAAAGACATCGTTTATCGCATTCGCGTGCGCTTGATCGAGCGCCTCAAACGCATTTCCCTCGGTGAATACGAAAGCCTCGGCAGCGGCACCGTGACCACGCACCTGGTCACCGATCTGGACACCCTCGACAAATTCGTCGGCGAAACCCTCAGCCGTTTTCTGGTGGCGATGCTCACACTGGTCGGTACCGCGAGCATTCTGATGTGGATGCACTGGAAACTGGCGCTGCTGATTCTGCTGTTCAACCCGCTGGTGATCTACGCCACGGTGCAGTTGGGCAAGCGCGTCAAACACCTGAAGAAACTCGAGAACGACAGCACCTCACGCTTCACTCAGGCGTTGAGCGAAACCCTCGATGCGATTCAGGAAATCCGTGCCGGCAACCGTCAGGGCTTCTTCCTCGGGCGACTCGGTCTGCGTGCGCAGGAAGTGCGTAACTACGCGGTCAACTCGCAGTGGAAAACCGACGCTTCCAACCGCGCCAGTGGCTTGTTGTTCCAGTTCGGCATCGACATTTTCCGCGCGGCGGCGATGCTCACGGTGTTGTTCTCCGACCTGTCGATCGGCCAGATGCTCGCGGTGTTCAGCTACCTGTGGTTCATGATCGGCCCGGTCGAACAACTGCTCAACCTGCAATACGCCTACTACGCGGCGGGCGGGGCGCTGACGCGGATCAACGAACTGCTGGCGCGCGCCGATGAGCCGCAATATCCCGGCGGTGTCGATCCGTTCAAGGGCCGTGACACCGTCGGCATTCAGGTGCAAGGCCTGAGCTTCGGCTACGGTGATGAACTGGTGCTGGATCAGTTGAATCTGTCGATTGCACCCGGTGAAAAAGTCGCGATTGTCGGCGCCAGCGGTGGTGGCAAAAGTACCCTCGTACAATTGCTGCTCGGGCTGTATACGCCAGTCTCCGGCAGCATCCGTTTCGGCGGTTCGACCCAGCAGGAAATCGGCCTGGAAACGGTTCGCGAAAACGTCGCGGTGGTGTTGCAGCACCCGGCGTTGTTCAACGACACCGTGCGCGCCAACCTCACCATGGGCCGCACTCGCAGCGACGAAGCCTGCTGGCAGGCGCTGGAAATCGCTCAGCTCGAAGCGACCATCCGTGCTTTGCCCAATGGTCTGGACAGTATTGTCGGTCGTTCCGGCGTGCGCCTGTCCGGCGGGCAGCGCCAACGTCTGGCCATCGCGAGAATGATCCTCGCCGAGCCGAAAGTTGTCATTCTCGACGAAGCCACCTCGGCCCTCGACGCCGCCACCGAATACAACCTGCATCAGGCCATGGCGCGCTTTCTCAATGGCCGTACCACGCTGATCATTGCCCACCGACTGTCGGCGGTGAAACAGGCCGATCGCGTGCTGGTGTTCGATGGTGGTCAGGTCGCTGAAGACGGCGATCATCAGCAGTTGATTGCCGACGGCGGTCTGTATGCCAAGCTTTATGGTCACCTGCAGCAGATCCAGCGCCCTTGAGTTTCGTCCCGGTTTCTGTGCTTAGTGCTTGAATTGCATTGAGTAAAACCACTCGGAACGCCCGCACAGTCCCGCCATTTGCACAATCGACCTAGAGGACGGCAGAGCTGTCCCTTTGACTTGGCGAAAATTAGCCTAGGCTGAGCTGTCAGGAGCGGGATTTTCCGGTGTTCATCTGGCAGTGCTTGCGCAAGGGATCTCATGAAGCAAAAGCGGACTCTCGGAACGCCACGGTTGTTGGGCATCGTCTGGCCATTTATTGCCGTCGTGTTGTTTCAAGCGTTATTGGGCGGCGTGAGTCTTTACGTGCTCTCGGCCGTTCGCGGTTACGTCGCCGGCGAAAGCCTTTGGTCCAAGGGCCAGAAAGACGCGATCTACTACCTCAATCTGTACGCCGACAGCCGTGACGAGGCGATCTTCCTCAAGTACCGCACCGCGATCGGTGTGCCGCAAGGCGGGCATCAGTTGCGTCTGGCGCTGGATCATCAACCGCCGGATCTGGCTGCGGCGCGCGAAGGTATTCTCAAGGGTGGCAACCACCCCGATGACGTCTCAAGCCTGATCTGGCTGTACCTCAACTTCCGTCATTTCAGTTATCTGGAAACCGCCATCGATCGCTGGACCGTCGGTGATGCCTATCTGGTCGAACTGAATGACGTGGCGCAGGAGATGCACCGCAGTATTTCGCAGAACACCGCCAACAGCGCCGATATCCAGCGCTGGAAGGCGCGGATTTTCGCCATCAACGATGGCGTGACCCCGGCCGCGAAAGCCTTCAGCGATGCCTTGGGCGAGGGCTCGCGGATGATTCTGCGGCTCTTGCTGCTCACCAACCTGGCCACGGCGCTGGGGCTGATCGTGCTGGCCTTGTGGCGCACACACAAATTGCTCAAGCAACGCCACGCTTTCGCTGAGGCGCTGCAACTGGAGAAGGATCGGGCGCACGTCACCTTGCATTCGATCGGTGATGGCGTCATCACCACCGATGTCAGCGGTGCCATCGATTACATGAACCCTGCCGCCGAAGCCATGACTCACTGGAAGGCTGAGCAGGCCGCCGGCCTGCCACTGGCCGCGCTGTTCAATTTGCTCGACGATAATGCCCAGGCCGAGGGGCTGACCCTCATCGAGCACATTCTCAGCGGCCAGCTCAGTGGCGGCAGCGAGCATTCGAAACTGATCCAGCGCCTCGATGGCACAACGTTGTCGGTGACCCTGGTTGGCGCGCCGATCCGTAATGCCGGCAAGGTCAGCGGCACGGTGCTGGTGCTGCACGACATGACTCAGGAGCGGCAATACATCGCCAATCTGTCGTGGCAGGCGACCCATGATGCGTTGACCGGGCTGGCCAACCGCCGCGAGTTCGAATATCGCCTGGAGCAGGCGCTGCACAATCTCACGCGCCACTCTGGGCGGCATGCGCTGATGTTCCTTGATCTCGATCAGTTCAAACTGGTCAACGACACCTGTGGTCACGCCGCCGGTGATGAGCTGTTGCGGCACATTTGCACGCTGCTGCAATCGGGGCTGCGCGAGGGCGATACGCTGGCGCGCCTGGGCGGTGATGAATTCGGCATTCTGCTGGAGAACTGCGCCCCGGAAGCGGCGGAAAAGATTGCCGAGGCGTTGCGCCAGACGGTGCAGAATCTGCATTTTGTCTGGAAGGGGCGGCCATTCCTGACCACGGTGAGCATTGGGCTTGTGCATATTACGCAGACCCCGACCACCCTTGAAGCCTCATTACGCGCGGCCGATATGGCCTGTTACATGGCCAAGGAAAAGGGCCGCAATCGCGTGCAGGTCTATCACGCCGACGATTCCGAGCTGTCGCTGCGCTTTGGTGAAATGGCTTGGGTGCAACGCCTGCATATGGCGCTGGAAGAAAACCGTTTTTGTCTGTACGCCCAGGAGATTGCGCCGCTCAAGTCGGGTGACAACCAGGGTGGGCACATCGAGATTCTGCTGCGTCTGCATGATGAAGCCGGGCGGATGATTCTGCCGGACAGTTTCATTCCCGCTGCCGAGCGTTATGGTTTGATGAGTCAACTGGATCGCTGGGTAGTTCAGAACGTATTCAAGGTTATTGCTCAATGTATTGCACAAGAACATCAAGAGCCTTTAGCAATGTGTGCGATTAATCTGTCAGGCATTACTATAGGAGATGACGCGTTTTTGCACTTTCTGCGAGAGCAGTTTGTTAACTATGCAATACCGCCTGAAATGATTTGTTTTGAAATTACAGAAACCAGTGCAATTGCAAATCTGGGTAGTGCAATAAGATTTATTAATGAACTCAAAGGCTTAGGTTGCTATTTTTCGTTAGATGATTTTTGTGCCGGAATGTCTTCATTCGCTTATCTGAAACATTTGCCTGTAGACTTCCTGAAGATCGACGGGAGTTTCGTAAAGGATATGCTGGACGACCCGATTAACCGCGCAATGGTCGAAGTGATCAATCACATCGGGCATGTCATGGGTAAGCAGACAATTGCCGAGTTTGTTGAAACAACTCAGATCGAGCAGGCATTGCTTGAAATCGGTGTGGATTACGCTCAGGGTTATGTTATAGAGCGTCCACAGTTGTTTACCTGTGACAGTTTGCAAAGTCGGCCCGCCAGACCGCAACCGCTGTTATTCAAAGCGCCTGGCACGTTCCGTTGAAGTCTCTCGCCGATCCTTACAATCACAAATCAAAAGGAGCCGAACAGTGATCGACACATTCAACCGAACCGGACCACTCATGGAAGCTGCAAGTTATCCTGCCTGGGCGCAACAGCTCATTGAGGATTGCAGCGAGAGCAAGCGCCGGGTTGTCGAACATGAACTTTATCTGCGCATGCGTGATAACAAGCTCAGCGCCCGAACCATGCGCCAGTACCTGATCGGGGGCTGGCCGGTGGTTGAGCAATTCGCGTTGTACATGGCGCAGAACCTCACCAAAACCAGATTTGCCCGGCATCCGGGCGAAGACATGGCGCGGCGCTGGCTGATGCGCAATATCCGTGTTGAACTCAATCACGCCGATTACTGGGTGCATTGGAGTCGTGCCCATGGCGTCAGTCTGGAAGACCTTCAGGCCCAGCATGTGCCGCCCGAACTGCATGCCTTGAGTCATTGGTGCTGGCACACCAGCTCCGCCGATTCGCTGATCGTGGCCATCGCCGCCACCAACTATGCCATTGAAGGCGCGACCGGGGAGTGGTCGGCGCTGGTCTGCTCCACCGGCGTGTATGCCGCAGCGTTTCCCGAAGAGGATCGCAAGCGCGCGATGAAGTGGTTGAAGATGCATGCCCAGTACGACGATGCCCATCCGTGGGAGGCGCTGGAAATCATCTGCACCCTGGCCGGGATGAACCCGAGCAAGGCCTTGCAGGCCGAGTTGCGTCAGGCGGTGTGCAAGAGCTACGACTACATGTATCTGTTTCTCGAGCGTTGCATGCAACTGGAGACGTCGGAACGCTTGTTGGTTAACCGAGAGCGCAGGGCGGTAGTCGAGAGCTGATTCAAGCCTCACGCAATACCAATGTGGGAGCGAGCCTGCTCGCGAAAGCGGTATGCCAGTCAACTCATGGTTGAATGTCAGATCGCATTCGCGAGCAGGCTCGCTCCCACACTGTTTTGTGTTGGTTGAACAGCTCAGCCCGCCATGGCCAAGCGATTACGCCCTTCGCGCTTGGCCACGTACAGCGCACTGTCAGCGCGGCGCAGCAAGCTGTCGGCCGATTCCCCCGGCAACAACGTCGAACATCCCAGGCTCACGGTCAGTTCGATCAACTGCCCGTCCGCATAGTATTCAGCCGCCTGCGTCGCATAACGCAGTCGTTCGCCGACCATTGCGGCCGCATCCCGGCCGGTATTGGACAGCAGCACCAGAAACTCTTCGCCACCGTAACGAAATACCATGTCGACATTGCGCAATTGCGCCTTGATGGTCGCGGCGATGGCTTTTAGTACGTCATCGCCGGCGCTGTGGCCGTGGCTGTCGTTGACCCGTTTGAAGTGATCGATGTCGAGCATCAGCACCGAGAGCGGCTGCACATGCCGACGCGACATGTCGATCTCGCGCTGCAAGGTCTGCTCCATGGCGATGCGGTTACCGGCGCCGGTCAACGGATCACGCAGGGCGCTCTGCGTGGCTGCGCGGTAGAGCAGGGCATTGCGCATCGGGTACAGCAGCGACGACAACAGCGATTCAAGGTTGCCCTGATCCTGTTCGTTGAAGCGCTGATTGCGACGGAACACCAGTTCGCCCATGTGCTCGCCTTCGTGGCTCAGGCTATAGCTGATCGAATGATGGCCGCGGGTACCGAACTCCAGGCGCAAATCGCTGCCCTGGTGCACGTAACTCAACGCGTCCAGCGGTACAAGACGCTGAACTTCGCGGAAAAACAGACCAAGGATACGTTGCGGTTCAAGGCTGGTTTGCAGTTGCAGGCTCATTTGCTGACGCAATTGCGCCAGGCTGGCCGGTCGCTCCAGAAGGGGCGGCAGTTGACCAAAGCCCAGGCGTTGCAATTTGGCACTGTCAAAGTCAATTGCATTGGTCTGGGAGGGTGATTTCATATGGCGTGAACCCTTAGCGGTAAGTCTGTCTTACAGGCTGGGTGAGAGCGGCTATGGGCTGCGCGTCATACTGATCCATCAGTCCCGTAGGACGTTTGGCGTAAGTCTAGTCTGCCGGATGACGATTAGTAAGCTATCGAAATCGGCCTCGCCCCAATGCCTTCACGCGGCTTGTTTTGAGGAAATTTAGAGCGAAAGTCGTGCCATTCGGTTCGGTTTTATTTAAACCGTTTGGAATCAATGGCTTGGCTTTGATGGTGGAAAGTGGGTGCTGGAAAATTGACTGGATTGTGACGCTCGCAAGCGGCAAATGCGTGCCGCGACAGGAATCTGCCGCGGCAACAAAAGCGACGTATGGCAGTTATTGCGCGTTGAATGCCTGGCCGTTGATACCGGTGCTGTCCGGTCCCATCAGATACAGATACACCGGCATGATCTCCTCCGGCGTCGGATTGTTCAGCGGGTTTTCCCCCGGATAGGCTTGTGCGCGCATGCTGGTGCGCGTACCGCCCGGGTTGATGCTGTTGGAGCGCACCGGCGCGACGCCGTCGACTTCATCGGCCAGGGTTTGCATCAGGCCTTCGGTGGCGAACTTCGACACGCCATAAGCGCCCCAGTAAGCACGGCCCTTGCGCCCGACGCTGCTGGAGGTGAACACCACCGAAGCATCTTGCGACAGCTTGAGCAGCGGCAGCAGGGTGCTGGTCAGCATGAACATGGCGTTGACGTTGACTTGCATGACGCGCATGAAGTTTTCACCGGACAACTGCTCGATCGGCGTGCGCGGGCCGATGATCGAAGCGTTGTGCAGCAAGCCGTCAAGGTGGCCGAATTCGCTCTCGATCATCGCCGCCAACTCATCGTACTGATGGGGCAGGGCGGTTTCGAGGTTGAACGGAATGACCGCCGGTTGCGGATGGCCAGCGGCTTCGATCTCGTCGTAGACCTGGGTCAGATTGGCTTCGGTCTTACCCAACAGCAACACGGTGGCGCCGTGGGCCGCATAGGTTTTCGCGGCCGCCGCACCGATGCCACGACCGGCACCGGTGACCAGAATGACCCGATCCTTGAGCAATTCGGGACGAGCGGAGTAATCAAACATAAAAACCTCACAATCCATTAGTAGCTAAAAGATCGTCCGAACGCGGCCCGAACCTTCGGCAGCTCCTACAGATGATCAGTCATGTCGC